>DDNC01000003.1 GCA_002340985.1 Firmicutes bacterium UBA2530 | reverse complement strand
GGCCAGGAATAATCTACATATAACGGAGGTAGCGATGAAATTATCAGGTTCACAAATAATACTAAGAGTTCTCAGGGAAAAAGGTGTCGATACATTGTTCGGTTATCCCGGTGGAGCTGTAATACCTTTCTTTGATGCTCTTTATGATGAGCTTGATTATTTCAAGGTATACAGGCCGGCACATGAGCAAAATGGAGTACATGCCGCAGATGGATTTGCAAGAAGCACCGGAAAATTAGGCGTATTTATTGCAACATCAGGACCCGGGGCAACAAACACAATTACGGGAATTGCAAATGCATATATGGATTCTGTACCGCTTCTTGTAATATCCGGTCAGGTTGCAAACGCACTTATAGGAAAAGATTCGTTTCAGGAGGTTGACATAACGGGAATGACATTGTCTGTTACAAAGCACAGCTACCTCGTCCGCAGTACTGAGGAGCTGGAGGATGTAATAAGAGAGGCCGTGGATGTTGCCATGAAAGGAAGACCGGGACCGGTGCTCGTGGACATTCCCAAGGATGTATTCGTAAAAACATGTGAATATAAGGGAGCAATCGTTGGAAAAGAAGACATTATGCCTTCAGTTTCAGAGGATGACCTTGAATTGGCGGCTGCGCTTATTAACAGTGCCAAAAGACCTGTTATATATGCAGGAGGAGGTGTCAGGATATCGAAGAATGACGAGCTTCTTCTACGATTTGCGGAGAAATCCGATATTCCTGTATGCAACAGCTTTATGGGTCTTGGAACTATACCGAGAAGCCACAGGCTTTCATTAGGCTTTGTGGGAATGCACGGCTCAATGGAAACAAATATGGCTGTTACAAACTGTGATTTGCTCATAGCAATAGGAGCAAGATTTAGCGATAGGGTAATAGGTAGCCCGGATAAATTTGCGCCCGGTGCCAAAATAATTCATATAGATGTGGATTTCACAGAAGTTGATAAAAACACCTATGAGAGCATTCCTCTCATAGGCGAAATGAAGGATACACTTAAAAGGCTTCTGGATAAGACAGAGAAAAAGGACCGAAGCGTCTGTCTGGATGAAATTATGTCCAGGAAGCAAAAAAACAATATTGAAGGACAGTTTGTACCTGAAAATATACTTAAGGAAATCAATAAATACTACGACACGGACACAGTTGTTGCAACAGATGTGGGGCAGCATCAGATGTGGACCGGGCAGTACTGGAATTTTAATAAGTCCAATGAATTTATAACATCAGGCGGTTTAGGAACCATGGGATTCGGTATTGGAGCTGCCATAGGTGCCAAAGTTGGAAATCCTGATAAAAAAACAGTGTTAATCACCGGTGACGGAAGTTTCAGAATGAATTGCGAGGAACTTGTTACAATCTCAAAATATAAGCTTCCTGTAAAGATAGTTCTGTTCAACAACAATGCATTGGGCATGGTGAGACAATGGCAGAGAATGTTCAGCAATGCACGATACTCTGAAACGCACAATCCCGATGATGTTGATTATCAGAAGCTCGCGGAGGCATACGGCATAAAGGGCTTTAGGGCTGAAACCATGGAAGAGCTTCAGGAAGTTCTTTGTGATACTGACGGACTCAATGAACCGATTTTGCTTGAATGCAAAGTTGACCGTGACTGCAGTGTCTATCCAATTGTTCCACCTGGAAGACCAATAGATGAACTTATAATGAATGACAGATAAGCCTATACTTATAATTAATATACGTTAAGAATCGGCAACTGCAATGCATAGCCGATTCTTAACGTATAATTACATTTCACCCATTATCTTAAAATTGTAGGTAGAATTGATAATTAATAAAATAAGTGATGTATATATGGCTGTAAGTTTTGCCTGTTCCGGCATGGCATATACGACTATTTCCATAAGTGGATGAATGATTCCCGCCAGTATTAATGTTACAATTCCCCACATCAATGAAAAATCAAGACATATATATGAGTGAAGGTTAAGCGGCAGATTGCTGTAATCCCACATTTTATGATGAAACACCCTGTCTAAAATTATTCCTGTTGAATATTCAAGCAGTGTTACAACAAGAATACATGCTGCCGTTGCAGTCAATAGTGCAGCAAGGCGGTTGTCAATGTTTATTTCGATTAAATTAAATACCTGCACGATGATAACACCGCTTATTCCGTAAAGGGGACAGAAGAAATTTGTTAAAAAACCGCGGCTGATTACAATTTCCATTTCTGTAATTGTTCTGAACGCAGTTTCAAGCAAAAATCCTAAGAAACCATATATCAGGAAAAACATTATTATGTTGGTTATATTATATTGCATGATATCTCTCCTTATGTTGATGAGTATATTTTTTGAATTAGCCGGAGAAATATCCTTTGTATATTATGCCAATATGTTCATAAGAAAGCAAAAGCCCGAATTAATGTCAGAACATGTGCTTTTTAAGATGTTTTAAAGATGAAAGATTGATGCTTTTAGTTGAAACAAGGCCCATTAGGTACAGGAGCATGAGAATTGTCAGAGCTGAAACCAACGCAAAGATGCTGTGATGAGAGCTTTGTATAAAGATGTTATATAAAAATTTTGATATAAACCCAGCAGCGGTACCCGCAGCAACAGGCTTAAAAACCCAGTTTGTAATGTCGAAAACTATACATGATACCTGAAGCAATCTTGCCAGATACAATATGGTATTGAGGATTGTTGTTATAAACAGCGAGAACAAGTATGCATTGAATCCATACATGGGAACAAAGAAATAAATAATTGATATTTTTAAAATCGATTCAATTATATTTACCTTGAATGAAATCATCTGTTCTCCCAATGCGTTGAGCATTGATGATATAACCATGTTGAGGTACATGAATGGACATACGTATGAAATCAACTTTAGCATCAGAGCAACCTGATTGTCACTGTACACTGCAACTGCAATTTCGGAAGGAAAAGCTACAAAGACAGCAACGACCAGTATTCCTGAAATTGCGGTGAAGTGCAGAACCTTGGAAAGGGTGTCCGAGACCTTTCTTTCATTTGATGTTGCATTGTCGCCGGCAACGGAAGGTATTAAAATTGAAGACAGTGAGGTAAGGAAGGATGAAGGGAAAAAAAGCAGAGGAAGTACCATACCTTTAATCATTCCATAAAGGCTCATTGCAGTTTCTGCGGAAAGTCCATATAACAAAAGCCTTGCCGGAATCATTGTATTTTCTACAGTTCGAAGTATTGCATTCAGATATGATGTCGCAGAAATGGGCAGGGAAACGCCAAGAATTTTAAACAGCATATTGTCAGCTTTTGCTTTTGACATCTTATATGGTTTTTTATCTGACACATAGAAAATCCACGTTATAATAAGTGAAAAGATTTCTTCTGCCGTCATTCCTATGGCAATTGCGGCACAGCCGTATTCCAGACCCTTGGGCAGAAAGGCATTCATGATTGAGAAAATCACAAAAATCCTGAGCAGCTGTTCTGTAACTTGGACTATGGAAGGCTTGGCAACTTTGCCTACTGCATAGAAATATCCCTTATAGCAGTTTGAAACGGCAATGAGGGGAAGGCTGGGTGCAAGGTATATCAGAGATAGTATAGTTCTTTCATCGTTTAAAATATTCCTTCCTATATATACAGCAAAGTAATACAATAGAAATGCAGCGGCAAATCCGGTGAGCAGCGAAAGAAAGATCGACTGTCTCAATACTTTTTTTGCGTTGGAATAGTTTCTTAATGCCAATTCTTCAGACATGAGCTTTGATACCGCAACCCTTATACCAGAGGTTGCCAGAGTAACCATCAGCATGTACATGGAAAGAATTAGCTGATACAGACCGATACCCTCAGCTCCCAGTACGTTTGCCAGATAAATCCTGAAGGCCATGCCAACTACACGCACCATTGCAGTGGCAGCCGTCAATATTAGTGTACCGTAAATAATACTTTCCCTTTTCATGCTTCACCTCAAAATTGTATTCATATAATAATATGCTTCATTATTAATATAAGAATTGAAAGTTTGTACACTATAACATATATGGTGCAATTTATAAGAAAATTGTTGCTATAAATAATAAAACACGCTATAATTAATTAACAACTGAGAGTAGGTATACTATGAACAATTTATTGTTAAATATAAGCAGCGCATTGAAAAAAGCAAGAATGGAAAAAGGTCTTACATTGGAAGAAACGTCCGCCCTGACAGGTGTTAGTAAGGCTATGCTCGGCCAAATTGAAAGAGCTGAGTCAACACCGACCATTTCAACTCTGTGGAAGATTTCAACCGGTCTTAAAATTTCATTTTCAGAATTTCTGAGCGGTAGCCAGAGTGAAAGCAACAGGATTAATATTGAAGAGCTGGACCCTGTGGATGAGTCCGACGGCAGGATGCTGCTTTACAACGTATTCCCATTCAACCCGCTTACCGGCTTTGAGTATTTTTATATAAAATTGCTTCCCGGTGCACACCATGTTTCCGCACCTCACAAGGATTCCACGGAAGAATATGTGATTGTTACAGAGGGGACGATAGAAGTTGTGATAAATGGAAATAAGCATATTTTAAAAGCTCCGTCAGCCATATCCTTTAAGGCTGATGAGTTCCACGAATACAACAATCCTTATGGTGAGGAGGCTGTATTCCAGAATATAGTTAAATATTAATTACGAATAATACAGAATATTTATATTCTGTTTATTTTTAAAGATCTTGTATGTTAAAACGCACAATATAATAATAAAACATAAAGGAGGATTTCCATGGTAACTGATAGAATTGAAAAAATAAGGCAGAATTACATTAATTCAAAACCTGCAATTTCTTATGAAAGAGCGAGGATATGGACGGAATCGCATAAAAAAACTGAAGGGCAATCAACATCTCTGCGCAGAGCCATAGCTTTCAGAGACACCTGTGAACAGCTTGATGTGAAAATATTTGGCGGTGAACTCATAGTTGGAGCTACCGGTGAATTCAGAAAATGTGGTATATTGACTCCGGAATTTTCTTGGGTATGGGTTGACAGAGAAATGGATAATTTCGATAAAAGAGTTCAGGATCCATATGTTATGACAGACGAGCAGCGTAAATATGTAAGAGAAAATATATTTCCTTACTGGAAGGGAAAATCTCTTGAGGAAGCATTTTTAGCTCGGCTCCCAAGAGACACCGCTATAGTGGCTATTGATACTGGCATTGTTGACAATGACTCTAAGTGGAGGCAGGCAGTGGGAGAAATTACACCGGATTATGAGGATGTGCTTTTCAGGAAAGGCTTTGGGGGAATTATCAGAGAGGCAAGGAGACATATTGCGGAGCTCAGGGATATAACATCTGAAAACATGCAGAAGAAGGAATTTTACGAATCTATAATAATAACCTCTGAAGGTATCATCTCCTATGCTAACAGATACGCACATGAGGCCAGAAGAATGGCAGGGGAAGAAACTGATATAAAAAGAAGAAACGAGCTTTTAAAAATAGCTGATATTTGCGATAGAATTCCTGAAAATCCTCCGGCTACCTTCTATGAAGCAATTCAATTTGTGTGGTTCACTCAGGTGGGAGGAATACTTTCAGAAAATCCTTTGGCTTTGAATGTGGGAAGATTTGACCAGTTTATGTACCCTTATTACAAAAGTGATATGGAAGCGGGTGAAATAACAAAGGATGAGACTCAGGAATTAATAGAAGCACTGTGGCTGAAGCTTTCGGAGTGGGTGTGGACAATATCCGCAAATACTGCAGAATTTTTCGCAGGCTACAACCAGTTCCAGAACCTTACGGTAGGCGGAAAGACCAGGGACGGAAGAGATGCCACAAATGATTTGTCATATATGGCACTCCTGGCAACGGAAAGAATTAAGACACACCAGCCCGGACTAAGCGTTAGAATTCATCAGGATTGCCCAAGAGATTTNNGATTTTCTTGATGCCGTGATGCATTTGGTGAGCAAGGGAACAGGCTTCCCGGCAATTCACAGCGACCAGGCGGGATACCAGATGCTTATAAATGCAGGCTATGAGCCTGAGGATGCAAGAGACTGGAACAACTGCGGCTGCGTTGTACCCCACTTCAGAAAGACGGGAGAATGGACATCAGCTGTAAACATTAATTTCACAGCTGCTCTGGAATTTGCACTGAACAGAGGCTACAGCAGAATAACTGGCTTAAAAATAGGTCTGGATGAAAGAAATCCCGCATCATTTGAAAGTTATGAAGAATTGGAGGAAGCATTTTACAAGCAGTTTGACAATCTGATAAAACATTCTGTAATTGCTACATTGGTTGCTCAGAACCTTCACAAGCAAATGGTGCCCAGACCGTTTTTATCCTCATGCATTGAAAGTTGCATTAATAATGGTGTAGACTTAGTGGATGCAGGTGCAAAATACAACTTGGGACCGGTGCTTACAGGTATAGGTCTTGCAGTTACATCAAATTCCCTCGCTGCCATAAGGAAATTAGTGTTTGAGGACAAAGCTGCAGATATGGACACAGTGATTAAGGCTATTGATGCAAACTGGGAAGGATACGATGAACTGAGACAGATGGCATTGAATGCTCCGAAGTACGGCAACGATGAGGATTATGTGGACAGCATAGCAATCAAGATGGCAAATCACTATTATAAAGAAGGGCATAAATACAAGGATATTAACGGAAATAATTTCAACACGGCATTTATGGGAATATCTAACTATCTTCCTACCGGCAAAGTTGTAGGTGCAACACCATGCGGAAGAAAGGCGAAGGAGCCGCTGTCAGAGGGAGTGTCTCCATTTGCGGGCTCAGACACCTCTACACCTCTTGCGGCAATGCGCTCTGCCGCAAAGCTGAACCAGGATATACATTCCGGCGGAACACTGCTTAATTTGAGACTGAGTGAGGATTTGGTTAGCACTAAGAGAGGACAGGGCAACCTTGGAAATATGGTGCAGACATTTTTTGCATTGGGTGCGTTTCACGTGCAGTTTAACACTATTTCAACAGAAACATTGCTTAAGGCTCAGGAGCGTCCTGAAGACTACAGAGACCTCTTGGTGAGGGTTGCCGGATATAGCACACAGTTTATAAACCTGTCAAGAAGCATGCAGGATGCCATAATTGCAAGGACGGCTCATAATAAATTTTAGGTATCATAAAAGAGGAAAAAATATGAACAATTTATACGGTTTCTTTATGGAGCCTCAGAATTTTTCTGTTAACGACGGAGATGGTATTAGAACCATAGTTTTCTTTGCTGGTTGTCCCCTGAGGTGCAAATGGTGTGCCAATCCCGAAGGGTTAGTTCATGTGGACAGAATGTCGCACAGGCATGAGCTGTGCATAGGCTGCGGCAAATGCACCATAATTTGTCCAACAGGCGTGGGAAACAATCTCAATCTGCCTGAGGAAAGAGAAAAGTGTATTTTCTGCGGAAAATGCGAGGATGTTTGTCCTGCTGGAAGCAGAAGGAGACTGGTGAAAAAATATTCTGTCAGTGAGATTCTTAAAATTCTGGAGCGTCAGGAGATATTCTACAGATACTCCGGAGGTGGGGTTACATTTTCTGGAGGAGAAGCAACACTGCAGCAGGATGTGCTGAGAGAGCTTGCATTCGTGTTGTATGACAGGGCCATAAGCTTAGCTATTGAGACCTCTGGGTATTTTGAGTTTGATGACGTTAAGGATATATTGGAAAAGCTTGACCTTATCTTTGTAGATATTAAGCACATGGACGATGAAAAGCACAGGCTTTATACCGGCGCGGGCAATGAAAAAATTCTGGCGAACATTAAGCGTCTCAATGAATTAAATTCTGATGTGGTTGTCAGGGTTCCGGTAATAGAGGGTGTGAATGACAGCATCGACAATATTATCAAAACGGCGAGATTTGTAAAGGAAAGTATAAAGAAACCAAAGATTGAGCTTTTGCCCTACCACAGCTTCGGAGATGAAAAATACGAAGTCATGGGTATAGAAAAGCCTTCAAGAGAATTCAAAAGCCCTTCCCGAGAGACGTTGGATAAATTGGCCGGACTTATACGGGCTGAAGGTGTGGAGATAGTGAGCTATAAATAAATAATATACTGAAAAAGTTCGTCCGGCATCTTGCAGGACGAACTTTTTTTCAAAATCATCTTATATTTTTTATTTTACAGTATCCTTTAATTGGAGCATTTCACTGTGAATCTGTTCTAACTCATGCGGGATATCTATTTGCTGAGGACATTTAGGAATGCATTCTCCGCATTTCTGGCAATTGCCGCCTTGTTCCTTTTCGTCCATGAACATGAAGTAGCTGCGCGTTGCTATGGCTGCATTCTCAGATTTTTTATAATCGTTGTAAACTTCAAATACTCCCGGTATATCAACACCGTACTGGCAGTCCATGCAGTAGCGGCAGCCTGTACATGGCACGGGCTTGATTTTTCTCAGATCTTCTACAACTGAGTCGATTATTTTTTGTTCGTCATCATTTATGGGCTTTAAATCCGTAAATGTGTTTATGTTGTCCTGCAGTTGCTCCATATTTGACATGCCGCTTAAAATAACGGCAGTATTGGGAAGAGATGCAACCCATCTCAGTGCCCATGAGGCCACGCTTGACTGCGGATTGTAGTCCTTAAAATGCTTCATTGCATGTGGGGCAAAGGAAGCAAGAAAGCCTCCTCTTACAGGTTCCATGACAAAGCACGGAATATTAAGTTTCTCTAATGTTTCGTACATGCTTTTTGCATCATATTCCTCCCAGTCCCAATAATTTATCTGAAGCTGCACAAAGTCCCACTTGTGGGCGGAAGCAAATTTCTTAAGAACCTCGTTGCTGTCATGAAATGAGAAACCGATATTTTTGATTTTCCCCTCCTGCTTTTTCTTTAAAATAAAATCATAAAGTTTAAATTTTTCCACAGTTTCAATAGATCTTTCTCTTAACGAATGAAGGAGATAAAAATCAAAATATTCAGTGTTGCATTTTTTCAGCTGCTGGTTAAACAGCTCCTCAGCATCCCCTTCCTCCGTAACCTTCCATACAGGAAGCTTGCTGGTTAAAAAGTATGTATCTCTTTTGTATTCAGGGAGGACTTTCCCTAAAAATATTTCAGATTCTTCATTATGATAATTGTATGCCGTATCAAAATAATTTACTCCATTATTGTAGGCATGGTGAATCAGTTCTCTTGAAGCCTCAAAGTCTATTTTTCCATCCTTTACAGGAAAGCGCATACAGCCGTATCCTAAACGCGGCATGCTTTTTCCAAATTGCTCAATATATTTTCTATCCATTTCATTCCCGCCTTCATAATATTTTCACAAAATGTTCTTATAATATTATAGCACTTAAACAGTAATATTCAACATACCAAAAGCATATAAAATGGGCTTATGCTGTTTTAATTTAAAAGTGCGGCCAAATATTTGTCCGAACACAGTATATACTAATTTGCTTTAAGGGAACTGATTTTTAATGTAAAATAAAAATTAAAATAAAAAAAGGGTATTGACAAAAATGAAAACTAAGCATAGTATTAGACACACCCCCACCGGGTGGGGGTATTAGTGAGGAGGTAGCTATGAAAGCTGATAGGGATAAAATTAACCGCCTGCTGAAAACAGCTGGGGGACAAATAGAAGGAATATTAAAGATGGTTGAAGAAGACAGATACTGCATGGACATTTCCAACCAGCTTATGGCAGTTCAGTCAATACTGAAAAAGGCCAATAATGAAATATTGAAGGCTCACATGCATATGTGTGTGAAGCAGGCGTTTCAGCAGGGAAACGAAGAAGCTAAAATAGATGAAATTATTTCTATTATTGATAAGGTATCTAAATAAAGGAGGGAAGAAATGAAGGCGCAAAAATTTAATGTTACGGGCATGACATGCTCGGCATGCTCCGCAAGGATAGAAAAAAACATAAACAATACAAATGGGATTATAGAAGCCAACGTAAATCTCCTAAGCAACAGCATGTCAGTGAAGTATGACGAATCTATACTGACAGAGGGAGATATTATAAAGATGGTTGAAGATACAGGCTACGGCGCTTCATCTGCGGAAAGGAAAAATGCGGCTCCAAAGTCGGAACAGAAATCCGATGCGGAAAAGGAATTTAAGGAAATGAAGAAAAGGCTCATAATTTCTTTCCTGTTTGCGGTACCTCTTTTGTATCTCGCTATGGGGCACATGCTTAAATGGCCGCTGCCGGATATATTTCACGGGATGGAGAATTCCATAACATTTGCTTTTACACAATTTCTCTTAGCTCTTCCGGTTATGATAATAAACAAGAAATATTACACGGTAGGATTTAAAACACTGTTCAAGGGTTCACCGAATATGGACTCTCTCATTGCCATAGGGACAACAGCGGCAGTGGGATATGGAATATTTGCAATCTATAAAATAGGTTACGGCCTGGGGCACATGGATGCGGATATGGTTATGCAATATTCTATGGACCTGTATTTTGAATCTGCAGCGGTTATATTAGCGTTGATTACTCTCGGAAAGTTCCTTGAAGCGAGAGCAAAGGGAAGGACATCAGATGCAATCAGAAAGCTCATGGACCTGTCTCCGAAGACAGCATTGGTTGAAAGAGACGGACAGGAGTTTGAAATACCTGTTGAGGATGTGCAAAAGTGGGATACCATAATTGTTAAGCCCGGACAATCAGTACCGGTTGACGGCGTGATTATTTTTGGGAACTCTTCCCTGGATGAATCGATGCTCACAGGAGAAAGCATTCCTGTAGAGAAAAAGGTTGGCGATAAGGTAATAGGAGCAAGCATCAATAAATCCGGCTATTTTAAATTTGAAGCACAAAATGTAGGTGATGACACAACATTGTCCCAGATAATCAGACTGGTTGAGGAGGCAAGCTCATCAAAGGCTCCCATATCAAAGCTTGCTGATAAAATCAGCAGCGTATTTGTTCCTGTTGTAATTGCAATAGCGGTAATTGCTACAGTCGTATGGCTTATTATGGGTGCTACGTTTGAATTTGCGCTGTCAATAGGAATTGCGGTTCTGGTTATATCCTGCCCGTGTGCTCTGGGCCTTGCAACACCAACGGCAATAATGGTGGGAACCGGCAAGGGAGCTGAAAATGGAATACTAATAAAATCTGCTGAAGCATTGGAAATCGCTCATCAGATACAGACAGTTGTCATGGATAAAACAGGAACCATAACCGAAGGAAAACCACGGGTTACGGAGATATTAACCAAGGGAATCAATGAAAATGAAATGCTTAAGATTGCAGCGTCAGCCGAGAAAAGCTCGGAGCATCCGCTGGCGGATGCAGTTGTTGAAGAAGCCAAAAACAGAGGAATTGAGCTCTATGAAGTAAAGAGCTTCGAGGCAATACCGGGGCAGGGCTTGGAGGCTGTTGTAAACAACAGTAAGTACTTTATCGGAAATTTAAGACTTGTCAATGAAAAGAAAATTAATATAAATGATTTTGAAGAAAAAAGCACAAGGCTTGCAGACGAAGGCAAGACGCCACTATATTTTGCCGATGAACAGAATGTACTGGGAATAATAGCAGTTGCGGACGTAGTAAAGCCTACAAGCCAAAGAGCAATAAAAGAGTTTGAGGCTATGGGAATTGAAGTTGTAATGCTTACAGGCGACAATAAAAAAACAGCCGAGGCAATCAGAAAACAGCTTGGAATAACCAGAGCAATCGCGGAGGTGTTGCCTCAGGACAAGGAAAGAGAGATACGCCAGATACAGGAGCAAGGCAGAAAGGTAGCCATGATAGGGGACGGAATCAACGATGCCCCCGCTCTGGCAAGAGCCGATGTGGGTATTGCCATAGGCGCAGGAACAGATGTTGCCATAGAGTCGGCGGACATTGTTCTCATAAGAAGTGATTTATTGGATGCGGTAACCGCGGTTCAGTTGAGCAAGTCCACCATAAGAAATATAAAACAGAACCTGTTCTGGGCATTTATTTACAACACAGTGGGCATACCGCTGGCAGCCGGAGTATTCTTCAACGTATTAAGCTGGAAGCTTAATCCAATGTTTGCTGCGGCAGCCATGAGCATGAGCTCAGTTTCGGTTGTATCAAATGCATTAAGACTTAAATTTTTTAAACCTGCAAGAATGACGGCAGAACCGGAAGATAAATCCACTGCATTAAAAAATGATGACATACAAGTCACAACAGAAGACTTATCAAATAAATCAAATAATATAAACGGAGGAAATGAAATGAAAAAGGTTTTAGTTGTAGAAGGAATGAGCTGCGGACACTGCAAGGCAGCAGTAGAAAAGGCACTGAAGTCAGTTGCCGGAGTAGAGAATGCGGTTGTTGATCTTAACAGCAAGACAGCAGAGGTTACACTGACAGGAGAAGTAAGCGGAGATGCGCTGTCCAAGGCAGTAACAGACGCAGGATATGAGGTAGTTGAAGTTAAATAACATTAATTAATAAAAAAATGGTCTTGGCTGAGACCATTTTTTTAATATATGTCCAAATCTAATTTTTCTGAGAGCTCTTTTAAAATTTGTATTCCTGCGATTGAATTTCCTTTTTCGTCAAGGGCGGGTCCATATACTCCTATTCCCATTTTTCTTGGTACAGCAGCCATAATTCCTCCGCCTACACCTGACTTTGCCGGAATACCTATATGAACCGCAAATTCTCCTGATGCATCATACAGTCCGCAGGTTGACATTATTGTCTTTGTTATGCGGCAAATGTGCTTCGGAACAATGGTTTCACCTGTTCTCACTGATACGCCGTCGTTTGCGAGAACACATCCTATATTTGCTATATCACGGCAAGTAACCTCTATTGAGCACTGCTTGAAATATACATCAAGTATGTCCTCCACGGAACCTTCAATTACATTGAAACTTTTCATGAAATATGCGATGGAACGGTTTCTGTCTCCGGTCATCTTCTCGGACAGATACACATCCTCGTTTATTTTTATGCTTGGATTATCAGAAAGCTTTCTCGCCAGGTTCAGTATTCGTTCTGTCTTTTCTTTTGGAGAATTTCCCGCCAAAAGGGATGTTGTAGCGATGGCCCCGGCATTAATCATGGGATTGAAAGGCTTATGAATATTTTTGAGCTCAAGGTCAACAATTGAATTAAAGCTGTCTCCGGTAGGTTCCATGCCGACCCTTTCAAAAACCTTGCTCTCACCGTTATCCATCAATGACAGCATAAGGGTCAGAACTTTTGAAATACTCTGCATTGTAAATTTTTTGTTATAATCTCCGGCAAAATATTCATCTCCGTCAAGAGTAATGAGATAAACCCCCAAATCTTCGACACTTGCTTTTGCTAGCTCCGGTATATATGTGGCAACTTTTCCGTGATTTGTATAGTTGATGTTATTGCTGATAATGTTTTCAAATATTTCGTGCATGGAATGCCCCCATAAAGTATATTTGATTTAATGATATTATTATTGAGAAAATATTGCAAGAACAAATATAATAAATTGTACAAAGATAAGAGACAAAAATAAAATTGAGAATTTTTATTAAACATTATGCCTATTGTGATATAATAATTTAAAAATAAAATTGAGGGTAGTTCTATGAAGAAAAGAATTTTTGCTTTGATTCTGATGCCTGTTTCGTTGATTTTGATATTAACTGCGAAATATGGTACAGGATTTGCTGAATTCTATGCTATGAATATATATCCCGTACTTGCGGGATCAATTTCTTTTTTTACTTCCAAGGTAAAATTTTCATTGGCAGAATTTATTATATTGGTTTTGATTGTTGTGCTAACTGTATACTTTCTCTCAGTTCTCATAAGGTCTGCATTAGAAAAGAACCTGAAACACATCAATGGCTTTATTTTAAATATAGCTGTTTCAGCAAGCGTAATGTACTTTCTGTTTGTTTTATTCTGCGGTATTAATTATTATAGAAACGAGTTCACCTACTACAGCGGATTAAAGATAAGTGAATCTTCCACGGAGGAATTAATAAGTCTGTGTGAAATACTCATAGCAGATGCAAATGAAGCAAGGGCTTCCCTCAATACGAGCAGAGGAGGAATAGCGGAGCTTTTTGATGAAAACTATTACGATACGTCTATGAGGGCAAAGAATTCATTTGATGGAGTTGCGGAAAAATACCAGGTTTTGCAGGGGAGATATCCTGCTCCCAAGCCGGTATTATTTTCCGATGTTATGTCGTATATGGGAATATCAGGAGTATTTTTCCCATATTCCTTTGAAGCAAATGTCAATGCACACGTACCGCCATACCAGCTTCCTTCTGTAATGCTGCATGAATTGGTTCACCTTAGAGGATTCATGCGTGAGGATGAAGCAAATTTTATTTCATATCTTGCATGCATCAATTCAGGATTCCGTGATTTTGAATACAGCGGAACAATGCTTGCACTTACGTACAGCATGAACGCACTCTACGGTGAAAACTATGAAGAATTTGCAAGACTGCATGGCACATATTCTGATGATGTGCGAAATGATCTTAAATATTCATCTGATTATTGGAAGAAGTTTGAAGGAAAAACTTCGGAAATATCAAATAAGGTGAATGATACATATTTGAAATTCAATAATCAGGATGACGGAGTAAAAAGCTATGGGAGAATGGTGGACCTTCTTTTAGCCTATTATTCCGAAAGATAGACCGTTGCCTTTCAGTGCATAATTTCAGCAGATTGAGTCAGACTATTGATATCTTGATATCATGGAAAGGAAATGATGCAATGCATCGTGGTACATTATATGGCAAATATAGTTTGTTCGGTAACCAACTGCTATTTTAACAAGAGAGAGGGATGTACGGCACCCGCGCTGAATGTTGAAGGTGAAAAGGCGGAAGAAAGCCGATTCACATGCTGCGACACGTTTATAGAACAAAAGCCTGGTGTGAGGAGCTCTGTTCACGAGCCGAAGGCCGACACCCACATTCAATGCAAGGCTGTAAAATGCACATACAATGATTCTGAAATATGCGGGGCTTCAAGAATAGTTGTAAACGGTAAAAATGCACAGCATCCGGAAGAAACCTGCTGCAGTACATTTAAAGATTAAATTTTATTTTGATGGGTATAAAGGATTTAAAATCTTTTATACCTTTTTTCGACTAAAAAAGAGAAGATAAAGGTAAACGGACTATAAATCAGCGGGAACAAAACAGTTAGGCAATACGTCTAAGCAAGCAAATTAATTTATGGAAAGGAGATCAACTATGAAAGCGAATGTGATTACAAAAATAGCGGTGCTTGTTGTCATCCTTGTATTCAGCCTTGGAATGACGGCATTTGGGGCACAGGCGGTAAGTGTATACGTTGATAATGAAAAGATTGAGTTTGATGTTGCTCCCATTGTGGAAGACGGTAGGACGCTGGTACCATTAAGGGGTGTATTTGAAAAACTCGGTGCTAGGGTTGACTGGAACAAAAATATATCAGAAGTGGTTATTAAGGATGAAAATAATGAAATAGAAATGATTCTTGGGAAAGACAAGGTAATTGTAAACGGTGAGGTAAGGGATATCGACGTATCCACGAGGATGATAAACAGCAGAGCTTTTGCTCCTCTCAGGTTTATTTCAGAGAATATGGGTCATACCGTAAGGTGGGATAAAAATACAAATTCTGTCTATATTACAAGAGAAAATACATCCAATGCTCAGCGCAGCCAATTTCTTAAGGTGGGGTCGAAAGAAAATCTGCTTGCATTGTTGGAGTATAACGGAAAACTGTACAACTATATTTGGGCTGAAAGAGGAATCGCCGTAGATGATGCTGTTGTAAACAAGGAAGTAAATGCATCTCCTGAAATGGTGGAGGCACCTGCAGCTCCTGACAGCTCCGAGACTAACAATCAGGTTGAGGGAGTTCAGGAAGGGGATATAATTAAAAATGACGGTAAATATATATATATTAACACATCTGGAGGATTGAAGATTATAGATTCCAACCCTTCTGCGCCTAAGGTAACAGCCACGGTCAATGTTCCAGAAAACACGTCTGTAAGTGAAATATTTACAGCGGGGAACAAGCTGATTGTAATAGGGCAAAATAATATTTTTCACATTATGAATTCAGAAAAAACTGCTGAAGCGCGCATAATGCCTCCGAGGTATTATGATGATAGAACCAATGTGCTTGTTTATAACGTTAACAATATTGAAAAGCCTGTTTTGGAAAAAGAATTTATATTTGACGGAAATTATCTTACAGGCAGAGTAATAGAAGATAAGCTGTACCTCATAAACACAAAAAATATCAATTATTACTATGACCTGTACAGCAAGAGCGATCCGGATATTCCTCTTCCTTATTATACGGATGTTCTATCTGATAAAAAGTATGAAATAGGATATGGAGATATAAAATACTTCCCCGGATACATAGATTCGAGATACATGTACACTGTTGGTATTGATTTGGTTGACAAATCATCGAAGCCCGACGTGGATGTATATCTGGGGGGGTCTGATACTGTATATGTTTCAAAGGACAGTATGTATGCCGCAATTGCAGATTATTCATATGATTACTCAGGCACTCAGACAGAATTGTATAATCCGGCATACACCGCAAGTACGGTAATTTATAAATTCAGTTTGAATGACGGAAGCATAGACGTGGAGTCTCAGGGAAGTGTGCCCGGTACGATTATAAATCAATTTTCTATGGATGAGTATGGAGGCATGTTCAGAATTGCTACAACTACCGGAGAAATGTGGCAGAACACATCAAAGAACAACCTGTATATTTTAAATGATAAGTTGAAAATAACGGGTATGCTTGAGGGCTTGGCACCTGGAGAAAGAATTTACAGCACACGTTTTGCAGGCAACCGAATTTACATGGTTACATTCAGACAGGTGGATCCATTGTTTGTAATAGATGCATCAAATCCTCAAAAACCTGTTGTGAAAGGAATGCTGAAGATACCAGGCTACAGCACATATCTTCATATAGTTGATGAGAACCACATACTGGGGTTTGGGTATGATACTCAGGAAAATCAGTGGGGTGGAACTGTAAACGGGGGTATGAAAATTTCCATGTTTGATGTTACGGATACAGATAAGCCTAAAGAAGTGCGCTCCGAGATTATTGGAAAAGCAGGAACGTATTCGGAAGTTCTTTATAATCACAAGTCATTGATGTTTTCATTGAGCAAGGGGCTGATGGCATTCCCGGTGAGTGTTTCTGGCGAAAATTACAAGGCCGAATTCAACGGAGCATATATATATAATGTGAGTAAAGATAGTTTCATGTTTAAAAATAAAATTAGTCACACAGATGATGTAGAAACATACGGAAATGAGGTAAGGAGGATTATTTATATAGGAAACTATATATACACCTTCTCTGATAACGAAATGCATATACACAGCATAGAAAATAATAAAAAAGTAAATAAGATAAATATTAGTCAATAAAAGGGTAATTTTAACAGCCGCGAAGCTACGATTCGCGGTTGTTTTTATTTGTGTGTGTTTTTAATTAGTAGCGAGATATGCCTTAAATATCAATAATGTATACATCGTTACACCAAACTTAAATGTAATAATTTGTATTATGAGGAAAATTATCATTACCAATAATAAATAAAAATATTGTCAAGGAATGAACGATGTGCTATAATAACCTTGTTTCGATATATAATACATAATTTGGAGGATATGATGAAAAAGTTAGTATCATTATTGTTGGTTTTATTGCTTGTGACATCATTATTTGGATGCGCAAAGCCTGCAGATTCACAACCTAAGACAGATGCGGTTACATTGACAGGAACTGCTGAAGGTTTTGGAGGGGAAGTTAAAGTAACTGTAACAAAAGAAGGCGACAAAATAACTAAAGTTGAGCCTGTAGGAGAAAAAGAAACACCTGGAATAGGAACAAACGCTATTGATCAGCTTCCTGCCAAAATGGTTGAGAAGAACTCAGCAGATGTTGAGGTTATTTCAGGCGCTACAATAACAAGCAAGGCTATAATCTATGCTGTAAATAATGCATTAGATCCTGCTAAATTCCCTTATCCTGTTGCTAAGTAAGAACCAAAGAAAGAAGAGCCTAAGGCAGAAGCTCCAAAAGGAGAAGCGGGTTCAATCGCTAAAATTGGATTAGGACAAAATATTTCTATAGGAAAATCAACAGATGCTACAGCTGAGAAAACTGCAACTGCACAGGCAGATGTAACTATAGCTGCTGTTGGATTTGATGCAGACGGAAAAGTTGCATCCATAACAGTGGATGTTGCACAGACAAAGGTTGCATTTGACAAAGACATGAAGGTTACTTCGGACAGAGCTGCTGAAGTTAAGTCTAAAAAAGATTTGGGTCCTGACTATGGAATGGTTAAAGCATCAAGCATAGGCAAAGAGTGGTTTGAGCAGATGGAAGCTTTTGAAAACTGGATGATCGGTAAGACAGTTGATGAAATAAAAGGTCTGAAGGTTAAGGAAAGAGACGAAAGTCATAAGAACGTTCCTGATGTTCCGGAACTGACATCTTCAGTTACAATAACAGTTGAAAGCTACATAGCTGCTGTTGAAGAAGCATGGAAAAACTCAGAAGATGCACATGGAGCTGAAAAGGTTGGTTTAGGCGTTGAAACTCATATAGGAAGTTCAAAAGACAAGGCAGCAGACGTTAAGCCTGTGGCTCAGATTGATACTTATATGACAGCCGTAGCCCTTGACAAGGACGGAAAGGTTGTTAAATCAATCGTTGACGTGGCTCAGGTAAAAGTAAACTATGATGAAAACGGTGTTGTTACATCAGATAAAACAGCAGAAGTCAAAACAAAGCAAGAGCTTAAAGAAGGATACGGAATGGTTAAGGCTTCTTCTATAGGTAAGGAATGGTTTGAGCAGATGGCTGCATTTGAAGAGTGGATGATAGGCAAGACAGCTGCTGAAATTACAGGATTAAAGGTTAAGGAAAGAGATGCAAGCCATAAGGCAGTTCCTGATGTTCCTGAGTTAACATCTTCAGTAACAATAACTGTTGATGGATATCAGTCAGTAGTTGCGGAAGCAATTAAAAACGCAAGATAATAAAATAATGAAAGCTCCTTTCCTGAGAAAGGAGTTTTTTATTGATATTATTGAGCTTATTTGATATTATATCATAGGGTGATAAATATGAAGAAAATAATTCCTTTGATACTTGCTGGGATTTTAATTTTTGCTTTGACGAGCTGTGATAAACCGGGAAATAATAATCCGAACAATGGGCCCGTGTATGAAAAATATTCCTCTAACTTTCTTGATACCTTTGATACAGTGACTCAAATTGTGGGCTACACTGAAACTGAGGATGAATTTAATACATATTCTCAAAAGATACATGAAAGAATGCTGGAGCTTCATAAATTATATGATAAATATAATGATTATGAAGGGATAAACAACATTAAAACAATTAATGACAATGCGGGAGTTAAGCCTGTAAAGGTGAGCAAGGATATTATTGATTTAGTCCTTTTCAGCAAGAAGGAGTATGAAGAGGTTGGAACAAAGACAAACATTGCCATGGGATCTGTGCTTAAGATTTGGCATGATTACAGGGATGCTGCTGAATCAGACCCTTCAAATGCAAAGCTTCCTCCCATGGAGGGTTTAATTAAAGCAAGTGAGCATACAGATATAGATAAGGTTATAGTTGACGTTGAAAACAGCACTATATACTTAAATGATCCCCTTATGAGTCTTGATGTGGGTGCTGTGGCTAAAGGTTATGCCACAGAGGTTGTTGTGCAGGAAATAATAAAGGAAGGCTTTACTTCCGGAATTATAAGTGCAGGAGGAAATATAAGAGCCTTTGGTAAGCCTCTTGACGGTATAAGAGACAGATGGGGCGTGGGAATACAAAATCCTGACAGCGTTTTGGGAAATTCTGAGGAAAGTGTTCTGGAAACAGTTTTTTTGACAGATGCTTCAGTGGTAACAAGCGGAGACTACCAAAGGTTTTACGTGGTTGGGGATAAGGTTGTGCACCATTTGATTGATCCCGAAACATTAATGCCCGGAGACTATTTCAGGGCGGTGTCCGTTATTACTGAAAACTCAGGAATGGCAGATTTTTTGTCCACTACAGTATTTCTTTTGCCATATGAAGAAGGAAAGGCACTTGTGGAATCGCTGGATGGCGCGGAAGCCATGTGGATTATGAAGGATGGAACAATACAAGCTACAGAAGGTATGAAGTCAATCATGAAAAGCAACGGAGCGACCGCAGCCATTAAGAAATAGGTGTAAAATGAAAAAGTCAAATTTTTTTGCTTTCATTTCAAGAATGAAATATATAAACCGATGGGGATTAATGCGCAGCACAAAAGAGGAAAATGTGTCAGAGCACAGTTTGGATGTGGCTATGATAGCACATGCTCTTGCAACTATTCAGAATAAGCGCCTCGAAAAAAATATTGATGCAAACAAGGTGGTTCTGTATGCCATGTATCACGACGCGGCAGAAATTCTCACAGGAGACTTGCCTGCGCCAGTGAAATATTTCAATCCTGCAATCAGGACTGCATATAAGGAAGTGGAATTTTCTGCGAGTAAAAGCCTTTTAAATATGCTTCCGGAGGATTTTCAAGAGGTATATGAGCCTGCTCTTATACCCAAGGAAGAGGATTCAGACATATGGAGGACGATTAAGGCTGCCGATAAAATAAGTGCGTACATTAAGTGCATTGAAGAGGAAAAATCCGGAAATCGCGAGTTTGTTAAGGCTAAGCAGGCATTGCAGAAAGAAATGGATAACATGGACAGGCAGGATGTGAGAATCTTCATGGATGAGTTTTTTGAAGGATATGGCCTTACTTTAGATGAAATGTAATTTTGAACCATTTTTATATATTACGAAAAGTTATACTCCGACAGTGGAGTATAACTTTTTTTCATTAGATTGTTTGAGCTTGTGTGATATACTTATACTATAAATTGTTGAGCAAGTAATGAAAGGATGTCTATGGAACAGTATAACTACATGACGTTTAAATCGGTTTCCTATGCAATGAAGGTGGAAGCCGCTTTGAAAAAGCATGATATACAATACAAGATAATACCTGTGCCGAGAAGCATAAGCTCCAGCTGCGGTCTTTGCATAAGATTTCATGAAAATGATCTACAGAAGCTTAAAGCCATCATTGAAAACAGCCGCCTTATTTATGAAAATATTTATATGGAAGCGTAATCATACGGCATAGCTCAGATAACATCCGCAGATGAAGCCAATCAAAAGAGATACCGAGCCGCTTCTTCCTTTGTTAAGAATATATGCCTCAGGAATCAGCTGACTGGAGGAAACATAAAGCATGCTGCTTGCAGCGGCAGACAGGCAGAAGGCTATGAAGTATTCAGAGATGCCTCCAAGTGCAGCCCCTATAACAGCACCGAACGCTGTGGGGAGACCTGTCAAAAGAGTAAGAAAAATAACAGATAAAGGTGACGCTCCCGTCATTACAAGTGGAATACCTACGCTCATTCCCTCGGGAATATCGTGTGCCGCTATAAGAATACCTATTTTTAATCCTAAATTTTCTGAATACACGGCACTGGAGCCTACGGCAATTCCCTCAGGGAAATTGTGAAGGCTCATGCTTATCATTATAATTAAGCTCATTCTCATATAGCTTAATTTTTTTCCCTTAAAACGGCTCAGCTTATGTTCAGGAATCATTTTTTCCGCTGCAAAAACCACTAAAAGACCAAATGCAAGTCCTAATGTTACTATAAAAAACCCACCTATTTCATATGCTTCAGGCATCAGATCAAAGGATATTACAGATAACATAATTCCTGCAGCAAAATTAAGCATACATGATACGGTCCTGTCGGTTGGTCTGCTTATAAGCAGAGACAATAATCCTCCTATGAACGTTCCTATTCCGCCTATTACAAAACCTGCTGCAAAGTAATATAAAATATTCAATCTTTCCTCCCCACAGTCTTTTATAAATATATATGTGTCATTTTTTGATTTCAGAAATAAAATATTAATAAAGTAAGTCCTTGTTTATGGGAATAATGTATTATATAATAAACGATAGGAGAGCGGCTGGAGCCGCTTAATTACCAATGAGGTATAAAATGGAAGAAATAATTAAAACTAAGATAGTCAAGATGGATCCTGAAAATATTGATTGGCATATCATAAAGGAAGCGGCAGAAATTATAAATAAAGGCGGTGTTGTTGTGTTCCCAACGGAAACCGTTTACGGAATAGGAGCAGATGCATTGAATGATGAGGCAGTTGACAAAATATTCAGTGCAAAGGGAAGGCCTCAGGATAATCCCCTGATTGTTCATATAGCAGACTTTGACGAGCTACATGATTTGATTGAGGATGTTCCTGACAATGCTGTGAAGCTGGCTGAAAAATATTGGCCGGGACCTCTTACAATGATTTTATATAAAAAAAATATTTTATCCGATAAAATAACAGCAGGGCTGGATACGGCGGCAATACGTCTGCCAGTCAGCAAGATTGCCCTTGCGCTTATAAAAGAAAGCGGTAAGCCCATTGCTGCACCAAGCGCCAATATTTCCGGAAAGCCGAGCCCAACGGAAGCATCTCATGTAATAGAGGATTTAATGGGCAAGGTTGATATGATTATTGACGGAGGAAGTACGGAAATAGGGTTGGAATCCACTGTGGCTGATATTACCGGCGATGTAGCCGTCATATTGAGACCGGGAGGGATAACAATGGAGGATATAGTAAGCGTGCTTGGAGACTGCAAATATGACCCTGCTATTATAAAATGCGATGAAAAGATAATACCTAAGTCTCCCGGGCAGAAATACAGGCACTATTCACCAAGAGCAAAGGTAATTTTATATAAAGGAAAAACCGAGGATATTGCACGCAAAATAAATGAAGATTATGAAAAGATACAATCTGAAGGTAAAAGAGTGGGAATAATGTCGACGGTGCAGACTGAAAATTATTACCGTGGAAAAGTAACAATTTCATGCGGAGACAGAACAAACCTGCTTACAATTTCGTCTAATCTGTTTAAGTGCCTCCGAGATTTCGACCACATGGGAACAGAGGTAATACTTGCTGAGTCCGTGGACGAAGAGGGATTGGGAAAAGCAATAATGAACAGACTGGGTAAAGCTTCCAGTGAAACAATAAACTTGTGAGGTTTTTATGAATATATTGTTTGTATGCACGGGAAATACATGCAGAAGCAGCATGGCTGAGGGCATATTCAGGAAGTTGCTTGAAACGAACAGCATGGAAAATATTAACATATCGTCAGCGGGAATAAGTGCATTTGAAGGTGACTGCGCAAATGGAAAGGCTGTGGACGTCCTGGCTGAAAGAGGTATAGATATTACAAACCACAGGGCAAGACAGCTTACTGAGGAAATTATTGGTCAGTCAGATTTAATACTGACGATGACCGGAGGCCACAAGAGTGTGATCTTGAATGCTTTTCCGCAGTATTCGGACAGGGTTTATACGCTGAAAGAATATGCACAGGCGGAAGGAAATCCTGATATTGCCGACCCATACGGGTTAGGATATAATGATTATTTAAGGACGGCAGAAGAAATAGAAATCTATTTGAAAAAAATAATCGACAATATAAAGACAACATAAAATAATTGTCTATGGAGGAGAAAATGAAAATAGTACTTGCATGTGACCACGGCGGATTTCAATTAAAGGAAGCGTTAAAGGAGCATTTGACAAAGAGTGGCTACGATATTTCTGATATAGGAGTTTATAATACGGATTCAGTTGACTATCCTGATTATGGTAAAAGGGCGGCTGAAATAGTTGCATCAGGAGAGTGTGACAGAGGAATAATTATCTGTGGAACAGGTATTGGAATTTCAATAGCGGCGAACAAGGTAAAGGGTATAAGATGTGCTTTATGTACTAATGAATACATGTCTAAAATGTCAAGGCTGCACAACAATTCCAATATGCTTGCATTGGGAGAACGTGTTTTGGGAAAGGGTATAGCCATAGACATAGCCGATGCGTGGCTGTCTGCCGAATTTGAAGGTGGGAGACATGAACTGAGGATAAATAAATTGATGGAAATTGAAAAAACAGATAAGGCAGAGGATTAAGATGGCAGGTTATTTCATAGCATTTATTTCAGCTGTAATTATATCATTCATAATGACGCCACCGGCCCGTAAGCTGGCTATAAAGGTGGGAGCACTGGATGTACCAAAGGATCCGAGAAAGATTCATAAAAAACCCATACCGTATTTTGGCGGATTGGCCATATACATTTCCATAATGGCGTGCATGTTTGTTTACATGCCTCATACATCTACGAATATACATATAATGGCGGGTGCAACAATAATTGTTCTTACAGGTATTGTCGATGATATGTATGACATGCCTGCCAAGATAAAGATGATCATGCAGGTTATAGCTGCGTTGGTTGCTATAAAAGGCGGTGTTCAGATTCATTTTATCACAAATCCTCTTTCTGCTACAGGAATGAGCTATTTGCTGAATTGGCTGTCATATCCAATAACATTGTTCTGGCTTGTGGGCATAACTAACACTATCAATTTAATTGATGGACTGGACGGATTAGCATCTGGTGTTGCCAGCATAGCAGCCACAACACTTCTTTTTACGGCCGCCAATCTTGGATATGATTTCATAGTTATGCAATGTGCCATAATTGCAGGAGCTTCCTTAGGGTTTTTGCCGTTTAACTTCAATCCGGCAAAAATATTTATGGGTGACACAGGAGCGCTGCTCTTAGGCTACATGCTTGCGGTTGCTTCAGTGCTGGGTATGATAAAAAGCGTTGCAGCGGTTGCTTTGGCGGTGCCTATATTTGCTCTTGGTCTTCCTATTTTTGATACGGCATTTGCCATAATAAGAAGATACGTAAATAAAAAACCAATTATGCAGGCAGACAAGGATCACCTGCATCACAAGCTCATGAAGACAGGACTAAATCAGAGACAAACCGTGTTGATAATGTATTTTATAAGCATGATGCTCGGAATTGTTTCAATAGCTATAGCGGATACAGAACCATTTACGGGAATAATAGTTGCAACCATAGTTGTTATCGCAGTATTTTATTTTGCAAAAATAGGCGGCTTATTCAGCAGGAAAGAACAATAGGAGGCTTTATGAAAATCAAGACACTTATTATNNAGGCTGTGAAAATGGCTCCCATAGTAAAGGCCTTTAAAGGCGATGAGGAGCATTTCACAACAAAGATTTGTGTTACTGCTCAGCATAGGGACATGCTTGATCAGGTTCTCAGGATTTTTGATATTGTGCCTGATTATGATCTGAATATATTTCAAAGCGGCCAGACGCTCACTCAAATAACATGCAGGGCTCTCACTGGTCTTGAGGAGGTAATTGAAGAATTCAAACCTGATCTTGTGCTGGTGCAGGGAGATACCTCAACGGTATTCGCAGGAGCATTGGCAGCATTTTATCACCAGGTTAAAATAGGACATGTTGAAGCGGGACTCAGAAGCGGAAATTTATATTCACCTTACCCTGAGGAAGCTAACAGAAGACTTGCAGGAGTATTGGCGGACTTTCATTTTGCGCCAACTGAAACATCAAGGGAGAACCTTTTAAAGGAAGGCTTTGATGACGGTAAAATATTCATAACTGGCAATACATCAATAGACGCATTGAAATGGGTTATAGACGAAGAATATCAATTTGATGATGAAAAGCTTAACAGTATAGATTTTAAAAATAAAAAAGTGGTGCTTATAACCGCCCACCGAAGAGAAAACATAGGGGAACCCATGGAAAATATTTTTTCTGCCGTAAAGGAAGCAGCAGAAAAAAACAGTGATGTTGAGGTCATATATCCGATGCACTTAAATCCTAAGGTGAGGGAAATTGCATACAAAGTATTCGGAGATATGAAAAATGTTCATTTAATAGAGCCTCTTGATTATCTGCCATTTACAAATTTAATGGCGAAATGCTTTTTAATTGTTACAGATTCTGGTGGGGTTCAGGAGGAGGCTCCATCCTTAGGTAAGCCTGTTCTTGTTGTAAGGAGAGAAACTGAAAGACCGGAAGGAATAGAAGCTGGAACGGCAAGGCTTGTGGGAACAGACAGAGATGTTATTTTCAGCGAAATAAATGTACTGATTAATAATGAAGAAGAATATAAAAAGATGGCCTATGCAGTGAATCCTTATGGGGATGGAAAAGCAGCACAATATATAAAAGAAGCCATTATAAACAAGATGATATAATATTATAATAAAACATTTGAGCCTGTCATTCGACAGGCTTTGATTTTGTATGCCCTAACCCCATTTTTCGACTGATAAGGAGAAAAAATGGAGGTAGGTCAACCGCAACACGTTCCCAAAGTGTGCGACCAGCGGGAGCTGATACTTTGGTGAACGAGACTGTGAAATTTAGTGCTGAGAAATTTGTAACAAAAATATATTGACAAATAGTTGTTTTTGTTATATACTTCGATTGTCAAAATATTAGATATTGAATAAATACTGAAGTCAAAATAATAGATATTTAAAATAGTTGGAGGATGACATGATTTTAGAAAAAGTTACGGCGATATTAGTTGAAGAGCTGGATGTTGAGGAGGCAAATGTAAAGTTAGAAAGCAAAATCAAGGATGATCTTGGTGCAGATTCATTGGACTTATTCGAACTTATCAGCAAAATTGAAGATGAACTTAATGTTACAATTGAAGAAGATGATTACAGCAAACTTGTTACAGTTAAGGACATCGTAGACTACATCGAAAGCAAGCAAAATTAATTAAAAAGACGAAAAAAACGCCGGCAGGCGTTTTTTAGTAAAGGAAAGAAATACATATGAAGGAGACTATATGATAAATACAAATATATGCAGCCTTTTGAATATCAAATATCCAATACTTCAGGGAGGCATGGCTCAGATATCTGATGCGGTGTTGGCGGCGGCAGTTTCAGAAGCCGGAGGCCTGGGAGTAATAGCGGCCGGGAACAATACAGCTGAAGCTCTGAAAAAAGAAATAAAAAGGGTAAAGGAGCTGACAAATAAAGCCTTTGGCGTTAATGTAATGCTTTTAAGCCCTCATGCGGAAGAAGTGGCAAATTTACTGGTTGAAGAAAATGTGCCTGTTATTATAACAGGAGCAGGCAATCCTGGGAAATATATGAAGCTTTGGAAGGATGCAGGCTCAAAGATTATACCTGTGGTCCCTTCGGTTGCATTTGCAAAGCATTTAGAAAAGGCAGGTGCGGATGCAGTCATATGTGAAGGAACGGAAGCGGGAGGACATGTAGGTGAAATAACCACAATGTGCCTCACGCCGCAGATAGTTGATACTGTTAAAATCCCTGTTATTGCTGCGGGAGGTATAGGAGATGGCAGAGGAATTGCTGCAGCCATAAGCCTTGGTGCGCAAGGAGTGCAGGTGGGTACAAGATTTTTGCTCGCTGAGGAATGCGGTGTTCATCAAAACTACAAAAATAAGGTAAAAAAAGCAAGTGATACGGATACGGCTGTAACGGGCAGAAAGACCGGGCATCCGGTACGAGTTTTAAAAAATAAGCTTGTTACCCAATTTAAGGAGCTGGAAAAGTCTAACGGAACAGTTGAAGAAATGGAGCAGCTGGGCAGGGGAAAATTATACAAGGCGGCGGTTGAGGGGGATGTGGACTACGGTTCTGTGATGTCAGGTCAAATTGCCGGTTTAGTAAACAAGGAACAGAGTTGTGAAGAAATAATTATTGAAATGTTTGAGGAAGCGGAAAAAATTATAAAAAATTTAAGTTCATTTGTATCAGGAGGCAATAATGAATAAGACAGCATTTGTTTTTCCTGGCCAAGGTGCTCAATACGCAGGTATGGGGAAAGACTTTTATGAAAACTTCAGAGAGAGCAGAGAAATATTTGACAGAGCGAACAAGGTATTGGGATTTGATATAAAAAAGCTATGCTTTGAAGGACCGGATGAGGAGCTGAGCATAACTAAAATAACTCAGCCCGCACTTCTCACGGTGTGCATGGCTATTTATGAGGTTCTGAAGAAGAATTTTAACAGTGATGTGGCAGCAATGGGTGGGTTGAGCCTGGGAGAATATTCAGCTCTCACAGCTGCCGGAGCAATGGATTTTGAAACGGCAGTGAAGTTAGTGTATAACAGAGGCACCTACATGCAGAATGCAGTTCCTGTAGGCGAAGGCGGAATGCTTGCATTGCTGGGATGTACAGATGAGGATGCAATAAATTTCTGCAATGCAGTTACAGAAAGATATGGATTGTTTGAGCCTGCGAATTTCAACTGCCCGGGACAAATAGTGGCAGGAGGAAAGAGCGCGGCAATTGAGGGAGCATTGGAAATAGCAGCTGAATTTAATATAAAAAGAGCGGTTAAGCTTCAGGTTAGTGCACCGTTCCACACATCCATGCTTATGCCGGCAGGAGAAATGCTAAAAAAGGACCTGAATAGTATAGAATTTAAAAAGCCGTATTGCAATGTTATATCAAATGTTGATGCAAATTACTATGATGATTCTTCAGAAATTGCAGTCAAGCTTGAGCAACAGGTTTATAACACTGTAAGATGGGAAGCCTGTGTAAGAAGCATGATTGCCGATGGAGTAACTACATTTGTAGAAATAGGACCGGGAAGAACCTTATCAGGATTTTTAAAGAAAATTGATAAAAGTATAAATTCAGTAAATATAGACAGTATTTCAGCATTGGAATCTTATTTACAGACATCGTATGCGAAGGCTGTATAATAGCGTATTTAAAAATTTATTGGCTGGTGCCGGAAAGGGGAGTTATGAAGACTGCAATAATAACGGGGGCTTCAAAGGGTATCGGAGCTGCCATAGCTTCAAGGCTGAACGAGCTTGGCTATAGTCTGGTTTTGAATTACAGGAATAATACTGCTTCAATGGAAGAGCTGATAAACAGCTTTGTTAATAAGGAAACCGAGAATGTAATTGTACAATGTGACATATCAAGCTATGAGGATTCAAAGAAGCTTGTGGATACGGCTTATGAGAGGTTCGGAAGCGTTAATGTGCTCATTAACAATGCGGGAATAACAAAGGATAACCTACTTCCGCTCATGAGCGAGGAAGAATTTGATACAGTCATAGAAACAAATTTAAAAGGAACATTCAATTGCTGCAAGCACATATCCAAAAAAATGATTAAGCAAAAGTATGGAAGAATAATAAATATTTCTTCTGTTGTGGGGCTTGCGGGAAATGCCGGACAGATTAACTATTCTGCTTCTAAAGCAGGAGTGATAGGGATGACAAAGTCCATGGCGAGGGAGCTTGGGAAGAAGAATATACTTGTAAATGCAATTGCGCCGGGATTTATACAAACTGAAATGACAGACAAAATTCCAGATGATGTAAAAGCCGAGATGATGAAAAATATTCCTTTGCAGAGGCTGGGACAGCCGTCAGACATCGCTGATTCGGTAGAGTTTTTAATCTCGGATAAGGCATCATATATAACAGGCCAGGTATTGTCGGTAAACGGCGGATACTACATGTAAACAGGAGGATTTATGAAAAGAAGAGTTGTAATCACAGGAATAGGTGTTGTGAGCCCAATAGGCACAGGTGCTGAATTTTGGGAAAATATAAAAAAAGGAAAATGCGGTATAAGTCAGATAGAATCATTTGATACAACCGAATTCAATGTTAAGCTGGCGGCAGAAATAAAGGACTTTGATCCTACAGCCTACATTGAAAAAAAGGAAACAAAGAGGATGGACAGATACAGCCATTTTGCCCTTGCAGCTGCCGATATTGCAGTTAAGGACTCAGGTCTCGATACTGAAAATGTAGACAGTCACAGATTTGGCTGTGTAGTAGGAAGTGCAGTGGGAGGAATACACACAATCGAAGCAGAGCATGAAAAACTTCTCACCAAGGGACCAAGCAAGGTATCAACATTTTTTATTCCCATGATGCTCTCAAATATGGCATCAGGCTTAATAGCAATCAAGTATAAGGCAAAGGCAATTAACTATTCAACGGTTACAGCATGCGCCACAGGTGCAAATGCAATTGGTGAATCATATAAAAGAATTCAAGACGGAATATGCGATGTAATGCTGGCGGGAGGTTCAGAGGCTGCCATAACCCCTTCCTCAATTGCGGGCTTTGCGGCATTGACCACATTATCAACAACTACGGATGTAAACAGGGCATCAATACCCTTTGACCAGGAAAGACATGGATTTGTAATGGGAGAGGGAGCAGGGGTAATGGTTCTCGAAGATTACAGCCATGCCGTAAGCAGGGGAGCAAAAATATATGCTGAAATTGTTGGCTATGGAGCAACCCGTGATGCATTCCACATGACTTCACCTGATGAAAGCTCTGAAGGACAGTCTAATTCTATGCTGAGTGCCATTGAGGATGCAGGAATCAATCCGCAGGATATAGGATATATAAATGCTCACGGCACAAGCACCAAGTACAACGATAAATTTGAAACACAGGCAATAAAAAATATATTTAAGGAATATGCTGTGGATGTGCCCATCAGCTCCACAAAATCCATGACAGGCCATCTGCTGGGAGCAGCAGGTGCAGTTGAGGCAATAGTATGTGCTAAGTCTCTTCAGGATTCATTTATACCGCCAACAATCAACCATAAAGTTACAGATCCTGAATTGGGTCTAAACTTTGTTCCCAATGTGGGTATTGAGAAAGAATATGATTATGCATTGTCAAATGCTTTTGGATTTGGCGGACATAATGCAACGCTTATTTTGAAAAAGTATAAGGGAAACTGATATGATTTTGAATTCAAGCGATATACAAAAAATAATACCTCACAGATATCCTATGCTGCTGATTGACAAGGTAGTGGAGCTTAAAGAAGGTGAGCTGGCCGTTGGTATAAAAAATGTGACTATTAATGAGGAGTTTTTTCAGGGGCATTTCCCGGGCAATCCTGTCATGCCGGGCGTTTTAATTATAGAGGCGCTGGCTCAGACGGGAGCGGTGGCATTATTATCTCTGGAAAAGTTCAAAAATAAAACTGTTTATTTCGGCGGAATCAGAAATGCAAAGTTTAAAAGGAAAGTATGTCCTGGAGATATATTGAGGCTTGTTACCGAAATATCAAAGTTTAAAGGAAGCTTTGGAATAGGGAGCGCCACGGCATATGTGGGCGAAGAGGTGGCGGCAGAGGCAGAATTGATATTTGCCGTGGAATAAAATGAACAAGTGAGTTAAATGCCGCAGTATATAACCGCGGCATTTTTTTAACGGTAATTTATTTATTATTGTAAAACCGAGAAAAGCATGATAAAATATTAACAAAATTTATTCTTTATATATTTGATACTGTGTGATATAATAAAAACATGTACAGGCTTTTTAAGCATATAGGTGCTAAAAAGAAACACAGTATCAAAAAGATACTGTACAATAGCGAGGTGATGTAATGATCAGCAGCAAAGAAATGCACAATACATGCCATATGAGCGACAAATGCATAAAGTATAATGAATGTCCTATGGTATTGGTGCAGAAGATTTTGTCCGGCAAAAGAAAGATAATGATTTTGTGGTATTTAAGCGGTAAGATTCTCAGATTTAATGATATAAAAAGAAGGCTTCCGGATGTAACACAAAAAATGCTGACGCAGCAGTTAAGAAGCCTGGAAGAAGATCACCTTATATTCAGGAACGTTTATCCTGTTGTACCTCCGAGGGTAGAATACGGGTTGACGGAGCTTGGTGAAAAAATCATTCCGCTGCTTGAAATGATGCATGGGTTTGGAGCAGAGTATCTGGAGCTTAATTTAAAAAATAACAATGATGTGGGAATGAGGAAGACAAATTAAGTATCTTTTTAGGTACTATGGTACAAAAAAGTGCGTACTTGTTAAAGAAATGTTTTATAATTATACTAATATAGTAATATTAAATTATTGAAATTTAAGTATTACTATTAGTTACAAGCAATAACTTTACGAAATTAAAATAATTATGCTTTGTTACCTGTGTAGATGTTAAATTAATATCTTAATTTGTTTGAAATTAACATTGACATGTATAATTACATCAAATTTCGGGCAAGGTTATTATATTGACAAATTATAGAATGTATTCTATAGTAAGTATATGGAAAATGAATATGTTTTCCTGAAATCAAGACTAAGGTGGTGGTATAGTGTCGATTGAAATTATTAAGGCAATAAGAGATGCGGAGGAAAAGGCAGAAGTAATTAAGAAGGAGGCTGTTTCCCAAGCCAAACAGGTTGTTGTCGATGCAAATGCGCAAGCTCAGCAAATAATTGATGAAGCACGGGAAAAATCTCGATCGGAAGGCCTTGTTTTCCTTAAGAATGCTGAATCTGAAGGACAGCTTTTATATGACAATATAATTGATAGAGCTGCAAAGGAATGTGAAGGTATTCTCAAGAAGGCTGATGAAAACATGGATTATGCTGCTTCAATCATACTGGAAAGGATAGTGAAGACCAGTGGCGATAGTTAAAATGAACAAAATAAGCATCATTGGCCTGAACAAGGAAAAGTCCTCACTCATTAAAGAAATAATGGATTTAGGAGTTGTTGAAATTGGTTCACAGGACACAAAGCTTGCGGATCCGGAATGGCTTTCCTACGTAAAGAAAGATGGCAATGAGGCGGAAGTCTTAAATTATGATGCTAAAATATCTAAAATCAGTGAAATTCTTACCAGTCTTGAAAAATACGATAAAAATAAAAAACCGTTATTTTATACAAGAAAAACTGTATCATTGGGAGAATTCGACAGACTGACAGCGAATAACGGAAAAACTGAGGAAAACGTAACTAAGATTCTTGAGTTGAACAAATCTTTGAATGAGATTATTTCAGAGGAAAACAAAATTAATGCTTCTATCTTAAGTCTCACACCTTGGTTAAGTTATGAACTTCCTTTAGAGCTCTCCGAAACAAAATATACGAGTGTTTTAATGGGCGTTGTCCCAAATATAGCAGATATTCAGAAGCTTAATGATGATTTGCGGCAAAGAACCGATAGATGTCTGTTGAACCTCATAAGCAGCGACAAAGATCAGCACTATATTTCTGTTATTTGTTTAACAAAAGAAAAAGAAGAATTATATGATATTCTTAAACAATATGGCTTTAATAACGTTGCTTTTAAAGAGCTGACAGGAACTGCTGCAGAAAATGTAACTGCAAACAAAAGCAAATTAAAGGAGCTTGGAAAAGAAAAGATAAATATAGAAAAAAGTATTTCAGATTTTGTCCCGGTGAAAGAAGATATACAGATACTTTATGATTATTTGATTATTGAAAGAGATAAAAATAAAGTTTTAAGCAATATGCTTAAAACGGATACAACGTTTTATATTGAAGGATGGGTTCCGGAAGAATGCAGAGAAAATGTTGAATATGTTTTAAGTAAATTTGAATGCTGGAATGAAATAACAAAACCCGAGGAAGGTGAACAGTATCCAATAATGCTGCAAAACGGGTCATTTGTACAGCCGTTTGAATCTATTACGGAGTTGTACAGTCTGCCTTCATCATCCAATGTGGATCCTACTTCATACATGGCGCCTTTCTATTGCATATTTTTTGGTCTCATGCTTGCAGATGTAGGATACGGGGTTATTATGGCAATAGGTTGCTACACTGTACTGAAAAAGTTCAGGCTAGAAGGTACAATGCAAAAAATGCTTAAAATGTTTTTCTACTGTGGAATTTCCACTGCATTCTGGGGAGTGATGTTTGGGAGTTGGTTCGGTGATGCTGTACCTGCTGCAGCTAAACTTTTGTTTAATTCGGATTTCACGTTGAAACCTGTTTGGATAAATCCTATGGAACAGCCTATGACGCTTCTGATTTTCTCATTTATATTTGGAGTTATCCATTTATTTGTGGGCATGGGTATACAGGCTCATATACTTATAAGAGATGGCAAAAAGATTGATGCGGTATTTGATATAGGGTTCTGGTACGGATTTATTATAGGAATTGCATTGATGCTTTTTGGAAATTCTATAATAGCAGGATCAGGAAAAATCGGTACATGGATGACAATAATCTTTGCATTAGGATTAATACTGACTCAGGGAAGAGCTAAGAACGGCATAGTAAGCAAGCTTATCAGCGGCGTGCTGAGCTTGTACAACATTACGAGCTACTTAAGTGACATTCTTTCCTATTCAAGGCTTCTTGCTCTGGGACTTGCAACAGGAGTTGTTTCATCTGTTGTAAGTATATTAGGATCGATGGGAGGACGAAATATATTCGGCTTTATACTGTTTTTCGTTGTACTGATCATAGGGCATGTTTTCAATTTTGCAATAAACGCATTGGGCGCATTTGTTCATGCGGCGAGATTACAATATGTTGAGTTCTTTGGTAAATTTTATGAGGGTGGCGGAGAAGCATTTAATCCCTTAGCTAAGAAAACAAAATACAACAAAATTATTAAGGAGGAAAATTAAATGAATATTTTAACAAACGGTAACTTTTTAGCAATTTTAGGGGCCTCAGTTGCGGCGCTGGCAGGTATCGGAAGCGCCATAGGTGTTGGTATAGCAGGTCAGGCAGCAGCGGGAGTTGTTGCGGAGGATCCAAAGAAATTTGGTTCAACATTGATTTTACAGGCGCTGCCGGGAACACAGGGTATTTATGGTTTGCTTATAGCTTTTATAGTTCTTAATAAAATAGGTCTCCTGGGCGGCGGAATGGCAGATTTGACAGCTGCGCAGGGAGGGTTCTTCTTTGCCGCATCATTGCCAATAGGAATAGTTGGTATTATTTCTGCTATACACCAGGGTAAGGTTGCTGCTTCAGGTATTATGCTTATTGGAAAAAGACCTGAAGAGATAGCAAAGGCAATGGTTTATGCAGCAATGGTTGAAACATATGCAGTATTGGCATTACTTATTTCCTTCCTTATGATAAATGGAATTTCAATTTAACATTTAAGTTTAATGTACTAAAATTCTAAATAAGGATGTGAGGAAATGAGCATTGAAAATATAACGGATAATATTTTAAACGACGCTAAACAAATTGCAGAAATTTCCCTTAACAATGCAGAGAAAAGCAAGAAAGAAATAATAGACAAAGCTGAGAAAGAAGCAGAAGTGATTAAGAGTGCAGCTGCGGAAAATATGGGCAAGGATGCAGAAAGTCTAAAAAGCAGAAAGATTTCTGCGGCAGAGCTTCAGGGAAGAAAAATGATGCTTGGTGCAAAACAGGATGCGATTAAAAAAAGCTTTGATGAAGCATTGAACAAGCTTAAATCAATGCCGGAAGAAAAGTACATTGACTTTTTGACCAATGAAATTGCTAAGCTTCCATATAAAGAAGGAACAATAATTCTAAACAAGCAGGATAAAGAAAAAATAGGTAAAAAACTGATTGAATCCGTCAATGTCAAATTAGGCGAGGGTAAGTTTGTATTGAGTGATGAAACTGTGAATTCCGGCGGCGGCTTTGTTATGAAGAGCGGAGCAATTGAAATAAACAGCACATTTGAAACTGTTTTGGAATTTCTTAGAGATGAGCTGACAAATGAAGTTGCAAATGTACTTTTCAAATAATTTTCCTGCCTGAAAGGAGGAATGACTTTGGCAAAGATTAAGGATACAGACTATCTGTTTTCAACTGCACGTGTCAGAAGTGTAGAAAAAAATATGCTTACACGGGAAAGAGCAGAGAAAATGATAGATGCGAAAACAATAGAAGAAGCCCTGAGAGTGCTGGAAGACATAAATTACGGAAACGGTGGTGAGGATACAAGCCGTGCTGATTATGAGGATATCCTGGCAGAGGAGCATAAGAAAACATATGACTTTATAACCTCAATAGCTCCGGAGTTAGATTGCTTCAACATATTTTTATTTCCGTATGATTACCATAACTTAAAGGCTATTATGAAAGCGGAATATTTGGGAATTGATGCTTCAGATATTCTTGTTGACACAGGCTCCATTGATTTAAGAATTCTGAAATATTCCGTAAAGGAAAGGGATTTTTCAGCTCTTACAGAAAATATGGAAAAGGCTCTTAAAGAAATAATAGAAACCTTTCCCAAAACAAACGATCCTCAGCTGATTGATATAATATTAGATAAATATTGTTATAATGAAATGCTTGATTCGGCGGAAAAGACTCATAGCGACTTTATTATAGACTATGTCAAGCTGCAAATAGATGCAATTAATTTAAAAACATATGTAAGACTTAAAAGGATGAATAAATCCTGGGACTTTTTTACCAAGGTTTTCTTAAGTGGTGGGAAAATAAGTGAGCAGGTGTTTATTAAGAGCTATGATGAGCCGTTTGAAAAATTTGCCGAACAGCTTTCTGCATATGGATTTAAGGACATTTTTCTTGCAGGATCAGAAGCTTTAATTGAAACCGGCAAATATACAATTTTAGAAAAGCTGTTGGATAATAAAATTATTGACCACATAAAGAGCGCTAAATATGTTCCGTTTGGTATAGAACCATTGGCAGGCTATTTAATAGCTAAAGATAATGAGATTAAAATTGCAAGAATCATACTGGCAGGAAAGCTTGCAGGAATCTCGCCTGAACTTATCAGAGAAAGGGTGAGGGAGACGTATGTATAAAATAGGAGTTATAGGGGATAAGCAAAGTGTCCTGGGATTCAAGGCTGTAGGTCTTAGCGTTTTTGACTGCTCCTCGGCGGAAGATGCAAAAAGCAAGCTTAAATCCATTGCCGAAGAAGATTATGCCATTATTTATATAACAGAAAACTTCTACAGTGAGCTTAAGGATACTATCTATGAATATGATGAGAAGCGTCTGCCGGCAATAATTCCTATCCCGGGAATGAAGGGAACAACTGGCATAGGAATAGAAAATATTAAAAAAGCTGTTGAAAAAGCAGTTGGTGCGGATATACTTTTTAACAATGATTAGTTATAAATAATGAAAGCAGGTGATTAAATTAATGAGCCAGGGTAGAGTAGTAAAAGTATCAGGTCCGCTGGTAATTGCCGAGGGCATGAAAGAAGCAGATATGTTTGACGTTGTGCGCGTAAGCGAGCAGGGACTGATTGGTGAGATAATTGAGATGCGCGGTGACAGAGCATCTATTCAGGTATATGAGGAAACAGCGGGACTGGCGCCGGGCGCACCGGTGGTATCCACCGGAGCACAGCTTTCGGTTGAGCTGGGTCCGGGACTCATAGAAACAATATATGACGGAATTCAGCGTCCGCTGGAAGAAATAAGAAAGGTGGCTGGACCCAATATTGCAAGAGGAATAAGTGTTCCTTCTCTAAACAGAGAAAAAAAGTGGGAATTTGTCCCGGTTGCAAAGGTCGGAGATAAGGTTCAGGCCGGTGATATAATCGGTACTGTTCAGGAAACTATAGTAGTGCAGCAAAAAATCATGGTTCCTTACGGAATAAGCGGTACGATTGCTGATATAAAGGCCGGGAGCTTTACTGTAGAGGAAATTGTGTGCGTTGTAAAGAAAGACAACGGTGAAGATGTTAATTTAACAATGATGCAAAAATGGCCTGTGAGAAAAGGAAGACCATATAAGGAAAAAATGGTTCCGGAGCAACCGCTTGTAACAGGGCAGAGAGTTATAGATACATTATTCCCTATTTCAAAGGGAGGAGTTGCCGCTGTACCGGGGCCATTCGGAAGCGGAAAGACGGTTGTGCAGCATCAGCTTGCCAAGTGGGCGGATGCGGAAATAGTTGTATATATAGGCTGCGGTGAGCGCGGAAACGAAATGACGGACGTACTGATGGAGTTTCCGGAGCTGAAGGACCCGAGAACCGGTGAATCTCTGATGAAGCGTACAGTGCTGATTGCCAACACATCCGACATGCCTGTTGCAGCCCGTGAGGCATCAATTTATACAGGAATTACAATTGCGGAATATTTCAGAGACATGGGATATTCAGTTGCGCTGATGGCTGATTCAACTTCACGCTGGGCTGAAGCTCTTCGTGAAATGTCAGGTCGTCTTGAGGAAATGCCCGGTGAGGAAGGATATCCTGCATATTTGGCATCCCGTCTGGCACAGTTCTACGAAAGAGCAGGAAGGGTTATAAGTCTTGGCTCAGAAGGAAGAGAAGGGGCATTATCCGCCATAGGCGCCGTATCACCTCCTGGGGGAGATATATCCGAACCGGTTTCGCAGGCAACTTTACGTATTGTTAAAGTGTTCTGGGCATTGGATGCTCAATTGGCCTATAAACGCCACTTCCCTGCGATTAACTGGTTGAACAGCTACTCACTTTATGCCGATAGGCTTGGAAGATGGTTCAACGAAAATGTGGCTAAAGAATGGACGGATATTCGTTCTGAAGCAATCAGGCTGCTTCAGGAAGAAGCAGAATTAAATGAAATCGTGCAACTCGTAGGAGTTGATTCATTATCGGTGGGAGACAGACTGAAGCTTGAAGCCACAAGATCTATAAGAGAGGACTACCTGCATCAGAATGCATTCCATGATATAGACACATATACATCGCTCAACAAACAATATAAGCTTCTTACACTTATTATGAAGTATTATCATGACGGAATTGATGCGCTGAAAGAAGGCGCCGAATTCAAAGCTATTGAGAACCTTCCGGTTAGAGAAAGAATAGGGAGATTCAAGTATACGGAAGAAAGTAAGGTTTCAGAAGCTTTCGAAAATATAAAGAAGCAGATTGAAACAGAAATATCTGCTTTAACATCAGGCAAGGAGGTCGAATAGTATGATTAGAGAATATAAAACCATATCGGAAGTAGCAGGACCTTTAATGCTTGTAAAAAACGTTGAAAATGTTGCATATGATGAATTGGGTGTAATCGAGCTTCCAAGCGGTGAACAGAGAAGCTGCAGAGTCCTTGAGATTAACGGAAGCAATGCGCTCGTTCAGCTTTTTGAAAGTGCTGCAGGTATAAACCTTGCGGAGAGCAAAGTGAAGTTCCTAGGAAGAGGAATGGAGCTTGCGGTATCATATGACATGCTTGGCCGTGTATTTGACGGTCTTGGTCGCCCAATTGACAACGGCCCTGAAATTATACCGGAAAAAAGACTGGATATCAACGGATTGCCGATGAATCCATCTGCACGTGACTATCCTGATGAATTTATTCAGACAGGAGTTTCGGCAATAGACGGATTGAATACACTTGTAAGAGGACAGAAGCTCCCTATATTTTCGGGTTCCGGTCTTCCTCATGCGGATTTGGCGGCACAAATTGCCCGTCAATCGAAAGTTTTGGGTACAGATTCAAAGTTTGCCGTTGTATTTGCTGCAATAGGTATAACATATGAAGAGGCGGATTTCTTTATATCAGACTTCAGAAAAACAGGTGCAATAGACAGGACAGTATTATTTATGAATTTAGCGGACGACCCTGCCATAGAACGTATTTCAACACCGCGTATGGCGTTGACTGCTGCTGAATTTCTCGCATTCGAGAAAGGGATGCATGTTCTTGTAATCCTTACGGATATAACAAACTATGCAGAGGCTCTTCGTGAGGTATCTGCAGCACGTAAGGAGGTACCGGGCAGAAGAGGTTACCCTGGATATCTGTATACGGACCTTGCCACCCTTTATGAGAGAGCGGGAAGAAAGAGAGATATTGAAGGCTCAATTACAATGATTCCTATATTGACCATGCCGGAAGATGACAAGACACATCCTATTCCTGACCTTACAGGATATATAACAGAGGGACAGATTATCCTTTCCCGTGAGCTTTACAGAAAGGGTATAAAGCCTCCTATAGATGTTCTTCCTTCATTGTCACGTTTAAAAGACAAGGGTATTGGAAGAGGAAAGACAAGGGAGGACCATTCCGACGTGCTGAATCAGCTTTTTGCAGCATATGCAAGAGGTAAAGAGGCTAAGGAACTCATGGCAATATTAGGAGAGGCCGCGCTTTCCGATGCGGATAAATTTTATGCTAAATTTGCCGATGAATTTGAAAAAAAATATGTTTCTCAAGGATATGAAACAAACAGGTCAATTGAAGAAACACTTACAATTGGATGGAACTTATTGACACTTCTTCCTAAGAGTGAGTTAAAACGTATAAGGGACGAATATCTCGAAAAATATTATCCGTTAGGATAGAGAGGTGAACCTATGGCAAGATTGAATGTAAATCCAACCAGAATGGTCTTAACCACTCTAAAGAAACGTTTGAAGGTGGCGGTCAAGGGTCACAAGATGCTTAAGGATAAGCGTGATGAGCTTATGAAGCAATTTTTGGAGCTTGCCAGAGAAAATAAGGTGCTGAGGGAACAGGTTGAGGCACATATAACCAATGTCTACTCAAACTTTGTTATTGCAAGTGCCGTAATGTCATCAGAAGTATTGGATGAGGCTCTTATGTATCCGAAGCAGGGAGTTTCGATTGAGGTAGGAAACAAAAACGTCATGAGTGTTGATGTTCCGGTATTTGACTTTAAGACAACCACTGATGATACATCCAATATTTATCCTTATGGTTTTGCAGGCACTTCGGCAGAACTTGATAATGCAATTGAAAATCTTTCAAGTATTTTCCCCGAGCTTTTGAGACTGGCGGCTGTTGAAAAGGAAGTGCAGCTGTTGGCCGCGGAAATTGAAAAGACAAGAAGAAGGGTTAATGCTCTTGAATATGTCATGATTCCTCAATTTCAGGAAACCATAAAGTATATTCAGATGAAGCTTGATGAAAATGAAAGAGGAAATCAGACAAGGCTCATGAAGGTTAAGGACATGATGATTCAAGAAGTCATCGAAGAAAAGCAGGAGCAAACAAATATAGCTCTTGATGAATACAGTTCAAAAAATTAAAAGCAATCTCCTCCTGATGTGCAAGTGCTGAAAGGGGGAGATTTTTATTTCTTTTTTCTTGACAACAATCACTACAGGATATATACTTTGATTATCAAATAAATAGATATTAAAAATATTGGAGAAAATATGGAATTAAAAGAATTGAAAATAGGAAATTTAACAGCTGCAATTCCAATAATTCAAGGTGGCATGGGAATAGGGGTGTCTTTGTCCGGATTGGCTGCCGCCGTAGCAAATGAAGGTGGAATCGGTACTATTTCAGGAGTGCAGATAGGATTCCGGGAGCCGGATTTTGCGGTAAATCCTGTTGAGGCTAATCTCAGAGCAATAGGAAAAGAAATAAAAAAGGCAAGAGAAAAGACAAAAGGTATATTAGCAATAAATATAATGGCTGCAATAAGCAACTATGAGCTCTATGTAAAAAAGGCTGTTGAGGAAAAAATAGATTTGATAGTTTCCGGTGCGGGTCTTCCCTTATCATTACCAAAACTTGTTGAAGGAACATCAACTAAAATAGCACCCATAGTATCCTCAGCCAAAGCTGCAGGAATTATTATAAGGAGCTACTTAAAGAATAAAAGGCTTCCGGATGCAGTTATAGTTGAGGGACCTCTTGCAGGAGGGCATCTCGGGTTTAAGATGAATGAAATTCTTGAAGAAAAATGTGCATCTCTTAAGGAAATTGTCAAGGAAGTCAAAGAGCTAATAACGGGAATAGAAAAGGAGCACGGCGTAACGATACCGGTTATTGCCGCAGGTGGAATAAGAACAAAGGAAGATATTATGGGGCTTCAAGAAGCAGGAGCCGATGGATTTCAGATAGCAAGTTTGTTCGTTTCTACTATTGAATGTGATGCTCATGAAAATTTCAAGCTTGCTTATGTAAATGCTGAAAAAAGTGATGAAATGATAATCAAAAGCCCGGTGGGTATGCCAGCAAGGGCAATTCGTAATAAATTTATTACCGATTCCGTAGAAAATGGCTGTGTTGTGAGCAAGTGCTATAAGTGCATGCCGAACTGTAATCCGGCAACAATTCCTTACTGTATATCTTCAGGTCTTATTGATGCGGTGGAAGGACGAGGAGGTCTCATTTTTTCAGGCGCAAATCTTGAAGTCATAAATAAAATTACTACGGTAAAAGAAGTAATAAGCAGATTAATAGGGTAGATATGTAATCCAGACGTGTATTTTAATGCACGTCTGTTTTTATTTTGAGTACGCGTACTACAAGCGAATGATTGTTAATATTTCAACGATTATATACTATTCAAACATCGTCTGTTTTTTACAAATTAAAATATTATTTATTCTTGACTTTATGTAAATTTACATTTATATTTATACTAAGTTTTAAAAATTAAAAAGGGAGGTTCGTTAATGAAAGGTGACACATTACAGATTTTTATATCAATGATTGTGTACATGGCCGTCGTTACAGGTATTGGACTTTACTTTGCAAAGCGTGCCAATGAAAGCAGTGAAAACTATTTTTTAGGAGGAAGATCGCTGGGGCCGTTGGTTACCGCCATGAGTGCAGAGGCTTCCGATATGAGCGGATGGCTTTTGATGGGACTTCCGGGAGTTGCGTACTGGTATGGCTTGAGTGATGCAATATGGACAGCAATAGGACTCGCTGCCGGAACATATCTGAATTGGCTTTTTGTAGCCAAGAGACTTCATAATTACTCGGTTATTGCGGGAGACTCCATAACGCTTCCCGACTTTTTCAGCAATCGTTTTAAAGAGAAAAACAAAGTGATTATGACGATTTCGGCGGTATTCATACTTGTATTTTTTACTGTCTATGCATCAAGCTGTTTTGTTACAGTGGGAAAACTTTTCAGTACATTGTTTGGATTTGAATATAGATACATGATGTTTGCCGGGGCAGTATTTGTTGTATTTTATACATTTGTAGGAGGGTTTCTTGCAGAAACCGCATCTGATACCATGCAGGCATTTGTAATGATTATAGCTCTTGTTACAATATTGATTGCAAGTACCATAGCTGCCGGAGGTGCAGCCGCGGTACTTGAAAATGCACAGGCAATACCCGGATTTTTTGAATTTTTCGGTATTGCTTCACCAACAATTGGAGCAGACGGTACTCAGGTTCTGCTGAACGGAGTTCCTCAATTTGGAGAAGCGGGAAAATACGGATTATATACGATACTTTCAACATTGGCATGGGGGCTTGGATATTTTGGTATGCCCCAGGTTTTACTTAGATTTATGGCAATACGTGATGCCAAGGAGCTGAAACAATCAAGGAGAATTGCTACTGTATGGGTTATAATTTCCCTTGTTGCCGCTGTCTCCATAGGTATTATAGGCAGGGCACTGTTTCCAGCAGAGCTGTCAACATACAGCGAAGCAGAAAGTGTGTTCATTGTGCTTTCACAAAACTTGCTTCCCGCATTTATTGCAGGCCTTATCATGGCGGGAATATTGGCGGCAACCATCAGTTCATCGGATTCATATCTGTTGATTGCGGCGTCGGCATTCTCTAAAAATATTTATCAGCATCTCATTAAAAAGGATGCCACAGACAAGCAGGTTATGAATATGTCAAAGATAATTTTGATTGTTATTTCATTGGTGGGTATAATTATAGCTCTTGATAAGGACAGTGTAATATTCACAATTGTGTCATTTGCATGGGCCGGTTTCGGAGCTACATTCGGTCCCATAACATTATTTTCGTTGTTTTGGAAAAGAACCACAAGAGAAGGTGCCATTGCAGGCATGCTTTCAGGAGGTATAATGGTTTTTATCTGGAAGCTTATATTGAAGCCCATGGGCGGTGTTTTCGGAGTGTATGAGCTGCTTCCGGCATTTATAACATCATGTCTGTTTATTTATATAGTATCGAGAATGACTGCAGAACCTTCTGCTGAAATTCAAGATGAATTTGAACTGGCAAAAAAACAAGCTTAAAAATTACACCGCCATTTTTGGAGATTTCTCTAAAGATGGCGGTATATTGTTGCTATTTTTCCAATTCCTTGCTTGAATCCATTATTTGGATGTAAACATCTTCAATGGCCTTCGAATATTCTTTATTATTTAAATAACTGACACAATTACTTACTACAATTTTCTCCCTTTCCGGGTCATATACTGGAAGGTTGTTTTCTTTCTTATATTTCCCAATTTCTGTTACAAAATCAAACCTTTTCTCTAACAAAAGCACTATTTCTCTGTCAATGCGGTTTATTTCAATCCTCGCGTTATTTAAGTCCATTGCGTCCTCCATTTTATGCTGTTATTATATCGTATTATTAAAATTTATCACAATATTGCCGCATGTCAATAGTTTTGCGGAGCAATATTATAAACAATACCACGGAGCATTGATTTTTAAGATTTCTCTAACAATAATAATTTGCAGAATGACTCGTATTATGGTATAATTTATTAAAATATGGCTGGGTAGGAGGTATTATGAAACATAGCAAATTAAATAAGATAATATTGATGACTGTTGTTCTTTCTATTGTATTTACAGTTACTGCAAGTGCGGTTGCATTTACAGATATATCAAATCACTGGGCTGAGAGCTACATTGAAAGGGTGGCAAAGAATGGACTGGTTTCGGGATATGATGATAAAACATTCAAACCTGATAACAATGTTACCGTACTTGAAGCTCTTGTTATGTTGTCAAGACTTTACGATATTGATAAAGATATAAAGGATGAAATTATAGAAAAATATGAGCCTGTATTGGAGGAAATGTCAAATACGCGTTACTATGAGTGGTCATTTGAATACTTGGCTGTAATTATTGAACTTGGAGTTGTATCTGAAAATGGAATAAAGGATATGTTTTCAAAGAAAACTATTTTTCAAGATGCAAAAAGAGAAGAAATAGCGGTTCTTCTTACAAAGGCTATGATGCTGGGAGATGAGGCGCAAAGTCTGAAGGTGTACACACTTCCCTTTAATGATGCTGAAAAGATATCAACAGCTGCAAGGCCATATATATATGTAATGTACGATAAGGAAATACTTCAGGGTGACAGCAAAAAAAATATTAACCCTACAAATAAGATAACGAGAGCCGAAATTTCTACAGTGCTGGACAAGGCTTTCAGATATATTGAAAAAAATGATATTTATCCAGATTTGGATGATTATGTTCCGACTACTATTGCAGAAGGCTTCATAACAAAGCTGACAGAAGAAAAGGGAGAATCTCTTATCTATATCAACACCAGCAAAAATGTTGAAAGTATTGTAAAGGTCAATAATAGTACAGAAATATATATAAACGGAAGAACAAAGAAATATTCTGATTTAAAAAAGGACATGCTTGTTAAGTGCAAGGTGGACGAAAATAAATATGCGGTTAAGATTGAAGCTGACAGCACTAAAGAAATTGCGAGAGGAATAATCAATACTGTTGCCTACTCATCCCCTGCTTCTGTCACAATCTATGACAATGATAAGGACAAAATCAAGTATGATGTGCCATCCTCAGCAGAGATTTACCTTGACGGAAAGGTAACCGAGCTGAAGAATCTTAAGAAAAATGATGAAATAACATTGTTTTTAGATAACAATAAAGTATATCAGATTAATTCAGTGAGCAGAATTAAATATTATGACGGAAAAATATCAGCTATTGATTATTCATCCTATCCTATAAAGGTTTCTGTGAAGACAGCGGAAGATATTATTAAAACATTTGAACTGAGCGGTAGCGTTGAAGTAACAAGAAACGATAAGGAATCAAGCTTTGACAGAGTAAGGGTAGGGGACGAAGTTACAGTCACCACGGAATATGATGCCGTGATAAAAATTAACACTGTTGCCAAGGAAGCTGAAATGAGCGGTACGATTAAGGAAATAATAATCGGCGGCACTAATAAAATAAAAATTGCAGATAAAAATGGTGATGTAGAGCAATATACTGTGAGCAACAGCGTGGTTGTAACAATAGGAAGCAAGAATGCATCAATCAATGATTTGCGAGTGGGCTATAATGTCAATGTGAATACTTCCGGCGGAGAAATAGTTACTATTGAAGCATCAGAGCTTCAGGCGGTTATAAATTTTGCGGGAAAGGCAATCTTTATAAACAGAGACGATAAGATTATAATGATGCAGAACCAAAGCAGCAGCGGACAGACTGAGCTTATTTATTTGAAGGTTACAAATAACACGAGAATAATTAATATATCAGGGGATACAAGATACCTAAAAGACATAACAGAGGGACAATACATATCGAGCACCGCCATTTCTCAGAACGGAGAATATGTGTCAGTAACTATTATTATCCCGTAGCAGCAAAAAGCATCTTATAAGATGCTTTTTTGCTAACTACATTTTACTAAAGCAAGGAGATGAAAATCATGAGGAAAATTTCAGTTATATCTGTTTCAATTGTTTCCGCCTTTGTTTTATTCGGATGTACCATGCTTCCTGCTTCTCAAGAAACAGGGATAGGACCGAGCGAATATGCGGAAATTAAAAATACAGGAGAAATAAAAAAAGAAAATGAAAGCTTAAAAGAAGAAGTAGGAAATCTTAAATCAGAGATAGATAAAAAGGATAGAGATTATCTTGAGCTTGCAAAAAATAATGAAGCAGTGATATCAAAGCTGCAGGATGCCGAAGCTAAGCTGAACATTTTATACAATGAAGGTATACCTGACTTCTCTTCGGAAAAAACCGATAAAAATGATATTATGTCCTACTTGAACAGCAGCAGGACAATGCTTGACAGAAGCTTGAGAGGCATTGAAATTCTTGAAAGCTATAGTGACAGCAGCATACTGTTCTACACAACCGGTTACGGTGATAGCTTCAACCAGATGTTTATATGGAGCGTAGGTAGTACTGAGCCTGAACTCGTTAACGGGGCGGCATTTGCAAAGAATGGGTGCCTTGAACGGATAAATGACAGATTTATTATGATAATGACCGGAAATGAAGGAGAGCGAAAGATGCTCGACATTGAAAAAAAGAGCATAATAAGTTCATTTTATTCAAGGCAGAAACCATATCTTATTGCAGAAACATCCTCATTTATAATACAGAAGCCAGATACGGGATTCTTTGTTCTTTATGATTTTATTAATGCCAAGGAACAGGAGATAGCACTTGGTTATAACAATAAATATTCTTCTTTTGAGGTTGATGAAGAAAGAGGCAGGGTGGTATTTGCAGGTATTCACAAGGATGAGTATGAGACAGAGTACCGCGTTGAAGCTTCAGTAAATTTAAGTAAAATAAAAGAAAAGTATAATATTCTATCTTTAGAAGAAGCTATTGTAAATAAAGGCAGTGTAAGTGCGGCGGAAGATGAAAGTAATGCTGATAGTGAAGAGAATGTTGAATTAGTTGAAGGAACGAATAATGAAGTATGATGTTATAATTGTAGGCGCGGGTCCGGCAGGGCTGTTCAGCGCCTTATCTCTTGAATCAAAAAAGGTTTTGATTATAGAAAAGAATAAATATGCCGGCAAAAAGCTTATGATATCAGGTGCAGGGCAATGCAATTATACAAACAGCTGTGAATTGAGTGCGTTTTTAAGCAGATACGGCAGTAAAGGAAGGCTTTTGAAAAATGCTCTTTATAATTTTACCAACATAGATACAATGGAGTTTTTTGAGAAAAAAGGGTTGAAAAGTATGGTGAGAGAGGACGGTAAGGTATTTCCGATAACACTTGATGCATCAGATATATTGAAGGTGCTGCTGAAAGGTGTAAAGGAAAATGGGGTTGAGATAATTTATGATGAAGCCGCAATAAAAGCTGAATATGACTCTCTAAAAGGAATGTTTACAGTTAAAACCAATAAATCAACCTATGCCGGAGCAAGACTCATAGTATCTGCCGGAGGGATGTCATATCCTCTTACAGGCTCTACTGGAGACGGATATTTGATTGCGCAGGAATTCGGCCATAAGATTGTAAAGCCGTCGGAGGCACTTACTCCTGTATATGTGAGAGATTATGGCTTTAAGGATTTATCTGGAGTTTCTTTTGAAGATATTAAGGTCTCACAATGGAGATATGGCAGAAAGCTTAAAGAATTTACAGGAGATTTTCTTTTTACTCACGTGAATATATCCGGACCGGTTATTCTCAATAATTCAAGATATTTTGAAAAAGATGATATTTTAAAAATAAATTTCACTTCTTATAGCAATAATGAAGAATTCAGGACGTTTTTAGATGAGCTCATATTGAGTTCAGGAGGCTCTGGCGTTGTATCGGTATTGAAGCGGTTGAATCTCCCTAAGCGTTTTATTGAAAAAATTATAGAGATTGGAAATATTGACGGGGAAATAAAATGCAGCCAACTTCATAAGGAGGAAAGAAGAAAACTATGCGAACTGCTTTCCGCTCATCCTTTTACTGTGGAAAGGCTCGGGGGCTTTAACGTGGCAATGGTGACCAAGGGGGGCGTCGCTGCTGACGAAATTAATTTCAAGACCATGGAGTCGAAATTAGAACCCAATTTGTATTTTGCCGGAGAAATAATTGATTATGACGGTGACACAGGCGGTTACAACATACAAGCGGCATTTTCAACGGGAAGACTTGCAGCAGACAGCATAAATCATCAAAATACGTAATTTAATTTAAAAAATAAAAGCCGCCTTGAAGGCGGCTTAATTTCAAAGTTTGAATCTTCCCTTTACTGCATTGAGTATTGCAGCTATTACTATTGAATACATGGGAATCATAAAAAAGTTTGTCAGTATTCTTGCAGGAAGAAATATCATGAAGCCCTTTCCATATAGAACCGACAGAAAGTAAGTATTTAATAAAATCGATGTTATAAGCTGCGTTGCACTGACCGTAAAAACAATCCTGCTCATGCTTAAATCCTTGTCTGCAGATGTTATTTTGGCAGGAAGTATGAGGTAGATTGCGACGAGAATAAAGAAGCCAGCAATGTATATGAAGCTTAGGGGCTTCCCGTCATACATAATTGTGCCGTCAAATTTAAGCAAACCGTTATGGATAAATACCATTACAAATCCTGCGGATAGAAGTGATATAAACGCGGTGTTTAACAAATTGTAATTAATATTTTTCCTTACATATTTATAGATAAATCCGGGAATAAACCCGCTCAATGCACTAACAAGTGTAAATCCCGGGAAAAATGGACCTCCGGGCTTAACCATAAAGTTGATAAGGTCAGCTGTTGCACCCGATATGAAGCCTGCTGCAGGTCCAAGAATCATGCCTGACAGCATCAGCGGTATTGATGCGAAATTTATTCGCAGTGCGGGAATACCCGCTAACGGTATATAAATTTCAAAAATGACTTTCAGTACAAGGCTCATGGCAATAAACAGTCCTGCCCTTACTATGATCACCGGTGTAAATTTTTGCGAATCAGTATTACCTCTCATGTTATCCTCCTTTATTGAGCAAATAATACCCCCGCACAATATAGGAGAATAATAAAATAATTCTCAAATACAGCGGAAGCGACAAGATACCGCAGACAAAGTCTTTCGTTCGAGGGCGACATCCCATCCCTCAACACTTAACGCATCTTATCTACTCTGTTATAAATTGATTGTAATTCATACTATCATAAATTATAATAATGTACAAATGGTTTTTTATTATAAATTAATGAGGAGGAGGAAGGATGAAGAAAAAGAGCATATATCATATAAAAGAAAGTGCAGAGGGCTTTGAGAGGATGTTTTGACGAATTTAGGGTGTAGTCTCGTTATTAATGTGGAATATTGCTGATGAATATATAAAAAACTGCACTTCATAATACTTGAAGGGCAGTTTTCTTTTATTTTATTACAGTTTCTTTTTTATCCTTTGCAAGTGTAACAATCATTACCCCTGCCAGTATGAGAATGCATGCTGCTATATTTCTTGCGGTTACCGGCTCATTTAAAATCAATATTCCGAGAACAACGCTTGTTATGGGCTCAAACATTCCTACAATTGATGTTACTGTGGGTCCTACATACTTTACCCCTATTGGAATAAAGGTATTTGCCAGGAATGATGCAAAAAATGCAACTAACGTTGTAAATAGCCATCCCTTTAAGGATATTTCAAATACAAGGCTGCCGCTGGCCATTCCGAATATAAACAAATAAATTGAAGCAAAGACCGAGCCGTAAAATGTTATTTTAAAAGGGTACATGGTTTTCAATCCACTTTTGTCCATGTACAGCAGGTGGATTGCGTAAAAAACGCCGGACAGCAACGCAAGCAGTACACCTGTTATACTGAAATTACCCTCAAAGAACATCATCACCCCTATGGTTGACAATACAAGGGCAACAATTTTTTCCCTGCTTATTTTTTCCTTAAAAATCAATATGCATACCGCAGTTACCAGCACGGGATATATATAGTGAATAGTGGTGGTCATTCCTACAGATATATAGTTATATGACCCGTACAGAGTGAGAGCAGTGAGAGTGGATCCCAGCGCCGCCATTATGGCGAGCTTTTTGCACTCTACCTTGTTTATTTTAATTTCTTCCTTCTTGTACCGAAGAACTAAATAAATAAACGGTATGGAAAGCAGATTCCTGTAAAACGTAAGAGATAAGGGATTGCTTCCCTCTGCATATGTTAGTTTACCGAGTATGGGTGTGAAACCATATATAAAAGCAGCTAAGACCCCAAAGGCAATACCCTTAGTCTTATTCATGATATCCTCCCAAAGGGGCTATTTTCCGCAGCACTTTTTGTATTTCTTGCCTGAGCCGCAAGGACATGGATCGTTTCTTCCGGTTTTCTCTCCTACAACAACTTGCTTTGATCGGTTGTAATCTTTTTTGATTCGCTTTCTTTCTTCTTCGTCAAATATGTTATTCCATTCATTCATGCCGTAAAGCCACTCTGCTTTGGCATCATGCATATTCAACAGAAGTTTTTCCCAGTCAAGCTCAACAGTTATGTCTGAGTCCTCTGTCAGTGAATCCAGGTCCAATTCTTCCTTTAAGCTTGTTAGAGCTCCGTCGAGAAATCCTATGAACTGTACATTAGTCATATCATTGCTTTCGGCTAATTCCTTTATTGTTCCCTTTATTACAGGGTTTTTGGCTTCTAATATTTTTTTGTAGCATTCAGCTTCTTTTCCCATGTAATTTTTGAAAAAATCCTGGTATTCTTCTTGTGTCTGAATATCCTTAAGATTTTCATTCCATTCTGTATATAAACTCATTTTTACCTCCAAATATTTTACTATGGCTATTCTAACAGCAATATTGAAAAATTTCAAGAAAAAAACGCCGTATAATACTAATTCGCATTAAATAAGTACCCTTGAAGTGAATTAGTATATACTGTTTTCCTATGATGCGGACAAATATTGTACGCACTTTAAAATAAAAACAGTATAACGGCGAATTTTTAATGTTTTTCTTTCAAAAGGTCCCTGATTTCTGCAAGCAGCTCCTCTTGAGTTGGTTTTGCAGGTTCTTCAACAGCCTGCGCTTGTTCTTCTTTCTGTTTTATAAATTTATCTTTTGATTTATTGATTAATTTAATAAACAAGAAAATTGATACGGCCACAATCATAAAATCAACAATATTTTGTATGAAGTTGCCGAACATTATCGCTGCTTCAGGTTTTACGACAACATCACCTTCCATAACGGCTTCGCTCAAAACATATTTTATTGACTTAAAATCCATGCCTGCCATGAAATATCCAAGCAAAGGCATAATCAAGTCGTTTACCACGGATGTTACTATTTTCCCAAAAGCACCACCCATGATAACGCCCACAGCCAAGTCCAAAACGTTGCCCTTGAAGGCAAATTCCTTAAATTCTTTCCACATAAATCCTCCAAAAGTATATAAGTTCAAACATATTATACCCAATTTAGATTAATTTAACATGAAAGTACGAAAAATGTCAATTTTTATATTTTACGCCTGCATCCGTTATGCCCAGTTCAAAGGTGTCATCATAAGAAATGTATCTTACTCCGTTTTCTATGATGGTACTCTCATCTTCTCCCTTGTATACAACGAAGACATTATTATTTTCTGCGGCTTTTTCAAGAATTTCTTTTAATACTTTCACTTCCCTCTGATCATTTATGCTGGTTGGCCCAGCATTCATTGTAAGAACAAGGACCTTGTCAGAATAGGACATGAAACTTTTAATGTTGTTCCACATTGTTGAGTTGCTTGCACTCATCGTACCGTTTGTTACGATGCCATCAAAATAAACTATTTGTCCGTTTCCTGAAAGCTTCTTCTCAGCATTGTTTATAACAAGCTTATCCTTAGCACCAGATAAGGATGACACCTTCAGAGAATCGACAAATTCTGTTTCCGGTTTCAGACCAAGCTCTTTGTCATTGGGCTCGTATAATATTCTTAAGTTGTCGATATAAATAGTTCCGCTATCCTTCTTTGTCTCATTAATCTCAGCAAGATAAATATTGCTTAAGGTAACGGGATAGGCCGTTCCTTCAGGAATGTGTGCTTCAACCCATTTCCATCCTGTCCAGTTTACTTCATCTTCAAAGGTTATTTTTATTTGGTTGTTGTTGGCATCGTGAATTCTTGTTCTAAGCCAGTGATTTTTTCCGTCGCCGTAAACCCACATTCCTATCGCCTTTGGCTTTCCTTCCAGTTTAATCCCTTCGCCGTCATTGCCAAATTCAACAAAGGCGATACTTTGATCCGTCATTTTAGTAAAATCATAATCCAACTTCAATGAACCGGATCCTTCTTTAGAGAAATCCTGTACAACAGATATGCCTCCGATGGAATCTTCAGGATACAATTTAAGCTTCAGGCCTTCAAGACTTTCAAATCTGTACAGTGTCTTGTAATTATAGCCTACCTTAACCTGAATATGCTTTACGGCATTTCCAAATGTAGCTGTTATTGCACCCGTATTGCTTACATCACCTGATGTAAAAATCCCGTTTTCTACTTTCCCGATTCTGTTTCTGTAGGAATAGGAAACATATTTTGCCGGAATATATGCTGAAATACCATCCTTGTCAATTCCAAGAATTTCACCTATTTCATAGGTATCTCCAAAGCCAAGAGTAAGGGAATCAGTATTGAATTTCAATGCTACAGGTTCAGCAAGCACATTTATTTCAACTTGGTTCACGGCATTTCCCGATTCTGCGGTAATGACAGCTTTACCAGCCTTGCTTGGATAAAATATATTATTTACTACTTTTCCTGCATCCGAAGGAGAAACTTTAAATTCAATATTTTTCACACTTACATCAAGAGGTGTGTAATATTCATTATAAAATTTCAACTGAAGGGCTGTTTCCGTATTGTTGAAAACTGCGTCCTGCTCAGGGATAATTTCTATTTTATTTATTTCGTTGCTGTCAGGAGATGTGTTAAAAACACCAACACCTGAAGCAATCTTTCTTTCTCTTCCGTCGGAAGGAATGTTTACAATTGTAACATTTGAATTTTTCAAGAAATCAACACCCATGGTTGTAGAGCCGCCGCCGTCCATATTAACAGCGTTGTATGCTCCAAGGCTCAGAAGTATTTCAGCTAACTCTGTCTGTTTAACGCCAACGTAGTTTTTATTTCTGCCATCAATAGTAACCAGAATCATTTCCGTATTGTCTTTATTGAAGCCGATAGCTGTTCTCGGGTTTGCTCCAAGCACCTCGTCGCTTATCTGGTTTAACTGTCCATCCTTAACGAGATGGTTAAGTGCTCCAAAGGACCAATCCACATTTTCAGGACTAAAGTCAAGCTTAATGTTCAGGGTAACAGGGTTTCCAGGCGAAAATGAATTCACCATCTGCTCAATGGCTGCAGCATTGCAGCTTGCCAATACATATCCTTTTTCAGGTATTATCGTTGAAGGCTGATTTCTTCTCACCTCTGAAACAGTTCCTTCAACTACTACAACTTCAACAATGTCCTTTTTGCCGTCGTATCCAGGAGAGTTTTTGTTCCAGTCTGATGTGAGTATTGTAGGTGCCCAGTCCAATGAAGATGTTTTATTCATTACTGTAACATTGTAGACGGTACTGTCCGAACCATATACCGTAATTTCAGGGTTCCACACAGATATGTCTATGTTTCCGTCTAAAAGTCCTGAAACTGTAGGGTAGCCATAGCTGTAGGGCAGAGGAGATGTAATTAATTTTCCGTCTCTTATTACAGGGCCATAAGTGTAAGTAGGGTCTCCCATATAAAAGAAGTCACCGTTAACCGCCGCTGTTGCTCCTGAGGATTTAATCATTGAACTCAGGGGAGAGCGGACAGATACGCCGTTTTCATTTGTAAGGGGTTTGACCTCCGTATACGTATCTGTTAAATTCGCACGTACAACATTTATGTTCATCCAGCCGGCAGAAGTGTACCTCTCTATTCTTTCGTATGTAATGCCGGTTGACAGCCTGGTTTGCTCAGCCAGGTCGTATACGGTATAAAAGCTGCTTCCGTATGCACTTGAGCTTAATAAAATTGCCAGCGCAGCGGAGAAAACCGCTATTTTCTTAATAAACAAATAAATCATTCCTTTCTGTTTTAAACTTACGAAATCATTATAACACAAAAATCAGTGATGTTTTATTAATTTACTGTTACCAAGTCAGTAATATTTAGAAACACAGGATTAAATTCCATTTTTAATTAGACGTTTTTTTGAAGAATTTGTTCCAGTGATTTCAAACAAAATAATACTAAAACAAACTTAGAGCAGCAATTAAAAATAATTTTGATATATATTGACAATAAAAATGGTATATGATATGATTTAAAAAAATACTCCTTATCAAGAGTGGTGGAGGGACGAGGCCCAATGAAACCCGGCAGCCTGATTATTCAAGGTGCCAATTCCCGCGGATATCCGAAAGATGAGGCAAATTAGACAATGGACCTCTTCTGCGGAAGGGTTTTTTTATTTGAAATTGGTTATACCGATTTAAAGAAAGGAATAGAACTATGAAAAAATGGTTATTTACATCTGAATCAGTTACAGAAGGCCATCCTGACAAAATGTGCGATCAGATATCAGATGGTATTTTGGATGCGATTATGGAACAAGATCCAAATGGAAGAGTTGCCTGTGAAACAGTTACTAAAACAGGATTTGTGCTTGTGGCGGGAGAAATCAGCACAAGCTGCTATATCGATATACCTAAAATAGTCAGAAATACTGTTAAGAATATAGGATATGACAACGCAGAATATGGCTTTGATTACAAGACATGCGCCGTATTTACATCAATTGAAGAACAGTCTCAGGATATAGCAATGGGTGTGAATGAAGCAGATGAGTACAAAAAAGATGATCAGGATACAAACGACATGATAGGTGCCGGAGATCAGGGCATGATGTTTGGATTTGCGTGCAATGAAACCCCTGAACTGATGCCTATGCCTATATACCTGGCTCATAAGCTGGCGCTTAAATTAACTGAGGTTAGAAAGAACAATCTTGTAAGCTATTTAAGACCGGACGGAAAAACTCAGGTTACTGTTGAATACCATGACAACAAGCCCGTAAGAGTGGATACTATTGTTATATCCACACAGCACGGACCGGATGCTGACAGAGCAACAATCGAAAGAGATTTGATTGAGCATGTTATTAAGACTACTGTACCTGCAGAGTTGCTGGACGAGGATACAAAGTATTTTGTAAATCCTACAGGAAGATTTGTAATAGGCGGGCCTCAAGGAGACTCAGGACTTACGGGAAGAAAGATAATTGTTGACACCTACGGCGGATATGCGCGTCATGGCGGCGGAGCATTTTCAGGAAAGGATCCCACAAAGGTTGACCGTTCTGCAGCATATGCAGCGAGACACATTGCAAAAAATATAGTTGCCGCAGGGCTTGCCGATAAGTGCGAAGTTGAGCTTGCCTATGCTATAGGAGTTGCAAAGCCCGTTTCAATAATGGTTGAGACTTTCGGAACAAACAAGGTTGATGAAGCAATAATAGAGAAGGCCGTTACAGAAAACTTTGACCTAAGACCGGCTGCAATTATTGAGAGATTCAATCTCAGAAGGCCTATATACCAACAGGTGGCTGCTTACGGACATTTCGGAAGAGATGATCTTGATCTTCCATGGGAAAAGACAGATAAGGCTGAAGTATTAAAAAAATATTTATAATTGATTAGAGGCTGCTGCATTTAATGAATGTCACTTTGATATCGGAGTTTTCATATTTATATATGAAGGCTGCGTCATCATGGCATTATGTCAATGCAGCAGCTATATTTTTAATTAAGGAGAACATTTATCTAATGCTGGAAAGAAGTTCAGGAATACTCCTGCCAATAAGTTCACTTCCATCTAAGTACGGCATAGGTACATTAGGGAAGGAAGCGTTTGATTTTGTGGATTTTTTACATTCATGCAAACAGAGATACTGGCAGCTTTTGCCCATGGGTCCAGTTTCGTATGGAGATTCTCCGTATGCCTCATTTTCGATATTTGCTGGCAATCCGTACTATATAGATTTTCAGGCTTTAATAGAAAAGGGGATTTTATCTCATAAAGACTGCGAAGTACTGAATTCAGACGACGAATATGTGGATTACGGCAAGCAGTTTTATCATAGATATGAAATATTGTATAAGGCATTTACTAATTCAAAAGAGAAATACAGACGTGAAATAAACGAGTTCGCCCTCAACAACCAATGGGTGCACGATTATTCTCTGTTTATGGCACTCAAGTATTATAATAAGCAGAAGCCCTGGTATGAATGGGAAGAGAAAATTGCAGAAAGATACAGGGAGGAGATTGAAAAATACCGACATATCCTCAAAGAAGAAATAGAGTTCTGGACATTTTTACAATATGTATTTTATGAGCAATATTATAAATTGAAGTATTACGCCCGCAGTAAAGGAGTGTTTCTCATAGGAGATATTCCTGTTTATACAGCAGAGGACAGTGTTGAGGCGTGGGCAGAAGGAAGACTGTTTATGAACCTGGTTGCAGGAGTTCCGCCGGATGCATTTTCCGACGAAGGCCAGCTCTGGGGAAATCCTGTATATAACTGGGGATATCTAAGAGAAAATTCCTATGAATGGTGGATAAAAAGATTAAAATGGTCCATGAATATGTATGATACCGTCAGAATAGACCATTTCAGAGGATTTGACGAATTCTGGACCGTTGAGAGAGGCTCTGAAAATGCAATTGACGGTAAGTGGATGCCGGCAGATGGCAGGGAATTGTTCAGTCGTGCTGTAAATGAAATAAAAAATCTCAATATCATTGCTGAGGATTTGGGAATTATTACAGACAGTGTTGTAGGACTGAGAAAAAATTTTGGCTTTCCAGGTATGAAAATACTTCAGTTTGCATTTGACGGAAATCCTGAAAATCCGTATTTGCCTGAAAATTATGAGGAAAATTCCGTTGCATATACCGGAACCCATGACAATGACACCCTGAAGGGATGGTATGAAAAGCTTGACGAAGGTACTAAAAGATATGTTTTAAAAAGCTTGAATATATCTTTGTGTGAGGATGATGACAGCATAATATTCTCAATGATAGAAAAGATTTTAATGAGCAAGTCATGCCTGAGCATAATTCCTCTCCAGGATTACTTGTGTTTGAGTTCAGAAGCAAGGATGAACACGCCCTCAACTTTGGGAGGAAACTGGACCTGGAGGATTAAAAGGGAAATGATTACACAAGGACTTGCGGAAAAAATAAAAAGTGCCGTTATTTTAAGCAAAAGAGCATAACAAAATGGAACTGTCAGAAAATATACATGAGGAAAACATACGCAAGTGCGTGAGAATAGCAGTTAATTACCTGTGCATCCGGTAAAAATCCGCAGTTTATGCTGTATAGATGCAGAAACAAAACTATTCTCATAAATAACTGTAACAAAGCTTGTACTTCTACATATTATGATTATAGTTCTGCCAAAAAAGAAATTTTCCTGACAGAAAAGGTATGTGGAACTCTTTTATAATTTAATTCATATGAGATTAAGTAATCATATTTATATATTGATTATAAAAAACATGTCTGAAATGACCGCGTATTTGTCTATCGTGACATTTCACAGGCGCCCAAGAGCAAAAAAACATTACTTTGAATTGTAATTTCAACAAATGCTGTTTTTGCAAAAAAAATTCATTTGGAATGACAGAGAGACGTCAGTTTGATGTATAAGTATTGGCTCTTACAGAAGAAACATGTCTGAAATGACCGTGTATTTGTCTATCGTGACATTTCACAGGTTTCCAAGAGCAAAAAAACATTATTTTGAATTGGAATTTCAACAAAAAATGTTTTTGCAAAAAAAATTTCAATTAGAACAACAGAGAGACGGCAGACCTTTCATTGAAAATTACAGCTAAAATTACCTTCGGGCATTTATGGAAATATTGCGCATAATAAATACTGCTCTCATAGTTGAGCACCTTTGTTAGTTGTTTTATACGGACTGTTCAGTATCAGGAAGTCCTTGCTGCTCAGTGCGAATGTCCTGCCTGTTTTTCCGGTGGGATACTGAATCATGTCCTTGGCGGTATTTAATATAACATCCTCTTCGGATGTATTTGCTGCGATAATTATTCTTTCGTATTCGTTATATCTTTCAAATGCGAATACCTCTTTGTCACATATGATATTTTTGTATTTTCCGTCTGTAAATAATTTGTTTTTTCTCAGAATAGATAAAAGTTTATAGTGGTTTAAAATTTCAGTATTTTCACTGCCCCAGGGAAAACAAGCCCTGTTGAAGGGGTCTTCGAAGCCCTCAATTCCTGCTTCATCACCGTAATAAATGCACGGTATTCCCGGCAGTGTAAATTGAAGGAGGCTTGCTATTTTAAGATGCTGTATACCCCTTTTTTTTTCATCGCTGCTTAATTTATATTCTGCCCGCTCTTTTCTGCTTTCAGGTGTTTTTTCAGAGCCCAAAACAGTAAGTATTCTTGCCGTATCATGTGTACCCAAAATATTCATGAGGCAGCTGACCGTCTGAGGCGGATATTTTTCGATTATATAATTTACGGTGTAATTCAGCATACTGCAGTCACCGGTTTTAACATATTCGATAATTGCATCTTTCAGAGGGTAATTGGTTACGGAATCAAGCTGATTTCCGAGGAAATATTTTTTCAGAATGCCGTATGAAAATTTATTGGAGGCATCCTCCCATACCTCACCCACAATAAATGCCTCAGGATCCTGAATTTTTACAGAATTTTTAAGGTGCTCAAGAAAGCTGTCAGGAAGTTCATCCGCCACATCAAGACGCCATCCCTTAACGCCTTTTTTCTGCCAGTGCTTCAGCACGCCGTCTTTCCCCGTAATAAAATCAATATAGCTTTTGCAGTCCTTATTGATAGTCGGAAGAGTGGGAATTCCCCACCAGCTTACATAGTCATCGTTCCACCTGTTAAAGTTATACCAGCCGCAGTAGGGGGAATGCCTGCTTTGATATGCACCGGTTGAGCTGTAGCTGCCGTACTTGTTGAAATAAATGCTGTCATCTCCTGTGTGGCTGAAAACGCCGTCTAATATTATGCTTATTCCGAATTTTTCCGCTTTTGAACACAGACAGGACAGAGATTTCTCGTCTCCGAACATGGGATCAATTGAAAAATAATCTCCAACGTCGTACTTGTGATTTGAGTAGGCATCAAATACAGGAGAAAGATAGAGCACTGTGACTCCCAGCTCTGACAGATAGGGGAGCTTTTCCTCTATTCCCTTCAAATTACCTCCAAAGAAGTCATTATTCTTAATTTTTCCATTTTCGTCGGGTAGATAACGGGGAGTTCCGCCCCAATCATTTCGTAGCTCTATTGTGTTAATTGAATTTGCAGGACGGTTTTTCGTGAGTGTTTCAGTTCTGTAGAACCGGTCAACAAAGATATGATAAATTATCCCTCCACGTATCCAGTCCGGTGTTGAATAGTCCCTGCTGTATATGAGAAGCTCATATTTTTTAGATGAACCGATTTGCCTGGTTTCGAACCCGTCTTTGTCCGCCGGATTATCTTTCAAAATAAATGAATAAAAATAATATCCGGCTTCATTAAGTTTAAAGATTCCTGCATATAAATTATAGTTTTTTTCTGTACCTGCCCATTGCATAGCGATTTCATCATGAAACAAGCTGTCATAGTTGTTCCTTTTTTCAATGAGTATGGAAGGAATTAAGCCGGAGCTTTTTTTAATATATATCTTAAGCTGAATCTCATGTCCACACGCGATTCCTCCCTGAGGAAATCTGTGAAACTCTGACTGATTGTCAAATATATACATGGCCACCCCTTATTTATTGATATAATTAATATAAAGGATGAGGTTTATTCCGCATCCCGGTCTTTTGTAAAAAGTCTGCCTGCTGATCTTGTTATTATACAGGTTTTATATGCCATATTTTATCGGCGTATTCTCTTATTGTCCTGTCTGAGGAAAACATGCCTGAGCATGCTATGTTCATCAGGGACATCTGGTTCCACTTTAACTTATCGCTGAAGTATAAGGCTGAAGCTCTGCCGTGTACCTCCATATAGCTGTCGAAATCCGCAAAGCACATATACGGATCACCTACGGTGTCTCCGCCTATTAAGTACTTGCTTATGGACTCAAAGGTTTTTCCGCCGAAGCCTTTATTTAGAAAATCTATTATTTTTCGCAGCTTGATACTTTTCTGATAATATTGGATTGAAGAGTACCCGCGACTCCATAAACTTTCGACTTCGTAGTCCTTCATGCCGAACAGGAAGAAATTTTCCTCTCCCACCTGGCTAATCATTTCAACATTGGCACCGTCATAGGTTCCTATTGTAAGAGCACCGTTCAGCATGAACTTCATATTGCCTGTTCCGCTTGCTTCCTTTCCTGCCAGTGAAATTTGTTCGCTGAGCTCACCTGCGGGAATCAGCAGCTCCGCCAGCGATACAGAATAATTCTCTAAAAATACAACATTTATATATTTCTTTATAAAGGTGTTTTTATTTATGTAATCACTTAAAGAATATATTAGTTGAATTATCTCTTTTGCACGGAAGTATCCCGGAGCGGCCTTTGCGGCAAATATAAAAGTCTCAGGTACTATATTGTCTGTATTTCCATCATTTATATCAATAATCAGGCTTATAATTCTCAGAGCATTTAAAAGCTGCCTTTTATATTCGTGAAGTCTTTTGGCCTGAACATCAAATATTGAATCAATGTTAAGGATGTTGTGACTATCTTTCATGACATATTCAGCAAGGCGTTTTTTATTGCTGTATTTTATTTTGTCTAACTCATCCAATACATTTTTGTCGGTTACATATTTTTTCAGGTCGGATAATTTGTACGCATTGAAGCTGTATGATGTTCCAAGCAGCTCATCCAGAAGATTCTTGAGCATCGGATTAGCTTGGTTTAGCCATCTTCTTGGCGTTATGCCGTTTGTTACATTAAGGAATTTATGTGGACTGTATTCATAGAAATTTTTGAATACTGTCCTCTTGAGTATATCCGTGTGAAGACTGGCAACACCGTTCACTGAGTGGCTTCCTATGATGCAAAGATTGGCCATATTTATTTTGCCATACCCGAATATTGACATTTGCAGAGCCCTGTTCCAGTCACCGCTGTACTTGTATAAAGCCTCCTCCAAAAAGCGTCGATTTATTTCGGCTATTATCATATAAATTCTTGGAAGCTTATTTTTTATAATATCCGTATCAAAGGTTTCCAGTGCTTCAGTCAGTACAGTATGGTTGGTGTAGGAAACTGTCTCGGATACTATTTTCCATGCGTGTTCCCACGAATAATTGTAATCGTCCATAAAAATACGCATGAGCTCAGGTACAACCAGAGCGGGGTGAGTGTCATTAATATGAATTGCCGCTTTTTCGCTGAAATTGTCAATAGTGCGATACATTCTCAGATGTTTGCGGACAATGTCCTGAGCAGAGGCTGAAACAAGAAAGTATTGCTGCTTAAGTCTGAGGATTTTTCCCTCGTTGTGATTATCGGCAGGATACAATACTTTTGATATGGCCTCGGCCATGGAATCTTCAGACAGAGCACGTATGTAATCTCCCTGCGAAAACAGGTTCATATCAATGGAATTGAGACTTCTTGATTCCCAAAGCCTCAGAAGGCTTACACCCTTGCTTTCAAATCCGGATATAAACATATCGTAAGGAATGGCATCTATTTCTGTAGGATAATCGTAATGAATTTTCAGTCCTCTTTCAGTCCACTCTTCCCTGATTTTTCCGTCAAATTTAACGATTACACGCTCTTCTGTTTTAGGAATAAGCCATACATCGGATGTTTTTAGCCAGTCATCCGGAAGTTCCGTCTGCCATCCGTCGATAATTTTTTGTTTAAAAAGACCAAATTCGTATTTTATGGAATAGCCTGTTGCAGGATAGTTCTGGGTTGCAAGAGAATCCATAAAACAGGCTGCAAGTCTTCCAAGACCTCCGTTTCCAAGGCCGGGGTCCTTCTCAATGTCATAAAGCTCATCTAATGAAATGTTATATTTTTTCAGCGCTTCTGAGGCTTCTTTTTCTATATTCAGGTTGCACAGATGATTACGAAGGGATTTCCCTGTCAGGAATTCCATGCACATGTAATATATCTGCTTCCTGCTGTCTTTATCTGCCTCATTTATAAAACGGTTGCGTTTATCTAGAAGCATATCTCTTATAACAGTAGACAAGGCTCTGTATACCTGATTTGAGTTAGCACTTTCAGGTGCTATATTCCAATAGTGTGAAATTTCTTCATCCACAAGTGAATTGATGAGCCTTGAATCTATATTTGATTCCAACATTGTTTTCTCCTATATTGTGTCTTCATACATGTCATGATATTTTTCAGCAGATTTTTCCCAGCTGAAATCCACAGACATGACAGTCTCTACAAGTTTTCTGAAATTTTCTTCGTCCTCATAAACCCGCAGTGCTCTTCTGACTGTATCTGCTAACTCCTGAGGAGTTTGATTATAGAATGTAAAACCGTTCCCGGAGCCAAGACCGCAATCCTTTATCGAATCCTTAAGTCCGCCTGTTTCCCTGACAATGGGAACTGTGCCATAGCGGGAAGCAATCATCTGTGCAATTCCGCAAGGCTCGCTTATTGACGGCATTAAAAGAAAATCTGCACCGGCATATAGCTTTCTGGCAAGGTCGGGATTAAAATCTATTCTTACGGCAATTTTATCGTGGTAGATATCCTGAAGAGCCTTGAAACGCAGCTCGTAGTTTCGGTCTCCTTTTCCAAGAATTACAAACTGTACCTTTTCCTTCAGTATTTCCTCGATTCCGTTTATTATAAGATCGAAGCCCTTGTGCTTTACGAGCCTTGAAATCACAGCGATAACAGGAACATTTTCATCCTTGGGCAAATTTGCTAATAGCTGAAGATTTGTTTTATTTGCATATTTGTTCTGAATATTATTTACGTTGTAATTTTCAAATAATGCAGCATCTGTTTCAGGATTGTAAAAATCTGTATCAATTCCGTTTAGAATTCCTTTAACCTTATGTACATTTTTATTTATTATTGAGGCAAGACCGTGAGCATAGTAATCGTCAAGTATCTCTCTTGAATAGCTCTCACTTACAGTGCTTATAACGCTGCAGGTTTCCAATGCACCCTTTAGCAGGTTTATAGAACCGTTAAATTCTACAATTGATTTTTCATTTCCGTAAATACCAAATACATCCTCCGCGATGCCCATATCGTAAATTCCTTGGTATTCTATGTTGTGGATTGTAAAAACTGTCTTTATATTATTGTAATCAGCAGAACTTGAATAAATGNNTCTTAAGGTAAACAGGAACAAGGGCTGTCTGCCAGTCGTTGGAGTGTATTATATCTGGGATAAATCCGAGCATGGGCAGGATAAACAGGACAGCTTTTGAGAAAAAGGCAAATCGTTCACCGTCATCAAAATGACCGTAGCAATCATTTCTTTTAAAATAGTATTCATTGTCTATAAAATAATATGTAACATCATTTACGGTTTTTTTAAATACTCCGCAGTATTGCTGCCTCCATGCCAAAGGTACAGTTGTCTTGCCTACAAACTCAAATCCGTTTCTTTCGGCAATGCTTTGGTAAAGGGGGAGAATTACTCTTATATCCATGTCATTTCCGTATTTTGATTTTAAGGCCTTGGGAAGTGAGCCTGCCACTTCTCCCAGTCCACCTGTTGTAATAAATGGAGCGGCTTCGGATGCCGCGAAAAGAACCTTCATTTTATTCATTGCTCCTCCTACACAACTGAGAATTTTTTGATGAAAAACGGGCAGTTGGAATATCCCAAGAGAACTCTGTCATTTGTCACCTGTGCATATGTATCGGTTATAATTGAGTCAAGTCTTGCATTTTCTCCTATAACCCCATGCTGCATGATTATTGAATTTTTAACAACGGCATTTTTGCCGATACGAACTCCCCTGAATATAATGCTGTTCTCGACGGTGCCTTCTATTGTACATCCGCTTGTTATGAGAGAATTCTTGACATTTGCATCCTTGCAGTAATTAGTAGGCGATGAATCCTTTGTCTTTGTGTAAATGGGGCCGGTTTTTGAATAAAACAGTTTTTGCAGGTTATCCTTGTTCAGCAGCCCAAGGCTGTTATCGTAGTAGCTCTGCAGTGAATCTATGTGTGCGAAATAACCGTCGTATTCATAACCGTAAATTCTTAAGGACGAAACCTTGCTTGCAAGCACATCATGGCTGAAATCCTTGTAATTTCTCGCTATAGCATCATATATTACCGACTCCAAAAAATCCTTGTTCATGACCCATGTGTTCAGACCCACGTTGTGAACGCCGCTGGTAACGGGATATACCAACACATCGTCAGCTCTTCCTTCACTGTCAAATTCATATAATATTTTATGAACAGAGCATTTCTTTTCCACGGGTACTTTTATATATACAGCCGTTATATCTGAGTTTTTTTCCTCGTGATACCGTATTACATCGTTGTAATTTATATTATAAATCATGTCGCAGTCTGACATTATGACATATTTTTCTTTGGAGGATGAAATGTAATCCAACACTCTTTTTAAGGCATCGAGCCTTCCCTGAAACAGACCGTGATTTTCTCCCATGGCATAGGGGGGGAATATGAGTATCCCGCCTTTTTTCCTTGATAAATCCCAATCCTTTCCGGAGCCTATGTGCTCCATCAAGGATCTGTAATTGCTCCTGGTAATTACACATATTTTATTCATTCCTGAATTTACCATATTGGATAGGGGGAAGTCAATAAGCCTGTACCTTCCGCCAAAAGGTACGGCTGCCAATGAACGGTGTGAAGCAAGCTCCGTCATGCTCCAGTCCTGCATGTCTGAAAATATAATTCCTAAAGCGTTCATATTACACCTCCTGCATGTTGTTTATAATACTTTCCCGCGGTATTACGGTTATACCGAAATTCATATCCTTGGGGGTACCAATTTTGAGATTAGGCCCTATTACAACAGCTTCATCAATTATTGAATTGTTTATTACGGAGTTTTCTTTTATTTTAACGTCAGCCATAACTACTGAATCTTTTACAATTGCCCCTTCTCCTATAATTACACCGGAAAAAATTATTGAATTTTCAACTGTACCAAATATTACTGCGCCTTCAGATACAATGGAATTTTTCACCGATGAGTTGCCGCTTATGTATTGAGGCGGTCTCTCTGCATGCCTCGAATAGATAACCCAGTTTCCGGACAGGTCGAAACCGGTGTCTCCAAGGAGGTCCATGTTTGCCTGCCAAAGAGAATCTATGGTTCCTACATCCTTCCAATAACCTTTGAATTCGTAGGAGTACAATTTTTCGCCCTTATTGAGCATTAGAGGTATTACATCCTTGCCGAAGTCTTTTGTTGAACCATGGTTTTTATCATCGATTTCAAGATATTCTTTAAGCTTGTTCCAATTGAATACGTATATACCCATGGAGGCACTTGTACTTTTGGGTTTTTTCGGTTTTTCCTCAAAATTTATAATTCTCCCGTCACCATCTGAGCTCAATATGCCAAATCTTGACGCTTCCTTGAGGGGGACATCAATTACAGAGATTGTGCAGTCTGCATTTTTTTCCTTGTGATAGCTAATCATCAATGAATAGTCCATCTTGTAAATGTGGTCTCCCGAAAGAATCAAAACATACTCAGGGTCATACATATCAATGAAGTCGATATTTTGATAAATTGCATTTGCAGTTCCTGAATACCATTCAGAATCACCGACTCTCTGATAAGGGGGAAGTATTTGAATGCCGCCGTTCATTCTGTCTAAATCCCAGGATTTGCCGTCTCCTATGTAAGAATTTAAAACAAGTGGCTGGTACTGCGTCAATACTCCGATTGTATCAAGACCGGAATTAACGCAGTTTGATAAAGGAAAGTCTATTATTCGATATTTTCCGCCAAATGGTACTGACGGCTTGGCAATTTTTTTTGTAAGCTCACCGAGCCTGCTCCCCTGGCCACCTGCAAGAAGCATGACCACACATTCTTTTTTAGCTAATTTCATAAACTCTACCTCCCGTTTTGTTAATCTTGTTCTTTTTATCCATTTTTAAGAAAATTACCGATAAAGGCGGTACTGTAAGGGAAATATGAGAATCGTATCCGTGGATTGCTCCGCCTGACGAAACAATAGTGCTATGATTTCCTGAGCCGGTACCCCCGAATTCTGAGGCATTGGTGTTGAAAACTTCCGTATATGTGCCTTCATTGGCACCAATCATATATGGATACCTTTCCGTTGGGGAAAAGTTAACAACTGCAATCAGTTCGTTTCCACTTTTATTTATTCTTTTAAAGGAAATTATATTTTGCTCATAGTCGTCATTTGAAATCCACTTGAAGCCGTCCCAGGAATAATCTATTTCCCAAAGTTCCGAATTGTTAAGATAAAAATCATTCAAGACTTTAATATATATGTTTAGTTTTCTGTGATATTCATAATTTAACATAAACCATTCGATTTCTTTGTTGTGGTCCCATTCTGCAAACTGTCCGATTTCGTATCCCATGAAATTAAGCTTTTTTCCGGGATGCGCCATCATGAAAGCAAGAAGTACCCGAACACCCGCAAATTTTTCTTCATATGGTCCGGGCATTTTCCCCAAAATAGATTTTTTGCCGTGAACAACCTCATCGTGAGACAAAGGGAGTATAAAGTTTTCGCTGAATGCGTAATGCAGAGAAAATGTTATATTTTTGTGTTTATATTTTCTGAAGAATGGATCGGTTTCCATGTATTCAAGTATGTCGTTCATCCATCCCATATTCCATTTGAAGTTAAAGCCCAGACCTCCTAAATACACAGGCTTGGTAACCATGGGCCATGCGGTTGATTCCTCGGCAATCATCATGGTGTGGGGGTGCAGGCGGAACACGGTCTCATTAAGTTTTTTTATAAATGCAATCGCCTCAAGGTTTTCATTTCCTCCATATATGTTCGGAACCCATTCTCCTGGCTTTTTGTCATAATCAAGATACAACATTGAGCTTACAGCATCAACCCTTAAGCCATCAGCATGATATTCTTCTATCCAGAATATGGCGTTTGATATAAGGAAAGAATGCACTTCTGTTTTTCCGTAATCGAATTTGTGTGTTCCCCAGCCTTTATTTTCTCTAAGCCATTCTCTATCGTATTCATATAGGCAGCTCCCGTCAAACATATATAAGCCGTGGGCATCCTTAGGGAAATGAGCTGGAACCCAGTCCAAAATAACACCTATTCCGTTCATATGGCACTCATCAATTAAATATTTCAAATCATCCGGCTGTCCAAAACGTTTGGTGGGCGCGAAGTATCCTGAAACCTGATATCCCCAGGAGCCGTCAAAGGGATATTCCATTACAGGCATGAGCTCTATATGTGTGAAGCCGTGCTCCTTAACATGTTTTATAAGCTCGGGAGCTATTTCTCTGTATGTATATAAATTGCCGTTCTCTTTTTTTCGCCATGAAGCCAGGTTCAATTCATAAATGTTCATGGGAGAGCTATATAAATTCATCGATTTTTTAAAATCCATCCAGCTTCCGTCTCTCCAGTGATAATTGCTTATGTTGCATACAATAGAAGCAGTTTCGGTCTGAGTCTGTGATGAAAAGGCGAAAGGATCTGATTTGTAGATTTCCTGGCCGTTTGCTGTCTCAATAAGATATTTGTAAAGCTGTCCTGCTTGTATCTGGGGTATAAAAACTTCCCACACACCTCCTGTGCTTATGAGGTGCATTTCGCAAGAGATGTTTTTCTGCCAGCTGCTGAAGTCTCCGACAACATGTACACTTTTCGCTTTAGGTGCCCAAACTCTGAAAAAGGTACCGGAATTATCTTCAGCGATGTGAGCTCCAAGCAATTTATATGAGTAGTAATTAGTGCCCTGATGAAATAGGTAAGACGGAAGTTCATTTTTGTTTTTCATAGTATGCTACCTTTCAGGAATTTTGTGAGAAAAGATATATGTATACATTATACAACATAGTTCAGGGCATATAAAGGAAAATCCTGTATTATATTAATTATACCACGGTATAGCAAATGCTAAACGGGAAAATGGGGTGTATGCCAACAATTTATTCAATTTTGATATTTTATCGAAAAATAGGAAAAATAAAAGATGCACGTGCATGCATCTTTAAAATAATATTTAATTGAACTTTACACTTCCTACTCCGGTTCTGACTGTAATTTTTGTATCTTTGTCATCGTTGGATATAGTTTTTTCCTTTTCCATAAACTCGTTTATTACGGCCTCATAGCTTGAATTATTGGGGATATCAATATTAATATCTCCAACATCGGTTGAAGCTTTTATGGTTTTTGCGTCTTTTATATCATTCAGAGAAATTTTTATGTCGCCTGTATTTACAGTAAATTCGGAGTTGCCGTATGCAGCAGCTTCAGATACTATTATTTCACCGACATTTGTTCTTAAGTTATAAGAAGCCTTTGAATTTTTAATGTCTATACTTCCTACATTGTTTTTAACTTCGTATTTTCCGTTGATGCTTCTAATAGAAATATCACCTACATTCGATGAAATTATTATATTGTCAATATTGCCAGGCAGTGCTATTTCTAAATTTACAGATAAATTGATGTTTTCCGCGAGCTTGTTAAGGAACGAAGTATCAAGCTCAATAGAGTCTGAGGTTTCTTCAAGGCTGTAGGTAAAATCTTCAACCATTTTTTCAGAATCCTCTTTAGACGCGGTTTGTGCAGAAATATTTAACTTTATAACAGCATCTTTAGATTCATGAGTATTGATTTTTATATCGCCGACAGAGCTGTTGATTTTCAAAGTACTCAACCCATCTGCATTTATGGTGTGAGTTTCATTTCTTTCTGCTTTTTCTCTGTTTGTAGAATTTATTAACGTCTTTGTTACCTTATCTGTTATATCTTTTACTTTTTCTTCATCGACTTTATTTATGGAAGAGCACCCGCTCATGAGCAATGAAGCTGCCAAAATCATACAGATTATTTTTTTCATAAATATCCCTCCATATAATTCTATAAATTAATTTTATTTTCTAAAAGGTACCCTGAGCACAGTGTCAATATCACACTTTGGATAATGGACATAGCATTTATGGGAAGCAGTATGCGGGTAAACTCGGCAGCAGTTGGACGCATCATGGAAAATGAACCGTAATATGGTGTCAAAAGGTCGAAAAACCTTGAAGATATATAGGAAATTCCCCAATTCAGCAGTAAAAATATCAAGAAGCTTAAAGCTCCGCCAAACTTGATTTCAGAAAATATACTCTTCCTTATTGTCATTGCCGTGTATGCAGTGGTTAAGAAGCTTATCAGGAAAAGCAGAGCTGTAAGCAGAACCATGAATACATGAAATAAATTAAATCCGAAGCTCCCCGAAAGCAGATGATTTATTGTATATATAATATCTTTGAAATTTACATAATTTCCGGATGTAAATATGATGTAAGACCCATTTATCAGAATAAAAATGAAGTACAGAAGCATTATTGCCAAACCTTCAATTACAGCTGTTATAAGTTTTGATACGATTATTTTATAGCCGCTGTTCGGAGTCATAAATAGCATATATCCCGATTTTTTGTTTAAGTCGTCGCTATACATTTTGATTATATCCACCATGTAAAAGATAGATATGACCATGGGAAAGAAGACTAAAAACACACCGCTTCCTGCTTCTCCCCTCGTAATTAAGAATAAATTCAACAGCACAGATATAATAAGCGTAATTGAAATAAGTTTATATTTTTTAGCAAATTCATATTTTATTAACTTAAGCATTTTTGTAAACCTCCTTATATATTCCCTCAATAGACTTTTCGTGAGATATCCTCAATTCCTCGGCATCGCCGAAGAGTTCAAGATTGCCGTCCTTCAGGAAAATTACAGAATCAAGAATTTTTTCGATTTCATTTACCAAATGTGTTGAAATTACAATTGTTTTATTTTCGCCGTAAGATCTTGTAATCAAATCGATAATAACATCTCTCGACAATACATCCACTCCGTTCAGAGGTTCATCAAGCATGTATATGTCAGCATTTCTTGACAGTGCCAAGGCAACCTTCAATTTACCCACCAATCCCGATGAGAGTTTTGAAATTCTGAATTCTGTGTCCACTCCTATTTCTTTCAGCAGATTGAAGGCATTTTCTTCGCTGAAATCCTCATACATTTCAGTATAAAATTTTACGGCATCCTTTACCTTAAAGGAATCATATAAAAAATTTTCCGTAGGCATATATGATACTTTGGCCTTTGTTTTGTATGACAATGCTTCGCCGTTAATAAACACATCTCCGAATGTCTGTCTGTGCAGACCTGCTATTATTTTCATCAATGTTGTCTTCCCGCTCCCATTGGGGCCTAAAAGACCATAAACTTTACCTGAATCTAAAGATAAACTTATGTTGCTGAGCGCAATCTTATTGTTGTATTTTTTATTCAGATTTTCTATTTTTAATAATTCCATGTTTAAATTTCTCCTTCCATATAATCATTTTCCATCTCTATAAATTTTATCATATCTTTCTTTGTATAGCCTATTTGTCGCATTCCGCTGACAAATAACTCAATTTGTTTTTTTGCCATTTCAAGTCTCAAACGTTCAACCCTATCAGATGATTCGGTCACAAATGTTCCTAAACCTCTTTTCGTAAATAAAAGCTCTTCCATTTCCATCTCCTTATAAACTCTTGCCACTGTATTGAAATTAATTCCCAGCTCCACTGAATAGTCCCGTGAAGAAGGCATCTTGTCTCCAGGCTTAAGCCTGGATGTAACTATTTCCTGCTTGATTTTTTCCATTACCTGAATATATATAGGTATATTATTATTAAACTCCATACTTCACCTTCTTGCATAGCGTATTAGTATCATAGTTAAATAGTACACTAAGATTTAAATGATGTCAATATATAAAATGTTAACAAAACGAAACAAATGGAAACACTTATGTAACAATTGCAAGGATAATGATTCTTGACACTCAATAGATTAAGTTATATACTTCATACAATATTTTAGGGTATTACATAATTTAAGATAAATGTTAATATATTTTTTGAAATAGGGAGGATTATATGCATAAAAAATTATTTATTCCGGGCCCAATCGAGGTAGGGGAAGATGTTTTAGAAAAAATGTCGTCTCCCATGATTGGGCACAGGAGCAAGGAAGCATCACAGCTGCAGAGAGATATATCAAACAAGCTCAAGGAACTTTTCTATACATCCAATGAAATTTTACTTTCAACCTCCTCAGGAAGCGGTCTGATGGAAGCAGCAGTCAGATGTTGCACGAAGAAAAAAGCGGCCGTTTTTTCGATTGGCTCATTTGGTGACAGATGGCATGAGATGGCTGTTTCAAATGGTATAGATGCAGATTTGTTCAAATCTGAACCCGGGAGCATCACAACATCTGAAATGGTGGATGCAGCCCTTTCATCGGGAGAATACGACCTAGTGACAATAACACACAATGAAACTTCCACAGGTGTTATGAATCCTATTGATGAAATAAGCAGAGTGGTTAAAAAGTATCCGGATGTTATATTTTGTGCGGATGCAGTAAGTTCAGCGGGAGGCGTAAAAATTGAAGTTGATAAATTAGGGATAGATATTTGCATAACATCTTCTCAAAAAGCATTAGGTCTGCCTCCGGGACTGGCAATCTGCACAATATCCGAAAGAGCAGTTGAAAAGGCAAGGACAGTTAAAAACAGAGGCTTTTATTTGGACCTGGTGAGCCTGTACGATACTGTTAAGAAGAAGGACTATCAATATCCTTCCACACCGAATCTTTCACTGATGTTTGCATTGGACTATCAGCTTGATTGCATCATAGAGGAGGGACTTGAAAACAGATTTAAAAGGCATCTGGAAATGGCAGAATACACAAGGGGTTGGGCAAAAAGAAACTTTGAGCTGTTTGCAGATGAAAGATATGCTTCTGTGACACTTACAACTATAAAAAATACAAAGGAAATAAGTGTGAAGGATTTAAATTCAGAGCTTGGTAAAAGAGGATTTGCCATATCAAACGGCTATGGGGATTTAAAAGAAAAAACCTTCAGGATAGCGCATATGGCTGATTTGACTATAGACGATATTAAGGAGCTCCTTGTGGAAATAGAAGATGTATTATCCATTTCTTGACGAACATATTGCTTTATAGTAATATATTGTGGAATGGGTGATACAATGTATGATTTAAACAAAATAAACGATTGTCTGAATACAAAAAAAATTGGACAGACAATAATACAGTATGAAGAATTGACTTCCACATATTTGAAGTCTAAAAATATATTTAGAACATGTCCCGATGGAGCGGTAATTTTATCGGAAAAGCAGACGAAGTGGACCGTTAGGATAGGGCAGGAATGGGTATGCTATCCGGAGAAAAACATATACTTAAGTATAATTCTGAAGCCTTTGGTAAATAATCATTTAACATCTAAATTTGATGTTATTGGATGTGCCGCACTTTGTGAAGCGCTGAATAACTTGTACAATATAGACTGCAAGATTAAATGGCCAAATGATATTTTGTCAAGAGACAAAAAGGTTTCATCTGTTAACAGTAGCCTTGCGGTAAGGAATAACAGGCCTGAAGGAATTATAATTTCACTTGGAATAAACACAAATATAAGCATGGAAGAAATAGAGAGCTGCGATGGAATTAAGGAAATTGCGACTTCCTTATTTCATGAAACGTCCGGAGAGGTTGACAGGGAGGAATTAATTGCCGAGATTCTAAATAATATTGAAAAGTATTATGAGGAAATGATAGATACCGATTCCGTCCAGGGGGTTTCAGATATATTCAGAAAAGATTTTGTAATAATTGACAAGTATATTGAAGTAAGAAAAAAGGGCAAAAAAACTTCGAGAAAAGTCTATGCCAAGGATATCAATGCTGAAGGCTTGCTTGTAGTTATAAATGAAAAAGGAAATGAAGAAATATTAAGCCCAGGAGAAATTGTTATAACATATGAAAAAAATACTTAAAATAGGTAATGTTGAGTTAGCATCAAATATTGTCCTGGCACCCATGGCAGGTGTAACAGACATAACATACAGAACTATCTGCAAAGAGATGGGTGTCGGTCTTGTATGCACGGAAATGGTAAGTGCCAAGGGGCTGTATTACAAGGACATAAAAACAAAGCAGCTCATGAAAATAAACGAAAAAAACCGACCGGTATCACTTCAGATTTTTGGAAGTGATCCTGATATTATGTCATATGTCGTAGAAAATTATATAAATGAAAGAGAAGACATAGACATAATTGATATAAATATGGGATGTCCAACACCAAAAATTGTGAAAAACGGGGATGGAAGCGCCTTGATGAAGACACCTGGTCTGGCAGGAGAAATAGTGAGCAAAATTAAAAAGATTTCATCCAAGGCGGTAACCGTAAAGATACGCGCAGGGTGGGATTCAAACAATATAAATGCCCCTGAATTTGCTAAGATGTTGGAGCTTAACGGCGCTGATATGGTAGCTGTTCACGGAAGAACAAGAGAGCAATTTTATACCGGAAAAGCTGATTACAGTATAATAAAAAAGGTAAAAGAAAGTGTTAGTATTCCCGTAGTAGGCAACGGTGATATCTATGTGCCAGAGGATGCTGTTCGCATGACTGAAAGCACAGGGTGTGACGGCGTTATGGTTGCAAGAGGAATTCTGGGCAATCCATGGCTTATAAAGAATATAGCTGCAATTTTCAGCGACAATTATGATTTTTATGAGCCAACGCCTACAGAAAGAATAGAAATGATAAAAAGACATGCAACAATGCTTGCGGACGAATTGGACGAGAGAATAGCAGCGCTGGAAATGCGAAAATTTGCTGCATGGTATATGAAGGGGATGAAAAATTCTTCTGAAACAAGAAATAAGATAAATAAAATTTCGAAAGCTGCTGAATTATGTAATGTTTTGGACGAATATATTAGTATGGTTATATGACGATATTATAAGAATTAACAAAAATCTTGACAATTTAGAGTTGCTTGATTATAATATTTTAATTAATTAAAAAGTATTGTCAATGAATTATCATAATATGTTAAAATCATAATAAAATAAATATACATCATGTACTAATGTATTTGATAAAAGCATTAATGTAAAAAGCAACATTATTAAAAGGAGCAATAATATGAAAAATAATGAAACTTTGATTACTGCAGAGGGATTGGAAGAGCTAAAAACCGAATTGGAATTTCTTAAGCTTACAAAACGAAAGGAAATTTCCGAGAAAATTAAGGTTGCATTGGCTTTTGGGGACATAAGTGAAAACGCTGAATATGATGAGGCTAAAAACGAACAGGCAAACGTTGAAGCAAGAATTGCAAAGCTTGAACAGATGCTTAAAAATGCAAAAATAATAAAAGCCGGGAAGCAAAAAGGAGTTGTCAGCATAGGGGCCAAAGTCACTATTAAAGATCTTGAATTTGACGAGGTTATGGAGTATACAATAGTGGGTTCAGCCGAAGCAGATCCGTTTAAAGGCAAAATATCGAATGTATCACCCTTAGGCAAAGCATTGCTGGGTAAAAAAATAGGAGATATAATTGAAGTTGCGTCTCCCGCAGGTGATATGATAAAATACGAAGTATTAACAGTTTAGATAATAACAGCAACAGAAGATAAGGTGGTGTATAAGTTGAGCGAACAACAAACAGGAGACTTAAGACAGGTAAGGGTAGACAAATTAAAAGACTTAATCAATGCAGGAAGAGACCCGTATAAAGTAGCTAAATATGAGGTCACATCGAATTCTCAGCAGGTTAAAGACAATTTTGAAGAAATGGAAGGCAAGGTTGTATCATTAGCCGGAAGAGTAATGTCTAAAAGAGGACAGGGTAAGGTAGGTTTCTATGATATTCAGGATCATTTAGGCAGAATTCAGATGTTTGTCAAGCAGGAAACTGTGGGAGAGGAAGAATACAGCTGGCTGAAAACCTATGACATTGGAGATATTGTCGGAGTAAAGGGAGAGGTTTTTAAAACAAAGACCGGAGAAATTTCCATAAAGGCCGAGGAAGTAAAGCTTCTTTCAAAATCACTTCAAACATTACCTGAAAAATTTCATGGACTTAAAGATACCGACCTGAGATACAGACAGAGATATGTAGACCTTATAGTTAATCCTGAAATAAAAGAAGTATTTCTTATGAGAAACAAAATCATAAGAGGTATAAGAGAATATTTAGACGGAGAAGGCTATCTTGAAGTTGAAACTCCTATATTAAGCCCTATAGCAGGCGGAGCAAACGCAAGACCGTTTATAACCCATCACAATACTCTTGATATAGATATGTACATGCGTATTGCAAATGAACTTTTCTTAAAGAGACTTGTTGTGGGAGGCTTGGGAGACGGCGTTTATGAAATGGGCAAGATGTTCAGAAATGAAGGAATGGATGCAAACCATAATCCTGAATATACTGCAATGGAAGTTTATAAGCCGTATGCAGATTTCAATGATATGATGACATTGACTGAAAACATAGTTGCATACGTGGCAGAAAAGGCCAGAGGAACTACAAAGATAGAGTTCCAGGGTAAAGTTATTGATTTTACTCCTCCTTGGAGAAGAGTAAGAATGCAGGACATGGTTAAGGAATATGCCGGGGTTGACTTTGACCTCATTAATACCGATGAGGAAGCTATAAAAATAGCCAAGAAAAAAGGAATAGAAATAAAACCCTTAATGACAAGAGGGCACGTGATAAGTGAATTGTTTGAGGAATTCTGCGAGGAACATTTGGATCAGCCTACATTTGTAACACATCATCCTGTGGAAATATCACCTCTTGCAAAGAGGAATCCCGAAGATCCAAGGCTTACAGACAGGTTTGAGGCTTTTGCTAACACATGGGAAATTGCAAATGCATTCTCAGAGCTTAATGATCCTATCGACCAGAGGGAGAGATTTGAAGAACAGCTGAAGCAAAAAGAAGCAGGAGATGACGAAGCACATATGATGGATAATGACTTCATCAATGCAATAGAGGTTGGTCTTCCTCCAACAGGCGGTCTGGGTATAGGAGTAGACAGAGTAATAATGCTGATAACCAATCAGCCTACAATAAGGGATATTATATTATTCCCTACAATGAAGCCGTTAGACTAATAAAAAGTAAACTGCAGCAGATAAATATGCTGCAGTTTTTGGTATAAAGCGAAAGTATTATTAAAGAGGTAAGATTTATAAACCATATAGTACAAAAACCGGTAACTGCCGGTTTTTGTATGCAAGAAAACCATAGAAGAAATTGGCAGTTGACAGTCTGCCGAGGATGTGGTAACCTATCAAAGCTGTCTCAGAGAAGCGTGTCAGGCGTAAGACTAAAAAAGAAAAAAATAACAATTGACAATACTTGAGGACAGTGATATACTATAAAAGTTGTTCGCCATATGCAAACAACAGTGATAAAAAAATAAAATAAAAAAGTAGTTGACAAGCACCGCAAGCTGTGCTAAACTAACAAAGCTGTCTCACCAAAAGG
>DDNC01000019.1 GCA_002340985.1 Firmicutes bacterium UBA2530 | reverse complement strand
AGTCCAGCTAAGAAATGTCAATAGTAAAATTTAGAATATTTAAATACTTCTTTAAATTAAAAAAGGGTAACATCAATAAGCCATTTGAAAATATACCAAAAAGTAGAAACAGGCTATGGATATACTTTTATGCAGCTTTATCGCATTTAGCTTTTAAGTAATTTGTTTGATGTTCTTTTGGTGTAATGATTATAAATTCTTTCTCATCACGGAGTATAGCAAATACAATGTTACAGACTTTATGCATAACAGCGCCGAGAGCAACCAGTTTGGGTTTTGACTGACATTTCTTTAAATAGTAATCACGTAATACAGGATTTTTTGCTGAACCATTTTTGTTCTTGCTGATGCTAACTAAAGCCATTGTATGTAGGACTCTTCTGGCAATCCTAGAACCACGTTTTGACATAGAGATTTTTGTGCTTTCATACTTACCGGATTGTTTTACTGCAGGATCCAATCCAAAGTAAGCGAAAAGTTGTTTAGGTGAATGAAATGATGAGAAATCTCCGATTTCGCCCATTAGGCTCACAGCAGATAAAAAGCCAGCGCCTTTGTAAGATTCGATGAGATGGATTTGCTTTACAAAATCGGTAGATTCATTAGCATCAACCAATTCATGCATATCAGAAAGAATGGATGATATTTCATCATCATAGTTTCTGATGAAGCGAATATACAAGCGAATTCGCTGGAAGTTACTGCTTAGAGAATAACCAAAGGTACTTGCATCATTTGCCGCTTGGATTATGGCATTATATTTAGTTTCAGCATAAGTAAGTCCAAATCTTGCAGTAGACCGTATGGAATCGATAATCTCATCTTTTGAAGCATTTAAAAATGCTTCCGGAGAAGTATATTTTTCCAATAAGGTCAAAGATGTATTTGTAGTTATTTTAGAAAAGATTTTTAAATACTGTGGAAATACCATTCGCAGTTCGCCCTGTAGTTTGTTTACATAGGCAGAGCGGTTGTCCATCAAATCATAATACTCTCTTGAAAGACTTCTTAGATTGAGAGCTAGGTCAGAGGGTATAAGGGACACCTTTAAATCTGGTTTTAGACCAACTAAGGCAGCCTTTTTTGAATCAAACCGATCATTATGTACTTTCCTAATGTTAATATTTGTGCTATTCTTAGTGATGATAGGATTGATAACTGAGCAGTTAAAACCCTTATCACGAAGATAGCAGAAGAGTGGGTAATGATAAATTCCCGTGGATTCCAGAAAGATGCGACTTTCTAAGGAATACAGCTCCTCTGCTTCTTTTATTTTAGAAACAGCTAAGCTTAAGGAGTTGAGGTCAGAATGCAGGATTTTAAAGGGTTTTCCTACAAAGGTTTGATTAGGAAGTGCGATAGACATCCAACTGAAGTCTGCACCAACATCAATACCAACAGAAATAAATAAATTTTTAAATAAAATGTTTGACATGAGCAATAGCTCCTTTCTGATAGGAATCCATTTCCATCTAATGAGTACACAACCTTGCGAGTTATACAGGTATAGCCTGAGGCTCCCAACCAGCCGAATCATAAAACCTCATTGAATGGACTAATTGACTAATTCATAGGTATGAGTCAGTAGAAACTGACCTCCCAAGGAGGATGACATTGTTTGTCCTATCTTAAAGATTATACCTTATGAAGCAACTGGAGTCTATCCGGAAGCCGTCAGGCAGAAAATTAAGTTAGATAATATCTGATGAAGGGAGAATACCTTCTTCTATTATCGGATATGAAAAATTATAAATATAAGGTGAGTAGCCTTAGTGGCTATATCATCATTATACAAGGAGGAAGAAAGATGCAAAAATTTGAATTAACAAGGGAATTTGCTGAAAAGATGGATCAGGAAGATATGTTGGCAAAGTATAAGGAAAGATTTCATACTAAGGAAGGTCAAATCTATATGGATGGCAATTCATTAGGTGTGTCATCTAAAGATGCAGAAGAATCTTTGCTGAATATGTTGGAAATTTGGAAAGAACACGGAATAAATGTTTGGAGCATTGAAGGCGGCAAATATTTCTTATATCAAAACTTTTTAGGATCTCAAATTGCACCGCTTATTAATGCTTATCCGGAAGAGGTTACAGTGGCAAACAGTACAACCGTGAATGTTCATCAATGTATTGCAACATTTTATAAACCTACGAAGGAAAGATATAAAATAATTGTTGATGATTTAAACTTCCCCAGTGACAGATATGCCGTAGACAGTCAGGTAAAGCTTAAAGGCCTTAATCCGGACGATGCTGTAAAGGTTGTTAAAAGCAAGGATGGCAGAACGGTTTCAGAAGATTTGGTTATAGAAGCAATGACTGATGATGTGGCGATGGTATTTCTTCCGTCGGTTTTGTATCGCAGTTCGCAGCTTATGGATATGCAAAGAATTACGGACGAGGCTCATAAGCGCGGAATTGTGGTGGGATGGGATTTGTGCCACTCAATAGGCATCGTTCCTCATGATTTTAAAAAGCTTGATGCCGATTTTGCAGTGTGGTGTAATTATAAATACTTATCAGGAGGACCTGGTGCAATTGGAGGAATGTATATAAACAAGAAGCATTTTGATAAAGAACCGGGGCTTGCAGGCTGGCAGGGAAATGCTAAAGCAACACAGTTCTTATTAAGGCACACCTTCGAACATGCAAAGGATGCTGGCGGATGGCTAATTGGAACTCAACCATTGTTCTCCATGGCACCGCTGGAAGGCGTTCTGAAATTATACAACGAAGTCGGAATGGACAAAATAAGAGAGAAATCCTTAAGCCTTACAGACTATCTGATGTTTTTAATAGATGAAAGACTTTCTAAATATGGCTGCAACATTGGAAATCCACGAGAAGAAGACAGACGTGGCGGTCACGTATCACTTGAGCACCCTGAAGCTTACAGAATATGTCTTTCATTAAAGGAGCATAATGTAATTCCGGATTTCAGAGAGCCGAATGTAGTTCGTCTGGCACCGGTTGCACTTTATGTAACATTTGAGGATGTTTATAAATTAGCAGATATTTTAGAGGATATTTTATCTAATAAAAAGTATGAAAAATTCAGCTCAAAACGCGAAATGGTTGTTTAGTATCGAATAATAAATTTGACGGAAAGAGCTTTTGGCTGCATGCCAATGGCTCTTTTCTGACTGTGATTTCCAAGGCATACAACCACCGTGAGCCAATGCTTTAAATTGCTTTTTTATGATGAACCTTACAGCAACAAATACAATAATAATCAATACTATTGCATATATACGTTCTTCCGCCGCCGCCATGGGAAATAAAGACTGCCGTAGGCCCATCGGCGCTATAAATCGAAAATTGATAGCTGCGGGTTCTTGTAACTGCCTTTATATGTATTGATAATATCGTCCATTTTGTAAATTATGCCGTATTTAGTGCATTCCTCTTTGAATATCTGCTTCAGGTATTTTCCGTTGATGGAGTTGCATACATATGAGTCACCGAATTGACGTATGTATTTTTGCTTTATTCCGGGAAACTTCTCGTCAAGCTTGTGGTAGAACCAATCTCTTTGGTTCTGTCTCAGGGTTACGCCGAAAGATGGAAATATGAATTTAGCGCCGCTTTCATATGCTCCCTTCACGATGTTCCTTATATTTTCCTCGGTGTCATCTATGAACGGCAGTATTGGCATCATAAGTATTCCTGCAAACAAACCGTTTTCTGAAAGCTTTCTGATTGCCTCAAATCTCCTTGAAGAAACAGAGACATTAGGTTCAATTTTTCTGCACAGCTCATCATCGTACGAGGTTATTGTAATTTTAATTATAACCGGGGAATGAGCCTGTATTGACTTGAATATATCTATATCTCTTGTCACAAGGTCGCTTTTGGTCGCGATTGCAGAGCCGAATTTATATTTATCCATGAGCTGCAGAGCGCCTCTTGTAAGGGAATGCATATTTTCAAAGGGATTGTAAGGATCACTCATGGCTCCCGTGCCTACTACTCCTGTTTTTCTCTTTGATTTTAATTCGCGCTCAATTAAGGCAAGAGAATTTTCCTTTGCTCTTACTTCGTCGAAGTTTTCAACACGGTAGCATTCGCTTCGGCTGTCGCAATAAATACATCCGTGACAGCAGCCCTTGTAAATATTCATATTGTAGTTAATGCCAAACCAGCGATTATCATCGCTGTAGCCGGATATAATTGTTTTTGCCGGTATGAATTCCATAGTCCCGCCATTTCTTTATTATTTCTGTATGGACAGAATATCCTCGCATCTGTCATTCATGTAGACATATGAATCATAAACACCCTGATTGTAAAATTCTGTGGCCAGTTCATCAATAAAAAAATCCAAAATCATAGCTGAAGCCAGGTCGCCTAATTCTTCATCTCTTTCATTTGAAAAATAGTTTTTGATGGCTTCAATCATATATTCCTTTTTTTCCTGAGTCAGTTTAATTTTATCATTCTTTTTCATACGAACCTCAAGTTTTGTTTATTTTTTAACCTTTCTTTCAGATAATCCAGCACATAGCTTTTTTTCCTTTTTTCCTTTTCATTAGGCAGCCGGTAAATTCTGTCTGAGATTTTATTCAGCTTCATACCAGCCTCTATATATTATACTTTGTGGTAGTTAAGAAAGAAAGATTTAAAATTATTTTCTTGATAGTAGAATGCAAACTTTTTTCCTAACATGCAGTTAATATTTATGCGCTATTCTGATGCCATCCTCCATTTCAATTGAAATTATTTTTATAAAACCATGTTTTGTTGAAATTTCAATTTAAATTGCTGTTTTTATGCTCATCGGCACTTATGAAAAGTCATTCTGGATGAATACACGGTCATTTCAGCTATGTTTTTTATGGCCAACATAAATTACTATAGGCTCATATAAGTTTATTTATGCAAAAATTCGCATTTTGATTCTGTCATAAGTTTCTGTTATTGTGTACAACCATAATCAAGGTATGCAGTGATTCAAGCTTTGTTACAATTATTTATGGGTATATTTCTGTTTCCGCATATATATAGCTTAAACTTAGGATTTTTATGGGTCGTACAGGGAATTAACCGCTGTTCTTGCGCACTTGTGCATGTTTCCCTGTATAACAACAGCTCAAAGTATACTACTTTAAATATTAATTGAAGTGTGATATAATATAACATATTATTCAATTTGGAAAGGCAGGGAAAATTCATGGAATACAGGAATGCAACTGTAAAGGATATCGCGGCTGTTTCGGAACTGCAAAAGAGATATCATGTGTCTACAATAAATGAAAATGATAAAGAGGATGGTTTTGTTACAACATTGTTTTCAGAAGAGCAGTTTAAGATGCTCATTGAAAAGGAAAACGGGCTTGCAATAGCCTGTGACGGAGATGAAGTGGCGGCATATGCAATGGCAGCATCCTGGGGTTTCTGGTCCGCCTGGCCCTTGTTTGAAAAAATGATAAATGATTTGGCGAATATAGAGTATAAGGGCCGGATTCTTTCTGTGGATAATTCCTATCAGTATGGTCCCGTATGTATTGATGTCAAATACAGGGGAAAGGAAGTGCTGCCTAACATATTTGAGTTTTCAAGGCTGCAGATGAAGGACAGATTTCCTGTATTGGTAACATTCATAAATAAAATTAATTCCCGGTCATATGACGCACACACCAGGAAATTAGGTCTTGAGGTTATAAAGACATTTGACTTCAACAATAATCATTATTACGAGTTAGTTTACGATATGTGCAGGAAAACTCCGGGCTCAAATATTTAATAAAGGATAATTACATGATTTTAACACTTGAAAATATTTCAAAAAGCTTCAGTGAAAAAAAGCTTATAACTAATATAAATTTGTATATAAATGATAGAGATAAAATAGGCTTCGTAGGTGTAAATGGAACAGGAAAGTCAACACTGCTGAAAATAGCGGCAAAAATTGAAGAACCAGACAGCGGGAGGATTATTTACAGCAGTGGCTCCAGGGTGTGCTACCTGCCGCAGTTGCCTGAGTTTAATGAGAATACTACAGTGCTGGAGCAGGTGTTTATAAATTCCGGAAATGAAACAAGGCAGCTTATGGAATATGAGGCAAAGACTGTATTAAATAAATTGGGAATAACAGAATTCGATAAGGATGTAAAGCTGCTTTCAGTGGGACAGAGAAAAAGAGTTGCCATTGCCGCAGCTCTGGTAAATCCGTGCGATTTATTGATACTGGATGAGCCTACAAACCATCTGGACAATGATATGATTGCATGGCTTGAAAATTACCTTATTAGATATAGCGGAGCCATACTGATGGTCACCCATGACAGATACTTTTTAGACCGTGTATCAAACAGAATAATTGAGCTTGACAAAGGTGATTTGTATTCTTATGATGGAAATTATTCGAAATTTCTGGAGCTTAAATCTCTCCGTGAAAATATGGATGCCGCAACAGAAAAGAAAAAGCAGGTATTGTATAAAAAGGAGCTTGCATGGATTCAAAGGGGTGCAAGAGCAAGAGGAACGAAGGCAAAGGGAAGAATACAGGAATTTGAAAAGCTGAAGGACAGCCTTGAGGATGTAAGGGACGAAAAGCTGGGCATGAGCTCGGCAGCATCAAGATTGGGTAAAAAGACCATTGAAATAAATAAAATATCCAAAAGCTTTAACGGCGTTAAAATTGTGGATGATTTTGAATATATTGTTCTAAGAGATGCCCGAATCGGGATTGTCGGGAATAACGGGGCGGGAAAAACAACACTGTTGAATATGGCAGCGGGACGCATAACGCCGGATAAGGGCAGTGTGGATGTGGGTAGTACCGTAAAAATCGGATACTTTTCACAGGAGCCGGACAGCATCGATGCTTCTCAGAGAGTTGTGGATTATATCAAAGAGATTGCGGAAATTGTGGATACCAATGAAGGAAAAATTACCGCTTCACAGATGCTTGAAAAGTTTCTCTTCACTTCCGAAATGCAGTATAACTTAGTTGAAAAGCTGTCGGGAGGGGAGAGGCGCAGGCTGTTTCTGCTGGGCATATTGATGAAGGCTCCGAATATATTGCTTTTAGATGAGCCAACCAACGATTTGGACATAGAGACTTTGACAATTCTGGAAGACTACCTGGAAAGCTTTGAAGGTGCTGTAATAACGGTATCTCATGACAGGTATTTTCTTGATAAGGTTGTGAATACGGTACTGGAGCTGTCCGGAGACGGAACTGGCAGGGTGAATGAGTACAACGGAGGCTATTCTGATTATATAGCTGCAAGGGTCTTTAAAGAGGCCGGTACGGACGATGTCAGAGACGAAAAGAAAGCCGTTAAGGAGTCCAGGGAAAAATCCAGAAAGCTGAAGTTTTCTTATAAGGAGCAGGTTGAATATAATACAATAGATGACGACATAGCTTCCATTGAAGTGAAAATTGCTGATTTGGAAGGGCAGCTGGAAAAAAACTCTGCGGACTATGTCAAGCTTCAGGCATTGATGGATGAAAAGCAGCTTGCTGAGGAACAGCTTAAAGAAAAGATGGACAGATGGGTTTATCTCAATGACCTGGCCGAGCAAATAGAAAATCAGAAAATATAAATATCAAAGGCTGAATAGCCTTTTTTATATGTGTCTCTATACATATATTGACTGTACGGTCAATATAATATATAATGTGATTGACTGGATGGTCAATGAATAGGAGGCATATATGTGATTGATGAAACAAAAAAAGATAAAATATTGTGGGCAGGCCTTAAGGAATTCTCTGAACACGGATTTGACAAAGCAAGCACTGACAGAATAAGCAAGGATGCGGGAGTATCCAAAGGTCTAATATTTCATTATTATGGCAGCAAGGAAAATTTATACCTTTTTGCAGTAAATAAATGTATCGATGATATTCTTGAAGAGTTTAACAATGTAAAGTTTGATAATTTAGAATTTATTGATGCGTTAGTTAAAATTATGGAGTTAAAATACAGCTTTTTTTTAAAAAACCCGATGCATTACAAGATTCTGATTAACAGCTTCTATAATACACCCAAAAAAATGCTTAAAAAATTAGAACACAAAAATTCGGAATTACGGCAGATGGGAATAAATATTATAGTGGATATGATAAAGGATTTGCCTCTTAAAGAGGGTATTCTGTCATCAGATATTGCTGTACTGGTATCATCAATTGCGAATGCGATTGAAAATAAGTATTTGTCATATTTAGTAAGCGATGCTGAGAACATTGAAAAAATATATAAAGATATAAAAAATGAATACATCCGATTGATAAATATTGTTATGTACGGGATTATTGTATAGGAGGTGACTGTATGGGTGAAATTGTTTTAAAAGCTGAAAATATAAGTAAGGATTATCAGATGGGCGAAGTAATCGTAAAGGCTCTTAAGGATGCAAGTTTTGAGGTTCAAAAGGGAGAATTTGTGGTTATACTTGGTCCCAGCGGCTCCGGAAAAAGCACGCTTTTAAATATAATAGGAGGCATGGATACTCCTACGGAAGGTAAGGTATATTTCAACGGTGGACTGATAACAGATATGAGTGACAAGGAGCTCACTTATTACAGAAGAGACAGGATAGGTTTTGTATTTCAGTTTTATAACCTGATGTCCACACTTACAGCTAAGGAAAATGTCGAACTTGCTGCAGAGTTGTGTGAAAATGCAATAGATACGGATGAGGTTATGGATGCGGTAGGACTTGGTGACAGGGCGGACCACTTTCCTTCTCAAATGAGCGGGGGAGAGCAGCAGAGGGTTGCTATTGCAAGAGCGGTTGCAAAGAATCCGCAGATTCTGCTTTGTGATGAGCCTACAGGTGCTCTCGACTTTGAGACAGGAATACAAATACTGAAGGTTCTCAAGGATGTGAATTTCAAATACGGAAATACAGTCATTCTTATTACACATAACTCTTCGATTTCACAGATGGCTGACAAAGTAATAAAAATGAGAAGCGGAAAAATTACGGAGGTTTCGGTGAATTTGAATCCTATTCCGGCGGAAAGGATTGAGTGGTAATGAAAAAGCTTGATAGAAGACTTTTTAGAATGATTAAGGCTACCAAGGGGCAATATGTTGCGGTTCTTTCAATAATTTTCACAGGCATATTTGTTTTCACAGCCATAAGTAATTCTGCCGTAAATTTGAAGGATTCAATGGATGTCTACTACAAGGAAACTAATTTTGCCGATATTTTTATAAAGGGCTCAGGAATTACCGAGAGCCTGGTAAACAGGCTGTATTCCGAGGACGGAATTAAGGAAGCGGAAGCGAGAATTGTCTTTGATACATCATTTATAACTGATGACAAGGATGAAAAAGTGACCGTAAGGGCAGTATCTGTTGATAAGTACGAAAATAAAATCAACAAGCTGTTTATGAAATCAGGAAAAAGAGAGCTGACGGAAAATGATGTAATATTAATTGAGCAATTTGCAATCGCAAGAAAAATTAATATAGGTGACGAAATAAGGGTCAAAATAAACGGCAGACAGTATAAATTCAATGTTTCAGGCATAGCTTCAAGTCCGGAATACATTTACATGATGGAGAGCGAAGAAAATTTTCTGCCGGATTCTGGAAATTTCGGGGTTATTTTTCTTGAAAAAAACTATTTGAGGAAGATATACGGCGGCGGAAGCTTCAATGAAATTCTTCTTAAGGTAAACGCGGATGCAGATATAGGTAAGGTAGCCGACCATCTTGATGATAGCCTTGATAAATACGGAGTGAGGCGGGTTATAAAAAAAGAGGACCAGCTCAGCAATAATATGATGAACCAGGAAATATCAGGTCTTGAGCTGATGTCACAATCTATGCCCTTTGTGTTCCTGACCTTTGCGGGTATAATGCTTGCAACCATGCTTTCAAGGATAGTCAAAAAGGACAGAATGAGTATAGGCGTGCTTAAGGCAATGGGCTTTACAGAGAGTGAAATATTGGTTCATTATTTGAAGTATGCTGCTTCTGTGGGCATAATCGGAGGATTGATCGGTTCTCTAACCGGAACGGCTGCTTCTGGGTTTATGACGAGTTTTTACCTTGAATTCTTCAATATTCCAATGTTGACAGTTAAGATATATTATTATAAAATATTAATTTCTGTGGTTTTATCTTTGTTATTCTGTGTTTCCTCCGGCTTTTGGGGCGTACGAGGGGTAGTCAAAATAAATCCTGCAGAATCTATGAAGCCGGAAGCACCTAAAAAAGGAAAAAAGATTTTCATAGAAAATATAAAATTCTTGTGGGGCAACATACCCTTTTCCTGGAAGATAGTGCTTCGAAATATATTGAGGGAAAAGAAAAAATTTATATTTATAGGTGCGGCGGTGGCAATAACATGCGGCATGATGGTTATGACTACATGGATGATTGATGTTGTGGATGCCATGTTTAACAGGCATTATGAAGAATTCAATAAAATACAGTACAATGTAAGCTTTGACAGATTCCGCGATGACAGCACAATAAATAAGCTTTTAAGCTACATTGATGTAAAGCATATTGAAGGAAGAATAGAAGCACCGTTTGAGATATCCAACGGGAGGAAATCCAAGATTGTAAATGTAATAGGACTGCATGACAATACGGAGTTTTATAAATTCAGAGATGAAGAGGGAGCTGAGGTAACGCTTCCGGAGACAGGGATTTTAATATCATCTAATTTGGCAAGAGCATTGGATGCCCGGATTGGTGATAAAATCCTGATTGACAGCTTTTACGATGACAAGGACGTATTTGTTGTTGTAAAAGGCGTAATAAATCAGACTCTTGGCATTAACGGATATATGAACATTGACTATATGAACGGAATGTTTTTTGATAAAGGAATAATAAACGGCGCTTACATCAACTCAGAGGATGATGTTGTGAAAAAATCCGATGAAATGAAGTATATAAGCGTTCAGTCACAGGATTCCATGAGAAAGGCCTTTGAGGAATATACAGCCATAACATCTATGTCTATGGGTTTCATGGTTTTATTTTCCGGATTTTTGGGATTTATAATCGTGTACAGCATGACGTTGATGAGCATAAATGAGAGGATGCTCGAATTCTCATCACTGAGGGTCATGGGCTTTACCAAAATGGAAATATTTAATATGCTTGTGCGTGAGAACATGATTATGACTGTAATAGGTATAGCTGCCGGAGTTCCGATAGGCTTCAGGCTTGTTGCTTATATGGGTAAATCATTTACAACAGATGTTTACACTATGAATGAGCCGGTTAAGCTTAATGGCATATTGATTTCGGCGGTGCTGACAATAGTGTTCATAATGCTGGCTCAGCTTATGACATATGCTAAAATTAACAAATTAAATTTCATGCAGGCTTTAAAGAGCAGAATATCATAAAAAGAATTTGGAGGGCAAGATGAAAAAATTGCATAAAAAGAAATATGTAATATTTGCAGTGCTGTGTGTATTTGTATTTATTGTTGCTTTCTCTGTGTTGTCAGGAGGAAATAACTCATATGACGGAAAATCCTCAAAGGCAAAAATAGGCTCTATTCAGAATACGCTGAAGGAAAGCGGAACAGTATTTTCCAGGAGAGTGAATACGTTTTATTCAGATATGAGTCAAAAAATTGAGGTGCTCAACGTTTCGGTTGGTGACAAAGTAAAAAAAGGTGATATACTACTGACATATGAAAACAACTATATGTTAGAAATAGAAAGAGCAAACAAGCAGATAGATGCAATTACAGCAATGTATAACGAAAGCGTCAAGGGAGCGGATTTTAAAGAGGTTTCCAATATGAAGCTTAATATAAGCACTGTTGAAAACAGCTTGGTTCTTGCAAAAAGTAATTTTGAAAAAATTAAATCATTATATGAAAATAATGCTGTGAGCGAGGTAGAGTACAGTGAAGCAAAGAACAATGTGGAAGCTCTTGAAAACCAGCTTCAGGAAGCAAAGAACAATTACGATTTAATGACGCAGGGAGTTTCTGCAAATGTGAAAAAGCAATATGAAGCTCAGGTTGAAGAGGTTGTTATACAAATTAAAATATTGGAACAAAGAATAGAGCAGTCATCAATCAAAGCAGAATTTGACGGTGTTATTACAGAGCTGAACGTTCATCAGGGAGGAATGACTCAGACAGGTGTTCCGGTGGTGGAAATACAGGATGAAAACAGCCTTGGAATATATATTGAGGTATTAGCCGAAGATTCCATGAGGGTAGCTAAGGATATGAAATTTATCGTAAACACCGGTGACGAGCTGAAGGAATTGAAGGTAAACAAAATATACCCGAAAGCTCAGCCATCTGTTTCAGATCTTGGGATTGAACAAAGACGCGTAAGAATCGAAGCGGATTTAACAGAAGGCATGAATTTGAAAATAGGCTCTGAGCTTGATGTTGTAATTGTACTTGAGGAAAAAAGCGGCGTGCTGCTCGTGGACAGAGATGCAGTCTATAAAAAGTCAGGAAAAGAATATGTAACTGTTATAGAAGGCGGAAATGAAATTGAAAAGGAAGTAACGACAGGGCTGAAGGATGATGATTTTATAGAAATAACCTCAGGTCTGACAGAAAATGAAGTTGTTTTAACAGAATATTAACATAATTTTGAATTGCAAAGGAGAAAACATGAAATACGATTTAATTATTGTGGGAGCAGGACCATCCGGTATATTTACAGCGTTTGAATTTAACAGAAAGATGCCGGATAAAAAAATATTGCTTATAGAGCAGGGACGGGCAATTGAGAAAAGAAATTGCCCTAAGGACAAGACAAGAGATTGCGTAAATTGTCAGCCATACTGCAATATAACAACAGGATTTTCCGGAGCTGGGGCATTTTCAGACGGAAAGCTGTCATTAAGCCCTGAGGTAGGCGGAGACCTGCCTGATCTAATAGGATATGATTACACTCAGGAGCTGATTAATTACACGGATGAAATATATCTGCAATTTGGCGCTGATACCAAGGTGGAGGGTGTTGAATGCAAGGAAGAAATAAAGGAAGTAAGAAGAAAGGCAATCGAAGCGGGACTTAAGCTTGTTGACTGTCCCATAAGACATCTGGGAACAGAAAAAGCTCAGGAAATATATTTAAAGTTAGAAAGACATTTAATAGATAACGGTGTCGAAATTAAGTTTGGAACTCAGACAACGGATATTATTGTGGAAGATGGAATTATCAAGGGAGTAACTGTTACGGATTCACTGAAAAAAACTCTCAGGGAAGAGCTTTATGCAGACAATGTTGTTATATCGGCAGGCAGAAAGGGTGCAGATTGGCTTAAATCCTTGTGTGTTGCACACGATATAAGCCACAGGGCGGGAACTGTAGACCTGGGAGTACGAGTTGAAGTAAGAAATGAAGTAATGGAAAGAGTGAACAACATCCTGTATGAATCTAAGCTTATAGGATATCCGGCGCCTTTCAAGGATAAGGTGAGAACATTCTGCCAGAACCCCGGAGGATTTGTAAGCCAGGAAAATTATGACGATAATCTTGCAGTTGTAAACGGACACTCCTACAAGGACAGAAAGTCCAACAATACGAACCTGGCAATATTGAGCTCTCATAATTTCAGCAGCCCATTCAATGAACCAATAAAGTACGGAGCCAAGGTTTCTGAGCTTTTAAATATGCTGGGCGGGGGTAAAATTTTAGTGCAGAGATACGGAGATATTCTGGACGGAAAGAGAACATGGCCTAACGAGCTTTCAAGGTCCAATGTTGTTCCGACACTTCCTGATGCGGTTGCGGGAGATATAACATCGGCAATGCCTTACAGAACCTTGACGAATATAGTGAATTTCATTGAGGCTTTAAATACAGTGGTTCCGGGGTTTGCATCCACAGAAACGCTGCTTTACGGTCCAGAGGTTAAATTCTACAGCAACAAGGTCGAAATAAGTCAGGATTTTGAGACAAGCATTAAAAATTTATATTGTCTCGGAGATTCCAGCGGCTGGACACGTGGATTAATGATGGCATCGCTCATGGGAGTGCGAATGGGACAAATATTAAGTAATAAATAAGAGAAATCATAATATATTATACTATTCAGTACGAAGCTTTCGATACAAAAGATTATTTTAGGGGGATAATAACTTGGAATGGTATAACAAAGGTAAAAGAGAAGTATTAAATGAACTGAAAACAGACTTAAATAATGGATTAAGCAGTGGGGAAGCGGAAGAAAGATTGGATGAGTTTGGAAGGAACGAGCTTCAGGAACAGACGAAGAAAAGCTTCATGTCCAAGCTTATAGCACAGTTTGCTGATTTCTTAATTGTTATTTTACTTATTGCTGCCGGAGTATCGGCATTTGTAGGTGAGAAGGATGATGCATTTGTAATCCTTGCAATAGTTGTGATTAATGCAATCCTCGGCATTTACCAGGAGGGAAAGGCAGAGAAGTCGGTAGAGGCTCTCCAGAAGCTCAGCGCTCCCAACGCAAGAGTTATAAGAGACGGAAATCAAATTATTATTCCCGCTGCGGAAATTGTGCCGGGTGATATAGTAGTTCTGGAAGCAGGCGACATAATTCCTGCGGACATACGGCTTTTGGAAAGCTCCAACATGAAGGTGGAGGAGGCATCCCTGACCGGTGAATCCGTTCCGGTGGAAAAGGACGCAAAGGCGCAGATTGTTGGTTGTGTAGGGATTGGGGACAGGCACAATATGGGCTTTTTAGGCACTGTAGTAACCTATGGAAGGGGAAGGGGAGCGGTGACGGGAACCGGCCACAATACGGAAATAGGAAATATAGCGACGAAGATTCAATCCTACGATGATGAGGAAACACCTCTTCAAACTAAGCTTAATCAGCTGGGGAAGGTACTTGGCACACTCACCATTGCCATATGCATTGCCGTATTTTTGATGGGGTATCTTCAGGGGAGACAAGTCCTGCAAATGCTGCTTACTTCCATAAGCCTTGCGGTAGCTGCCATACCTGAAGGGCTGCCTGCCATAGTGACTATTGTGCTTTCAATAGGTATGAACAGAATGGCAGGAAAGAATGCCATTGTTAAAAAACTTCTTGCGGTTGAGACCTTAGGAGCTACTTCTGTTATTTGCTCAGACAAAACAGGAACGCTGACGCAAAATGAAATGACCGTTGTAAAAGCATTCGTGGATGATAAAATACTGGATGTTGAGGGCGGGGGATATGACCCTACGGGAGATGTTAAGCTTTACGGCAGGAAGATAAGTATTAACTCGCTGCCCAATCTGAGGAATCTTGTTTCCATTGGGTCTCTTGCAAATGATGCGGAGCTGGACAACTCAACCGGAAGCTATAAAATAATCGGAGATCCAACTGAGGGTGCCATTATTACATTTGCTGGCAAGCTTGGACAAACCTCTCATCAAATGAATATGATTTATCCGAGGGTTGGAGAGCTTCCGTTTGATTCCGTAAGAAAAATGATGACAACATTCCATTCGAATTACATAGGCGGCAAAATTGTGTCCTTTACTAAGGGCGCACCGGACATAGTAATCGGAAGGTGTACCAAAATTGCTGTTGACGGAAAGATAGTTGATTTTTCTCCGGAGCTGAAGAAAAGGGTGCTTTCAGTAAATACTGAATTTGCCAGAGCTGCTCTCAGAGTTCTTTCCGCAGCATACAGGGTATGGAGCAATATGCCGGAAGATCCTGATTCCGACTCTGTTGAAAGCAATATGATATTTGTAGGGCTTGTAGGGATGATAGACCCGGCAAGACCTGAAGTTAAGGAGTCCATCAGGTTGTGCAGAGATGCCGGAATAGAAGCGGTAATGATTACCGGTGACTACAAGGAAACGGCATATGCCATTGCCAAGGATCTGGGCATGGTGGAATCCGAGTCTCAGGCAATGATGGGAGAGGAACTGGACAACTATTCGGATGCGGAGCTCAGAGATGTGGTGAAAAGAACGAAAGTATATGCCAGAGTTTCTCCGGAGCACAAAGTAAAAATAGTTACTGCTTTAAGAGAAAACGGACATATTACTTCAATGACCGGAGATGGGGTAAATGATGCTCTTGCGTTGAAAAAAGCAGATATCGGAGTAGCCATGGGAATAACGGGCACCGATGTGGCAAAGAACACAGCAGATGTAATCCTCACTGATGATAATTTTGCCACTATTGTGAATGCAGTGGAAGAGGGAAGAATTATTTTCAGCAATATAAAGAAATTTGTTTTTTTCCTGCTGAGCTGCAATATAGGAGAGATACTGCTTGTATTTGTGAGCATTATGATTGGATGGGAGGTGCCTCTCGTACCTATCCAGCTGCTGTGGCTTAATCTTGTAACAGACAGTTTTCCTGCAATGGCTCTTGGGGTAGAAGAGGCGGAGCCAGGAATCATGAAGCATCCTCCGAGGAACACAAAGGAGCCCATTCTGGATAAAAACATGATGATGGGAATTGTGTTTCAGGCAATCGCCATAGCATTTGCATCTCTTTGGGCCTATTATTGGGCTGCCTCCATGTACGGTGTGGGGAAGGGCTTGATTCATGTGAGGTCCGTGGTATTTACAACTCTTATAACAGCGGAGCTCTTGAGGGCGTTTTCTTCAAGGTCGCAGACATATACATTGTTTAAAATAGGTTTTTTTACAAACATAAGAATGATACAGGCAGTATTTGTTTCTTTTGCACTTACAGTGCTTGTTCTGTATATTCCCATACTTAACGAAATATTCAATGTAATGCCTCTCACCATGAAGGATTGGCAGATTATCATGACATTTTCATTTATCCCCATGCTTGTGGGTGAATTGTACAAAGATTTATTTAAAAATAAATAATATAAGGGCCTCATGAATAATGAGGCCTTAATCTTATCTATTGGAATAATGCTTTTCCCAGCAAAGTTGTAAAACTATGAATTTCATCCATAATTATTCCGCTGTAATTAAGTGAAAATATGATTTTTCCATTCTTGCTGCTTATAATATTTAAAAGTATATTTAAGTTTTTCGCATCTTCTTTTAATTTTTCTTCAGTTTTTTCGGTAATTGCCTCACAGACTATGTGTAGGCCTGAATCTGAGCTTATAACATCCAGCTTGTCATCAAATGCATTTTTAAAGCTGTTTACCAGCAATGTGTTTTTCTTTTTATAAATTCTCTTAATTTTTCTAAGGTGCTTTGACATATGCCCTTCTCTCATAAAGCTTGCCAGTACCAGCTGATCTATTTTAGAAGTTGATTGTGTGTGTCTTGTTTTTATTAAATTGTATTTTGGAAGAAGTCTTTCGGGAAGAACCATAAAGCTTATCCTCAGCGACGGAAGAAGCATTTTAGAGAATGAACCAAGATAAACGACACAGTCATTTTTGTCAAGTCCCTGAAGACATGGTATTGGCATTCCCCCATATCGTATCATTGAATCATAGTCATCCTCAATTATCAGCCCGTTGTTCCTATGTGCCCAGTCCAGCAGCTCCATTCTTTTATTTACAGGCATAATTGTGCCGAGAGGATATTGGTGTGAAGGGCTTATATAAATCAATTCCGCATCGCTTTTCCGAAGCTCCTCCACAGGAAAGCCGTGGTCGGTGACATCTATGTGATTTATGCTGAACATATGGTCTTCAAAAATAAATTCGGCTTTGTTAAATCCCGGTTTCTCAACTGCCACTGTATTGTAGCTCTCTTTAATTATTCCTATTAATATTCCAAGGAGATACTGCACCCCTGCGCCCACAACAACCTGCTGAGCATTAGTATGACCGCCGCGCATTGTATTCACAAAATTTGCGATTTCCTCCCTGAGCAGTTTTTCACCCTGTATTGAACAGCTGCTGTAAATATTTGTGGCTTCATCCGAGATGATTTTGTTGTACAGCCTTTTCCATGATGAGGAATCAAAGCTGTCACTGTCTACTCCGTCATTTATATATTCTATTTCTCCGGGAAGGCTGACTGCTTTTTTGGAAGACTTATGGCTGTCCTTGAAGCTGTAGTCGCTTAAATCACACACGAAGTAACCTCTCTTTGGAGAGTTTTCTATATATCCCTCAGCCACAAGCTGACTGTATGCATTTTCTACAGTTGTTTTGCTCAGGGCAAGAGTTGATGATGCTTCTCTTATGGAGGGAAGCTTTGAATCCGGCTTCAGTAATCCTGTGGTTATTTCTGTTTTAATATATTCGTATAGCTGTATATAAAGAGCTTTGTTGCCTTCTTTGCTGAAAACAGGTGATATTATCATAGAGCCTCCTATCTGACTTGCATAAATCAGTAAAAACTAAGGTATATTGAAGTTACAGTTAATTCTATCACAACATTTGATTAAAATACATAAAATACTTACTCGTATACAAAAAATTTCTGCTGTGATATAATCAGGCTTAGTAATGCCATTCTCCGGCAGGAACAAATAAGGAGGCTAACATGTATAAATTGAATGATTTGCAGGATTTTAAATATGTGACATTCCCTTCATTTGACGGGTATGATGATTTGATTCACTGTTTTACCACAAGGAACGGCGGAGTGAGCGACGGACCCTTTAAATCTATGAACATAGGTTTCAGAACGGGTGACAGCGCTGAAAACGTGAAAAGAAATGTTGAAATAATGGCTGAAAAGCTTAATATAAACGTTGATAACATAGTTAGGACTCATCAGACACATACAAATAACGTAATGTATGTGACGGAGGAGCATAAGGGCAAGATGCTTTCAGGTTCGGAGATTGAAAATGTGGATGGTCTATATACGGATAAGAAAAATATCGCATTGATGTCATTTCACGCGGACTGCACACCAATATTTTTTTATGATCCGGTAAAGAAGGCGGCCGGCATTGCGCATGCCGGCTGGAGAGGAACATTGCTGAATATAGCGGGTAAAATGGTGAGGGCATTTATTGATGATTTTAACTCCGAACCATCGGATATTATAGCTGCAATAGGGCCATCCTTATGCCAAGACTGCTTTGAAGTTGACAAGGATGTGGCAGATTTGTTCTTAAACGAAAACAGTGAGTTTGAAAAATACATGAAAACTAAGGGGAGCAAGTATCACTTTAATCTTTGGGAGATCAACAGCTTCTTGATGAGGAAAGAGGGAATTGAAGAAAAAAACATTGAATTATCAAATCTGTGCACAAAATGCAACAACCATATGTTTTTCTCCCACAGAGGGCAGGGAGGAAAAAGAGGATTGCTTGCCGGAATTATCATGATGAAATGAGCATGTAATATGCGAAGCTAAACCGCTCCTATTTCTAAATTATATTTAAATATTTATCATATACAGAGTACATGCTAAATATAATAAGTATATAAAGACGCGAGGAGGGTTTAAAATTGGCTTATAAGATTATATCTATGATAATGATTTTATGTCTGATGGTAAGTATAACAGGATGCAGTACTTTAGATATGATGGTTGGTCTGAAGGAGAAAAATAACACAGATATAGCAGACCTGGATGGGTTATCGGATTTTGAAATTGTTGATGATTCAATGGTAGGAGAAGTACCTCAGGAGCCTGTAATCGAAACTTCCGTACCAGGTGTGGAGGAGGCTAAAAAAACAGATATACTGGCTTATTACGAAGATGAAAACGGCTTTATAGTTCCCGTAAATACAAAGATTCCTTGGGAAGAAGGAATTGCCAAGGCGACCCTGCGAAGCATGGTTGTAGGCAGTGATGCTGAAAAGAAAATTGCTCAGTCCAATCTTCATGGTGTATTGCCCGCAGGAACAGAAATCAGGGGGATGTCAATTAAGGATGGTCTTTGCAGAGTGGATTTCAGCAAAAATATACTGAACACTTCTTCATATAAGCAAGAGGAAAATATGATTTCCGCCGTTACATATACATTGACTGAATTTCCTACCATAAGCAAAGTGGAGCTGCTGGTTGAAGGGCAGATACTGGCTTCACTGCCGAAAGGCTATGCCGTAAATACGGCATTTGAGAGAGAAAACATCAATTTATATGGTTCGGCAGATGGGGTAAATTACACTGTATATTATAAAGCTCCTGACACAGAGGTTGCAGGGCACTATGTTCCTATAACATTCTCTGCAAGTAAAATCGGAAATCCTGCGGTTGCAGTAGTAGAGAAGCTTTTCAACGGTCCGCCTTCAGAGACGGTACTGGGTAATAATATCCCTGTTGGTGTTAATTTAAGAGGAGTGGATATTAAAAGCAACAAGGCTATTGTTAATCTCGGAGTTGAAGCTGTCAATCTCTCAGAAGAAGAATTTGCAGATATGAATGCCATAGTGGTGCTTTGCTTAGAGCAGTTTGACATCGCTGATGTGGAATATAATATCGAGGGATTATCCTTCCAGGAGGCAGGACTTAATTTTAATACCGGAAATGTAACACCTGTGTTTAATCAATATTAACATATAAAGACCATCCTCATTCCACGGATGGTCTTTTTTAAATGCTTTCCGAAAAGATTATTTCTTGTAAAGTTCCTTTGCTTTTGTTGCAAAATCAGGCGTCTGAATTTTTCCGTATGGGGCGCCTTCTTCAATTTCACCTGCTGTTTTCATTATATCAATTAATCTGTTGTATCCGTCCTCGCCTAATACTAAATCGGGATTCCAGGTATTCAGGTCTTTGTAGTTCTGAACAATTTTTGCAATAAAGCCTACCTCAGAATCAGCGAATTGCGGAAGAATAGCTTCTGCCACCTCTTGTGCCGAATGTTCATCCACCCAAACCATTCCCTTATACAAGGCATTTGCAAATTTCTGTATTGTATCAGGATTTTTCTCTATATAGCTTCCAAGTGAGCTGTAGCATGTATATGGCACATAGCCCGCAAGAGAACCTACTGATTCAAGAACGTAACCATTACCCTGAAGCTCAAATGTAGATGCCAGGGGCTCAAAGAGTGTGGTGTAATCTGCCTCACCTGATGCAAAGGCTCCTGCCATCATGTCAAATTGAACGTCTGTTCTCACATCGACATCAACTCCGGGAATCAGTCCATTTTGTTTGAGAACATATTCCAGAGTCATCAGAGGCATTCCGCCCTTTCGACCTCCCAGTATTGTATGGCCCTTCAGTTTATCTATTGTAAACGAACTATCTTTTTCTCTGCCCACTATAAAAGAACCGTCTTTTTGTGTCAGTTGTGCAAAATTTACAGCATGATCCGTTCTTCCCTGCAGATATACATACACGCTGGCCTCAGGTCCCATAAAGGCAATGTCTGCTTCGCCGCTTACCATGGCAGCCATACATTTGTCGGCTCCGCCGCCGTTTGTAAGTTCAATATCCAGTCCCTGTTCTTTGAAAAAACCCTTTTCCATAGCTACATACTGGGGTGCGTAAAATATGGAGTGTGTAACTTCAATCAATCTGATTTTTTTCATTTGAGCTTCCTGCTGCTGGCATCCTGTCAAAAACAGGGATAATACAAGCAGAACAACCATGAATAATGAAATAATTTTTTTCATACCATCCTCCCAAATCGAATCTCAGTTACTATAATATTCAAATCGACACTGAAAAGTTACTATCAAGTTTTCAGGAATAACAGATTAAAATTAGTAGAAAAATTAGTTCTGTTATGGTATATTTATGTTGTTTGTAAAAATTAGATGTAATTCATGTATAAAGCTAATGCTGATTACGTGAAGAAATGGAGAAAAAAATTATATGGAAATTACATTTTCGGATTTTATGGCTCAGATTTCCTCTAACTTTGCACTTCTTGTTACGACGCTGCTTACATTGGGAGTTATTTTAGTGAATGGCTGGACAGATGCTCCAAATGCAATTGCAACATGTGTATCAACCCGCTCGATATCTGCCAAGTCAGCTATACTTATGGCTGCTGTCTTTAACTTTTTTGGAGTGTTCGTAATGACCATGATAAATGCAAATGTGGCACAGACAATTTATAAAATGGTTGATTTTGGAGGAAATTCAAAGGATGCGCTCATAGCCCTGTGTGCGTCGTTGTTTGCAATAGTAACATGGGCAACCGCAGCGTGGTGGTTTGGTATACCTACAAGTGAAAGCCATGCGCTGATTGCAGGAATATCAGGATCTGCCATAGCCCTGCACAATGGTTTGGCGGGGATAAACGGAAGCGAATGGATTAAGGTTCTTTATGGGTTGGTGTTATCTACCATCCTGGGCTTTTCAATGGGATGGATTGCTGTTAAGTTTACAGAAATGATTTTCAGAGGATTTAACAGACGGACAACAAATGCAATATTTCAAAATGCACAGGTTGCAAGCGGAGCGGCAATGGCATTTATGCATGGGGCACAGGACGGGCAGAAGTTTATGGGAGTTTTTATGTTGGGAATATTTCTGGCCAATGGACAAGCAAACGTGACGGACTTTCAAATACCTGTCTGGATGATGCTTTTATGCTCTATTGTAATGGGATTAGGTACATCTATAGGTGGATATAAAATTATTAAATCTGTGGGAATGGACATGTGTAAGCTTGAAAAATATCAGGGGTTTTCAGCAGATATGGCAGCTGCAACATGCCTGCTTATTTCATCTGTATCAGGTATACCTGTAAGCACAACTCATACCAAGACTACTTCAATCATGGGAGTAGGTGCTGCAAAAAGACTGTCCTCAGTTAACTGGGGCATAGTTCAGGAGATGGTGTGGACATGGCTCCTCACGTTTCCGGGATGCGGAGTAATAGGTTATTTAATGGCTAAACTATTTATGGTCTTATTTTAAAATTATAGAGGTGAATTATGGCGCGTAAAAATGAATTTGATTATTTCGACAGCTTTGTAAAACTTTCTGAATATTGCTGTGATGCTGCAAAAATGCTGGATGATGTTCTTATAAATTTCAATGTCGATACATTGGAAGAGAAAATGAAAAAAATGCATGAAATTGAGCATTCAGCAGACCTGAAGGGGCATGAAATCACAAGAAGGCTTGCAAAGGAATTTATTACTCCAATAGAAAGAGAAGATATTGTTGTTTTAGTGCATGAAATTGATGATATAACAGATACTATTGAAGATGTACTGCTACATATGTACATGTACAATGTTAAGGAAATAAAAAATGATGCCCTCAGGTTTTCAAAGCTTATTCTTAAAAGCTGTGAAGAATTAAAGCTTGTGTTTGAAGAATTCAAAAATTTCCGAAAATCAAAGGATTTACATGATAAAATAATTCGTATTAACAAGCTGGAAGAAGACGGGGATAATTTATATACAGAAGCAGTGAGAAAGCTCCATATGACTTCTAAGGATGCCATTGAAATCATGACATGGACAGTTGCATTCAACAGGCTGGAAAAGTGTTGTGACTCATGTGAAGAAGCTGCAAATATAGTAGAAAGCATTGTAATGAAGAATTCTTAAAATATTTGTGAAAAAAAGTTTATTTTTGCAAAAAAACAGTTGCATTGTGCTTGAAAGATTGTTAAAATAAAGGCAGGAGGCGCATTATGGATAAAAATGATAGAATTTCACCTGCGGTTATCAGGAGATTGCCAAAATACTACAGATATTTGGGAGAATTGATGAAGTCGGGAGTAACGAAAACTTCTTCGAGGGAGTTAAGTGAAATGACAGACTTTTCAGCGTCTCAGATACGCCAGGACTTAAATAATTTCGGAGGATTTGGGCAGCAAGGCTTCGGCTATGATGTAGAAAACTTAAGAAGTGAAATTGCAAAAATTTTAGGCTTAGATAAAAAATATAAAATAATTATTATTGGTGCCGGTAATATAGGTCAGGCAATTGCAAATTACACAGGTTTCTACGAAGCTGATTATGAGGTTGTAGCTTTGTTTGACAAGAATCCCAAGCTTATTGGTCTATCTATCAGGAATGCATTAATTAAGGATAGTGATGATATAGAGAGCTTTCTTGAAGAGGAAAAGATAGATATTGCAGTAATATGCACTCCGAAAAGCGTCAGCCAGCAAATTGCTGAGCAAGTCGTTCAACACGGTGTAAGAGCAATTTGGAACTTTGCTCCAAAGGATTTAAAGATGCCTGACTATGTGCATGTTGAAAATGTCCATTTGAATGAAAGCCTATTTTCATTGACTTACTATTACAATCAAATGAACAAAATAAGAAACGAATAAAATAAAACATAAGAACATAAGAGCATAAGAAACAAATGAAACAAATGAAGCAGAGATTGAGAGATCTCTGCTTCATTTGTATTATATGGTATGGTGAAATGTTCAATACACTACAAATATTACAAAATATTAATATAAAATAAATTGAAAATTAAGTTAATGAATTATTAATTAAAAAACGTACTAAATGATGGACAACTATCACCTTAAAAATCTAAAATTACAAATAGTTAATATTAAATTTATTGTAAAATAGTAACCATTTGATATAATTAAGGAGGAAAACATCTAATATCATGGAGGTATTACATATGAATGCATATATTGAAAGAATCATTGACTCGGTTAAAAAGAGAGATGCTAATGAGCCTGAGTTTATTCAAACAGTTGAAGAAGTATTGTACACTTTAGAGCCAATGATAGAAAAACACCCTGAATACGAAAAAGTTGGATTGCTTGAGAGAATGGTTGAGCCTGAGAGAGTAATATCATTCAGAGTATCATGGGTGGATGATAAAGGTCAAGTTCATGCTAACAGAGGATACAGAGTTCAGTTTAACGGAGCTATCGGACCTTACAAAGGTGGATTGAGATTCCATCCATCAGTAAATTTAAGCATTATGAAATTCTTGGCTTTTGAGCAAACTTTCAAAGATTCATTAACAGGTCTGCCTATAGGCGGAGCAAAGGGCGGTTCTGACTTTGATCCAAGAGGAAAATCGGATGCAGAAGTTATGAGATTCTGTCAGGCATTCATGACTGAATTATATAGACACATAGGACCAGATGTTGACGTTCCTGCAGGAGATATCGGAGTAGGTGCGAGAGAAGTTGGATATATGTACGGACAGTACAGAAGAATAAGAGGAGCTTACGAAAATGGTGTATTAACAGGCAAGGGAATACCATATGGCGGAAGCTTGGCAAGAACAGAAGCAACAGGCTATGGCGCAGTTTACTATGCGCAGGAAGTTTTGAACCACTTCGGAGAAGAAGTAGCAGGAAAAACATTCGTTGTATCAGGTTTCGGTAACGTTGCCTGGGGAGCTGTTCAGAAAATAAACCATTTAGGCGGAACAGTAGTTGCTATTTCAGGTCCGGACGGATATATTTACGATCCAAACGGAGTTAAAGGCGAAAAAGAAGAGTTCATGCTTGAAATGAGATCATCAGGAAGAGATAAGGTTCAGGACTATGCAGATAAGTTCGGAGTGGAATTCTTCCCTGGACAAAAACCATGGGGAGTAAAGGCGGATGTTTATATGCCATGTGCTACTCAGAATGAAATCAACATGGATGAAGCTAAGAAAATTGTAGCAAGCGGTTCTAAGTACTATATAGAAGTAGCTAACATGCCTACTACAAACGAAGCATTGAAGTATATCCAGGACAGCGGAATGGTTGTTGCTCCTTCAAAAGCAGTTAATGCCGGCGGAGTTGCTACATCAGCACTGGAAATGAGCCAGAACTCAATGAGATATTCATGGTCATTTGAAGAAGTTGATGCTAAATTGCACGGTATAATGAAGACTATCTACAAAATGAGTGTTGATGCTGCTGAAGAAGCAGGATTGGGATACAATCTTGTAGCTGGAGCTAACCTTGCAGGATTCAAAAAAGTAGCAGATGCTATGATTGCTCAAGGTATCATCTAAGAAAAAGCATATAAATAAAATATAAGCAAGGCGAAAGCCTTGCTTTTTGTTTTATTTAAATAAATGTATTTTTCCTGTATCATTCAGGTATTTAACCAATATGGCCACAATGGGAGCAATGAGGAATCCGAAGAATCCGAATAATCTCAAACCCGCATACATTGCGGTTATGGTAATTATAGGATGGAGCCCTATTTGGTGGCCGACAATTCTTGGCTCTATGATGTTACGTATTACTGTTACGGCAAGATATAGAAGCAGTAAGCCTATACCCAATGTAGTATTTTTTAAAAACAACTCAACAATTGCCCAAGGAATTAAAATCCCACCTGTTCCTATTATGGGCATAATATCAAGGATTGCAATAATTGCCGCTATTGGAAGAGCGAATTTTACCTTTAGTATAAATAAGCCTGCAAATAACTCAATAAATGTAATGCACAGTATTATCATATAGGACTTTATCATTTTCCACAGCGTGCCTGTTACAAATATTCTGGCCTCAGAGAAGGTAGAATTAAAATTGTCGGGCAGCTGCTTTTTTATGAAGGCTGTTATGTTATTGTATTCCACGCTTATAAAAACCGATAGAACTATGGTAAATATCACGGAAATTAAATACAGAGGAAAATTTGAAATCAACCTTGTAACTATCTGCACAACAGCTATGGACGTATTTTTAATTACATCTGAAATATAACTTATACCATTTGTTATAATTTGTGATAATGTGTCTGCAGCCTCAGGAGAAATTATATGGGTGTTTAAAACGATCCAGTCGTTGAACTCAAGAAGCAAGGGTTCAACTTTACTGAAATACAATCTTGGCATCATATAAATCAAGTCAGTTAGCTGTGTAAATAAAAATGTTATCAGCAACCATAATATTAATGCGACAGAGACATAAAATGCTCCGACGACAAACAGGGCTACACCTTTTCCGGTGGTTTTCATAATTTTATTTACAAACTTGGTTACGGGTCTAAGCGCAAGCGCTATTAAAAAACCTATGAGGAAAGGCATAACCCAGTGTATCATATAAACAAACACAAAATATAAAACAGCATAGACCGTTATAACAAACGCTACATTTACAATAAATTTCTTTTTATCTTCTAAAGTCATTTTCGCCCTCTTTCTTACTTATTTATATAATTATAATATCTGCTAAGATTATTTGCAATATTCCAATAAATAATAATTATTAATAGTTTCTTACGCCATGGATTATGATATAATAAAAGCAAATGACAATCTGGAGGCAGGAAATGAAAATTAATACTGATACTAAGCTATTAGGCCTTTTAGGATATCCCTTGGGACAATCTCTCTCCTCATCCATGCAGAACATGGCGTTTAAGGAATGTTCTTTAAATAAAATATACATACCCATAGAGGTTATGCCGGAGAATTTAGACGCTGTAGTAAAAGGAATTTCCAAAATGAATTTTGACGGCTTCAATATAACTAAACCATATAAGGTTGATATTATTAAATATCTTGATGAAATTGACGAATATGCAATGTGTATAGGAGCGGTAAACACCGTAACCATAAAAGACGGCATATTAAAAGGATATAATACAGACGGAACAGGATTTTTAAAATCTTTTGAGAAAGATACAGGGATTAAGATAGAAGGGAAAAAGGTATTCATACTTGGAAGCGGCGGTGCGGCAAGAGCTATAGGCATGACATTGGCTCTTAATAAAGCTGAAGAGATTTATATATGCAACAGAACTTATAACAAGGCACAGTTTCTTTCCGATGAAATAAATAAGACTGTAAGCAATTGCAGCAAAGCGGTGCACATGGTTTATGAAAATATGGAAAAATTCATTAAGGACTCAGATATTTTTATTAATTGTACCAGTATAGGAATGCTGCCAAATGTTGATGAAACACCATTGGAGAAAAGTCTGTTACATAAAAATTTGATTGTTTGCGATATAGTATATAATCCAAGGAAAACAAAGCTTATACTCGATGCGGAGGATATCGGATGCAAGACTGTACCGGGAATGGCAATGCTTGTTTACCAAGGGGCAGAAGCGTTTGAGCTCTGGACCGGAATAAAGGCGCCTTTAGAAACTATGTTCAGAGCTGTTGATGAAGGGTTGAACCCGTAACTGCCATTAGTTAGAGAATATTTGATTTTGACGCGAAACATAGAAAATAAGTATAGGTTGGTAATATAATGAGCTGCGATATAAATTATAACATAAATGCAATGTACTTCAGTCCAACTGGAACAACTGAAAAAGTTGTCAAGCAGATTTCCTTCAAATTAAAGGATTGCATGAAGAACTCAGATGAGATTCAGTGCGTTGATTTTACATCTTTCAAAGAGAGGACAAAGACTGTTAATTTCAGCCGAAACGATATAGTTGTATTTGGAGTTCCTGTTTATGCGGGAAGAGTCCCCAATGTGCTTCTAACATATCTGAGCACCGTTAAGTCAGACGGAGCATTGGCTGTTGCGGCAGTGGTTTACGGCAACAGAAACTTTGATGATGCTTTGATTGAACTCAGGGATATACTGGAATCGAATGGATTCCGTGTTATTGCAGCCGGTGCATTTATCGGAGAACATTCCTTTTCTGAAACATTGGCCGCCCGCAGACCTGATGAAGAAGATATACGCAGCGCTGTTAATTTTGCAGAGCAAGTATGCGAAAAAATAATCTGCGGTAAAGAATATGATTCATTTGTTGTGCCTGGAAACAAGCCCTACAACTCATATTACAGACCGAAAAATAAACAAGGCTGCTATGTAGACATCAGAAAAGTCAAGCCAAAGACGGAAATAAACTGTGTAGATTGCAAACTATGTGCAGAGTCGTGCCCTATGGGGTCTATAAATCATGCAGATGTGTCTATGCTTAACGGTATATGTATAAAATGCGGTGCATGTGTTAAGAAATATCCTGTAAACGCGAAGTATTTTGATGATGAGGATTATTTAAGGCATAAGGAAGAGTTAGAACTGGAATTTGCAGCAAGAAGAGAACCGGAATTTTTCCTGTAAGTCCATATACTAGTTAAAAGAAAATAAATTCTAAATATGTAACTGAAAAAAAGATTAGCTCAACATGGTATAGTGAGCTAATCTTAGTTTATTTTTGCAAGTTTAAGGAGTGTTCTGTTTTGCATCTTCAATTACAAAGAAATTATTAAAGACACCTACTACTTTGTAATTAGATACATCGCCGCTCATTTTGTACAAACTGCATACTTTATAATCTTCCCTTATAACCATGCTGTCTGCAATGAAATCCGATACTAACCCTACTACTGTCTGGCCAAGTTTTGTCGATGCGTCAACATCTTCGTAATTTTTAGACTTATACCATTCCTTGTAATCCTCATATGAAGGATTAGTGGCAAATCCAATCAGTGATACAATAAGTATTATAATAACTAAAGATAAAATCCCTTTCATAAAATCCTCCCTCTATTATTACTATATGTTCCAAACATTTTCTTTATTATGCACACTACATTGCATATTATGCACATTTTATGGGCAGCATATTCAACGAAAACAAGGGATATGTAATAGAAATAATTAACAGTTGACAAGTAGGGGGTTAAAATGTTAAACTGACATTCCTGTTCGAGGGGACAGGGAATAAAGAAAAGCTGAAAAAATCATTTGAGAAATTA
>DDNC01000018.1 GCA_002340985.1 Firmicutes bacterium UBA2530 | reverse complement strand
TAAATTACAGCCGTATCAGATTAAGAGAAAATCAATCTGATACGGCCGCTTTGATTAAGTTTGTAATTATTGTGGCAATTTCCGCTCTTGAGGCTGCTGTAATCCTTCGGTTTGAACAAATTATCTCCCTTGCAGGAATATGACGTAAGAGCACTGCACTGATCTCATTACCTATCTTTCTCTTCTTTGTGACTTTTCAATTATATAATTTTTCAAAACCTTAAGAGCTTCTTTATTGCGTCTTGGCTTCCAGCCGGGGAAAGCCTTCATCAGACGCTTAGAGCCGAAAATGTTTGTTGCGAGGAGTTCTCTGTTGAGTGCATTCTTCACATCATCCAAAGCTTCTCTACGTTTTTGTATAATATCGGCGATATCGGACTCCATCTCACGTTTCGTATGTTCGATTTTTTCCTCCAGCTTCTCTCTTTCCTGATATATCTTATACTCAATTGATTCCTTCTTAGCAGCTATGCTTATAGTGCCTGCGGCCAGGCTCTCCCCCAGCTCATCAGATGATTTCTTAATCATGGCTGACAGCTCTTCTATACGCTCCATCTTTTTATTCAGCTTGAAAATTGTTTTGACTGTTGCAATAATATCTATTACAAAGACAACTGTGAAAGCAGTCAAAATAATCACTGCCGGCATATCCGGAATAAAATTTACAAGTCCGGATACCATAGGATGAATCCTGTCTACAACTATAAGACATGCTAATCCCCACATTAGTGAGAAAATAGGGCAAATATATCCTCCTACATTAAAAGGCCTGTCCGAATAATCCCACCACTTATGCTTAAATATTTTCTCCAATATAAAACCCGTAAAAAGCTCAATTGCGCTTGTTACAAAGACCGATCCAAGAAACAATAAAAATGGCTTTTCATGAATAGGTGTCAATAAATTTACAACCGCAATAACCCCAAAACCATATATAGGACAATAGGGACCGTTTAAAAATCCTCTGTTTATAAATTTACCTTCATTCAAGGCCGCATATACAACCTCTGTACACCATCCTAAAAAAGCGTATATAAAAAAGTATAAATATATTTTAATGAACATTTTTACTCCTCTTAAAAAATTCTGTATTTACCCACTCTTTATAATTAATTATACAAACCTATAATATTAGTATATCCTATCCGAACTTAAATTTCTACAAAAATTGATACTCGATAAATTTCACCGCCAACGCCAAGTACCTCCCATGCAGAGCAAAGTAAAACAAGGGAAGACCTCATTTTCAGGGTCTACCCTTGTAAAAATTTACTTAAAAAATCAAATCTGAAAATCCATAAACGGTGTGGGTTCGGTGCTTATATCATAGAAATGCCACCATTCCTTTTCATAGGCTAAAAAACCGACGCTCTCCATAACTTCTTTCATATATGCAGCATTTTTTCTTCCCTCTTCTGAAGTTTTTGTACATTTCAGCGAGGCTCTTTCAGTCATATCATCAAACTCAGATGGCATAACTATATCATTTCCGTCTAAATCAGTTAAAGTGATATCCACACAAAGACCATTCATGTGAGTTGGTCTAAATTCCTTTATCTTACTCATGTCAGGCGGTCTTGCCACAAAATTATTATCAGGCATTATTTCCCAAAACTTAGCCTGCGCACTAATAGGTCTGTATGCATCCCAGATTTTAACCCTGTACCCTGCAGCCTTAAATATATTTTTAGCTTTTATTAAAATTTCTGCAGTGTGCCTGTCTATCCAGCATTCACCTGAATTATATATCTTTTTACCTGTAAAATTATCAGTCGTTGCATATTTCAGACATATAATAAAGTCATTGTCTACTTCAACTAATTTTACCAAATTTCCTTTATCCATCATACATATCATTCTCCAAATTGAAGTATTTTTCCAAGCCCAATATATTTAGTAAGCTAAGGGTTCTACATTAATAATAACATATTATTGTTGTTTTTAATACCCTATCAACACAGCGATTCCAAGCATAACCATTTGAGCAGCAAGAAGCATCAGAAACAATGGAGTAAACCATTTATACCATTTTTCAAGCTTTATTCCACCTAATCCACAGATAATAACGATATCTGCCGTAGGCCAGAAGATGTTTGATAAACCATCACCAAACTGGAATGCAAGTACTGCTGTTTGGCGGGATACACCGATAATATCAGCAAGCTGAGACATGATAGGCATTGTAGCAACCGCCTGACCTGAGCCTGATGGAATGAAAAAATTTATCAGAGTTTGAACGATAAGCATCAATTGGGCTGAAATTCCACTTGGTGCATTCTTCAACAGGTTCGACAGATGGAAAATAACTGTATCCATAATCATTGCATCATTCATAACCACTACAATACCCTTGGCAACACCTGTAAGGATGCAGCCCCAGACAACAGTCTTTGCACTGTCTATAAACTCAGCACACCATTTGTTTGCTGACCATTTCTTGATTCCGGCAGCTACCATAGACATGATTAAGAATAAACCGCATAGCTGAGGATAATCCCAACCCCATTTCATAAGTCCAAGCATCAGGATTACCAACGTTACAACGATATCAATAATCACCAGCATATCAGTTGTGGTAAATTCATATGAATCCAAATCTCCTTTTGAAAATTCGTGGATTGATTTTTCTCCATAAACGACTGATAATTTAGGATCTCTTGATAATTTTTTGGCATATTTGATTACATAGGTAATTGAAATTATCATAAATACAACAAAGCAAATCGCTCTATACCAAGTTCCGGAATATAATTCTACTTGAGAAATATTCTGAGCTACCCCAACTGTATATGGGTTTAATGTAGCGCCCATAAAGCCTATGAACTCACCACAGGCTATTATTGCAAAACCAAACATTGCATCGTAACCCATAGCTATCCCCAACCCGATAATAAGCGGATAAAAACCATAGAATTCACTGGCCATACCAAATATAGATCCGCCTAACCCAAACGTAATCATCAGTATAGGAACTAATATAAGCCCTTTATTACCCAGCCGTTTAAGCAATGAGCCTATTCCGGAGTGGAATGCACCTGTTTTTACCATTACTCCAAAAGTACCACAACAGCATAAAATTACAAAGATAATATCTGCGGCCTCAACACAACCTCTGTAGAAAGCTGAAAATAACCCTAAAAAACCTGTAGGTGATACTTCCGACTTATCAACCTCATGATAAGTACCATCAATCGCAACACTTCTGATTCTTCCGTTAACATCCTGGTCCTGATAATCATATGTACCTGATGGTACAACCCATGACAATATTGCCATGATTAAAACTACAGCAGCTACAATGATTAAGGTATCAGGCATATTAAACTTTTTCTTTGCAGTTTCCATTTGAACCCTCCTCTAATTGATGAATAACTAATACCAATTACTTATAAGCAAATAATGTACCAACATCTGCAAAAAAAGAATTGTGGAGATTTACACGTTTTCATTGTTATAATCTACACAATCTTTTTTGTTTAATCCACTTGTCCGGATTCAGTCCGTTTTTCCGGATTTGTTTGAATTTCTATAGCACAAAAGGGTAATGTCCCGCATTATGCTTTCTGCATTTCTTGTATTGGAATCCTCGGCAGCCATACATAAAACAAATGGATTCTTGCTGTAAATAATACCCATATCCATGAGCAAATTATTGTCTATACCTGTTTGATGAGCTATGCGAAGCTCTTCATCAAAGTAATAAGGCATTATTCTGTTTTGCTGATGTTCTTTCAATATTTCAAGCATTTCAAAGCTTGCTCTGTTAGATATAATTTGTCCCTTATACATCCTGTAGAACAAACTGGCCATTTCTTTTATGGAAACATAATTCTCTATACCCTTATCTATTTTTTTCATGTCTAAAATTGCCCTGTGAAGTCTGGTCTTGTTAAAACCAAGCATATCCAAAGTCTTATTTATTTCTTCTCCGCCAAACATTCTGAATAATATGTTGAAAGCTATGTTATCACTTACGGAAGTACTTAGCCTGTATAAATCCTCCAATGTTAATTCGATACCTTCATGAAGATATTCCAATGCACCGAATGTCTTTATTTTCTTTTCCTTATTTCCTATATAATCACTCTTTTTGAGAACATATTTACTGTCCTTGCGTACTTTATCTGCCTCTATCCATTTGAATGCTTCAAGAAGAGTAATAATCTTAACCGAACCGGAGGCATAAAAAACATCGCAATTTCCGGCATAGCAACTTTCACCGCTATTCAGATCGATGTAATGAATACCTATCTTGCCTCGAAAATTGTCAATTCTATCCTTAATATTATCTAAAATCATTTTCTTCTGTACCCTCATCTGTAATAGCATATTTCTTTATCTTATCAAAAATAGCAGTTCTTCCTATATCCAGGTATTGAGCCGCCTTTAATTTATCTCCGTGAAATAAATTCAACGCATTTCGTATTGCCTGCTTTTCGCAGTTCTCCTTTAATTCCTTTAAAGTCGTCGGCTTTAATGCAAATTTATCATGCTCGGGCAAGACTAAGTCATCGGGAGGTATTATTTTTTTATCGCATAATATAGCCGCCTTTTCCAATACATTCTCCAATTCTCTTATATTCCCCGGCCATGGATATTCCTTGATTTTCTCCAGGGTCTGATATCCTATCAAAACAGGTTCTATCTCAAGCCTTCCGCATATTTCCGGCAAAATGTCTGATATTATAGCATGTATACAATCTAATCTCTCTCTTAGAGGGGGGATTTCTATCGGAAATACATTTATTCTATAATATAAATCTTCTCTGAAGCTCTTTTCCTTTACCATTTCCGCAAGGTTCTTATTTGTTGCTGCGATAAATCTTACATCTGCCTGATGTTTTTTTGTACCGCCTACCCGATAATAAGTCTTACTTTGCATTACTTCCAAAAGCTTCCCCTGAAGCGTCAGAGGTATTTCGCCGATTTCATCCAGAAATAGCGTGCCGCCGAATGCCATGTCAAACAGACCTTCTTTACCGCCTTTTTTGGCCCCGGTAAATGCACCTTCCTCATAACCGAACAACTCGCTTTCTAAAAGGTTGTAAGCTATAGCCGCGCAATTTATGTGTACAAACGACCTATCTTTTCTCTTACTGCAATTATGTATTTCTTTTGCAAGGAATGTTTTTCCGGTTCCGCTTTCACCTGTTAATAAAATAGTTGCATTGGTAGCACTTCCCTTTTGAAGAAGCTTTTCAAGTTCTCTGAACTTGCCTTCATTTCCCCATAGCCTGAAGCTGTTGTATTGTATGCTGCCATACTTATTTTCAGATTCTTTAGATAATATCTTATTATATCTGAAATTATCCTCGATAATATTTTGGATTAAACTTTCTTCCTCATCAAACAAAATTATATTGTATAAAACACCCTTTATTTTAATTGATTCTTTGGAAATAAAAACCCTGGTATCTTTAAAGTCAGTCAAAGTCTCGCCATTTGAAATTGCTTCATACATATTATGCTGGATAAGCTTTTTCAGACTCACATTCTGGACCTTTTCCTGATCATAGTATCCGTTAAATCTCTTTTTCTCTAAAATGTACTTAAATCCATCCGCTTCGGAATCTTCGGGCGTAAAATACTTTATTCCGTTATCATCTGCAAGAATCGCAATTTCTTTATTCTCAGCCGTATCAAAAAACACTGTCTGATTATCTACCTTAACTCTGATATTCCCTTCACTTTTTATTACCGATATGGACTTTCTTTCATAGATAGTGTCTATTAATTTCTCTGTTTTTCCTTCATATTTAAAATTCTGTTTTATTATCGGCCTTATCCCTTCACTGTATATAGCGGAAATAACCAATAGCCTTTTATCGTAATGAATTTCACTATCTTGTATTTTAAACTCCTTAGCAATAAATGAATAATCCCTTTCCGAATCGGAAATATAAATCAGAACATTACCTTTTTCAAAACTTCCACTCTGATAAGCAATGGGTCTTGCTAAATCCTTTTTTAAGTATTTTAAAGTACTATCACCTAAAAAAACAATGTTTTCACTTTGATCCGTTATTATATGATTATTTTTTTTCATTTTTCCTCGCCTGTCACACTAATCTTATAGCACGTGAATAATTATTTTTAATACGAAAGCCTGACCTTAAAATATAATCCCAATTCCTTATAAAGAGCAAAAAACGCCTTTTCTTCAACAAAATTCATAGTTCATTTACTTTATTATACAGTAAATATAATTTTTTTGCTATAAATTATATTATTACGCATAAAGATAATGATTCCATTTGTTTGTTATTTTTTTGATTTTAAAATTCAAAACACTCTTGACAAACTACCTCTCTCCATGATATAACACCGTTATATAACGCTGTTATATTTCATAAAGGAGCGTCATAATGGTTGATGAGTCTACACAAATGCGGATTTTAGATGCGGGTAAGGCTGAGTTTTTGGAGAAGGGATATAAGAATGCTTCGCTGCGCAGCATTGCTCAGAAGGCGGGGGTTACCACGGGAGCCATATATGGATATTATCCTGACAAGGCCGCCTTGTTTGGTGCGCTTGTTTCGGAACCTGCCGGTTGCCTGCGGGAGTGGTATTTGTCGGTGCAGCGTGAATTTGATGCGTTTCCTGCGGAATATAAGGAAACGCAGATGCGCGGCTATACAAGCAACGCTCTGGAGGAATTTATAAACTATGTATACCTCCACTTTGACGCATTCAAATTAGTGGTATGCCACTCTGCCGGAACCGAATACGAGCACTATATCGACAGCCTGCTTGAAATCGAAATAGAACACACGCGGCGGTTTATAGACGCCATGCGCAGCTTGGGACACGACATACCGTTTATCGATAATGATATGAACCATATTCTTTCAGGTGCCTTTTATTACGGCATATTTGAAACCGTGGCACATGATATGCCTAGAGAGCAGGCGCTGGAGTACATTCGAACTTTAAATAAATTTTACAGTGCCGGCTGGGATACCATTTTAGGGCTGAAATAGTCCTAAATTTTTTAACCGCAAGTTAGCATTTGCTAACTAAATACATTATTAGGAGGAAACAAAATGAATCAAGATTCAAGGGGAACAGTATCGTGGCTGTGGGAATTCGCCTCCCCTCACAAGGGAGGATATATTGCCTCGCTCATATTTGCTACCTTAGGTGTGGCATGCGGAATGGTACCTTACTTCTGCGTGGCGCAAATTGTGCTTGCACTGCTGAGGGGAGAGACAGCCACAGGCTTTTACGGGCTTTACTGCGCTGCCGCCGCAGGCTTTTGGGTGCTGCGTTATCTGTTCCATGGAATTTCTACCACTCTGTCTCATAAATCTACATTTGCAGTAATATCAGAGGTTCGCCTGAAGCTGACGAAAAAGCTCACCCGTCTTCCCATGGGCTACCTGCTGGACACACCGTCGGGAAGGCTGAAAAATATACTGGTGGAGCGTGTGGACAGCATAGAGCCTACTCTTGCACACGTTGTACCGGAAATGGGAGGCAATATACTGGTATCCGCTGCCACCATGGCATATCTTTTTGCACTGGACTGGCGCATGGCGCTGGCGGCTCTTGTACCGCTGCCATTGGGCATAATATGCTACATGGGCATGATGGGAAGCTATGAAAAGCGTTTTGCCAACTATGTCGATAAAAATAAGCGCCTTAATGATATTGCCGTGGAATACATAGGAGGTATCGAGGTCATAAAGGCATTCAACCAGTCAGCCTCCTCCTATGAGAAATTCACAACTGCCGCGAGGGAGGCTGCCGCTTCCGCCATAGACTGGATGCGCTCCACACTTCCGTTTTTCTCTACGGCCATGTCTGTATTTCCTGCGGTGCTGGTAAGCGTGCTGCCCATAGGAACAATGCTTTACATGAGCGGAAGCCTGCCGGTGGATACATTCCTTGTATCTATTATTCTGTCCCTGGGAGTTATGGGACCGCTCATAACTACCATGAGCTATACTGATGACATAGGCAAGGTTCATACAATTGTAAGCGAGGTAACAAGCGTGCTTGCACAGCCTGACCTTAAACGCCCCGCTGCTTTGGCAAAAGTGGACGGCTATGATATCAGCCTTGAAAATGTGAGCTTTGCTTACCATGAAAAAACCGTGCTGAACGGAATCAATCTCAAAATCCCCGCAGGCAGTGTAACTGCGCTGGTCGGGCCTTCAGGCGGAGGAAAATCCACCATTGCAAAGCTTATTGCATCCTTGTGGGACGCAGGCAGCGGCAGCATAAGCATAGGCGGAACAAACGTGCAGGACATACCTCTTTCTCAGCTGAACAGCATGGTGGCATACGTTGCTCAGGACAATTACCTGTTTGATGAAAGCATACGTGAAAATATCCGTATGGGCATGCCCTCCGCAAGTGATGAAGAGGTGGAGCAGGCAGCCCGTCAAAGCGGATGCCACGACTTTATCATGCAGCTTGAGGGCGGATACGAAACATGCGCAGGAGGTGCGGGCGGCCACCTCTCCGGAGGCGAGCGCCAGCGTATAACCATTGCCCGCGCCATGCTCAAGGATGCACCGATTATAATTCTTGATGAGGCAACAGCCTACACGGACCCGGAAAATGAAGCTGTTATACAGACAGCGGTATCAAAGCTTGTGGAGGGCAAGACTCTTATAGTTATTGCTCATCGCCTTTCTACCATTACCGATTCCGATAATATTGTTGTAATAGAAAACGGACGGGTGGCGGCACAGGGAACACACAGCCGGCTGTTGGAGTCCTCGACGCTTTATAAAAACATGTGGGATGCTCACAAATCCGCTAAGGACAGCATAGCTACAATGACGACAAAAGCTCAGGAGGTGCTTGTATGATTGGCATATTTAAAAAATTCTTTCAATTCAGCGGTGAGCAGAGCCGACTGTTTTATCAGTCTCTGGGGCTTTCACTGGTGCACGCACTGTTTGAGGCGCTGCGTATTCCGGCAATCGCCATCGTGCTTGAGGCTCTCATAAGCGGCAATGTCAGCATGCAGACTGTTTGGGCTTCACTTGGAGTCATGCTCGTAAGCATTGCGGGCTGTACTATTACCCGACGCAGCTATACCATGAAGCAAACTGTCGGTGGCTATACGGTTGCCACCAACAAGCGTGTGGAAATAGGCGAGCGCCTGAAATACATGCCCATGGGGTATTTCAACGACAACAGCATCGGTGACATTACCTCGATTACAACCAACACTGCCGAAAACCTGCAGGATATTGCCACAAGGGTGATTATGCTTACCACTCAGGGAATTCTCACCACCGCCGTATTCACTCTTGCAATTTTATTCTACGACTGGCGCATAGGGCTGCTGCTCATGGCCGGAATTGCCGCGTTCTTCGGAATCAATGCCCTCATGCAGAAAAAATCCCACAAGGTTTCTCCCCTGAAAACCGAATCCGATACACGGCTGGTGTCATCTGTTCTGGAGTATGTGCAGGGCATAGGAGTTGTGCGCTCCTACAACCTTGACAAGGAGGCAAGCAAGACGGTGGATAACGCCATCAGGGAAAACGAGGAAATAAATATAGGTCTGGAAAAGACATTTATACCGTACATGTGTCTTCAAAGTATAGTTCTTAAGCTTTTCGGCATTGCAATGATTTTTCTTTCCATAACGCTTTATATTAATGGAGCAATGGAGCTCATAAACTGCCTGCTGCTTGTTATTTCATCATTTATGGTGTATGCGCAGCTGGAATCCGCGGGCAATTACAGCGCACTGCTGAGGGTCCTGGACCTCTCAATGGATAAAATAAACAAGGTGTTTGAAACTCCGGTAATGGATATAGACGGTAAAGCAATCAAGCCTGAGTCATACACCATAAAGGGAGAGAATGTAACCTTCCGTTATGAAAACAAAAAGGTAATAGACGATATTTCCTTTGAAATTCCCGAGGGTACCACCACTGCCATTGTTGGTCCATCAGGCGGAGGCAAGACAACCCTCACAAGCCTCATGGCGCGATTCTGGGATGTAAACAGCGGCAAAATCACCCTCGGAAATACGGATGTGCGTGATTACACGCTTGACAGCCTGCTTGCAAACTTCAGCATGGTATTTCAAAATGTATATCTCTTTAATGACACCATTGCCAACAACATAAAATTCGGCAAGCCGTGCGCCACCATGGAAGAGGTGGAGGAAGCGGCTAAAAAGGCTTGCTGCCATGAATTTATCAGTGCTCTGCCGAATGGATACAATACTGTAATCGGCGAGGGCGGCGCAACCATTTCGGGAGGAGAAAAACAGCGTATTTCCATTGCCCGGGCTTTGCTCAAGGATGCTCCTATAATTATTTTGGACGAAGCAACCGCCAACGTTGACCCTGAAAATGAATCCCTGCTGCAGGACGCCATTGCACAGCTCACCCGAGGCAAGACCATCATTATGATTGCCCACAGGCTCAAGACGGTGCAGAGCGCCGATCAGATACTGGTACTGGAGCAGGGTAAAATAATTCAGAGAGGAACGCATCAGGAATTAATGAAAGCCGGCGGTATTTATTCCGATTTTGTAAAAATGCGTGAAAAATCCATCGGCTGGAAGCTGGGAGCGTAGCTGTCAGCCTTAACCTTCGGATGAAATAATCCCGATTTTCTTCGCTATCTGCAGATTGACTTTTAATACATTGACTGTTTCTTCTCCGAAGATACCCAGAAATTTGCCTTGTGTATTGTCTTTTATAATTTCATTAATGGTATCTTCTGATAACCCTGTTGCTTCCGCCAGCGCCGGAACTTGTATCTCAGCGGACTTAGGGCTTATATGAGGATCAAGACCCGAACCTGAAGCAGTCAATAAGTCGGTCGGAATATCCTCTTTTTTAACGGAAGGATTTGCATCCAAAAAACTTTCAATATCTTTTTCCACACGTTTCAGCAAATCAGGATTTGTTGCAGCATAGTTATCCGAACCTGAACCAATTCCCGAATAGCTTCCGTTTTCTTTTTCCTCCTGTGTATATGTGTTATAGTTTACCGCAGACGGACGGCATTTCATGAAACGCACATCCGTAAAATTCTGGCCTACAAGCTCTGAGCCTACTGCCTTACCATCTATCTTTATTAAACTCCCATTGGACTGAATGGGAAAAACAATTTGACTTATTCCCGTCAGCAGTAAAGGATAAGCCAGCCCACACATTAATGTAAGGAGCAGCGTCACTAAAAATGGTTTTTTAATATATTCAAAAAAAAATTTCATATTAATACCTCCCGGAAGTTACTGTTTATAGTCCAATCACCACTAATAACGGGGTGATTATTAAATCAATTGCTTTTATACCGATGAATGGAGCGGCAATTCCACCCAAGCCGTAAATCAGCATGTTGTTCGAGAGCATCCTTTCGGATCGCTGCGGTTTGTATTTAACTCCTTTCATGGCCAACGGTATCAGGCACGGAATAATAACCGCATTAAAAATCAGGGCAGAAAGTATTGCACTGTATGGTGTAGATAACGCCATAATGTTCAACATTTTCATCTGCGGTATTACTGCCATAAACATGGCCGGTATAATTGCAAAGTACTTCGCCACATCATTGGCAATGCTGAAGGTAGTCAGCGAACCTCGTGTGATTAAAAGCTGCTTTCCGATTTCCACAACATCCAATATCTTGGTAGGGTCAGAGTCCAAATCAACCATATTTGCGGCTTCTTTAGCCGCAGAGGTACCGCTGTTCATGGCAATTCCGACATCAGCCTGAGCCAGTGCAGGAGCATCATTTGTTCCGTCTCCGGTCATGGCTACGACTTTTCCTTCACTCTGCTCAGCCTTGATGACTTTGATCTTATCTTCCGGTTTGCATTCGGCAATAAAGCTGTCTACTCCCGCTTCATGAGCAATAGTGGCCGCGGTCAGCGGATTGTCTCCTGTACACATGACAGTCTTGATTCCGATGGACCTGAGCCTTTCAAAACGCTCTGTAAGCCCGGGCTTGACTGTATCCTTAAGATATATCACACCATAAATCCTGCTTCCGGAGCAGACTACAAGCGGAGTTCCGCCAAGCTTTGAAACATCCTTTACCTTTTCCTCCAGATCCTTCGGTATCTTGCCTCCAAGCTCTTGAACGCAGCTGCAGATGGCATCATACGCACCCTTGCGAATCTTGGTGCCGTCCGACAAATTCACACCGCTGATTCTTTCCTGTGCAGTAAATTTGATAAATTCCGTGCCCGGTATGATTTCCTGACGGTTTCCGCTTAGGCTGTATCCCAATTCTACAATTGACCTGCCTTCCGGAGTATCATCTTGCAAAGAGCTGATAACGGCATTGCGGATAAGTTCCTGCTCACTTGTATTTTCTGTCGCAATGAACTGTGAAGCCATCCTGTTTCCGTAAGTAATTGTTCCTGTTTTGTCCAAGATCATAGTATCCACGTCGCCGCAAGCCTCAACCGCCTTACCGGACATTGCAATGACATTAAAGCGTGTAACACGGTCCATTCCGGCAATACCAATCGCTGAAAGAAGACCGCCGATGGTTGTTGGAATCAGACATACTGTCAGAGCAATCAGGGTGGAAATCTGCAGGCGCACACCACTGTAAACAGCAATCGGATAAAGAGTCACGATTACAATCAAAAATATAATTGTCAAGCTGACAAGCAATGTATTCAGAGCAATTTCATTCGGTGTCTTTTTGCGTGAAGCTCCTTCCACAAGTGAAATCATTTTATCGAGGAAAGATTCACCGGGATTTGATGTAATGCTGATTTTAAGCCAGTCACTCACTACTGTTGTTCCTCCTGTAACTGATGCGAAGTCACCGCCACTCTCTTTCACTACAGGTGCAGATTCCCCGGTGATTGCAGACTCATCCACAGAGGCTATTCCTTCAATTACTTCGCCGTCGTTAGGGATGATTTCACCGGACTTGACGAGGACAACATCCCCCTTTTTCAGAGCACTTGCACTTATGATGGTTTCTGTCCCGCCTTCATTTATTATGCGCGCCTTCATGTCAGTCTGAGTTTTTTTGAGACTCTCAGCCTGCGCTTTGCCACGTCCTTCGGCCACTGCTTCCGCAAAATTTGCGAACAATAGCGTTATAAAGAGAATAGCGGCTACCATTACGTTGTAAATTCGAAGATTTGTTCCTTCATCGCCAAACAATCCGGGCGAAAAGCTGAGGAGCAGCGTTATGAAAAAACCGGTTTCCACAACAAACATGACAGGATTTTTTATCATATATCTTGGATTCAGTTTTACGAAGGCTCCTCTGACGGAATCTCTCAATATATCTCCGGTAATAAATTTTTTCTTGATTTCTTTGCTCATAAATATAACCTCCTTAATTCCATAGTGTCAGATGTTCTGCAATCGGGCCAAGTACCATAACCGGGAAAAAGGTAAGTGCGGCAATAATCAGAACCACCATGAGCAATGAAATGGTGAAAGTCCCGGTATCTGTTTTAAGTGTTCCGATCGATTCATTTATCGGCTGTTTCATCATTAAGGATCCTGCAACTGCTAATTGTATAATGATTGCCAGATAGCGCCCGAAAAACATTACAAGCCCGGTTGTGATATTCCAGAAATATGAATTATCCGCAAGTCCTTCAAATCCCGAACCATTATTGGCTGCGGCTGATGAAAATTCATACAGCACCTGAGTCAGCCCATGATATCCCGGATTTGTAATTCCCGCCACCCCCTCAGGGACAGCTACAGCAAATGCCGAAAAAGTCAGTATAAGAAGCGGATGAATTATAATACCCAAGGCTGTAAGTTTCATTTCCTTGCCTTCGATCTTTTTTCCGAGATACTCCGGCGTACGACCAATCATCAACCCGCAGATAAATACCGCTAAGATGGCATAAAGAACCATGTTCATAAGACCTACTCCCTTGCCGCCGAAAACCACATTGAGCATCATATTCATTAGGGGTACCGCTCCGCCCAAAGGAGTGAGCGTATCATGCATATTGTTGACGGTTCCTGTTGTAAATGCGGTAGTGACGGTAGTGAATACGGCAGATTGTACTACACCAAATCGAACCTCCTTACCTTCCATGCTTCCCATGCTTTGGTTCAGCCCGGCCTTTTCAAGAATCGGGTTGCCTGCACTTTCCGCGGCAAGGCATACCGCTAAGCCAACAATAAAGATAATTGACATCACCGCAAAAATCGGCCTTGCCTCACTTCCGAACCATATTCCTTTTTTCATTCCGTTTGTCTTTTCTTTTTTGCCGTTATTCACCATGTGACCAAAGACAATCACGCAAGCGCCTGGAAGCACCATCATAGAAAGCATTTCGGCCATATTAGAAATGATGTTGGGATTTTCCAGCGGAGTTGCAGAATTAGCTCCAAGGAAGCCTCCGCCGTTTGTGCCAAGATGCTTGATAATTTCTAAGGAAGCGATAGGCCCCATGGCAATGTCCTGATATCCTCCCTCAATTGTATGCACAGTAATGTTTGGCGATAAATTCTGCGGTACTCCCTGAGATACGAGAAACACCCCTCCAATAATTGAGAGCGGCAGTAAAACTCTTGTGGTAATACGCACAAGATCCACATAAAAATTTCCGACATTATGTGTTTTCCCGGCTAATCCCCTCATAAAGGCCATTGCGACAGAAAAACCGGTAGCCGCAGAAGTGAACATCATAAAGGTGATTACCGTCATCTGGCTGAGGTATGAAAGCCCGGATTCTCCGGAGTAGTGCTGCAGGTTTGTGTTTGTCATAAAGCTGATTATCGTATTGAAGGCCAGAGTCGGCTCCATGCCTCCTATCCCGTTGGGATTTAAAATAGGAACTTCCTGAATTCTCAGGATAAAGTATCCAATCAATACCATCACAGCGTTGGTGGCAAGCACGGACATCGCATACTTCTTCCAGCTCATTTCTTCTTTGTCGATGCCGCATACACGGTAAATAGAATTGTCAAGCCTGTCAAATACCGGATCTGCAAACGTGCGTTGAAGCTCCGCAACATGATACAGGTATTTTCCAATTGGTATAATAAGGGCAACAAAAGCTGCCGAAATCAAAATTATTTGCAACATTATTTTTCTCCGCCTTTCCTTTAGAATTTTTCCGGATTGACTAAGGCATACAACAGGTATGCTCCCAATGCCAAAATTAAAATTCCTAAAACTATCATAAATACGTAACCTCCACTACGATTTTTCAATCTGTCGCCGACACCAGTCCGCAAGAAGCTTAATTGATAAAAAGCTTATTGCAAAAACAGCGAGCATTAAAACATCCATATTATTTTCCTCCTGTTTTAGCTGAATTCTTGAACATTGTAACACTATAATCATTAGAGTGGTGTAAGGGTTTGCTTGGCAGGATTAATATAGTATTAAGATAATTATTCAGGCAGGTTTTTAGGTTTAAAAAGCGCCCTCTATGCCTTTGCAGGCACAGAGGGCGCTTTAGTCTTCAATCTTCGGCGACACGAAGCATTCTGTATCCGACACCAATATGTGTTTGAATATATTTAGGCTGAGACGGATCTGCTTCAATCTTCTTTCGCAATGTTGCCATAAATACGCGCAGTGCGGGTATATCGCTGGCATAGTTTCCCCATATTTCATTCAGTATGAAATTGTGGGTAAGAACCTTTCCTATATTTCTGGCCAACAGGCAGATGAGCTTATATTCAATAGGAGTAAGATGGATTTCCTCATCATCCATATAGACACATCCGGCGGCATAATCAACTTTAAGGCTGCCATTGATAAAAATTGTCGAATCTTTCATCAGCTTTTCACTGTCGTAACGAACACGCCGCAGGCTTACGCGGAGCCTTGCAAGCAGCTCATCCACGCTGAAAGGCTTTGTCAGATAGTCATCTGCTCCAGCATCCAATGCATCTATTTTATCCTTATCCTCACTGCGGGCACTGACTACAATGATCGGAATATTTGACCATTCCCGCACATTGCGGATGATTTCCACTCCATCCATATCAGGCAATCCTAAATCCATAATAATAATATCAGGTTGTTTTGAAACAGCCTCGAACAAAGATGCACCGCCTGTTTCCGCCGTATGATAAAGATATCCCTGTGTTTCCAGTGTGGTGGTAATCAGCTTTCGTATTGCTTTATCATCTTCTATAACCAAAATCAAAGGCTTATTCATTCAAATTTACCTCCTCTGCATGCAAAGTGAAACCAAATATTGTTCCTTTCGGAGCATTGTCTTTAACATAGATATTGCCACCGTGGGCAAGTATAATGGATTTGCATAAGGAAAGTCCAAGTCCAAGGCCCCGGCGTCCATCCCCGCGAACATTATCAGCTGTGAAAAACATATCAAATAATTTTTCTTTTGCTGTATCTGAAATACCTGAGCCGTCATCAGCAATTTCCACGCGAATATATTGTTCATCCTTTTCGGCAGTTATTGTTATATTGGACCCTTTATGTGTATACTTGATTGCATTATCAATAATATTTACTATTACCTGCATTATAAGCTGAGAGTCCATTTTTGCCATGAGAAAATCGTCGCTAAGAATCGTCTTGATGTTATGGTCCGTACTGTTCCGGTCAACATGGTGCATTGCCTCCGAAATAACCTCATCAAGAAGTTCGGGCTGCATATTTAAGCTTACCGTCCCGTTATCGATTCGTGTGATTGACAGCAGATTCTCCACAAGATTAATAAGCCAGATGGAATCATCATAGATGTCTGCGTAAAGTCCTTTTCTCTGTTCTTCACTAAGTACCTTTTCATTGCCCATCAGGATTCCGGCATTTCCTGAAATACTTGTAAGAGGTGTACGCAAATCATGTGAAATTGCTCTAAGCAGGTTTGCGCGCAGCTGCTCTTGCTGCATCTGCATGGAAATCTTCTGCTGTGTTTCTCTCAGCAGTTCTTTTTCCAAAGCTAAAGCGCATTCTCCCAGCATTGCGATAAAAATACTCTTTTCAAAAGCTTCAAGAGGGGCATCACGATCCATTGCAATTCCTGCAACAGCCAGTACCTTGCCTCCGCTTCGCACGGCTAAATAAAGGCATCGTGCAGCTGAAAGCGTGTTGCTGGTAGCCCCCGCCCTTTTATTATTCTTAAAGACCCACTCCGCAACCGCACGTTCCTGCTTGTCAATATAACCTTGGGAGGCGATTTTTGCCTTGCTTTCATCAGGGAAAACCATGGGTTCTGACAAACGATCCTGATCAGCTAAATATACTACAATTGTACGATCTAATAATTTTACCATCTGATGTGCTGTTTCTACCAAAATACCTTCCTTATCTTTTGCCTGTTGTAATTTTTGACTTGTTTCCAGAAGCACTTCCGTGCGGTAGGCTTTCTGTGCGGATTGACGAGCCTGCTCCTGAATCTGCTTTGTTAATGTGCTTGTAATCAGAGCAGCTGAAAGCATAATCAGAAAAGTAACAGGATAGCCCGGATCAAATGCATGCAAGGAATATAGTGGTTCAGTGAAAAAGTAGTTAAAGATCAACACACTCAGTACAGAAGAAATAGCGCTGTATAAACGCCCTTTAGTTACAACCGCATTTAATTGAACTCCCAGAATGTATACTGTGATAATATTTGCCACGCTGAAATTATGATAATCAAACAGAAATCCTATTAGGGTGCAAAGCACTAAAATTGTAATTGCCTTAGACGTATCTGCAATAGATAACCTTGGTTTAGTTATTTTAAAAGAATGTTCTTTAATAGAAGGCTGCGTGTCCGGAATGATATATATGTCAATGGCAGGTGCCAGCTCTGTAAGCCTGTCGACAAAATTTGCTTTCCACCATCTTTTTGAGTGTGCCGAACGTCCCATCACAATTTTCGACACGCGGCTCACTTTGGCATACTCTGCAATCTGCCCAGAGATATCCTCTCCATACACTGTTGAAATTTGAGCCCCCAGCTGCTCCGCCAACCTTAAATTCTTTCTGAGTGCAGTCATGTTTTTGTCTTCCGGTTCTTTATTCCCCGGAGTTTCTACAAATAATGCCGTGAATGTGCCGTGAAAGGCCTCAGCCATTCTTGCGGCTGTACGAATAACACGCTCATTGGACGGAGAGGGAGACAGACATACTAAAATATGCTCGTTTGTATAAGGATTGTTGTTTTTATCAGATTCCCCCTGAATTGCGATTCTGTTGACCTGATCTGCGGTTTTTCGCAGTGAAATTTCACGCAGAGCGATTAATTTTTCTCTGGTAAAAAAATTTTCCAAAGCCCTTTGAGCCTGATTTTCGCTGTATATTTTCCCTTTGTTCAATCTTTCTATGAGATCATTTGGTTCGATATCAACCAATTCAATTTGATCTGCATTGTCAAATACACCATCCGGGATACGTTCCCGGACATAAATTCCGGTAATAGCCTCAACTATGTCATTTAAGCTTTCAATATGCTGCACATTGATGGTAGTATAAACGTCAATGCCCGCCTGAAGCAGCTCTTCAACATCCTGATATCTTTTTTTATGACGGCAGCCTGCAGCATTTGTATGCGCAAGTTCATCAACAAGAATAAGCTCAGGCTTTCTTTGGAGTGCCCTGTCCAGGTCAAATTCTCTTAGTTGAATTCCTTTGTAGGAAAGCTTCAGAGGAGGCAATGTTTCCAGTCCTGCTAAAAGAGCAATTGTTTCCGGACGGGCATGCGGCTCAATATAACCGGCTATCACATCAACACTGCTTGATTTAGCTTCATGTGCATCATTCAGCATGGCATATGTTTTACCAACACCTGCCGCATAACCAAAATATATTCTCAGCTTGCCGCGTTCTTGTCCTGACGGCATATTGGAGAGCTGTTCCATCAGAGTAACAGAATCTGTTTGACAGATTGCCATAATACCACGCTCCTTTTTGATTAATTGTAACATTATAGCATTGCATGTATCAAAATAGTATTATAATTTTAATCACAGCATTAAGATTCCGTTAAGATATATAAAACATTTGGAAATCGGCGGAATCTGATTTTATTTATCAAATCTTAATGCATTGGCAGAAATCTTCATGTGAAAAATATTGAATTTATGATTAATCCGCGTTATTCTTTCGCTAAGGATGTCATCGGTACAATTTTGACATAGGAAGGGAGATAATAATATGTTTGGTATTAAAAAAAATACCTGTTATATAATTATAACCGGCTGCGGAACTTTAGGAGCCGAGCTGGCAGGAAAATTGGCGGAAGAAAATGAAGTTACTATAATTGACAATAACATAAATGCTTTTGAAAAACTGCCCTACTGCTATAACGGATTTACCTTTAATGGTGATGTTAACAACGCAGGTGTTTTGGAGGAAGCCGGAATTCAAAATGCAAATGCTCTGATTGCGGTTACGGGAAATGATGTTCTCAACATTTTTTTATTATTAATCTCAAAAAAAATTTATCATGTGGAGCGTGTATATGCCGGATTGACCGATCCTAGATTCAGAGACACATATGATAAACTTGAAATAAAAACATTGCATTCTTCGGATTTGTGGCTGGAAGCATTCAGAAGGGAGATGTCATTATGAAAATTTTGATTGCCGGTAACGGCACACAATCACTCAATATAATTAATTCGCTTTTGGATAAAAAGCATCAGGTAACCATTTTAAATGAGGATTCAAATTATTGCCAACAGCTGGCAGACCAATACGAAGAGCTCGATGTGCTTATAGGAAACAGTGCAGATATATCGATATTGGAAGAAATAAGAACTCAAAAATTTGATATGGCAATAGCAATGTCATCTTTTGATTCAGAAAACTTCGTAATTTGCGAATTGTGTAAGAATATACTTCATATTCAGAACACTGTGGCAATTGTGAGCTGCACTCACAATACTGATATTTTTAAAAAATCAGGTGTTACCGGCACTATTGATTTAAATGATTTTATATTGTCCTGCATTAGAAGTAATATAACAAATATTGCCGCAAAAACAGCAAATGTTATACGCCGTCCGTAATTGAATCCCTTTTACTTCCAATCTATTATATTTGAAAAATATCAAAGGCTCTCCTGCTCACCATTCCATTCTGGGTAATCTCCCTTGCAGCTCCGGGCTCCATTCTTGGCCTGATGCTGAAGGATCAGGCATTGACAGGCACACAATTTGCATATTTCAGAGTATATATGGCAATCCTGCCGGCACTTTCCTTCATTTTCATGGCAATGACCCTATTCCCGTCCGTTGACAAGGGGAAGCCTGCAATGATTATCGGCATGGTGCGACAGTTTGTATTTTATATTCCCGCCATGCTGCTTCTGCCCAGGTTCATAGGTATTGGCGGTGTATATTATGGCTCATTTGCAATCGACGCTGTAATAGTCCTGTGTACAATGATGATGGTGAAAAAGGAGTTTAACTGCCTGAGGGGAAAAAAAGATGTGAAAAATTTCATCTAACTTCCATTGACAACTTGTCTGACAGTCAGATCCGCAAAATAAATTCCCCATAAGGATTGTTGCAATCATCCTTATGGGTGGATTTTCCAAACTGCTTGTTCAGATACAGCATGGCTGCCAGGTGAAATAAGCAAGCATCTTTTTAGTGCCTGATGTGTCAAGGGATTCATTGGCAATTACCCTCCACTTTCATAGTCAAAGGTCTTAATAATTCTAATTAAGCTTATTCCCTATTGTTGCTAAGATTTCTCACATGCAGATAGACTGTATTTTTTGAAATTTGCATTAGTTCGGCAACTTTAACAACTGCATCTTTGAGGTTAAAAATTCCTTTTTGATAAAGTTCATGCACGATTTCTTTATTCTTATTAGCTGAAGTAATGCTTTGGTCGTTATGCACCTTTCGCTGTGCTTCTTCAACAGATTCTTGTATCAATTCATCCACGTGTTCCACAAAATTTTCAGATTCGACATTTTCCTTCAAAGATTCAGGTGCAGAAAAAAAACTCTGCAATACGGAATATATAGGTGTATTAAGATGAAAATTGATACACAACAAGCCGATTACTTTATTTTTCTCGCCACGTATTATAATAGTCGCAGCTTTTAACGGTTCTCCTTTTTTATTCCGATTTAAATAAGAAATATAATTTGAATCCTGCTGCTCTTCTATTTTAGCCAACATAGAAAGAGCCAAGTCCGTTATAGGTGCTCCCTCTGTTCGGCCTGAATGATGACCATTAATTATTTTAACTACAGAGTGTTCTAAGTCATGTAGGCTATGCAATACGATCTCATATCCCTCTCCCAGATAATCTGCCAATCCTTCTATTACGACCTTATAAGATTCGATTACCATAAAATCTTTCTCTGTAAAAACAACTTCTAAATTCTTCATTTTCTTTCGGGATCCCTCCTTATTAAATAAAAATATATCCAGTAAATAAAATATTTTTCATTATATTATTATAACTCTTAATTTCTTTTATGGCAATAATAACTTACATTTCGCACTATTCTCAAATTCTAAACAAATAATCGAATTATATATACATAAAATTTTATTTTAAAAAAATAAACAAAAATTTATTGACTAAAATATTTTTTAGTTATATACTGGTTTTATTGAAAAATATTTTATTGGAGGCAATTTATATGTTTAAAATTACTAATACACCTGATGCACCTGAGGCTATAGGTCCTTATTCACAGGCAATAAGCTGCAACGGCTTTCTATTTAGTTCAGGACAAATTCCGTTAATGCCAAAGACAGGCGAAATCGCAGGCAGTACAATTGAAGAACAAGCTGAGCAAGTAATGAAAAATATTTCAGCAATCCTAAAAGCAAACGATATTGATTTTGATAATGTTATAAAAACAACATGTTTCCTGTCCGATATGGGAAACTTCGCATCATTTAATCAAATTTATTCACAGTATTTCAAAAGCAAACCTGCGCGCTCCTGCGTTGCAGCAAAAGAGCTGCCTAAAAATGTTTTGTGTGAAGTTGAGTTTATAGCTGTCCTATAAGTACAAGATTAACTTAAGCGCAGAACAAATAAATGTCATTTGAATTGAAACTTTTAAGATAATCAAAATATTAAATTAATGAAAAGGAGTTGTTTTCTATGAATATTAAGGAAAAAATGAAGCCAGCATTCAGAAAACTTGAAGGAGGATTATTTTCTTCAGTTGAAAAGGCTGATGTGGGAGATGCACTATCAGATTTACAAAAAAGAGGTGTAGCACTTATGAGCTGGGCAGATCCGTTTGCACCAGACCCGTCTATTCCACAAATAGTTTTGGACAAAGCAATTGAAGTTATAAAAAGTGGGTTTCCGGCCCATTATATGATGCCCATCGGTAGTTTAGACTTAAGAAAAGCTGTTGCAGACCGTCTTAACCGCAAGTATGGTATAACTGTTGATCCTGCCAGAAACATTATTATCAATCCTGGTTCTGATATAGGATTGATGTTTGCAATGACTCCTTTTATCGGCGACGGAGATGAAGTCTTGGTACACGACCCCAGCTATCCCAGCAACTTTCTGAATGCCGAGCTATTAGGCGGTGTAACCGTTAAAGTTCCTACTTACGAAGAAGATAATTACCATCTTCGTATTGAAGAATATGAAAAGAGGCTAACCCCAAAGACAAAAATGGTTTTAATTTCTTCTCCTAACAATCCAACCGGAACCGCTTACACAAGAAAAGAGCTTGAAGAACTATCCGCCTTTATTGTTAAAAATGATTTGATTTGTGTCAGTGACCAGGCATTTGAAGATACCGTTTTTCCGGAACATGAAATGGTTAATATAGCTACTTTGCCCGGAATGTGGGAACGAACTCTTACTGTTTGCTCTGTTTCCAAGGGAATGGGGTTGAGTGGTTTCCGTGTAGGCTGGATTTTTGGGGATGATGTGATTATGGATGTGCTTCACGGAGCTGCTGTCAATATTCAAGGAGCAACCAGCACCATGGCACAAATGGCAGTCCTGCCGGCAATGGAGAATGATGATTTCATTCAGGATTATATAGTTAAGTACGATAACCGCCGCAAATATGCATATGATGTATTCAATTCAACACCTGGCGTTTCCATGAAAATGCCGGAAGCGGGCTTCTACAGTTGGATTAACATATCAAAACTTGGCAATTCCAGCGAAATTGTAAAGTATCTGGCACAAGAAGCCTTAGTAAATTGCAATGACGGAAAATACTATGGAGAACAAGGAAATGGACATCTGCGATTAATCCACGGAGCTTTTTGGAATGATGAGGATTGCTTTGCCGCCATCGACAGAATGGGAGCAGCATTGAAAAAGTTAGCAATCAGCAACGGAATTTCATAAAAAATTAAAAGGAGATTACTTAAATGGAAAAGAACAAGGTAGCATTTCATGGTGGATTATTTATGTCTGGCATTCCAATGATTATATTTCTGGCTTTTTGCATCAGTTACTTTGTGATATATAAAGTATTCGATATGAATGCGCTTGCATTGGGAGGATTTATTGGGCTTTTGATTGGCGCTCTTTTTACAAAATCATACGGCAAATACTGGGATGCGGTTATGCGTGGGATTGGTAGTCCTACATCTGTTGCAATTGTTGTGATTTTGCTGGTGATTGGTATGTTTACTAAATTGATGGCTGTAAGCGGTGTATCTCAGGGCTTTGTTTGGCTCGCTGAAAAGATTGGAATGCAAGGCGGAATCTTTACGGCATTTACTTTTGTGGCAACTTGTTTAATTACAAGTGCTACAGGATCTTCTATCGGTACTTTGTTTACTGCTTTCCCCATTCTCTATCCGGCAGGAATCTTATTAGGAGCTAATCCCGGAGTACTAGCGGGAGCTATCCTTTCAGGTGCGATTTTTGGAGATAACTTAGCACCTATATCTGATGTTACTATTGCTTCGTCTTCAACGCAGACCTATGCTAACAAAGAAGGAGCAGCCGATCTTGCCGGAACAGTCGGTTATAGGCTGAAATATGCGCTTATTGCCGGAACTATTTCAACGATTTTATTTATAGCTTTAGGTGGCGGCGGTATTACCACCCCAGGAGCAGAGGAGATATTAAGAGCTAACATGAATGCTTCTGGTTTAATAATGCTCCTTCCGGTTGCTATTTTGCTAATAACTTCCATAAGAACACGAGATATTTTTAAGGCTGTAACTGCTGGTATTATTTCAGGTATCATAATAGGCCTTATCGCAAAAGTATTTACTGTTCATGATATTTTAGGCATAGCAGACGGTAATGTAACAGGCTTTTTATACAATGGATTTGCTGGTATGATTGGTATTTGTCTCTTCTGTATATCTCTGTTTGGAATTATGGGGGTTTTAAATGATAGTGGTATGATGGATGCTATTATAAAATCATTCTGTTCCAGTAAAATTGCTCAAACGGAAATGGGAGCAGAAATTCTAATAGCCTTAGGATCTACGATTACAACGCTTTTACTTGGTGGAGTAACGAGTGCATCAGTCCTTACTTTTGGACCAGTTGTAAATGAATTGGGTGCTTACCATAATATTCACCCTTATCGCCGAGCGAATCTCCTAAGTGGCTATGCAAATAGTTTCGCTGCGATTATTCCGTTCATCAGTGCTTTTGTATTTATTTCATCCATAGTAATAACACCATTACAGTCACAATATGCCTATATTCCTGCGATTAGTACTGTTGATATTTTTATGGGTTCCTTTTATCCAATGGTACTCTTTTTAGTGTTAACCTATTCTATTATTACCGGATGGGATAGAAAATACGAAGGTCAACAAGGAGAACTGACCTCAGAGCGCATTTCTAAAACATATAATAAATAGGAGCCTCAATGACTATAACTTAAAGTTTGAATTAAGTAATGACTCTATGTAATTAATTGCTTGGTGAAAGATACCGACTGGAAGAGGTTGGTGTCTTTTTTGTTTTATAATAATATTTTGCCTTATCCTTTCCAAAGTTTATTTACGAAATCTTCGTGCTTGTATGTAGATTCTTTTTCTGCTTTACTCTTTTCATTTATCAATATCACCAATGATATCCACAATTAAGTTAACAGCTCCAGCTATTGCAATACGTAAAGGTAACATTTTAAATCGAAAAGTAATATGAGTTCAAAATATATTGACTGTCATATTTTTCAGAAAGCTTTTTAAGGTGTTTTTTAACAGCGCTTATTCTTATTTGATTAGCTTCAAACTTTTCTAAATCCCTAAAAAAGCTTTCTCTTTCCATACATGATGCTGAGTTTTTAAAGTATCCCCAAACATGCAGCAGGGAATTTACCTGACTGCCTTTGCTTCCTTCACTCTTAAGAGCTTCCTCAAGCAATGTATAAAAAATACTGGCTGAAATATTATTTTTATTTTTTAGATATTCCCTAATTTCATTATACTTATTATGTGACTTTTCTAAAACTGTGTATTTATATTTACTCCATTCCGCTTCCAATTGGCTTATCTTAAGATTAGGCGCCGTACAATTCATGCATTTAATGCATGATAAATTTTTATCCTTAACTTCAAGCATTATATCTATATCTCTATTTATAATTTTATAAAAGGTCATAAACTCATTTATGACTATAAAATCTGAGTGAGAACCTGTTTTTTTCCCTTCTGCTTGTTGTGAATAATGAATTTTTTGTATACCATCTTCCTTTTTCCAGGTATCTCTGCATTTATTTATCCAATGTATTTCACTCATTCTTATTTCCGGTGCATTAACTTCATTGTGAAGATTATCAAATACTACAGGAATATTATTATCAGTTCCAATGTTGAGAACCTCTTCTATATTATATATTTTATCATCATTTTCTATAATAAGTCTTTTCTTTACTTCTTCAGAAAGAAGCTTGTAATTTTTAACAAACCTTTCTGTCGATAGTATTTTACTATCATATGCCCCTCCAATATGAATAACTATCTTATGTTCTTGATTTAATCCCATACTGTCAAGAATTCTTGTATGATAGATTAAATCATCTACCGCTCTTTTTACTACTTCTTTTTTATTTGAATTCAAAACAGTATATTGTCCAGGATGCATTGAAACACGCATACCGGAATCCTTTATTTTTTTACCTATGTAACCTAATTCTTTTTGAAAAATTTCCCACCATTTAATATTGTTAACTTCAGACGAACCGAACGGTATCAAATCAGAACTTATTCTGAATAATTTTATGTTGTTCTCTATATTATAATCGATAATATTGCTCAATGAATTAATGTTATATTTAATTAATTCAGTTAATCTTTCAATACTGGCATTTTTTAGAGTACAAGATTTCATATCAGTATTCGATACTCCAATTAATTTACATGCATAACCAATGCTCATGTTAACCTTCCTTATGAACCTTATTCTAAATGTATATTAATAATCATTTCTCTTTTTTCGTATGCTTGAAACATTAGGCAAATATAATACAAAGCAGATATGGAATCATCAACGCCATTATTATATGCAGTGCCTGGTTCGTTTATTTGTCAGGTTTTCACCATCTTTCACAAGCGGTCCGCCTATGGCTTTGGATTGAGAAAGGAATTCCGCTCTGTATGTTTAATTGACAAAATCTGCTTTAATATATATAATTATCTCATAGGAGGTGTTGGAATGAAAGAGTTTTTATATAATAGCAACATCGAAAATAATAAACATTACATTTCTGTTTTTGGTTAATAAATTTCTATCAATGGATAACTATATATTATAAGCAATATAGTGGTAGAAATTATTTTATCCCAATACAGAAGGAGTTTATAAAATGAATAATAATGTAGTTAGCAGGTTAGATTCTTCAGGAGTAAGCAGAGCAGTAGGTAACTACACTCACATAACAAAAATAGAGCCTAATGCAACACTTTACACATTTTCCGGTCAGGTCGGAGCAGATTTAGATGGTAATTTTCCTGAAGACTTTAATCAACAAGTAAACAATACATTTTTAAATATATCAAATCTATTAAAGAGTATAGATTTAACACCGGATAATGTTATTAAGGTTAATATATGGTCAACAGAAAAAATTGACTGGGATTATTTTGATAAAGTATATGATGGTTTCTTTGGTAAACCGTTCCCTTCGATGACTGTTGCTTATATAGATGCCTTAGGTTTAGAAGAAATAAAATTAGAAATTGAAATATGGGCAGCTAAATAATTTCTGCCAAAGAATAAAAAACGAGCCTAAAAGTCCACGGTGTGATAGGGACGATTTACGGAAAGCAAGCCGAATACGGACAAAAGAAATAAGCGAGGTGCCAATGCACCTCGCTTATTTCTTTTGGTTTGTTGCTTCTTATTTCTCCGACACCTGAAGTACATCACCGGGATGGATGAGGCAGCCCAGCTTGCGGGCAATGCCCCAGAAGCTGTCGCCTTTTTGCACACACCGAGAGCCAAATGCTCATCCTATTATTTTGATATTTTTTTCGGCCAGTAGCATACGCCCACATCCAATGAACGAGGCTTGTCTAAATGAAAGTCGGCACACCTGCAGTACCAGCACTGCTGTAAGCCCTCCGGTGTATCGGATCTTGACTCAAAAGCCGGACAAACTTGCCTTGGCCACACATTACCTTCTGCATTGGGAGCAGAAAGGGGCGCATCCTCCTGTCTGCGCCGACGATTTTCCATGCTATCACGCTCCTTGTGAGGATACAGCGGCATTCCGAATACTTCGGAATATCGCTTATCTCCAAATTTACATACCCGAATTTCAATTACTGAGTTTCTGTGCAGTCAAAAGTTAAACGGACCTTACTTCGACGCCGCATCAGGTACATATGAAACTCCCTATGGTTTCACTTCTTCGTCAGCACTTACAGCTGCTGTTTACTCAGCAGTAAGGTTCTTCATGGCTTCAATGACAGGGAGCAAACGGTCTGTTGCAAGTCCTTCTAACTCTATGACAGATATATCAAACAGCCAATAGTCGCCGGTTGCATGGTTTTCGCCCTCGCACCATACATTCAGGCTGCCTCCGTCGCCAAAATAAAATTGCGTTGCAAATTCAGAAGAGTCAATGCTCTGTGCAAGCTTTTTATACGCCGCCTCTTTAATCTCTTCAGGTATTTCGCCATCAACATCCGCCGCTGCAAAACCAAATTTTTTGTCCAGTATCAACTGCTTGAACGCAGCCTTGTCCTTAATAAAACTCCATAGATTTCCTGTATCCTTATCACCTGTAGTCAAGCTGAAAAGCTGTGTCCGTATGGAATTCACAGGGTAGGCGGCTCCCGCAGTATAGGCGCTGTCATATGTCCTGATGCTGAGCAAATCACCGGCTACAACTTCAAAAACAGGCATAATGTTATATGTGGTGTCGCTTTCGGCAGAATAGGTTGGCTCGAGACAGAAATCTTTTAACTCCTTATTCAGCTTTTCCTGTACAGTACCGTCTGTTAAGCCGCTCACTTCAACATAACGTGCCTGCATGTTATCATCGCCATAGTTTTCAACTGTTTTATAATCAAATGTCACATTGCCTAAAGGATTTTCCTCAGGGGCAGCTTCGTCCTTTTCTCCGCTGACTCTTGCAGCAATATCCGTCACAGAGCCGTCCTCCTCATACTTATACAGCCCAGCCGTGGTTTTATCGCCGGTGGTAATGACAGCAAATGTACGGGTAGCCTCCGGATAGTCGGTGTTATGGTCAATCCAGGTTCCTTCATTTATATAATATTTTCCGTTATCCATGGCGCGATATGCAGGCACATGGGTATGACCGAACACAACCACATCCACGTTTTCGTCGGAGTTTTCCAGATACTGTACTTTTGCCTGTCTGTAAAAATACTCCCAGTCCAGGGTTCCGGCAACCGCCTCAAGGAAGCTGTTGGGAACCTTGACCTGATTGATTTTCTGACGCTCGTCCCACGTGCGCTGAATATTCTTAAACAGCACCGGTGCGGAAATTGTTCCGTCCGCCTGCTGTACCGGATAGAAATCCAGATAGGTGTAGGCATCGTCAAACCCTGCCATGTGCATATCAAATATTTTTTCATCAAGGCTCTCGTTTGGTGTCATCCGTTCGGATACATTTTTGAGGATGGAGTAATACATATAAGCCCCGTACTGGTCTGCGTCAGATTTATCCGGCACATTCGTTATCACCGGCAAATTCTTTTCGACCTTCGGACGGCCTTCCAACACCCATGTTGCAGCATAGCGAGCGTAAAAATAACCTGCCGGCAGAATAGTGTCATCATTGCCCACCAGCTCCGCATTGGTAACCGTGTCCGGAGCGGAAAATACATCATAACGGTGTCCATGTTCAATCGCAATTTCGTTGCGATCGCCCGTGTAATACGTACCGAGCCCTTTGGCATCTCTGACCTGTACAATTTCAGGTATAGCCTCCTGTAAAACATCGTTAGTCTGCGTCATATCATGATTTCCGGGTATGTAGACAAGCTTTATTCCACTTTTTATAACATTGTTCAACTCGTCAATCACGCCCTGATTGTTGGCTATAACGTCCTTGTAAAACTGGTTTACATCTGTGTAGCTGGGATAATAAACCGGTAAAAACCATTCGTCCAGAAAATCACCGTCAATCACCAGCTCTCGAACATCGGTTGTGCTTTGTAGTCGCTGTAAAAAATTTATAAGCAGCGGACGGTTTTTTACCATTTCGGCATAGCTGTCATCAATCCCGACATGGATATCGCTTATGACGACGATCTTGTTTCTTGTGTCACCGGCATCCCACAAAGCAGCGGCATCCTTTGGTATATCTGAAGATGATGCGCCGGTATCTGGCGAGCATCCGGTGGTAAGCATAGCCAAAGAAATTACAATGCTTGACGCCAGCAATAAAGATAAAACTCTTTTTTTCATATTCTTTTCCTCCAATAGCTTAGTAATATTTTGCAAATTTCCGCCCTGAGGATACCATGAGAAAAAGAAAAAATGAGCCTTTACACTTAAAAGACTCATTTTTACACTTAAAAATAGTTATTCGCTTAAAATTTGCTCTTGACAAATCGAAATCTGCGTTTTCTCACATCAGAAGGCGTACCCGAAAAACCCCGTTTTCAACGTTTGATTTTGGTTTTGCAGCAATGAGGCAGCTTCGCCGCTTTTTCCCTGCTCCAAAAGCTCCAGAAGCACATTGTTGAAGTGGCGGCGATCATGTGCAGCGCGGCTGTTCTGCGCCGATACCTCCTCCATAAGCTCCATCCGCTGAGACATATTGCCTGCGGCCAGCTGCGGGTATTCACGCTCTGTCTGCATTTTTTGGTTGTCCTCACGCATAGCATATTGCTCTGTTATAGTTTTGAGCGAATGGATAATGGAAATATATACCGACAAGCCTAAACGCATGACAAACAAAAGAGGTACATAGTTGCTGTTCAGCGTTTCCTCAATAGGTATTCTTTTATGTATTCGTTGATGACGTCCAGTTCTCTCGGCTGGTCGTCACAAATAGCAATACGCAGCATAGCGGTCACTTCTTTATGGTATGTTCTTTTCGTGGATCAGAAGGCTTTTCGGCATCGGACTACACCTGATTATTTTCAAGATAAAAACCCTTACGATTTCTCTTTGCCTCATACAACGCTTCATCCGCAAAATGAAGCAGTTCGTCATAGATAAAAGCTTCTCCCTCAATCCACATTACACCTGCTGATATCATGACAGGTATGAATTTTCCGTCAGGAAACAGTATCTGTTCCGCTTGCAGCTTTTTATAGAAGTTATCCAAGCAATTTCTGATATCATCCTTAGATTCAAATCCATGAAGCAATACCACAAACTCATCTCCGGATCTTCGGCCCAATAGAACGTTAGGTGCAGGCGCAATATGATTTAAGCGTTCTACGGCCGTTATGATATATTGATCTCCCCATTTGTGCCCATAGGTATCATTGATAGATTTCAGGTTATCCAAATCAAACATGATTAGGGCTGCCTTATTCTCATATGGCCTGTTTTTTGTCCAAGCTTCATAGGACCGCTGAAAACCCTTTCGATTGAGCAGCATGGTCAATGGGTCGTGATCTCTTTCCCTCATAATTTGTCTTTTCTCCAGGATTTCATCCGTTACATCCAGTACGACCCCGATAGTAGTGTTTTCTTGTTCTGTCTTCTTGAACCGAATCCATCGGCTGACTTCGCTTCCGATTTCGTAAACATCTGTTTCGTCTGCTGCCGGAGACAACAAGGAATCCTTCAGCCTCTCTTCAAATGCTTTGGCATCCGGCGCTGTCTGTATGCCCTCCATGTTCCAGCCGATGATATCATAAAAATTATGGGTCACAAAAACCGTGTTTGTATCATTGCTGATTTCGTATGCACCAATGGGCAGTCCAAACAGCTCTACGATTTTTGCCAGCCTTGAGGCAGATTCCAGGGTGCGCTTGTTTGCAAGCTCAATCGCCAGACAAAGTTCATCCAGTTCAAAAAATCCTGTGGGGTTCAATTTGAAGGTTTTCAGTTGATTGCTGTCGTTGACCTGATGGGCAAGCTTTACAATAGGCTTACTCATCTGTATACTGATGAAGCTTGCACTTACCGCTCCAAGCAGCAACGCTATACATAATGACATCCAAAGTATCTGTTTGATATGGGCAGCATAATTCAACAAGTAGTCTTCACGCATGATGCCGACCAAATACCATTGCTCCTTCTCAAAGGGTGTGTTGTACTGATACAGTCCAACCTTCTCAACCGATGCAAACAGCCTTTCTTTGCCTTTGTGGTTGTTAATCAAATAGATGTTCTTATCCGCATCAACAACTTTAAGGCTTAAAGGCTTTGCCTCATCGATCATGCGCTTTTGAAGCGCACCTCCCATGATGATGGGGGACAGTTGCTTTTCGCCATCCTCGCTGTATGCAATTAAGTAGCCCAAAGAGTCCCGGGGCTGCAATTCCGCTGCCGGAAAGTACTTTTCAAGATAACTCAAGGTAATTTCTATACCGACTGTCCCTCTTAAAATTCCCGCACTGTCAAACAGGGGTATGGAATATGTGATAATAGAAACATCCTCCGGCTGCAATTTGAATGGCCTGCTCCAATAACCCAGCAAGGTTGCTTTGCTGGTCATGGAAGCCTTGTCATAGGGTTTTTTTATAAAATCACTGTTAGCTTCAGTTACTTCAAAGTTGTATCTCCAAATCTGATCCAGCGGAATCTTTAATGACTTAGCAAGGTCAGAAGGACCATATACCATATAAATATCATCATTGCTGTAGGAATTCATAATAGGATCATAGTCTCTCAGATAAACGGCCGGCAACCCTTTAGAATTGTTGCTTTCATCATCGAGAATAATATAGACCCCCGTTGCCTGGCTCGTTCGGAGCATGGGTATCAGCTCTGATACTGCCGCGTTAAAAAAGGAATTGGTATCAAAGCTTCGGGGCTTTCCATTCAAAAGCTTTGAGATATTCGTGACATAAGGGTCAAAGTTTGTCCAGTTATTTTTCATTTCACGCTGAATATAGTCTTTTCTGCTTGCCGTTTTCTCATGAAAAAGTCGGTAAGCACTGTTTTTAGCTTCTTCAATAACGCCGCCCTGAATCAAAATCGTCCCAAATAAAATAGTCTGCAATAAGATAATCCCTAAAATCATACCGGTCAGCCTATACACAATTGAAGAGGAATTATATTTGAATTTACTCATAATCTTTCCTCGCTATTTCTTATTGAGTATCAAATTTGCCTCATTTATAAGAGAATTGTACCAACGTTCAAAGGACTCATCGGAGCATAGTTCAGCAATCAAGGCTTCTCGGTTTCCTCCATCGCTCACCTTTTCATTGAGAATTGACAAATCGCTGTTAATCTTATTAATGAGGTTTGTATCCAATAAAGTTCTCATTTCAAAGCTGCCCATAAAAGGCTTGCTATTGTATAACGCAAAATCGTTGAACATGATATTGCTGGCTTTGATTGATTCCGCGATGGCTTTCAGCGGTACATTGCCCTTTTCAATCAAGTCTAACATTCTGGATTCCTCAAGGGATTCATTTTCCACAGGGAAATACCCGGTGGATACTGCGAATTTCAGGTTTTGTTTTGTATCTGTAAACCATTTCAAAAACAGCATCGCTGCATATTCATGGGCCTTATCGCTTTTTGTAACGCACATTCCCGCGCCTTGCTGAATCGCTACTGCTGAGCCATTTTTAAAATAAGGGTACGGCAATACAAGGGGGTCAATATTCACTATCTCATTCTCATTAAAATTCACTGTTGCAGGGAAATATGCCGCACCTGCTGTAGATCCAGTATAAGACAGCACGGAACCTGTTTTGGCGTCGTCAGAGCTGAAGCGTCCTGATTTTAAAAAGTATCCGTTGATATAAGGTTCATAAAAATATTCCCATATCATTTTTGCATTCTCTCGCTTGAAATTCAGCGCTACTGTGCCATTCTCAGAATATGAATAAAGCTCACTGCCCAATTGCATATTGGCTGTCAGCATATAATTGGCGTTTGCATCCAATCCAAAAAAACTTTTTCCTGTTTCTTCATAATAGGTTCTTGACACCTCATAGAGACCTTCCCAGGTTGCTAAGTCCTCATTGGTATATCCATGCTTTGCAGCAAAGGGCTCCCAATAGCTTTTATTGACATAGAGGTTTTCAGAGGATTTTGCGATAGGAACAATATAATATTTATGATCCGTAATAAATTGCCCCTCTTCCAGAAATTCCTTCCTATAGGCCTTCAGCTCCTCGTCGGTATAATATTGATCCAAGCTGACAAGCTCATCAATTTGGTCAACTCTGAATGCATTGTCTGCATAAGAAGCAAAAATATCCGGCATAGGTGCCGCTCCGATAGATCCATTGGCGGCATCAAAAACAGCAGTAGCAAGCTGATTTACATCCCCTTGGCTTTTTGCATCCACAACAATTCCTCTTTCAAGTCCGATGGTCTCATTGAATTCTGAAACCAGCTGGTCAAAGGCCTCCTTTGTAATGCCATTGTAGTAATGCCAGACGATTACCGTAATAGGTTTATCCGGATCAAGCAGGTCTACGGAAGTGGAATTAGAACATGCGGTCATTACAAACATAAAAATCATCAACACCATAACTAACATTATTTTTTTCATAGTCATATTCTCCCTATATATTTCACACCTCGTTTTACAGGCTTTCTTCTATATTGTCGATGCATTGCTTGTCTATTTCAATTGAAGATATCTAAGAAATAAGTTTTTGCAGACTTAATTGTTCTGCATTGCCCCAGCGAACTTATTAAGTATAACCGGGCGTCGTTTGCTGTATATATAGAACAAACCGAATTAAATATAATATCTGTGACTGTACATAGTATAAATGCAATGATGAAAAAAAACAATATTTAATTGTCTTGAATGCCGGGCCTAAGTTTCCTTCGCTGAGGGAAAGCCCCGTTTACTGTAGATATGAAAAAATAGAAAAATACTAAGTGCATTTAGCATTTTTCTACCTATAAATATACATATTTCAATCAGTAATCATAATTCAAGGTTACAGGATATGTTTTCGTCGTTAAATTGGAGGTTATAGCTTATCCTTATAGCTCTAAAGATAACTCACTGCATAATAGAATGGCTGTAAATATAAAATTCCTCCTGACTTGGCTGGAACTTCTTCTCCATTTTTTCCAGCCTCTCATCAAAGCGCTCGGCTTCTTGTTCATCTATCTTCATCACAGAGCTGTCATAGTAAATCCATTTCCTTCCGTCCAAAGCTTCCGGCTTCAGTTCTTTTACCAGCATTGCTGTTGGGAATGCCCCATTCTCAAGACATATATTGTACTTTTTACAACTCTTAAAACCGCGGCTTACATAATTGCTTGGGTTTCCAAATATTACAATCACATCATAACCAAGTGCAGCCGCCTGATCAAAAGAATGCTCTATAAGCATTTTCCCGTAACCCATTCTTTGGTATTCCGGAATAATGCAAACAGGACCGAAGGTAATGATTTCTTTTTCTTCTCCAGAATCATCAACCAGCTTTGCTTTCGTATACATTATATTCCCAATGATTTGATTATCAACTTCGATCACAAAATCCAACTCCGGCATAAAGTCCTTATGGGATCGCATAACATGAACTAAATAATGTTCAATGCACCCCGGAACATATAAATTCCAAAAAGACTTCCTTGTGATTTCTTCTACTCTCTCATAATCAGTTTCTTTTTCATTCCTAACCTTAACTACTTTATCCATTTATAAACCTCCTTAGATTAATATTTGTGCTTTTAATTATGGCTATTATCTGCTCAATAAATTCCTGCTTGCAGCTGCAAAATCCTCCTAAGTACTTTTCTTTATAAACTTGAAGAATATTTATATCATAATTGTTTACGTCTCCCACGCAAGACAATCTCAACAAAGCTTCACTGTCAGCAGTCCCATTGACATTTCTTTAAATCAACATGTGTTTCGTCTTTAAGAGGAATACCCTCTTTGAGAAGCAAGGCACCTTGTTCAGTCCATCCCGGTGCCAGTCTGCCAGCGTGGTTTACTACTCTATGACAGGGATATTCTCCATAATATTCTGCCCTGCTGAGGACTTTTCCAACAAGTCTTGCATTTTTATCTCTACCGATCAGCCTTGCAATTTGCCCGTATGTAGCAACACTGCCCTTCGGAATTTCCTCTACAACGGAAAGAATTTCATAAATCAAATCTTCTTCTAAAACTGGCTTCATAGTACCCCTTACCTTTATGCTTTTTCATGCAATTCGAATTATATATATTTTTAAAACTTTTCTATTTTATTGGATTCCATCGTTGTTTTCTGTACATCTAAGCAAAAGAACCAGAACTTTTACTATAAGCTATAAGATTTATCAGTTTTGAACTTCTTTTTATATAGTATATATCAAATGTATTTGAATTTCTACCATGACTTGTGAGACCGTTTCAAGTTTTGTGGTCTCATATACTCTATTTACAAATCCGACCGGGCTCCAAGGTATATGAAGCTGGGCTTTACCGGTGATAAAAGAAATCGGGCAGTCAAATTTGACTGCCCGATCATCTTACTTCGCTAATTGTTCAACTATGTGTTTTGCGGCAATTGCTCCGGTATATACTGATACTCCCATTCCTGTTCCGGAGGAAGGATAGAATTTATTGAATGTATTACCAAAAGTTAATTCTCCTATAGCATATAAATTTGGTATTACTTCATCTTTACTATTAACAACTTCTGTATTTTCTGTTACTTTAAGTCCCGGAATTGATCCTATGAATAAAGGTTTAACTTCAATTGCATAATAAGGAGCTTTTTCTATTCCATTTTCTTTTACAGTTTGAATCATAGCATCAGCATCAACATCTAATTGAGATGCTAATTCTTCAATTGTATCAGCTTTTTTAACTATTCCTAAGTTAACTCCATTTTCAAAACCTTCTACATCACTGTTTGACTGATCACAAATTGCATATGCCATATGATCTGTCTGATTATTAAATAAAGCTAATGTCTCACCATAGAAAGTTTTCTCTGCTCCAAATTGTTTGCCTTCTTTATTTATATATATCTGGCCTTTTCTTGCTATAGCCCCTTCAGCACCATAATAGCCGTAGTTTGGGTTATAGCCCGTTAATCCCATCATGCCCTCTCCGACAATTACTGTGTCTAATTCTTTAGTCATTGTNNCGGTACTTCCTGCTCCTGTAAAGGCAAATACTGATGCGTACTCTGGTTCAAGCTCTTTTATTAAATCTATGTTTCTTGTAAATCCACCGGTTGCAAGAATAACTTTTTTTGCATTAACAGTATATTTACTATCAAGACCTTCAACATTTACCCCTTTTACAGCACCGTCATTCACAACTAATGAAGTTACCTTGGAATTAAGCCTTAGTTCAGCTCCATTTTCTTTTGCAATTTCAAACATTGCATCCATTATTTCTTTTCCGCCATAACCTTCATTATACTTTACAGTAGCGTTTATACCCGCCCATGCCACAGGAAATTTAGATAAAGGATGACCAAGACTTTTATTTTCAACATTAACTGTTAATCCATTTTCTATTAAATAATCAAAAGTTTCAGCTGATATTTCATGAATATTTTTCATCAGCTCTTTGTTGAGTGTTGTTTCACCTGACTTTTCCATAAATTCTATGTATTCGTCAGCAGAATAATCCACTCCTACATTTTTGTTTAAGATGGAATCTCCGATAGCCCAAATACCACCACCACAAACTCTTGATGATCCTCCCGGATATGCAAGCTTTTCTAAAACTAAAACCTTTAGACCTTCTTGTCTGGCTAATTGAATTGCTGCTGACATTCCTGATGCACCAGATCCAACAATTACTACATCATATTCTTCAGCAGGTCCATCTTTTAATGCTTTCTTATCAGGTGCTGTCTTTAACAATGATACATCTGCACCAGCATCTATAAGAGCCTCTTCAGTTGCTCTGAGTATGGCAAGAGAAGTCATTGTAGCTCCGCTTACAGTATCAACCTTTAATGTTTGCCCTTCAACGATTTTATTAGGAATTGTCTCAATAGCTGCATCTGCAATACCTTTAGTATCAACATTATCAACTACATTAACAGCTTTAATGCTATTATCATCCACTTCAACTTCGACAGTCAAATCTCCTCTCATACCCATTGCAGAAGCTTTGTACTTGCCTGGTGTAAATTTAGCAGCCTTTTCTCCTGCCTCTGCAGGTGTTTGATTTTCGCTTACGTTAGAATTTTGAGTACAACCAGTTATACCAAATATTAAAGTCAATACTAATAAAAAACTTATAAGCCTTTTCATATTTCCTCCTGATGGAACATAGTAATTTTAATAATTCAATTCTCTTTGAAGATTATTTTCTATTATTTAGCACTTTCTAAGGCAATTTTTACTGCTTCTATAATTCCATTGCTTGTCTTAGTCGCACCTGAAACAACATCTGCTTCAGGAGAATTTGTTTGAACTATTCTTGCCGGAATATCTTTCAAGGCAGGGTCGCTTATACCAGCTGTTTCATTATGGCTTAGGACCTTTACTTCTGAAATAACAAAACCTTTTACTGTTACTTCAACCTTGATCATATCATTCATGCCCTTGCTTTCTCCTGGATAAACTCCGTCTTTATACTTAGTATCCGATTTTTCCAGGGAAACATTATTTTTTACTTCATCTGTTTCTGACGCGTCTGAATTGTACTTTCTTGTGATTCCTTGCGAAGCTGAATCAGCAGCGATTTTTCCGGAGTAGATAGCTGCGGCTACTACAGAACCTGTAGAAGGATACTCATTATTTATGAAGTTACCAATAATTAATTCTCCGGTAGCATACAGATTTGGTATTGGTTCATTTTTTGTATTCAATACCTCTGTATTTTCATTTACTTTTAATCCCTTAATTGTACCAATAATAGTAGGACGAACGTCTACGGCATAGAATGGAGCTTTCAATATTGGAGTCATAACTGCATTTGGAATACCAAATTCTCCGTCTTTTCCTTCTTCGTAATCTTTATTATACTGTTCTACCGCAGCTTTTAAATTCTCTGCATCAACTTTTAACTTTTCAGCAAGTTCTTCAATAGTATCTGCTTTTACACTTAAGTTTTCACTATTTGCCTTTTCTAAATTAGCAACTAAATCCGGATTTGATGAGTCAAAGAGACCATAGGAAAGCTTATCCTGTATCTTATTTAATTCTTTATGCACCTCTGCATAATATCGTTTTTCATTGACAAATCTATTTCCATCCTTGTTAATATAAAAGGCTGTTTGTCTGACAAGACTGCCAATATCTCCTACATAGCCGTAACCCTCGTTCATTCCCCAGATGCCCAAAACTCCATCACCTACTAATTGTGCATCTGCTTTTTTAGCCATGACAATCCCATCACCAGTACTGCCTACGCCGGTAAAAGGAATATTATCCACAAACTCTTTATTGTATTCTTCCATCAATTCACTGCTTCTGACAAAACCACCTGTAGCTAAAATAGTTCTTTGAGATAAGATATTGAATGTTTTGCCATCCTTTTCGGCTACGACACCTTTTACTTCACCATCTTTGATAATAATATCCATTGCAGCAGTATTCATTAGAATTTCCACATTGTTTTCTTTCAATAGCTCTTTAAATTTAGCTATTAAAGCCGGACCTTCACCATCTACTGTCAAACACAATAGTTCCGGATAATTAGGTGTTCCCGGAACAAGCTTTTCTTTATTGAAGGGCATTCCTTTATCAATCAGACTGTCAACTACTTCTCCTGATAAATCAATCATCTTTTGAAATAAAGGCTCATTAAAATTTGTTGCTCCTGCCTTTTCTTTATAATAATTGAGAAGTTCTTCTCCTGTTAATCCTTTTCCGGTACTCTTGTTAATAGAAGAATCAACAGACCACAGATATCCCTTTGATCGAATAGTTGTTCCACCCAGGGCAGGCATTTTTTCCAGTAAAATAACTTTCCCTTTCGTACTCAGCTCCAAAGCAGTCATGAGTCCTGCGGCTCCACCGCCAACGACTACATAGTCCGCTTCTTTGTCAAGTGAAGCAACTTCTTTTACATCTTTTACATCTTTCACATCTTCATTGCTGACAGGTGCAGCACACCCTGACAATACTGACATAATTAAAACAAAGCTCAATAGTAATGACATTAATCTCTTATTCTTATGCATAGTCTCCTCCTGCTAATATATATTTTAGAGATATTTTTTAGAACATGTTTTAGAACGTGTTCGTTAATTAAATAATAATCTATCTCGTAGATACTGTCAATACTATTTTTTAATTATCTTGAACAAGAGAAATAGCAAAAATCAGACTTTAAATAAAGGAAACACTTTCTTAATATAAAAAAACCACACAGTGTAATGTGCAGTTAATTGTTTATTATTTAATATTTAAAAGTGTTAAAATACTTTTCTGTCAACAAACTATGAAAATGATATTTGATTAGCTTGAATCCTTCCCTTTTTAAATCAAAAGTACCCCCTGATATGCACCATTCAAATATAATACCCTTCACAATCACTGCTATGTCTTCCATGATTTCATAAGAAGATACCTCTTCTTTTAAGAACCCCCCTTTTTTCGCTATATCAATAAATCCAATGCACTTCTGAATGACCGGCATTTTATCCAGCTGTTCCTGCGTATGCTTACCTCTGATGTAAATGCCCTTGTTTTTCGTTGAATAATAGTTAGATAAAAATTCAATACCATTTGCCAGACAGAATGAAAAATAGACATCATACATATTAATAATATTTTGTACGATATCTTCAGTGGCCTCCACCTCGTTCTGATTAAGATAATCTTTAATACCATATATAAAAAAGTACGATAGAAGATCATCCTTATTTTCAAAATGGTGATAAAAAGTTCCTGTAGACACCTCTGCTTCTTTACAAATATGCCTTATAGTCAAATAACTGGTATCGTAGTTTTTTAATAATTCAGCAGCAGCCTTATATATCCTATTTTTCATCTCAATAGAATTGCTTTGCTGACTCGTAAGATGCTTTATAATCATCTATATTTCCCCCTTGTTTTTATAAAAAGGCTGTATTGATTATAACATGGCAACTCACATTTTTATATCTAATTTTTGAAAAAAGATGACAACACTAAAGCTCTTAGCATACAGGGCAATTTTATTTTTCATTTTATATTTATTTGATTTATTTATTTTTCTTATTATTGTTGATTGATTTACTCCTAATTCATTAGCAATTTTTCGACTTAATTTCTCTTTTTTATAAACTCATTTCATACTTTATATAATTCTTTCCTATTCTCCACTAAGGATTTCTATATAACCTTCTGTTCCATTTACACGGATTCGTTGCCCATTCTTTATAATCCCGGCAGCATTTTTTACTCCCACAACTGCCGGCAAGCCATACTCACGTGCAATAACTGCTCCATGAGTATTCAGTCCGCCAACTTCGGTGACCAGCCCTTTTACAGATACAAATAATGGTGTCCAGCTGGGATCAGTAAAGGCGGTGACCAGTATATCCTCCTCTTCCAGCTCCGCCTCTTCCATTTTTAATATAACACGTGCCCGTCCCTCTATAACCCCGGAGGAAACAGGCAGACCTACAATAGCATCTGTTGGTATGTTTCCCCTTCTATAATCACCTGCAACAACTTCACCATCAGACGTAATAACGCGTGGAGGGGTTAATTTTTCATATAGTTTGTACTCATCCTTTCGCCTGTTGATGATATCATAATCCAGCTTTTTTGTACGTACAACTTCGTGAAGCTCTTCAAAAGTGAGGTAGTATATATCTTCTATCTCATGAATAACGCCCACTTTAACGAGTTGTTCGGCTTCTTTCAGTAAAGCCTGTTTATAAACAAAATAGCGATTAACTATGCTGTATTTTGGATATTCACGATAGCCGGCAAAATTTCGGATCAGGTCAATCATTTGTTTTGTCTCATCGGCTTTTTGTTTACCATCCGGCAATTGATTCAGCTGTTCCAATAACACTTGCTCCTTTTTCAATGCTTCCTGTAGCCCTTGTTCAAATTTCCGTTTGCCGGCATTAGGCTCAAAGTTTTTGATATTACTGAGTATCAAGGGAACAAGTGCAGTTGGTTTTTCGCTCCAGCGAGGTTTCGTAATATCGATTTCTCCTGTACACCGCATTCCGTATTTGTCAAGATAAGCCAAGATTGCATCCCGGGTTTCCCGCCCACCATCAAATTTAACCAGTTCATCCAAAAAGCCATCGTCCTTCACATGCTGCAAATAATTAATTACTTCCGGATAAGGGCGAATCACATCTGCCACATCCAATAATTCCAGACCCATTTCCGAAGTAATATTGTTCGGCACAGATTGAGCAAGAGTGTCTACTGCATTTTTTTCACCCAACCATTCCTTCATTTTTTCATTGATCCATGACGAAGCATTCATAGCAGCCATAATCACACCTATGTTTTGCGGATCAAATAAGATCTTCTTTAACTCTTTAATATCCTCAAGGATAAAGTCAAATAAATCTGATCCTGATTTCCTTTGGATGTTATGTTTTGATGCTTCAATCGATATTTGACTGTTCTTGATCAGACCGGAAACAATTGCCGGATTGCTTCCTGCTTGCGCCTGAATATCAGCAGTCGACATGATTCTATTGCTTTTATCGCTCTGATTTCTTTTATCATTTGGCAACAGTTTTATAAAATTTCGCTCTATGATTGTCACCAATGCATCTTTTATGAGGGGATCGTGCCGTTCCATGTTATTTAATAACGCTTCTCTGCTGTCCGGTGAAACAAGCATAGGAGTAACATCAACAAACGGCCTTCCGCCGGCTATACTCATAGGTCCGGCTGCTGTTAACTGCCATAAAGACAATCCCAATGGTTTCATTGCGTCAGTCATCATTTGTTGATGACCGACAGATATATAAACGTGTTTTTCATGGTCATTTGCTTCAGGGATAGGGTATAAAGTAGTAATAGGTCGACTTTGGACAATGTAAAACTCATCATTAGCCAAACACCATTCTATGTCCTGGGGAAAAGCAAAATGTTCTTCGATCTTTCTGCCTATGCGCTCAAGCTTCAAAATCTGCTCATCCGTCAGCGTTTGCATGCTCTGCTGCTCAGGCTCAATCTCCTGTTCTTTTGTACCGCCACTTTTTAAGGCAAAGATAGCCAGCTTCTTGGCAGATATCTTTTTATCGACAATCTCGCCGTTACGCACTTTATAGATATCGGAATTTACCAGGCCAGAAACCAAGGCCTCACCAAGACCGAAACTGGCATCAATTGATAAAACCTTCCTATTAGAAGTGACGGGATCGGCAGTAAACATAATCCCTGACGCCTGCGGGAAGACCATCTTCTGAACAACCACAGACAGGTAGACCTTGCGGTGATCAAATCCGTTTTGAAGGCGATAGGTTACTGCCCTCCCGGTATACAGCGATGCCCAACACTTGCTGATGTGCTTTAGGATTTCCTCTTTTCCGGTAATGTTTAAATACGTATCCTGTTGGCCGGCAAAGGAGGCCGTTGGTAAATCCTCTGCAGTTGCACTGGACCGTACCGCATAGGCATTATTTTCTCCAAGCATGGAGAGGAAGCGGGTGATGTCTTCATTAATATCTTCAGGGATAGTTATCCCTTCGATGACCCTGCGAATCTTACCGCTAAGTTCATGGATTTCATCCCGGTCTTCCACCTTTAGATGCGATAACTGATCAAGTAATTCGTTAATCGACGACGTTTCTACAATAATTCTTTTAAATGCTTCAGTAGAAATACAAAAACCTTCCGGTACGCGTATTCCTTCAATTCTGGAAAGCTCCCCCAGGTTCGATCCTTTACCCCCAACAACCATTCTTTTTGTTTTGTCAATGTCCTGAAGACCAAGCACATAGAAATTCATGTAACTACCTCCTTCGGCAATTTGCTATTTTTTTGATTATAGCATTAATAAATATAAACAAATAGTCTACATTTTAAATATTTTATATGGTATAATTAGTATGGGAGAGGTTAAAATCCTCTATGCATTGTTCAAGGATTCGGTGGCTGGGAAATATGGAATTTAGCAAGATCAGTTTGTGGTGAAAGCCATAAAACACATCAAGGCACTCTACAAAATTACAACGTAGAGTGCCTTGCTTTTTCATAGTATAAGCGGAAGTTACGAACGAAGGTCGTAGACCCCCTTAAAACATTAATAATGGAAGCTGTTACATAAATATTAGTTCAATAATGCAATTCCAATATTCAAATATGTGGCAAAGAAAATCCAAAGCAGATAAGGAATCATCAGGTACCCCGCTACTTTATTAATCTTATAAAACCATATTGTAGTGATTAAAACCAGAACATCTAATAAGAGAATAACTACTACAGATATCCAATACCACTCAAAACGGAAGAATATAATCGGCCAGAGGAAATTAACAAACAGCTGTACCCAATATAAGGTGATTGCTTTTTTGCGTTCGGTCGTCTGTGGCGTTTGGTAAATAATATATGCCGCAATCCCCATCAGAAGATAAAGTACGGGCCAAATGACGCCAAAAAGCCATCCCGGCGGCGACAACGGCGGTTTCGTAAACGATGTATAAATTTGCCCCGTGTTGCCGGATAATAAACTGCCGAGCACACCTACCAGCTCGGTAATAAATACAATCGCAAAAAGTTGGAACCAATTGATTTTTTTCATCATAAAATATGCACCCCCTATATTATTATATGATGGTTCTGATTCATTTATTTGTTTAGTTATTAGTCTCTTTGTTCTAAATCAGCCTGTCTTTACAAAAGCCCGCGGTTATAAATAAAAAGCCTTACTTTACCTTGTATTCAGCCATTCCAGAACAGGTTTGAGATTTTCCTCTTTTACTCCGTCAAAACCGTTTTCAATGATAGATATTGCTTCTTCAAGCTTCTCATCTTTGTCTCTGCGGCTTTTAAGCATCTTTAAAAACATTGAAAGCATGATTTTATCCATGCCCTTTAACTCTTTCAAAGGGAAACATCCGCCACGCAGATAAAAAAATATTTTGTCTTCAATCTTATTCCTTGTGATAACTGCTTCGGTATCAGGCTCAGCAGTTCGTCCTGTGCCTGACCCACAAACAGCCTTGACGTTATATTTTCGCAGCTTATCAAGGCCCTGTATCTTCCCGACTTTCATCCAGCCGAGAAAAATGATTTCTTCGTCTTGGTTAACCTTTGAGAGCTCTTTTATTTGGAACACCTTTAGTCCCGTCTTTGCAGAGAGCATATCCGCGTACTTCTTTGTAAAACCCGTTTTTGATTCATAAACAATTAACATTTTATCTTTGACCTCCCACCTATATCAGTTAATTTAATATGATTGAGAAATAAGATGCCAAGTATCAAATGGTTAGCTCTGGATATTCTATTCCATTTTTCACCCAAAACCAGGTTTTTGTTTCACCTTTTATAATCTCTAACAGCTCATTTGCATTTAGCACTTCTATTCCTCCCAATGAGAACAATCATATAAACTAAATTGTTATGACAATTGTATCTCTATAGGAACTTTTTTACAAGATAATTGTGCATATAGAATGCAGCCTATCAGGGCGCAGTTTATCCATATATATCAGATATATCTAAACCATATCCATTTTTAATAACATCGTATTTATTTGGGGAATGCTTGAAACAATTCTCTCTTAACCCCACATACAGGACACTTATCAACATTATCACCAATTTCAGTGTACCCACACACAGGACATATATATATGGTTTCATCTCCGATATCTTTTCCATCCTTTGCCTTTACTTGAGCATCTTTAAACATTTTAGCATGAATCTTCTCAGCTTCCAAAGCATAGTGAAAAGACTTTTGTGCTTGTTTTTCATCCTGGAATTTTGCAGCTTCTATATATACAGGATACATCTGCTCTATCTCATGAAGTTCTCCATCGATTCCACCTTGTAAATTTTCTACTATATTTGTGTGTCCAAATACAGCTCCTGCTGTAACAGTAGCATCACCTACTAGATCCTTCATTACATTAAAATGATTTGTGGCATGGACTCTCTCTGCATATGCAATTGCTCTAAAAAGCCTTCCAATATTTGGGTATCCATCTTTTTCTGCAGAATCTCCCCATATAAGATATCTCATATGCGCCGCACTCTCTCCACCATATGCTGATCTGAGGAAATCAGCAGTCATTGCGTTGTTTACTCCCATTTTTACACTCCTAAATAATTTTTTTAGATTTATTATTAACTATTATTAACTATATACTTGTGCATTATTCATTTCATGCCTTTTTTTAGCGATACATTTCGCTAAATGAATTTCATTCATAGATATACCTTTTTTATTTCCTTCACTTTACAATTAAACTATAATCAAAAGTGTATAGCAAACAAAAAAACCGGTCAACTACCACCCTTCATGNNCATGAAGGGTGGTAGTTGACCTACAACAAATCTTAAATTCTGCTGATTTAGCGACGCTAATATGCTAATATCTCATAGCCGTCATCAGTAACTAAAACCATAACTTCCCATTGAGCTGACGGCATTCCATCTGCCGTATAAACTGTCCAGCCATCATTATCATCTATAAAAATTTCATCGGTTCCCATATTAACCATTGGCTCAACAGTAAATACCATGCCCGGGACCAAAAGCATTTCTGTTCCTTTTTTTGAAACATAGCTTATCCACGGTTCCTCATGAAATTGTAAACCAATGCCGTGTCCGCCTATTTCCTCTACAACCGTATATCCATTACTCATAGCATGTTCATGCACGGCTTGACCCATATCGCCTAAAAATCCCCATGGCTTTATTTGTGCTAATCCTGATTCAATGCATTCCTTAGCCACATCCACCAGTTTCTTTCTTTCAGGACTTACATTTCCGATACAAAACATTCTTGATGAATCCGAAAAAAATCCATTATATATTGTAGAAACATCAATATTTATAATATCCCCATCTTTCAGCAAAACATCATTTGATGGTATGCCATGGCATACTTGATCATTGATTGATGTACATACACTTTTAGGAAAGCCTTCAAAATTTAGTGTTGCCGGGATTCCGCCAAAGGCCACCGTTTTTTCATAAATCAAAAGATTAATTTGCTCTGTTGACATTCCTATATGCAGCTGTTCAGCTATGAAATCTAAAACTGCTATATTGATTTTCCCACTTTCCCTAATCCCAATAATTTGTTCCGGGTTTTTTATGATTTTTCCGGATGGAATAATACACCCCTGAGTTTTGTACCATGATAGCTTTTCATCAAAAGACTCATGACATTTTTTATACTTAATTCCGCTTCCACACCAGCATAAATCATTGCGTCCAACTTTTTTTAACATTAAAAACACTCCTTATATTTACTGCAGAGTATTCAAGAGTCTATTTGGGCTTTATCAAAAATTAAGATTTTCGGCAGCAATTTGCGATATTGAGAGGGTGTATAACCATAAGCACGCACAAAAGCTCTTGTAAATGCTTCATGTGATGAAAACCCATACTGTATAGCAATGTCAATAATTCGATACTTAGTTTTCTGCAGCGCCACCGATGCCATGCTAAGTTGTCGCTTCTGAATATAATCTTTGAATGAAACACCGACATATTCGTGGAACTTAGTAGAGCAATAGCAAGGTGAATATCCTACAAAATCGGACATTTCTTCTAAAGTTGGACATTCTCCTAAATTTTCTTCAACCCAATCTACCATATTTTCAATTGTTTTAATAGACAATTTTGTTCACTCCTCGCCGATATTATATCTTCTTTTATATTTCAAAACTTGATTACAGTTTCAATTTTTATAATATTATATCACCCATCATTCAGTAAGTCATCAATATCATCATATGTTTAAGTTATTATGAAAGTTGCTGCAAATATAAAAAATATTCAAATGAAAATAGTCCATAATAAAACTACTATGGACTATTTCCTAAAATTCATAAATCACCTATATTATAAACCATATATCCTTATTCCAATATCTCTGATATTATTTATATATAATATCATGATATTCTTTATTCTTTTCCATTTGTGCTTTTGCATAGGGACAGAGAGGCATTATCTTTTTATCTTCCTTCCTTGCCCAATCAACAAGCTCTTTTAATAATAACTTTCCAACTCCTTGACCATTTAGTTCATCCGATACATAGGTGTGATCAATTATAACAATATTATCACCGGAAGGTACAAATGTCATTTCTGCCAATGGTTTCTCCTCTGAATCTCCTACATAAAAACTTTTAGTTCCTTTTTTAACTTCTACCATGATAACGCCTCCAAGACTATTATTATATAATTATTACCAGCAACTTATCTTACTATTTTAACTCTATTTGAAATATCCTCTTTTGCTTTTTCATCCGGATGAGATACAATTCCACCAAAAGGCATTTGTGCATTTAGAACATAGTTCTCTGGCAGCTCAAACATTTCTCTAACCATCTTATCTATAACCGGATTATAATGTTGAAGTGAAGCACCTATTCCTAATTCTTTTAGTCCACTCCAGATACTTAATTGAAGCATCCCGGATGACTGATTAGCCCAACCGGGAAATCTATCTGCGTATATTGTAAATTGGTTTTGAAGATTTTTAACAATATCCTCATCATAGAAATAAAGGATTGTTCCATAACCATTTTTAAAACTATCAATTTTCTCCCTTGGAACCTTGCCTTCGAATACATCATAAACATTATCCCATAATTGATCTTGCTTTTCTCCTGTCGCAACTATAACCTTTGAACTCTTCATATTAAAAGCATCCGGAACCAATTCTGTAGCTTTTTCTACTAAATCAAATACTTTTACTTCCTCTACTGGTAAATCCCTATTAATATCGTAATATGTTCTTCTTTCTTTTAATGATTCTAAAATTTTCATAATTCTTTATTCTCCATTTTCATAATTTTTTTAAATTCTTTATTGTTTTTTAAAAAGCTTTTATCTCTCCATTCCATAAAATCTAAATCCATGTATTGAAAATACTCTATATTTCTTCATGATTTATGCCATAAAAGGAGTCATGGAATCATAGGTTTCAACTGTAGTATTTCCCAAAACCCTAACTAAATTACTCCTGCTCCATTTGCAGTTCTAAAACCTTTTAACCTATTTTTTATCATTCCTTTCATCTTCAATACCTCTAAGTTTTTTCAAATAACTTAATATTTGTTCCTGTTCTTCTTTGCTCCAGATACTTATGATAGAAATGATAATTGCTTCATTTTCCGGATATACAATATCCATAAGTTCTCTACCTTTTTGTGTAATATGAAGTATAAATCTTCTCTTGTCTATCTCATCATTGCGTCTTTCCAAGAAACCTTCCTTCTCTAAATTCTTCACTATAACAGGAATGGTTCCACTGGTACTCAATATTTTATCTTGAACATCTCCGACAGATAAATCTCCTTTATGATAAAGTGCTTCTAATACAGCAAACTGGCCACTAGTTAATCCATATTTTGTATAAACCTTATTAGTAGCTCTATTTATTTTGTTTAAAGCTCTGCTCATTCCTATAAATATCTTAAGTTCTGTCTTCTCCATATTCTCACCTTTTTAAATAGTTTAATCACATTTAATATCTCTAATTAGATATAATTTACTCTAATTAGAGATACTTGTCAAGCCTTTTATTAAATTAAAACAATTTCTAAATTATACTAAATTTAGGATAAATACATTATCCAAGTTTAAATCTACAGTTATTCATACCAACCAAGTTACACCGTTATGCAATGAGACGAGATTCAATAGCAACTTCCTATTTGCCTTTGTATATTAGGGAAATTGCTATTAAAAACGAAGGAACAATAAAGCTTCTTTGTTTTTCGGTTTATAGCCGACAGGCGGTTGGTCTAAAAAAATAAGGGTGTATTCAAAAGTACGTACGAAACTTATAGTCACTCGGATAATACGATATACCCATGTACATTTCTGAAAATTTTTAATATGAAAATGATTGAATTTAGTCATAAAAAATGTTATGCTACCCGAGGTAAACAAAAAAACATCATAACTGCATTATAATGAATTACAAAATTGCAATTGGAAAGATTATATTTTGAAGAACTTAGTTTTATAAGCTCTTTTTTAGGTGATAAAGAAAGGTAATAATATGATAAAAGTTGAAAACTTATCCTACTCATTTCCACAAAAAAATCTATATAATAAGATTTCATTTACATTAGAAGATGGTCAGCATTGTGCTTTTATAGGCACAAGTGGAAGTGGAAAAAGCACACTGATAGATATAATTATGGATCCAGAGAAATATATGTTTGATGGTAAGTTAGAGATAGACCCAATTTGTAGAATTGGATATGTAAGTCAGTTCTCACAACTTGACAAACCAAAAGAAACTACTGTTTTTGAATATATAGGCGAAAAATTTATTAAGCTGCAAAATGAAATAGCTTCCATTTGTGCTGAAATGGAAACATCTTCGGATATGGATACTTTGCTGGAAAAGTACCAGCAAGCCCAAGACGCATTTGATGCAATTAATGGGAATGAATTTGAAAGCAACATTAATAAAAAACTAAATCTTGCAGACTTAAGTAATCATAAAGATTTAATGATATCTGAGCTTAGTGGCGGTGAATTTAAACTTGTTCAAGTTATTAAAGAAATGCTTAATCGCCCTGACTTAATAATTATGGATGAACCGGATGTGTTTTTAGACTTTGAAAATATTAATTCGCTTAAAAATCTAATTAATTCTCACAAAGAAACAATTTTAGTTATTACTCACAACAGATATCTATTGAATCATTGTTTTAATAAAATTTTACACCTTGAAAACATGGAACTTCAGGAATTCGATGGAACATATATTGATTATAACTTCTCATTACTGCAAGCTAAAATTGAATTACAAGAGCTCGCTGCTGCTGATGATGAAGAAATCAAGAGAAACGAGATTTTAATCAATAAATTAAGATTTCTTGCAACTGAAGTTGCTGATGCATCTAAAGGAAGAGCCTTGAAAGCCAGGGTTAAAATTCAGCAAAGATTAATGGAACGCAGGATTAAAATGCCATTTGTAGATATTAAGCAGCCAGATATCAGTTTAAATACTGATAATAAAATCGAAGAAAATATTGCTTTAAAAGTTAATGATTACAGTGTTGCCTTTGATGAAATACTTTTAGAAAATGTTAATTTTGAGATTAAATCTACTGATAAAGTAGCTCTTATTGGTCCAAATGGCACAGGAAAAACAACTTTATTGAAAGACATCTATAAAAATGAGCATGATTCCATTGAAATAAATGGTGACGTTAAGGTTGCTTATTTATCTCAGAATCAAGGAGAAATACTAAACGAAAGCAATACAATACTTGAAGAGTTTGCAGATGTTGGATTTGAAACTTATCAAGAAATTAAATCATATCTTTCAAATTATTGTTTTAATGAAAAACTCGTTAATCAAAAGATAGTATCTTTATCTGGCGGAGAAAAAAATATACTGCAATTGGCTAAAGTTTCAGCCATTAAAGCGAGCATGTTGCTGCTCGATGAACCTACAAGTCATTTAGACACCTATTCACAAATAGCACTTGAAAAGGCCATAGAAAACTATAACGGTGCAATTTTAATGATTTCTCATGATTACAATTTTATAGTAAATTGTATGGATTATGTTTTAATCATTGAAAATAAGACAATTAGAAAAATGAGTATGCGAAAATTCAGACAGATGATTTATGCTAAACATTTTGATAAAGACTATTTAGAAATTGAGCAAAAGAAAAAATCCGTGGAAACGGAAATAGCATTAGCTTTAAAAAACACTGATTTTGAGCTTGCGAAAATTTTATCTAAAAAATTAGAAGATATGATTAAGTTACTTTAAATCTTGCATTTGTGAATTTATAAAAAAACTACAGTTTTTTAAACATAAATATTCAAATTTATACATTATGAGCAGTGGTAAACCATCCTGCTCTTATTTATGTTTATATAGGAGTATAATATTAAAGTTAATCTTTCCATAAAATATGTCATATGATTTCTCTCTATACCTAAGACCGATTAAACGTAAGCGTCAAACCTACCGGTACATTTACAGCTAAAATAATAGAAAAGCTGCGTAGAATTATGAAAAAAGCTCTTAAACAATTAAAATCAGATTATATTTTATAGAAGCTCAGCAAAAGATGCTGAGCTAAAAAATTATATTTTTAAAAAGTATTAGGTTGGGCGTATTTGACGCTTACTCTGGAACTAATAATGCTTCTAAGCTTGGAGTTTCTCCAACAAGCCCAACTGCGTAAATTGTATAAAAAGTATTCGGGTGTAACATAACATCAGGAACAGTGAGAACAACATCGTCAGTTCTGGTCGGTGTAACCTTAAAGGTATACGTACCTGGCGGAACACAAGTAAAATTAGCTATTCCCTTATACGGAACATTGTTAAATACAATTGAATTATCAGGCAATTTTATATCCACTGCAGGAGCGTTTGGAGAAAGATGAATAAATCTAACACATGCCATGTTTGACTTATTAGCAGAAACCGGTTCCTGAATAGGATAAAGGCTAATATCAGGCAGCTCTCCTATAGCAGCAATGGTATAAAATGACTTTTCAGGAATATATACATTCGTATCAATTACAGGATTTGACTTTGTTCCTGTTGGATAGACTTTAATGTTATAATTTCCAGATGGAACAGGTATATTAGATGACACTTCCTTATATGGTAAATTCTTTATAATAATGTTATCATTAGCATAAACATCTACCGCGGGTGCATTGGGAACTGCATGAAGCACTCTGATTTTTGAATTGCTTTGTTGCTGCATCATATAGCATTGAGTTAACATATTGTAGTATGAATCGTAATACATATATAATCTCCTTTATTTATTATATTTAAAATTATTATATGAAAAAAATATAAAAAAGTGATGCATGAAAGTATATCTATAAACACAACCTTCAATGAGGTAAATATAATAAGTTAAAGTGTTTTTTAGCAGAAAGGATATTTATCATGATCAAATTATACCCAGAAAAGCTTCACCATCAAAGCCGATTATAAGACGTTATACTTTAACTCATTCTGATTTAACAGGTGATTTGTATTTAACGTTGGGACCTGATTTTGCCTACCAGAAAATTAACCATGAGAGATAAGGTTTTAAGAGAGTGGATATTAAAGAATAATAGTTATGAATATAATGTTCATCATACTTTTCAATAAAGTAATACATGAAACCTAACGTGAAGTTCCAGTAGCCATCACCATTTACAAATTCTTCAGCCAAAGGGCTATCCCTACATTTTGTATGATGGACTATCGTTTGAACGTTCTGGAGTTGAATTTGTGTCTAATGTATATGCTATGGCATATGTAGAGAATTTTAAAAAAAAGCCATCAGAGATAACTGATAGCTTTTTAACAGTTTTATAAACTGTCATTTATTACCGTATGTCCAAAACGCTCTCAAACAACAACATATTATTGTCGAGCCCTACTTCTTCTTGTCAGAACCACAATACGTAATTAAAACCACCGTCTCAACGTGCCTTAAGTAGACAAAATTGATGTCTTGAAGATCCGCTGATTCCGTGATGGAAGTTTCCATTGAGAAGAGAAAATATTACAAATCGGATTTTTAGTATTTAATTCTTGGAGGTGACACCCAGATTTGAACTGGGATTTCCTACAAAATCTCTTTATTAAAATGTCCTCTTGTGTCTGTTTCCTGATTAAAGACAGCTTTATCCACTCTGCCATTTAATTTGCTTAAAGCCTTATTAATGGTTTTCGCAACCTGCTCTTTTGATTCAACTGTGAAGTTTAATCTGAATGCCTCGATTCCTTTTATGCTTTGCAGCTCATCTAAAAGATTAAGTGTCTTCCCATTAAGTATAGTCGTTGTACAATCATCATGAGAAATGATAGAGAACGTTCCTTGCTCATCTTTTAACTCATAGCTCGACCTTTTGCAAATACCGCATTGATTCATTTTTTTCATCGGACAATATTTTGTAAACATCAAAGGAGCCTTACCATATACAATCATTTCCAGTGCAGGATGGCCGCCATTTTCTTCATAATATGCATTAATTAAATCTTCAATTTGTCTCTTATTCAATTCATAAGATAAAGTTACTCGTTTCGCACCTAATCTATATAATTCATAGCAACTATCAGAATTAACAACATTTAAAGAATAGTCCGTAATAAAAGGATTAGTTTTTCTGTAGTGATAAATTCCTCCATATCCTCCGATTAACAGCTGCCCTTCTTTTTCCTTATAATCATTCTGGTTTCTTCTAATAATATTTTCAAAATAGATTTCCTTAATTCCACAGCTCACGCAAGCATCATACTGTTCCTTTGTGGTTACAGAGGCCGTAAGGTATGGTTTTTCAGGGGCAAAGCTTATTTTTTCTTTTGCTATCAATGTCTTGGTTCTTTTCTTATGGCTGTTAAGCTTTAAGTCATATAAGCCCTGTACAATATCTCTTCTTGCTGAATTTAACAGTTTAGCTGGAATAAATACATTGCTTTCCTCAAAATCTACATGTCTTAGTTCGAATATAGTATCATTTAATCTTGAAAATTGCATTATTATCTGCTCTTTTGTCGTTGGGTTATTAATTGCTTCTCCCAGTATTTCCTCGCTTTCATACAAGTAACTGAAGCCTAAGCCCTCGGCATCTATAACAAGCTTTGAATCTGGAAATGCGTACACTTTAATATCCAGGTTAAAACGCTTAAATTCTTTTTCCAGTGATGATTCTAACTCTTTGTAATATAGATAATCCTTCGTTATATATACTAAATCACCCTTGGACAACTTTTCTTTGATTTTGATATAGCAGATATCATCTGCTTTGTTGATTAAATTACCATCTTTATCGTACAGTTTTACAACAGTTAAATTAACATCTTCATTGTTATGACTTATTCTGATTATATCGTTTTGATTTAAAGTACGTGTAAGTGTTATTTCATACATGTCCTTAACAATCCTGCTGATTCTTCCAATTTCATAACCAAAGTTATTAGGTCTTAAGATGTTTGTAATATCTTTCTTATCTTCGTGAAACAAATAACCTTTAGTAAATGTTCTGTTGAATGTTTTGTTCAGATTTTCTTTGTCTTCTTCGGTCATTTTATTATCTAAGGCCATGCGATATTTTGATACAGTGTTAGCAACATACGCAGGCTCTTTCATTCGACCTTCTATTTTTAAAGAATCAATTTCTTTTAAATCATTGATATAATCGATTGTGTTTAAGTCCTTAGTAGATAGAATATAGCTTTTACCTAAAGATGTATCTGTTGTCTTATCAATTAGTTCATACTCCTTACGACATGAACCAACACATCTTCCGCGATTTCCGCTTCGATAGCCGATTAATCCGGACATCAGACAGTTTCCGGAATATGATACACATAAAGCTCCGTGAACAAAAATTTCTAAAGGTATTTTAGCTATTCTTCTTATCCCTTTTACTTTTTCAATCTCAACCTCACGGGACAGAACAACTCTTTTAGCGCCAAGTTCTTTAAATAATAAAGTCCCGTCTAAATCGTCTATTCCCATTTGAGTTGAGCAATGTGCTTCCATATCAATAAAGTTTTTAACTAAATAATCAAAAGCAGCCAGGTCCTGGACGATAATTCCATCAACACCGATTTCATTTAATTCGTCCATCTGCTCTTTCATCTCTTCAATTTCGTTTTCGAAAACGATGGTATTCATTGTTACATAGATTTTAACATTCCTCAGGTGCGCATACGTAACAGCCTCTTTTAACGATTCTAAATCAAAATTAGATGAGTATGCACGTGCACCAAATTTTTGCATTCCTAAGTATATTGCATCACAACCATTAGAAATTGCAGCTTTTAAAGCTTCCATATTTCCTGCCGGAGCTAATAATTCAGTCATTTTTTCCTCCATACTACCGCTATTCTGCGCTAAGCGCTTCGCCCTTCGCTCCTCGTAAGCAATGCAACTGTCTCAACATGATACGTCATCGGAAACATATCCACACACTGAACCTTCTCCACCCTATACCCATTCTCCATAAACACCGGCAAGTCCTTTGCCAGTGAGGTTGGTTTGCAGGAGATGTAGATGAAGGTTTCCGGTTTGTAGTCGATTATTTTTTGGATGGCCTTTGGATGTATGCCTTCGCGGGGCGGGTCGAGGACTATGATGTCGGGGGTGTCCTGGAGGTCGTCTATTTTTTTGAGGACGTCGCCGGCTATGAAGGTGCAGTTGTCCAAGTTGTTGAGCTTTGTGTTTTCGTTAGCCTTTTCAACAGCTTCCTCCACTATTTCTATCCCTATTACCTTTTTTGCGGTAGGGGCAAGTATCTGGCCTATGGTTCCTGTGCCGGAATAAAGGTCGAATATGGTTTTGTCCTTTGTTGTTCCTATGAAGTCTCTCACTATGGAGTATAACTTTTCCGCACCCAGAGAGTTTGTCTGGAAAAAGGAAAAGGATGAAATGTTGAATTTTAATCCTAATAACTCTTCTACTATGGTATCCTCGCCGTAGAGAATCTTCTGAGAATCTGCCTTTGCTGCGTCGGCTGTTCCGTCATATATGGAGTGGGCGATGCATTTTATAGTTCCCTTTAGGTTCAGACTGAGAATCAGGTCCGTGAATTCTTTTTCGTTCAGAGTATCTTGGCTTGATGTAATCAGGTTTATTAATATTTGTCCCGTCTTTTCTGCTTTTCTTACCAATAGGTATCTTAAAAAGCCAATATTAGTTATTTTATGGTAGTATGTCTTGTTATTTCCTTGGAAATAGTCTAAAATGCGACATAGAATCTGTCGAAAATCGCTGTCTACGATGGAGCATTCTGTTGTGGTCACTATGCTGTGAAAGCTGTTTCTTCTGTGCATGCCCAGCGCTAGAGGCCCGTCTTTTACTTCGTCGCCGAAGGAAAACTCCATCTTGTTTCTGTATTCAGTTTCCTTGGGGCTTGGAATGATGAGAAGAAATTCATAGTCCTCCTGCAGTATTCCGTCTAAAATTGATTTTACCTGGGATTCCTTGATTTTAAGCTGCTTTTCATAGGGTACATTCTGGTAGGTACAGCCGCCGCAAAGGCCGAAATGGGGACATTGAGACTCCCGCTCGTAGTCGGCAGGCTCTATGACCTCTATTACTTTTGCCTCGGCACTTTCTTTTCTTGACCTGCTTATTTTTGCTCTTACCTTTTGTCCGGGAAGTGCATTTTTTATCTTTATTTTTTTGCCCTCGTGGACTGCTGATGCCACATTTGGGAAATTTAAGTCATTTATGGTTATTTCGATTATATCGTTCTTTTTCATTTGTGCTCCTAATAATATATTAAACGACCGCCGCGGGCAGTTGTGCCGGAGGCAGTCGCTGTGTTACAGGCTCAATAATCTTTCGGCCATTTCATTTATTGCCAGTGCCGCATCTCTGCCCGGTCTCAGGTTTGAATAGTCTCCTGTGTAGTGAATCAGACCGTAGGCCGGGTAATTCTGCGTGGACAATAAATTTGACGGAACAGGAACTGTGTTCATACCAACGTGCTGTCCGAAAATGCTTATGGCGTTCAGACACATGTCTCCACCGCCCTCTGTGGTTCCGCAGGTTGTGAAGGCAAACAGCTTTTTGCCCCAGAATGCGGCCTCTGCCCAGTAAGGCGAGAATGAATCCATAAATGTCTTCATTGCTCCTGAAACATTGCCGTAATATGTGGGGGAGCCCATTATTATAATTTCGCTGTCCAGAAGCTTTTCAGCCTTTGCTTCCTCCAGGCTCAGCATTTCTTTTTTATATTGGCCGGCGACTGCAAATTCTTTTGCCAGCTCCTCGTAATTAGGGTCATTGACTCTTAAAAGCTGTGCATCAGCCCCCTGCTTGCGGAATGCTTCGTAAAATTCCTTTGCCATGAGGTAGCTGTTTCCGCATACGCTGTGAAACACTATAGATACTTTTCTGCTCATTAATTTCTGCTCCTTATTTTACATCTGTTTAAATAGCTTTCGCTTTCGTCTGCGAACAGACAGCTCAGGTAATCTTCAACCTCAACTGCTGTTTCCATGTTCAGAGTGCCTTCGGCTATCTTTTCCATTTCTTTTTTATCCAAATTTCTTATTATATATCTTGAACTGAGTATTGAGGGGGAATTCATGCTGAATTCGTCCAATCCCATTCCTAAAAACACCGGAACCAGCTTGGGGTCTCCGGCAGCCTCGCCGCACATTCCAACCCATATGCCCGCCTTGTGGCCATTGTCTATTATACCCTTTATGAGGCGCAGCAATGCGGGGTGATACTGGCTGTATAAATGTGACAGCCTTGAATTCATCCTGTCAACTGCCATTGTATACTGTATGAGATCATTGGTTCCGATGCTGAAAAAATCAACCTCTCTTGCCAATAAATCTGATATGATTGCCGCAGAGGGTATTTCAATCATAATTCCTATTTCAATATCTTTTTTAAACGGAATTCCTTCCTTTGAAAGCTCCTTTCTTGCCTCGCTCAGTATTTCCTTGGCGTCCTTGAGCTCCCTCATGGTTGAAATCATGGGAAACATTATTTTAACATTGCCGTAAATGCTGGCCCTGAGTATTGCTCTGAGCTGTGTTCTGAAAACATCCACATTACCAAGGCATAACCTTATGGCCCTGTAGCCCAGGAAGGGGTTCATTTCCTTCGGTATGTCAATATAGGGTACATTTTTATCTCCGCCTATGTCCAGCGTTCTTATGATTACGGGCTTTTCTCCCATTTTCACGAGAACCTCCTTGTATTCTTCAAATTGCTCATCCTCGGAGGGCTGGCACTGGCGGTTCATAAAAATAAACTCGCTTCTGAAAAGCCCTATTCCCTCGGCGTCATTTTCCAGCACCATATCCACATCGTGGGGAGTTCCTATGTTGGCTGAAAGGTTGACTCTGAAGCCGTCCCTTGAAATTGTGGGAAGTCCTATTTGTTTCTTAAGCTCATTGTTTATTTCGTCTAATCTATCTTTTTTCTGAATGTAGTAAGATAATTGCTTTTCGTTGGGATTAATCAGTACTTTTCCGGTTTTGCCGTCACATATGACGGTGTCATTATTTTTTATTTTCTGGGTTATATTTTCAAGTCCCACCACTGTGGGAATTCCCATTATTCTTGCTATAATTGCTGCGTGGGATGTCTTTCCGCCCATTTCTGTTATCATGGCGGCAACCTTGCCTTTTTCAAGCTGTGCGGTGTCCGAGGGTGTCAAATCCTTGGCAACGATTATGGAATTGCTGTCCAGCATTGAATAATCAGCCGTTTTCACACCTGACAGAATATTAATGACTCTGTTCATGACGTCCTTAATATCCTCTCCTCTTTCCCTCAGGTATTCATCCTCGATTTTATCAAACATTTTTATGTAATAATCAGAAACCTCTTTTAAGGAATACTCGGCATTTATTTTCTCGTCAAGGATTTTCGATTCCACCTCTGAAATGAATGCTTCGTCCTCCAGCATCATTTCATGGGACTTGAATATCTGAGCTTCCTTTTCACCGATTTCGTTAAGGGTTTTTAAATATATTTCATTTAACTGGTCTTTTCCGAGTTCAACTGCATTTCTGAATCTTTCAATTTCTTTCTCAGCATCACTGACATAAGTCTTGCTTATATCCATAAATTTTTTTTCAATTACAAAAGCTTTGCCTATTCCAATTCCCGGTGAAACACCTAAACCCTTCATATGACTTCCTTTTCAGTTTGATAACTGACCTTTCTTTTGCAATAGTGATAATTCATTTGACAGATACTTTACGCCCAATATATAATATTATATTACTTAAAGCAAGCTATTGTCAACGAATAATACTGCAATTTCAACATCTTTGTTGGTAATGTTTTCATTGTTGAATTTTCAGTGTTCTGTTTTCGAACATAATTTATCTTTCAAAAAATAATTTTTAGTACCATTTTTTATTTCATAATTAACTATATTTGTTAAAAACTTATTTTATAAAGGAGCTGTATTATGAAAAATATTCAGATAAAAGAGCTTGAGCTCACGGCAGGCAATCCTAAAATCTGTGTGCCGCTGACGGGAGCAGATAAAGAACATATATTGCATGACCTTGAATCTCTTAAATCCCTCGATTTCGACCTGGTAGAGCTGAGGATTGACCATTATAATCATGTGGAGAATTTTGAGATGGTAGGAAAGCTCTTGGGAGCTGTTCGTGAAAATTGTGAAAAACCCGTGCTTTTCACCTTTAGAACAAGCAGAGAGGGCGGTGTACATGAGATGTCGGAGGAAAAATATTTTGAACTCAATCGCCTTGTTGTTAAAAGTGGATTCGTTGATTTAATAGATATAGAGCTTTTCAGCTCGGAGGAACAGATAAAAAGTGTGGTATCACATGCTCATGAAAAAGGTGTGAGGGTGGTAATGTCCAGCCATGATTTTCACAAGACTCCGCCAAAGGATGAAATTGTGAGGCGCCTTGTAAAAATGCAGGATTACGGCGCCGATATAACTAAAATAGCGGTGATGCCCAACTGTGAGGAGGATGTACTCGTCCTCATGGAGGCTGCATTAGAAATGAAAAAAGTAAAAGCAGACCGTCCGTTTATTACAATGTCCATGGGCGCATTAGGAGCTGTAACAAGGCTTACAGGAGATTTGTGCGGCTCATGCCTCACCTTTGCGTCGCTGAACAAAGCATCTGCTCCCGGACAGATGAGTGTTAAAAGCACGAGAGAGATATTGAATTTGCTGAAAATACAGTAATACAAGAAAACTCCTACAAATACAAAACGGTATGAATAATAACTATCCCTACCGTTTTTATATTTACTGTGTTGTATTACATTATCTTTTCCAGCTTCATTCCTGTATCAACACCATTAAGGTTTTGAACCTCCATGGAGCTGTCGCCTGTTTTTTCTATAATGTCTGCTAATGTTTCGCTCTTGATGAACTCTTCGAATACATTTACAGCATTCTCTATTTCTTCCGGACCGTTGTAGAAAATCTGGATTCTGTCCATCATTTCGTATCCGTTGTTCTTTCTCATCTGCTGAACCTTGGAGATGAATTCGCGGGCATATCCCTCGTTTATCAGTTCCTCTGTCAGCTCTGTATCTATGATTGTAAACAGGTTGTTGCCTGTTGATACGTCATAGCCTTCCTTTGCGGAAATACGGATGTCAAGTATTTCCTCGTTGAGCTCAACTGTCTGACCATTTACGGTAAATTCGCACTTCTCACCGGACTGAACCTTTGTTATTATCTCTGCCGCATCTGCTTTTGCCAGCTCTGCCGCAAACGCCTTAACATTGCTTCCAAGCATCGGTCCTGCAAGCTTGAAGTTAGGCTTCAGGGAGAAATCCATGAATTCGTTGAGGTCATGCTCGAAAACAACATCTTTTACGTTCAGTTCTTCCTTTATTAACGGAACAAGATCCTCGATGAGGCTCTGGTATTTTCCGTCTATATGGATTCTTCTGATCGGCTGTCTTACCTTGATTTTCGCATTTTCTCTCGATGCTCTACCAAGCTTCACAAGGTCTTTCACAAGGTCCATTCTCTTCTCTACATTTTCATCTATAAGTTCTTCATGAACCTCAGGNNGGATAGTAGCTTATGTGTACTGATACTTCTCCTGTCAGGTTTCTGTACAGTTCTTCTGATAAATACGGAGCAAAAGGAGCTGTAAGCTGGGCAACGCCAACCAGTATTTCATAGGTTGTGTTGTAAACAGCTTTTTTGTCCTCAGTAAGCTCTGTTGCCCAGAATCTTCTTCTTGAACGTCTGATGTACCAGTTGGATAAATCTTCGTTCACGAAGTCCTGAATTGCTCTTACTGTTTTGTTGTGGTCATATACGTTCATGCTTTCTCTAACGTATTTAACCAGGTTGTTGAACTTGGATATAATCCATCTGTCAAGCTCCGGTCTGTCTTTATACTCAACAAAGAATTCACTTGGGTCTATTGAGTCTGTATTTGCATACAGCGCAAAGAATGTATACACGTTCTTTATTGTGCCGAAGTACTTGCTGAGCACTTCCTTCAGGCCTTCTTCGTCAAATCGTGTTGGTGACCATGCAGGTGATACGTACAGCAGGTACCATCTCAGCGCATCGGCGCCGTATCTGTCGAACAGGTCAAATGGGTCAACTGTATTTCCTCTTGATTTAGACATTTTCTTGCCGTATTTGTCAAGTATCAGGTCGTTAACCAACACTCTCTTGTACGGTGATTTTCCCATTACAAATGTTGAAATTGCTATAAGTGAATAGAACCATCCTCTTGTCTGGTCTATCCCTTCGCATATAAAATCAGCTGGGAACAAATCATCAAATCTTTCCTTGTTTTCAAATGGATAGTGCCATTGAGCATAAGGCATTGCACCTGAGTCAAACCAGCAGTCGATAACGTCCTTTACTCTCGTCATATGCTTGCCGCATTCAGGACATACAATGTGCACGTCATCCACATATGGTCTGTGAAGCTCTATTGTTTTCTCATCTATTTTTTCAATTGATTTTTCAGCTAATTCTTTTCTGGAGCCGATGCTTTCAATATGACCGCATTCGCATCTCCACAGCGGAAGAGGAGTTCCCCAGTATCTGCTTCTGGAAATTGCCCAGTCGTTGAGGTTTTCAAGCCAGTTTCCGAATCTCTTTTCACCTACGAATTCAGGGTACCACTCAACGGAATTGTTGTTTTCTATGAGCTTATCTCTCAATTTTGTCATCTGGATGTACCAGCTTGGTCGTGCATAGTACAGAAGCGGTGTATGGCATCTCCAGCAGTGAGGATAGTTGTGCAGCACAGGTTCCTTTTTGTACAGCTTTCCGTTTTCCTTCAGCCATTTGAGTATGGCGGGGGCAGCATCCATTACAAACATTTCTGACCACGGTGTTCCTCTGAATCTTCCTGTATCATCAACAGGATTTAAAACAGGAAGTCCGTATCTCATTCCCGTGTTATAGTCATCCTCACCAAATGCAGGAGCGGTATGAACTATACCTGTACCATCTTCAGTTGTTACATAATCAGCACACGTTACATAAAATGCTTTTTTGTTTGCGGGTACTTCAATGAAAGGCATGAGCTGTTCATATTCAATAAACTCCAATGCTTTACCCTTCATTTCTTCCAATACTTCGTATTCTTCATTTACAACTTTATCTGCCAATGCCTTTGCAAGGATATATACCTCACCCTTTGCATCTTCTTTGTCCTTTGTTCTTACCTTTACATAATCAACTTCAGGATTTACTGCCAATGTAACATTTGACAGCAATGTCCACGGAGTTGTGGTCCATGCTATGAAATATTCATCCGCATCTTTTTTCTTGAATTTTGCATATGCCGTAACTGTCTTGATTTCTTCATAGCCCTGAGCAACCTCGTGAGATGCAAGACCTGTTCCGCATCTTGGACAGTATGGAAGTATTTTGTGACCTTCATACATGAGTCCCTGCTTGAACATATTGTCAAGTATCCACCACTCTGACTCGATATAGTCATTTTCAAGAGTAATGTATGGATTATCCAGGTCAATGAGGTATGCCATTCTTTCGGTCATTTCACGCCACTGTGCCTCATAGGTAAATACCGAATGTCTGCATCTTTCATTAAATTTATCTATGCCGTACTGCTCTATATCCGTCTTGTCTTTCAGGCCCAGCTGCTTTTCAACCTCGATTTCAACAGGAAGCCCGTGGGTGTCCCAGCCAGCCTTCCTCTTTACCTGATATCCTTCCATTGTTTTGAATCTGCACACGGAATCCTTCAGTGTTCTTGCTATTACGTGGTGAATGCCTGGCTTGCCGTTGGCTGTTGGCGGTCCCTCATAGAACACAAACGGTGTTTTGTCTTTTCTTGTTTCAACGCTTTGCTGCAACAAGTCTATTTCGTTCCAATATTTCGATATTTCTTGTTCTGTCTGTTTATAGTCGGCCTTTGAGATGTCTTTGAATTGCTTCATCTTTTCCTCCTGATTTAATATATGTTGTGATTGTAAACAATAGAGCCTCTTCTTACACTCCGGCTGATACTTCTCGTGTTTGAAGTACGCAGTCTCGTTCACCAAAGTATTTGCTCCCGCTGGTCGCATACTTTGGGAACTCGTTGCGGTTGACCTACCGCTATTTTTCAGAGAAAACCGTTCTGAAAAATAGGGTTAGGGCATACAAAAATGAGTCCCATGTCTAATAGACATGGGACGAAATCCGCGGTACCACCCAAATTACATATGTGTTATATGTCGCTCGAAAATTTAACGCATTTCTACGTAATTTCCTACTGTTATTTCGGAAATTAAACTCCTGGATGATTTTCAACGCCTTAGGAATTGCAGCCTCACACCAAGTGACCGCATCTCTTTGAAACCGTCCTGCGCCTACTGTTCCAATCACTGTCATTTACAATAATTTTAGTTCTGTATAATGATATATTAAATCAAAAATAATGTCAAGGAATAAATAAAAATATTTAAGAAACAATAAAATAAATATAAGTATATACGAAAGAGGAGCATATGGAATATCCGAGACGTTCATACTGGCATGACACTGCCGATAATAAAATTGAAGCTGCCGCAAACAAGGAAGGCTTGGACGGCAAAAAATACGATGTATTGATAATAGGAGCAGGGCTCACTGGATTAACCACAGCATACTTGCTTAAGGACAGCGGTTATAAAATCGGAATAATTGATGGAACAGACGCAGGCTATGGCGTGTCGGGATACACCACAGCTAAAATAACCGTGCAGCATGAAGTGATTTATGATTATCTGATTAAAAATTTTAGCCTCAGCGAGGCAAAGCAGTACTTAAAGGCTAATGAAGAAGGATTCAGCCTGATTAAAAAAATTATAGCTGACAACGTGATAGAATGTGACTATGCAGAGCAGGATTCATATGTCTATGCTACTGACGAAGATGAACTGAAACAAATAAAGGATGAGCTGAAGGCATATGAGGAACTGGGCATCGACTGCTTTTACACAGAAAGCGTACCCCTCCCAAACAACGCAATAGGTGCAATATGCATAAGGAATCAGGGACAGTTCAATCCCCTGAAATACCTGTACAGTCTTTATAATATAGTCAGCAGCTCCTGCGAAATATATGAAAATGTAAGAGCGCTGAACATAGAGCCTCACGGCGACCATCATGTTGTGGAAACGGAGTCCGGAAAAATAAATGCCGACAAGGTTGTCGTAACCTCGCACTACCCTTTTGACAACAGCTTTGGATTATACTTTTTAAGGCTTTACCAGGATAAATCCTATGTAGTAGCGGCAAAGACAAAGGAGGAGCCCTTCCGCGGCATGTACATAAACATCAATGACCCCGTTTATTCCATGAGGTATCATTTCACTGAAAATGAAAATCTTCTTATTCTTGCGGGCGGAAACCACCGCTCAGGCAAAAAGGACAATGAGGAGGATTCGTACAGGGAGCTGGAGGAATTTCTGAACAAGCATTTCAAGGGTGCAGAAATAGTATCGAAATGGTCTGCTCAGGACTGCATGACCTATGACAAAATTCCGTATATAGGATTGTATTCAAAAAGCGTAGACAATCTGTATGTTGCCACGGGATTCAAAAAATGGGGAATGACTCATTCAGCGGCTGCCGCAATTATTCTGAGAAATATGCTCCTAGGTATAGAGGATGATTTTTCTGAAATATTCAGTCCCTTCCGAATAACGCCGGCTCAGTCGTCAAAGGAATTTTTCTCTTCAATCAAAAGTATATCTGCAGCATTTCTGAAAAGAATTGCTCCTGTTACTGATGTATTAGGCCTTATTGGAGCGGGAGAAGGGAAAATAATCAACTACGACGGCAGAAAAGTGGGGGTTTACAAAAATGAAAACAATGATTATTTCTGCATAAATCCCGTATGCACGCACCTGAAATGTTCTCTGTCTTTCAATGAGGCCGAAAAAACCTGGGACTGTCCCTGCCACGGCTCACGTTTCGACATAAGGGGAAACATACTGGAAGGCCCCGCTGTGAAGCCACTGGATAAAATAAAAATAAAAAAATAGCCGCCTGCAGTATTCACGTTACAGTGAATGCTGTTTTTTATATTCAGCATTTTTTCTATATAAAAAATTTACTTACACTATATTTTCCTGATAAATTTGAATTATATAATGTTGCTTGTCAAAACAAATATTCTTTAGGGGTGACATTATGAACAAAAGTTGTTTGAATTGCGATGAACGCAGATTGTTTTGCCATGATAAATGTGAAAAATATGCAAGATTTAAATGTGAAAGACAATTAATAAATAAAAAGCACAGGGAATTTTTAGAAGGCTGGGGATATGACGGATGCCTGGCATCTAAAAAAAGGAAGTACTTCTCAATATAGCATTTAAAGCCAGCCGCAGCACATCTGCGTACTTTTTCACCGGCAGATTTCTTATCTGCCGGTGAAGTCTTATATTTCCATTCCGTATATTTTATAAACATCCTCTGTGTAATTTCCTTCTTCATCGTAGATATACAGTGGCGGGTCGAATTTCAGCTCTGGATTTCCATTTTTAGAAGCTCGTATTAGAACCATGTTGGGCTTTGACGCAGCTCTGGGATGGACGAAGCGTATCTGCTTGGGCTCCAGCCTGTATTTTCTCAGCAAGCACATTATATCCGCAAGCCTGTCGGGTCGGTGCACCATGTAAAATCTCCCGTACTGCTTGAGAAGAGCAGACGCGGTGCTTATTACATCCTCAAGGGAGCATTTTATCTCATGTCTGGATATTGCCTTCTTATCCGTTGGATTGATGATTCCGCTGTTTGTAAGCTTGTATGGAGGGTTTGAAATCACGGCGTCAAATGAATTGGGCTCCAGATAACCCAGAACTTCCTTCAAATCTATATTCAGTATTTCTATCTTGTCCTGAAGGCCGTTGAGTGCAACGCTGCGCCCCGCCATTTCGGCAACCTCTTCCTGTATTTCCACGGCATATGCCTTTGAATAGCTTCTTTTTCCGCTGAGCAGTATTGGTATGATGCCCGTTCCTGTTCCCAAATCAACTATGCGGGAATTATTCTTAATATCGCAGTAATTTGTAAGCAGTACGGCGTCCATACCGAAGCAGAACCACTCTTTATTCTGAATGATTTTCAAACCCTTGCACTGCAAATCCTCTATTTTTTCATTTTTTCTTAACTCAAGCTCCATATTTTCACCACATTTACAATTTTACATTTATTAATATCTGTCCAAAAATGCGCTTTCTATCAGGTTTTTCGTATACGCCTCCCGGGGATGCAGCAGCACTTCCCTGGCATCTCCGTATTCTACAATATTCCCCTTGCTCATTACCAATATGCTGTCCGACATATAATTTACCGCTCCTATATCGTGGGATATAAATATATATGAAATATTAAGCTCCTTTTGAAGCTTTTTCAATAAATTAAGTATCTGAGCCTGTATTGAGATATCCAGAGCCGAAACAGGCTCGTCGCATATGATTACTCTGGGCTTTACTATGAGCGCTCTTGCAATGGCCGCTCTCTGGCACTGCCCTCCGCTTATTTCCGAAGGATACTTCCTTCCTGTTTCCGCCCCAAGTCCCACCCGCATGAGCATTTCAGAAACGAGATTATTCGCCTCCTCCTTCGACCGTGACAGCTTAAGTGTCAGCAGGGGGAAGGCAATATTGTCACCAACCGTATAATTGGGGTCCATGGAGCCCTTGGGGTCCTGGAATATGAACTGGACGCTGCGCCTGAACTGCTCATATTCATCACCTGACATGGCCATGGTATCCTTTCCGTAGTAGTATACCTTGCCGAAGCTTTGCTTCTGAAGCCCTCCCGCTATTTCTCCGATGGTGGATTTTCCGCTTCCGGACTCTCCCACAATTCCCAGAGTTTTTCCTTCCTCCACATCAAAGGAGGCACTTTTTACCGCCACCACCTTTTCCTGAACCCTTCCGGTTAAAAAGTGCTTTCTGACGGCAAATTCCTTGCGTATATTTTTAACTGATATTGCAGTTTTTATTTCACTCATAAAATCCTCTGTCCAGATTGCATTTATAATAATGTTTGTCTTCCTCATGCTCCTTGACAATTTCAGCGCATATATCCATTGCGTAGGGGCATCTTTTCATAAACACACAGCCTTTGCCGTCTCCTCCGTCCTCCTGCACATAGCCGGGAATTTCCGTCAATGGCTCGTTTTTCTTTATTTTAAAGGAAGGAATAATTTTGATGAGCATCCGTGTGTATGGATGCCGCGGATCTCTGAACACCTGCTCCGTGCTGCCTGATTCAACAATCTGCCCCGCATACATAACCGCCATGCTGCGGCTGTATCTTTTTATGAGGCTCAAATCATGGGATATAAGGAGAACGGATATGCCCATTTCCTCATTTATGCCTCTGAAAAGCTCCATTACTTGCTTTTGCACCGTTGAGTCAAGGGCCGTTGTTGGTTCATCCGCAATTATAAGCTTAGGGTCATTCATGAGAGCCATGGCTATGTTCACTCTCTGCCTCATTCCACCGCTCAGCTGCCACGGATACAGATTCAGAATATTTTTCGGATTTTCAAAGCCAACCTTGGATAAAAGCTCCGAGGCTTTTTTCATCGCCTCGTCCCTGCCCTTTTTCATGTGGTGCATGTATCCGTCGCCTATCTGGTTCTTTATTTTAATCATGGGATGCAGGTAGAAAACAGTATTCTGAGGTATGTAGCCCGTGTTCCTGCCTATGTGCAGCCTTTTTTCTTTTTTTGACATTTGAATTATGTTACTGCCGGCAGTTATGATTTCTTCTGCCGAAAGCTCAAGATTTTCAGGCAGCAAGCCTATGGCTGACTTTGCCGTAAGAGTTTTTCCGGAACCCGATTCTCCCACCAGCCCAAAAATTTCTCCGTCTTCAACCTTTAAATTTACACTGCTCACAAGAGTTCTGCTTCCGGACCGGATATCCAGGTTCTTTATATGCACTGTTTCATTCATTGCCCGACCTCCTATGAATCAATCTGTCGTTCAGTCCGTCACCTATGAGATTGAAGCCTAAAATTGTTATTATAATTGCGATTCCCGGTGCCACAGCAAGGTACGGGTGCACTAAGAAAAACTGTCTTGATTCGCTCAGCATCATTCCCCAGCTTGCAAATGGAGGCTGAATCCCCAGTCCCAAAAATGAAAGGGACGTTTCAATCATTACCGCAGAGCCTATGGAAGAGCTGTACTGTGTTATTAACCTCGGCAGCATTGCCGGGATGTAGTGTCTTTTGAATATGAGCATGTTCGAGCTTCCGTAGCTTTTAGCAGCCTTTATATACAGAAGATTTTCCGCGTCCAGAACCATTGAGTAAACAAGCCTTGAAAACACGGGCACCATAAAAATACCTATTGCTATAACGGAACCTTTTATTCCTCTGCCTATAACTGTTACAAGCATAAGTGCCAGAAGTATACCCGGAAATGCCATGAGTCCGTCCATGAGACGCATTATGACAGGACTGAGAAACCTCCGGTACATTGCCGCAGACGCACCTAATATAATTCCTACCGCAGCTCCCAGGGTGACAGAGCCAACCCCTACCAGCAGCACATTTCTTGAACCGTACATTATCCTGCTGAGTATGTCGCGACCGAAATTATCGGTTCCCAAAATATGCTCCGAGCTAACATCAGGCTTTAAAAAGCGCTGTGACATATTCATTTCATTAGGCGGATAGGGCATGAACACAAATGACACCGCCCACACAGCCAGTATTGCCAATACAAGTATTATTCCAAGCCAAAGGCTTAAATTCCTTTTCATTTGTTATTCTCCTCGCTCGGCGGCTTTTATTCTCGGATTTATGAGCATTACCGCAATGTCGGTCAGCAGGGACGTAACTATAACGGCTGATGTAATGAACATAACAAGCCCCTGGAGCAAAATTACGTCTCTATGCTCAACGGCATTCAATACAAGCCTTCCTATGCCCGGCAGGGCGAATATTGTTTCAACCACCACCGTGCCTCCCGCAAGCTTTGCAAATTGCATTCCCATAATTGTAACAGGAGCAATTAAGGCACCCCGGAGAGCATACTTAAAATATATCTTCCTTGCACCCAGTCCCTTTATTTTTGCCATATCCATGTAATCCTGCTTCAATGAATCAAGCATGGAGCTTCTGACTATGCGCAGCAGCATTCCTGTCTCACCTATGGCAAGAACAATGGCAGGAAGTGTTATGCTTTTAATAAATCCCGAAAATCCGCTGCTGATAGGGACAAAGCCGGACACGGGAAATATTTTCATTCTTAGTCCGAAAAAAACAATAAAAACCATTCCTATCCAAAAGGAAGGAATGGCTGATCCAAGCTGCATGATGCTTCTTGAAAAATAATCTGCAAATTTATCTTTTTTGACTGCCGCAATTATGCCTGCCGCAAAAGCGAAAATAGCTGCCACAGCCATTGCATACACAGCAATCGACAATGTAACGGGCAGAGCATTTACTATCAATGACGTCACTGACTTTCCGTACACATAGGATGTTCCCATATCAAGCTTAATCAGATTTACAAGCCAGCTGAAATACTGCTGGTAAACAGGTCTGTCGAGACCCATTGCCCTGTGAAGGTCTGCAATCATCTCAGGTGTTGCATCTGTGCCTAAAATTAATTGCGCCGGGTCTCCCGGAACTATCATGAGCACAAAAAATGTAATCACGGAAACCATTAGCAGTACAATTATTGAACTTTTAACTCTGTTTATTACATATCTTAACATACTTCACCTGATTATTCAGTAAAATATACTTCCTTGAAATCATAGAAGTCCAGAGGGAATATTCCCATGCCTTCTACATTTTTCTGCAAAGCAAGCATTGTGCGCGGTGTTTCAAGATAAATGGCAGGCAGCTTGTTTGCCAGAATAATCTGTATTTCTTTATATATTTCTTTTCTCTTGCCTTCGTCCAGCTCCTGTCTTGACCTGTCCAGAAGCTCGTCAACCTCGCCTGTACTCAGGCTTATATAATCGTTGCTGTCGGATTTGTATCTTGACAGAAATGCGTATGAATCAAGTCTGCCCGTATGTCCCACAACGGTTGTCTCAAAATTCTTGGCTCCGTAAACCTCGCTGAGCCATGTTCCCCATTCAATTATATCTATTTTAACATTGATTCCTATTTTGCTCAGCTGGTCTGCTATTACCTGTCCCGCATCCACGTGAAGCTGGTAGTTTTTCGGCAGAGCCATCTTAATGTCAAATCCGTTTTCATAGCCTGCTTCCTTCAGAAGCTCCTTGGCTTTTTCAGGATTGTATTCAATGATGCTGTTTGCGTCATAGTAATCCGGTGAAGTTGGAGGCAGATGTGAGCCTATTGCATCGCCATAGCCGAACATGGCTGCCGCTATTACATCATCCTTTTTTATGGCCATTGCCATTGCCCTTCTCACTCTTTCGTCGGACAATATTTTGTTGTTTGTATTCAGGGACATAATCTGTACGGCATTCATTGGTTCAGAAATAACCTTGTAGTCCTGATTACCGTCAACTATTGTAACCTGATCCCCGTTCAGAGGTATTATATCTAAATTTCCTGTCTGGAAGCTCGCCATCATGGATGTTGCGTCGGGCAGGATAACCAGCTTTATTGTTTCCAGCTTCGCTTTGTTTCCGTAGTAATTGTCGTTTCTCTGGAGTGTAAGATGCTGCTGAGGAATCCATTCCTTCAGTGTAAATGCACCTGTTCCTACGGGCTGTGTCTTGAGATTTTCAACTGCTTCCTGTGGTACAACTGCCGCCCACGGATATGCGAAGTTTTTCAGAAGCTCAACATCAAGCTTTTCCGTTGTGAATTTTACGGAATAATCACCTACAGCCTCTGCCTTGATATTTTCGTAATCTCTCGCTCTGGGGCTTTCAGCATCCTTAAGCCTGTTAAATGAAAATACAACGTCCTCTGCATTCATCTGCCTTCCGTTGTGGAATTTGACATCGTCTCTTAAATTGAACGTAATTTCCATCCCGTTATCTGACATTTTCCAGTCTGTAGCCAGTCTGGGCACTATCTGCCAGTCGGATGTTACGCCCACCAGTGTATCATATATGTTGTTTGTAACCGTAAATGTGGAAGCTGCAGCAGTTCTGTGAGGGTCGAGACCTTCCGGTTCCGTGGTGTAGCCCATGGTAAGGCCTGTCTTGACTTCGCCTGTGCCCTTTGGAGTATTTTCCTGATTTGTGCATGCCGTTATTGAAAGCATAGTCAATACAGCCGCAATAAGTAGTGTTGCTATCGATTTTTTCATCATATGTCCTTTCAGTTAATAAAATTTATAAAAATATCTTTTACTGAACCCTTACCTGATATTTTACCTTTTTTCAGCCTTTATAATCAAACCATTACTGTATCTGTAATAAATTTTGAAAAACAATATCACCGTAAGCCCCTATAGTAGTACCATAATTTTATGAAAAAGTCAATAATATATTGCAAAGCGGAACAAAATTGTCCTTTTGTACGTTGAAAAAGAATTAAATAAGTGATATTATTATATAAATTATATATGAGGTGTGCCATGTATGAAATGCGCCAACAAAAAATAAAAGAATTGCAGCAGAAAAAATGGTTCAGCTATGCTTTGCTTGCAGTTGCAATATTCATTTTTTCCCAAGGCTCTTCAGTAATTAAAGAAAGTATGGGATATGCCCTGCCGGCAATACTTTTAAGCTTTATACTGCACGCAAGGGGTGCAGGCATATTAGCCGAAAAGCTTCTTAAAATAAAAGCTTCTGCTGCCGCTCCGGCGATTATGCTGCTTGTGCTTTCTGCCACAGCGGTATTCTGCAGCTTTGTCAAAATCAATATCATCATTATTTTGCTGCTTGACCTTGCTGCCATTGCGCTGTACTTTGTGACTGCGCATATTTGTTCTAAATTCAAAACAGGAGAAAAATGACAACATGATAAAAAGATTTATTTCGTACTACAAACCAAAACCAATTAAAAAAATATTCATCATAGATATGATCTGTGCTTTTACATTAGCCATATGCGATTTATTTTATCCTCTCATAACGAGAAACATAATCAACGTATATGTTCCGAACCAGCAGTTTCAGGTTATGATTACATGGCTGGTTATTTTAGGATTAATCTACCTGCTGAAGGTGGGTCTGAATTACTACATAACATATTACGGTCACATAATGGGAGTAATGATGCAGGCGCGGATGAGAAAGGATATATTCGAGCATCTTCAGGACCTGCCCTTTGTTTTCTTTGATGACAGCAAGACCGGAACACTTTCCTCCAGAATCATAAACGACCTTATGGACGTATCAGAGCTTGCGCACCACGGTCCCGAGGATTTGTTTGTTTCAATTGTAATGCTCATAGGATCCTTCATAGCATTGAGCACCATCAACCTTCCTCTTGCCCTCATAGTGTTTTCAGTGATTCCCTTCCTTGTTCTTTTTGCAATGAAGCTCAGGGTGAGAATGTCTGATTCCTTTATGGAAACAAGAGAAACCATCGGTGAAGTAAATGCAACAATTGAAAACAGCATTTCAGGCATAAGAGTTTCAAAGGCATTCAGCAACAAGGAAAATGAAATTGAAAAGTTTGAAAGCAACAACAAGAAATTTCAGCATGCAAGGAAAAAGGCATACAAGGTAATGGCCGAATTCCATGTGGGCTCCTCCTTTATAATAGACTTTCTAAATTTGCTGGTGCTCAGCACAGGCGGTATTTTCTTTTTCAAGGGATGGATAAACTTCGGAGATTTTGCCGCCTTCATACTATATATAGGAAACTTTTTAAATCCCATACGAAAGCTCATCAACTTTGTGGAGCAGTATCAGTCAGGAATTTCGGGCTTCAGACGTTTCATTGAGGTTATGGATAAGGAAACAGAGCAAGATGACCCAGGAGCAAGAGATATCGATTCAGTGGAGGGCGAAATTAAATTTGACAATGTTTCATTCTCCTATGACAACCACAAGGAAGTTTTGAAGGATATTTCATTCAGCATAGAAGCAGGAAAAACCGTGTCCTTCGTAGGACCTTCAGGAGGAGGAAAAACAACACTGTGCCACCTGATTCCACGCTTCTACGAAACAGAGGAAGGAAATATTTATATTGACAATACTGATATCAAGGACTTCACACGCAGATCACTGAGGAAAAATATAGGAATAGTTCAGCAGGATGTGTTTCTGTTTACGGGAACTATTGCCGACAACATCCACTGCGGGAAATTTGATGCCACCATGGAAGAAGTTATCGAAGCCGCCAAAATGGCAAATATCCACGATTTCATAATGTCTCTCCCCGAAGGCTACGACACATATGTGGGAGAAAGGGGAGTTAAGCTGTCCGGCGGACAGAAGCAGAGAATTTCAATAGCAAGAGTATTTTTGAAAAATCCGCCTATATTAATACTGGATGAGGCAACATCCGCTCTGGACAACGCAACGGAACAAATGATTCAGCATTCTCTGGAAGAGCTTTCAAAGGGCAGAACTACTGTGGTTGTTGCCCACAGGCTCTCCACAATTAAAAACTCCGATGAAATTATAGTAATAACGGATAAGGGCATACAGGAAAGAGGAAAACACGAGGAGCTTATAAATCTAAACGGAATTTATGCAGAACTTTATAACTCCCAATTCAGCATTGCGTAGGTGAATATGAAAATTACGATTATCGGGCACTGGGGTGGCTTTCCCCGTGCCGGAGAGGCTACCTCCGGGTACCTTATAGAGCATGATGAATACAAACTGCTGCTGGAATGCGGCAGCGGAGTTGTGAGCACTATTCAGAAAAAAATTGATTTGGGAAAACTGGATGCCGTTCTTATAACCCATTACCATTATGACCATTACTGCGATATCGGCCCGCTGCAGTATGGAAGGCAGATAAAGACGCAGCTTGGCGAAATAAGCGGCTCATTGAACATTTATGCCCCGGAAGGCGAATTTTTTAAGCTGCTGAACTGGGGCGAATACACCTGCGGCAAAAGTTATGATGAAAAAAGCGTACTTAATTTAGGTCCCTTTGAAATAAGCTTTATAAAGAACGTACACCCTGTAGATGCTTACAGCGTAAAAATTAAATGTAACGGCAAAATATTTTCCTTTACATCGGATACATCTTATTTCAGTGATCTGCCGGAATTTCTCAAAAACTCGGATGTACTAATGACAGAATGCAGCTTTTATGCTCACATGGACGGCACTGCTGCAGGTCATCTGAACAGCGCTCAGGCAGGAATGCTGGCAGAGAAGGCAAGTGCAAAAATGCTTATCTTGACTCACCTTCCCCATTTCGGGAACTTAGAGGATTTGAAGCTGCAGGCACAGGAACATTATAACGGTGAAATAGTATTATCCTCATGCATGTTTGAAATTAATATGTGATTATGGGAAATAATAAATGCACTTCTATTCCGATATAAATTTATGCAGGATGGGAAGTGCATTTTATTGTTGAAATGAATACGGGCTCAGTATATAATTATACTAAACTGTTATGGGCAATTATTTGCCCATGTTTTTAAAATAGAGCAGTATAAGTCGATAAAATATTATTAGGATGTGAAACAATGATATCAGTCAAAGGCAGACGCAAATGCGAAAGCTGCGGAAAAAGATATAATTACTATTATTCAAAAGGCTCTGAAGCCGAAAAAAAAGTAAGGTACAAGGGCAAGGATGAAAACGCAAGCCAATGTACCGACGTAAAGGTTCTTTCAATGTACAGCTACGAGGTTACCGTAAACTGCCCTGAATGCGGCGCAGAGGAAACCTTCGTATATACAGATTGAACCAAGCTAAGCCATAATATCTATTGATGCTCCTGTTGCCGCTCCGGCGGCAGGTATTTCGGCACCTGACGGAATACCTGCAACAGCAGGTGCAACTGCTTCGGCTCCGTATTCCTGAATGCCGGAGCTTTTCATTTCTTCCTTCTCTTCAAGAGCAGTTCTCACAATATTTCCATGCTCATTTGACTTTCTGAAATATTTCTGTACGCGGGCATTCTTCTTGAGTCTCTTGGCCTCTTCCTTTTTTCCTGTATCCTCTGCACGCTTTAATTCAGCCTTTTTTCTTTCTTCATTTCCCAAATGGGATATTTTTTCGTCGGCTTTTTTCATTACATATTTAATTTTTTGAAGGGCACGCTTTGCCTGCGCACTGTCCCCTCCGCTATTTTTAATTTTTTGAGCTTCCCTTGCCAGACTTCTTTTCACAGCAAATACTGAACCTCTTTTTTCCGCCGCCGCAAGCGCAGTCATATAACGTGCCGCAGAAAAGCTTACTGCTGTATTCTTGCTGCCCGTACTGCCGGGCTTAATCTGGTACAGTCTGCTTATAGCTGAAATCATAACAATTCTCCATTCATGTGCTTTTAATATATATCGGCATTGGCTGGAAATATTTTAATGCAATATAAGGCCATTCCTTTTTAATACAAATTAGTATAAGGAATGGCTTAAATGGTAGCATTATGATGCGTTGTTACAATAACGCGTTATCGTCAGCAAATACTTTATTTTTTACGGCGCTGAATTTCTTCAGTATATCCTGTACAGAGAGACCTTTTCTCTCATTGCCTTCAATATCCACCGCGATATTTCCCGAATCCATCATTATTGTTCTTGAACCATATGCCAGTGCGGAGGTTATATTGTGAGTTATCATCAAAGTTGTAATGTTGTTTTCCGAAATAATTCTGTTGGTGAGGTCCATTACAGACTTGGCGCTCAGAGGATCCAGCGCTGCTGTGTGCTCATCAAGGAGCAGCAGCTTCGGCTTTACAAGCGTTGCCATTATAAGGGTAACCGCCTGCCTCTGCCCGCCTGACAGCAGTCCTATCTTTGTGTTTATTCTGTCCTCAAGACCGAGATTCAGAGCAGACAGACGCTCTCTGATGAGATTCTTTTCCTGTTTTGAAGGCATGCGCATAATATTTCTCCCGGTACTTCTCATATATGCAATGATGAGATTCTCTCCCACCGTGAGATTCGGCGCAGTACCCCGCATTGGATCCTGGAAAATACGTCCTATAAATGATGCTCTTCTATATTCGGGCATATATGTTATGTCCATTCCGTCCAGCTCAATAATACCGTTATCACACAACGCCGAACCGGATATTGCATTGAACATGGTGGATTTTCCCGCACCGTTTCCGCCTATTATCGTCACAAATTCTCCCTGGGAAACATTCAGGCATAAATTGTTCAGGGCCTTGTGCTCATCAGGCGTGTTTTTATTGAAAATCTTGTTTACAGCTTCTAATTTCAGCATCATATTCTCCCCCTTCGTAATCCGGCAACTTCCATCCTACTTTTAATATTGGGAACGGACAGTGCCACAATAACCACCAGGGAAGATATCAGCTTCAGATAGGACGGCGGAAAATTGGTTGTCAGTATAAGTGCAATTATAAATCTGTAAATTAATGAGCCTATTATTACAGAAACAAGCCCCAGAGTTATATTTTTATTTTTTATTATGGCGCTTCCTATTATAATGGAAGCAAAGCTTATTACCACCATTCCAGCTCCCATATTCACATCCGCAGACTGCTGCATCTGTGCAACCAGTGCACCGGACAATGCCACTATTGCATTTGAAATGGCAAATGCTATGATTTTAATAAAATCCGTGTCTATTGAGGATGCCCTGCACATTGCCTCATTATCTCCTGTTGCTCTTATGGATAGACCCAGCTGAGTCCTGAAAAACCAGTTCAGCAACACAAAGACAGCTGAAATAATTATAATCAGGGCAGCTATTTTATACGGCTTCCCCGCAAATAACTGCTCTGCATATGTGAAAATGCTGGACTTGTTCAGCAATGGTATGTTAGCCTTGCCTCCCATCACCGCCAGATTCACAGAATACAGTCCCGTCATTGTAAGAATTCCCGACAGTATGGGTTGTATGCCCATCTTGGTCTGGAGCACTGCGGTTATAGTCCCCGCCAGCGCTCCTGCCACAATTGCCGTTATAAGTCCCAGCACCGGATTGCCGGAGAATGTGAACACAGCCGAAACAGCCGCTCCCAGAACAAAGCTTCCGTCCACCGTCAAATCGGCAACATTCAATATTCTGAATGATATATATGTTCCAAACGCCAGAAGCGAGTAAACAAGCCCCAGCTCAATTGCTCCTATAAATGATGTCAAGCTCAATTTTATGCCTCCCCTATGTTATTTAACCACTTTGAATCCCTTTAATAAATCTTCGGACATTTCAACGCCAATCTTTTCAGCAACAGATATATTCACTATCTTTTCATATTCCTTCAGGGTTTCCACAGGTATTTCGGAAATTTGTACTCCGTCAATTACTCTGCGCACTATGTCCGCCACCTGTCTCCCAAGCACTGTGTAATCAACACCCACTGTTGCGAAGCCGCCGTCATTCACCATTGAATCCGCTCCGGTATACACGGGAATTCCTGCTTTCATGGCCTCAGATGAAAGCACCGGCATTGCTGATGCAACAGTGTTGTCAGTAGGCGTGAATATGGCATCAGCCTTGCCTGTCAGTGACTGAGCAGCCTGCAGAAGCTCGCCTGAATTTGTTATTGTTGTTTCTGTGTATGCAACACCTTTTTCCTTCAGATATTCCTTTGCCTTGTCAATAGCGGCAACCGAATTTACCTCACCGCTGTTGTACAGAAATCCGTAAGTCTTTGCCTCAGGCGTCAGCTCAAATGCCAGGTCAAATATCTGCTTTACGTCTATTGCGTCGGACACACCTGTCAAATTTGCCTCAGGCCTGTTCAGGTCCTTCACCAGTCCTGCTTCCAGCGGATAGCTTGCTGCCGCGAATATTACAGGTATATCCTTTGTAGCAGCTCCAGCGCTCTGTGCCGTTCCCGTTCCTATCGGCACTATAATATCCATCTTATCCCCTATAAACTGTGAAATAATCGTATTTATATTGGATGGGTCACCCTGTGCATCCTTGTAGGTTATTTCAACCACATCCTTGAGTCCCTGCTCTTCAAGCCCTGCAATTATACACTCTCTTATCTGGTTCAGAGAAGGGTGCTCAATCGGCTGGATTATTCCTATCTTTATTTTCTTATTTTCATCAGTCTTTTGCTCCTGTTGAACATTTTCCACAGGCTTCTGTTCTTCATTCGCTTTTGTTCCGGCACATCCGGTCACCGCAAGCATTATTGCCGCAATAATAATTGTTGATAATATCTTTTTCATTTCAACCTCCAGATTAAGTAATCATTATATTATTTTTTTACTTTATTATTTCATTATTCTGCTATTCTATTATTTGAAGCTCATTCAGCTTATCCCCGGCTATTTCAATACCCACCGTTGCAAAGCCTCCGTCCTTTACCATTGAGTCTGCTCCCGTATATACAGGTATGCCTGCATTTATTGCTTCCTGTGCCAGTACAGGCATTGCAACAGCCACGGTGTTGTCATTGGGCACAAATATTGCATCAACTTTACTTGCCAGAGACTGTGCCGTCTGTTGAAGCTCACCGGAATTTGTAATATTCGTTTCAATATACTTCAGACCATTTGCATCACAGTAGTCCTTTGCTCTTTTAATACCTGAAGCGGAGTTCACCTCTCCCGGATTATATATAAATCCGTATGTTTCAACATCGGGTGTAAGCTCTGCCGAAAGCTTGAATATATCTTCAATTGCTATTGCATTGGACACACCTGTTATATTCCCATCTGTTTTGTTCATATCCTCAACCAGACCTGCCTGCACCGGATAGCTCACCGCCGCAAACACTATGGCTATATCCCTGGTTGCCGACTGTGCTGCCTGCGCCGCTCCTGTGGCAATAGGAATAATCATATCAACATTTTCTCCAACAAACTGGTTTACAATTGTAGTTACATTTGTTGGGTCATTTTGTGCATCTTTATACAGTATTTCCACACTGTCCTTCATTCCTGCTTCTTCCAGCCCTATGACTACATATTCTCTTATTTCGTCCAGAGACGGATGATTTTGCCCCTGCACTATTCCTATCCTGAATTTCTTGTCACTTCCTGAAGCTCCGCTGTCATTTGTTTTTACGGCACATCCTGATACCGTCATTAAAAATACTGATAATAATGTTAAAACTGCAATAATTCTTTTCATTCTATTCTCCCGAATTGTATTTACAAAAACAAAAAACCCGTCCTTACGAAAAGGACAGGTATAATTCCTGCGGTACCACCTTAATTGACTGAAAATTCAATCCACTTTGATGAAAATGCCATCACATTTTCTGCCTTGTAACGTAGGCCTACGTTTCAGATACTTGAGTGTTAACCCGTTCACCTCACCCTCAGCGATCCATTTGTCCGTACTGCGTTCTGCCGGGCTCTCATCTACCCCCGCTCTCTGTAAGTGCACATATCGGTTTAATCTTCGCTTCAACAGTTTGTTTTTGTATTATTAGGAATAATATCACCGTAGTTTCTATTTGTCAACAGCTAATTTAAAATTTTTTATATAATCCAGCAATACTTCCTTTTTGTTTTCCAGCTTTCCTTCAATCACAAGGTCCAGAAGCTCATTCAATGCATCACCCAGAATCATGCCTCTCGAAATACCCGCACCTATGAGATCCTCACCGTTAACATCCAGCATTTTAAGGCTGTAGCATTCATTGTCGGCAATTATTTCCTCTGCAGCCTTTTCAGCCTCATACACTACGTCAAGCTCATTAAAAAATACATGGCCCCGCGCTTTAAATACAGCTGCTTTAAATTTAATCAGAGCAGTGTAATTATCATATCCTATTTTTTTAAGCAACTTCTTTATAGCTATCTTGTCGGGAATAAGTTGCTCATCACGACATGAAGATAGCAGACCAACGGAACTGATTGTTTTGCCGTCATACTTCAGAGTCTTCAGTATTCTTTCCGCATTACCTGTTTCATTCAGCAAAAGCGCAAGCCTTAGTACAAGGCTGTCTGTATGCTTCATGGAATTCAGAATAGTTTCCCACTCTTTATCATTGAAGATTCTTATTTCAGGAATAAACACTTCCACAAGCTCCCTGTATTCCATCATAACATTGTGGAAATCTAAGCCCATGAGAAGCTTATTGAATTCAGACACTATTCTCTCTTTAGAAATATTGCACAAAAGCTGCTTGTTTTTTCGGATGCTTTCTTCGGTATTTTTTTCGATTTTAAAGCCAAGCACTGAGCTGAACCTAAGAGCCCTTAGAATTCTCAGTCCATCTTCCCCGAATCTTTCATCCGGTTCACCCACGCATCGTATGATCCTGCTTTCAATATCTGAAATTCCTCCGAATAAATCAACAATTCCATTCTTTCCATATGCCATTGCGTTGATTGTGAAATCTCTTCTTTGCAGGTCATCGGCTACTTTGTCAGTAAAAAAAACAGTATCAGGGTGCCTGTTGTCCGTATAGCTGCCATCAATTCTGTATGTTGTTATTTCAATCTGCATCCCTTGGATTATGACCGTGACAGTGCCGTGCTTAAGCCCCGTATTTATGGTTCTGTATTCTTTGAAGCAGATGCTTATTTCATCAGTCCTGGCAGACGTTGTAATATCCCAGTCCTTTGGAGCATTCCCAAGCAGACTGTCTCTTACACAGCCTCCCACAATATATGCCTCAAACCCGTTGTAATTTAAAATATTCAATGCTGTTGCAATTTCTCTCGGAATAACTATATTCATATTCATATCCCATTTTTATTATTTATTATGCCTTTACCCTCTTGCTTGCATACATCCTCATGTCTGCTACAGCAAGAGCCTTGTCAAAGCCTATCATATTATTTTCGTTGATTTCACATATTCCATAACTGAATCTGACTTGTGTATCAGTTCCCGACTCCAAAACAGCTGTTGCTATTCCCTCCATCTTCACTTCGGCCAGAGTAATATTCTGGTCCCCAAAAAGTATAATAAACTCATCACCCGCAAACCTTGCCGCCACATCCGCTATCCCTGTCTCTCTCCTAAGAACAGCAGCAAAATGCTTCAAAACCATATCACCGTAATAATGTCCGTAGGTATCATTTATTCCCTTAAAATCATCTATATCTATCATGGCAAGACAAAACGGATTTTTATCAATTTGAAGCCGCTCCAATTCCAAATCGAATTCTTTTTTTATGAGCCTTCTGTTGATAAGACCTGTAAGCTCGTCGTAATCAGCCAGATATTTAAGCCTGTTCTGAGCAAGTGCATTTCTTATTGCCAGTTCCATTTCAAATTTAATCTGGTCCATAAGCGCTAAATCACTCTCTGTAAATACATGACCGGGAATGACAGAATCAACATTGATAAGACCTATGAGCCTCTCATCGTCGTATATGGGAGCAGACATGCTGCAGCCTATGTCAAGAGCATTTACACTTTCAAGACCGTCCACAATGCACTTGTTTGCATTGCGCATATCAAATTCCTTAGGATTTTTGATTATTGCAGATTTACTGAATCCATTTATTTTATGCAGATACGCTTCCTCTTTTTTAAATATGAAATCCGTCAGTTCTTCCCGGAATCCTTTTACAACCTTAAAATAAAACACTTCATTTTCTTCATCAAACAGCAGAATGCTCCCCTTTGCAGCATTTGGTATGAGCTCAGTTATAGTGTCCAGAGCTATCGAGTAAATTTCTTCCTCATCAGTAGTCTTTGATATTTTTTCACTGGTCTCAAACAACTTTTTTCTCATGTTTTCATATGAGCTAAGTAATTTCTTATTTTTGCAAATCAACCTGTATTCATATACAGAAATAGCAACATATACAATTAACAAAATAAAAAGTATTAACTCAATACTAACCATATGACCTCATCACACATTAAGTTTACCGTTATTATTAATCAACATAATCATATAAAATAATTATACCATGTCATCAGATTGAAAGGTAATAAAATTTTCTGTCTTTTATATAAAAATGCATATCATTTAATATATTGTCGGCTTTATATGCAAAAAAATTACACCGATGCGCCATTTTTTCCTCTTCCTGTTTAATGCAGTTCGCTGCTGCCTGGCAGATACTGAATACGGACAACGCATAGACAACTAAAAAGCCGCTTTGCAAAACTGCAAGGCGGTTTTTTTAACTTTAATGAAGTCTTATATTTTAAAGTTAAACCTTTTCTTTTTGTTTACGTATAAGCTCTGAAAATAATCGTGCAATATCCGGATCAAACTGAGTACCTGTGCATTTCTCAATTTCTTCAATGGAAGATTTCCAAGATAAAGCCCTCCTGTATATCCTGTCCTCTGTCATAGCATCGTACGCGTCTGCTACCGCGAGAATTCTGGACAACAGTGGAATTTCTCCGCCTTTTAAACCTTTCGGATACCCGGTTCCGTCCCAACGCTCATGATGGTGCAAATATATTCAGCAATGTGCTTCAGCTGAGGCGTTGACATGGCTATTCGATATCCGATTTCGGTATGATGCTTCATCTGTTTCCATTCCTCATTTGTAAGTTTGCCAGGCTTATTTAGAATACAATCATCTATTCCAACTTTACCTATATCATGCAGCAAAGATAACAATCGAAGATCATCCAAAGCTTCTTGCTCTAAGCCAAGATGCTCTCCAATCATATTGGTCAGCCATGTTAACCTTTGACCATGTTTTTCTGTCTCCTGGCTTTTGGCATATAATGTTGCCATCGCTGAAGATACAATGGCATGATTTGATTCCTTTGTATTGTTTCCAATAGATGAGCTTATTTCATCTCGAGACGGTTTTTCTGTTCTGTTGCATCTCTCTATTGTTCTTTGAATTTCTACTATCAGGCTATTAGCCTCTTTATTGCCGGTGCAAGGCATAAGCAGCATAAATTCATCTTTGCTCACATGCCCCGGCACATCATTTCGCCGGCGGCAGCTTTTAATAATCGCAAGCAAAATTGCTTCCAGTAGCCGTTCCTGCTGAATGCGCCTGACCGCTATATCTTTTGAATGATGGTATTTCATTTAGGCTCTCCCTTTATATGAGAATAGGAGCTGTTGCCATGCTCCTAAACTTAATAATCCATAAACTTAATAGTTAGTGTGAGAATTCCCATTTAAGGATAGCACAATTACTACATTTCCATCTTTAATTTGAATTTGTCAACCTGCATCTTTAAGAGAGCCGCCTGACTTGCCAGTTCTTCACTTGCAGCCGCACTTTCCTCTGAAGTTGCAGAGTTTGTTTGAACCACCTCTGATACCTGCATTATACCTTGGTTTATCTGTACAATGCCTGAAGCCTGTTCGTTAGAAGCTGCAGCAATATTGCTTACTAAATCAGCCACCTGCCCAATATCTCCTACAATCTTGGCGAGTGCACCAGCTGTTTCATTCGCAATATCACTTCCGCTTTCAACCTTTTTGATAGAATTTTCAATCATATCTGTAGTTTCTTTAGCTGCCTCTGCTGAACGTGCAGCCAGATTTCTTACCTCCTCTGCAACAACCGCAAAGCCCTTGCCGTGCTGACCTGCCCTTGCTGCTTCTACAGCAGCATTTAGAGCCAATATGTTGGTTTGGAATGCAATATCATCAATTACCTTAATAATCTTAGAGATGTTGGTTGATGAATAGTTGATTTCTTGCATTGCCTTGAGCATCTCTCTCATTTGCTGATTTCCTGCTTCCGCATTGGCTTTGGCCGATACTGCCAGTCTATTGGCTTGACTTGCATTATCAGCATTTTGTTTAGTTTGAGAGGATATTTCCTCTATGGAAGCTGAGAGCTCTTCGATTGAACCGGCCTGTTCAGTAGCACCTTGAGAAAGTGCGATGCTGGACTCAGACATCTGCTGAGAGCCTGCTGATACCTGTTCTGATGCAAGAGCAATACTCGTAAGAACTTCATTGTTCTTTTCTACCAATTCGTGAAGTTTTTTGCCAAGCAGATCATCTTCTGATTTAATCTCGACATCAACCGTCAAGTCTCCTCCAGCAATTCTCTCTGCAGTAAAAGCCTGACTGCGGATGTTTTCTACCATATTGCTAAATGAATGCATCAGTTTACCGATTTCATCCTTGGCAGTAGTTGCCTCAATATTAATATTTACATCACCCAAGGCCAGTTTGTCGGCTGCTCGCTCTAACTTTTTAACAGGATTAGAAATAACCCTCGATATAAATATACCAAGTGCAATCGATATTACTACACCTGCAATAATTAAGACCACCATCGTCAAAATAGATGTTTTTGCCGCAGCCGAATTTGTATCCGATGCCGCGCTTGCCAATTCTATTTTTAAGCTTATCAATTCATCAATTGCGCTCGAAACTTCTTTATTCAAAGCTGCCCCTTCCACAGATACCATGTTAAGGGCCTGATCCTTTTTATTTGTCATAGCAAGCTGAATCACATCTTCCATATAGACAGAAAACCGATTTGTGATTACATCAGTAAGGATGTCATATGCATTTTTAATCCTTGGATCTTGAATCGATTTACCGAATTGCTGTAAACTTTCTATTACATCATTATAATTTTCATTGATTGTCGCAGCACTCTGATTTTTTGATGCAATATCATCCAAAGCAATAATCTCTCTTAACCCAACCCGCATAAACTGGTACCCCTGAGCAACAGGAATTAATTCTGAAAGCTGAACGACATGTCTTTCATACAATTCAGTGTCTAAACGATTGATATTATTTATGTTAATAATGCCAACAAGCCCTATCATACCGGCGATAAGAGCTACAATGATAAAACCAAGTATTAATTTTGCAGAGATTTTTAAATTATAGAACCATTTCATATAAACGGCCTCCTTAATATTATTATTACCAAATCAATTAACGTTCAAAAGCTCTTTTTCTTCGTCTCCCAAAAACCTTTCGCAATCTAAAAGTAATTTGATATCATTTCCAATCCTTCCTATCGCTTTTAAATAGCTTGACCCACAACTTTTCATGTCGGGAGGGGATACAATATCCTCTTCCTGTATTTCTAAAACCTCTGACACACTGTCTACAATTAATCCAACAGTAGTAGCTTTGGAATCTATTACAATAATACAAGTCCTGCTATCGTATTTACGAAGCGGCTTTTTAAAACGAAGCCGTACATCCATAACAGGAATGATCTTGCCACGCAAATTAATAACTCCTATAATATTTTCAGGAAACTCCGGAACTTCAGTAACAGGCTGAATGCCAACAATCTCAGTAACATACTGAATTTCAATTCCATACATCTCATTTCCCACAGAAAAGATTAGAAACTTTCCTTTTTGCGAATCTTCAAAATCATCGATTAATTCTGGATTTATTGCCTTAGTCATTGAATTACCTCCTTTCTTTGTTAGTTTTCATAAAAAAGCTTGAATATTTGGTTAAATATCATTATCCTTTTTAAATACAACAAATTAAATAAATAGTGCTGATTAAAGTTAATTATTTTCCTTTTTTAAGTAAATTATGATGTAAAGGTACACCTTAATAACTCAGTATAAATACGCAATTTTAAAATATAAAACAGTCGAAATTTGTTGACTTTTGTCATAATTTGGTTTATAATACATTTTGCATAATTATATCTAATTATAATGCTATTAAGGTGTACCTTTTTAGCAGTTTTATAACTACTGAAAATGTTCTGTTTTGGGCATTTACCGTAAAAAACTAACTTAGTAATAAAAAATATATAAATAAGCCGAATATTATTTTGACCTCTTGTTATAATTAAAGACAGGAGGTTATTTTAATGGAAAATTTTTATGGCTATATGAGGGTGTCTTCGTTAGATCAGAATATAGAGCGTCAGAAAATTGAGCTTACCCGCTGGGGTATTATTGAAAACAATATCTTTTGCGACAAATTATCCGGCAAGGACTTTAACAGACCCCAATATCAAAAGTTAAAGAAAAAACTCAAATAGGGTGATGTCCTTGTTATAAAAAGTATAGATCGTTTGGGTAGAAACTACTATGATATACAAGAAGAGTGGCGGGAAATTGTAAAAAAAAGAAAGGCAGATATTGTGATTTTAGACATGCCTATACTTGATACAAGAACTAATAAAGACTTAATTGGAACCTTGATATCAGATATTGTGCTACAACTGCTTTCTTATGTTGCACAAGCAGAGCGTGAAAATATTAAGCAGCGACAAGCAGAAGGAATCGCCATCGCAAAAGCACAGGGGAGACATTTAGGCCGCTTTCCCACCCCTATTCCTAAAGAGTTTTATCCAGTCTATGAAAAATGGCATCAACGCGTCTATACGCTTGAATCAGCAAGCAAAAAATTAGGTGTTACTGTCAGTCAATTTAGAACAATGATAAAAAAACATAAAAGAAACATGGAGTTAAAGTAAAGTTTTACATAAATAAGAATATGATTCCACCTGCACTGCTTGCTCAATGAATTGTAATCCCCTTCAATTATACTTTCGGCATAATAATTGCAGAAATAAAATATCAGGCTAAAACAAATGCAATTTGCATCTGCTTTAGCCTGATAACCTTACGGAGAATGAGGGATTCGAACCCTCGATACGGTTCCCCGTATACACGCTTTCCAGGCGTGCTCCTTAAACCACTCGGACAACTCTCCAAAATGCTTTACAGCAAGTGCTATTATAACCTGAAACACCTGGCGTGTCAATAGTTTATTTTTTCAACATTGTAAGCATTTATTCGTGCAGGATAGCTTTCCATGATAATGCCGTTATAAGTAACCATTACCTTAGTTCCCGGCGTAAAGTCGGATAAATCCTTGAGAGTTGCAGAGTTCTCAGCAACCCTAACCACTATTTTGTCGCTTGATTTCAATTCGTCTTCACCTGCAAATGGTTCTACTAATATGGATACCTGATTATTCTCCAAAACCGTTGCAGAAAACGATACAGCATCGTTAATATCATTTTTTCCTTTTAAATTTATAACTGATATTGCAGCAAAAACTACTGCCATTAACAATATAATCCACATAATCTTTCTATTCATAATATACCTCCTATTTATTAATAAGACGTAATTTATGAATTAATGTTCCATCAGGACTTACATTGATTATACAGAATTACTAGCTTGATTCTGCTTCAATGTTTACGTTTGTGCGCAATATATACTCTACGACATCGTCGTATGGCAGCGGAACACTAAAGAGGTATCCCTGGTAGCTGTCGCATCCAAGCTCGTGGAGGATGTGCTTCTGTTCCTCTTTTTCAACATATTCGGCAATTACGGAATAGTTTAATGATTTTCCGAGGGATATGATGGATGATATTATGTTGCTGCAACTGCTTTTAGACATTATTTCCTTAACGAGGGCACCGTCAAGCTTGATTGTATCAAAATCATATTCCTTTAAATACATCAGGGAGCTGTGCCCCATTCCGAAATCATCCATTGCAAGTCTTACTCCTAACTTCTTCATAGCTATAATCTGGTCTATAATTCTTGCGCCACTGGTAAGGGCTATTTGCTCTGTTATTTCAATTTTCAATCGGCGTGGGTCTATATCATATTTTTTCATAATTACTTCAAGTTTGTCTGAAAATTGTTTGTTTTCCAACTGTACGGCAGAAACATTTACTGAAACCACAATATCCTCTAAGCCTGCTTCATGAATTTTCTTCAAATCGCGACAGGCCGTTTCCAGTATCCAATACCCCAACCTGTCCATAAGCTGAGCTTCGTCAGCCAATGCGATAACTAAGGGAGGATAAATGTAATCATATCTGTTGGGCTTCCATCTGAGCAGAGCTTCCACTCCCGTGACACGTCCCTCAAAATTTACCTGAGGCTGATAAAATAAGGAAATATCTCCATTTTCTAAATCATACTCCAGGTTTATTGCCAAAAACCTTGAAATGCTCCCGATATCATCTTGCCTGCTTAACATAGATAAAACCATGCCTCTTCCTTCACACTGCTTAAATGTAGTGTATACCTTGTCAAGGCTTTTCTTCATTCTGGAATTAGACACACTTTCCGCAAGCTTCACAAAAGGAATATAGCAAAGAGTACCTAAAACCAGGTTAAACAGCTGCAATATGCTTCCATTTATGGAACCTGTTGAAATATAACCACTTAAGAAAATTGGGGTTGTCCACTCCACCGCCTGAAATGTATGGGGCACAAACCCTAAGTATACGCATAAATAGGAAACTATCGTAAGAACCACCGGTACTCCTAAAAAGGGGATAAAGTACGCAGGATTCAATACTATGGGCATTCCAAATATTATCAGCTCGTTGATGTTGAACACAATCGGCAAAAATGACATTTTTGCCAGGTGCAGCTGATTTTTATGCTTCCCCGAAATCAAAATTGCGGCGATAAGGCAAAGCGTTGTACCGCAGCCTCCCATTAATACAAAAGTATCAAGAAATGTCTTTGTAACAATCCATGGAGGATTCTGCCCTGACATAACTAATGCGGCATTCTCGGCAAGAGCAGGTACAAATATTGCCTGTGCCACAGGTTCCAGAACATTGCTTCCATGTATACCGAAAAACCATAAAATATGAATCAAAAATATAAATAAAATACCGCTTGAAAAATCGGAATCACTTCTTGAGAATAAGCTGAGAAGAGCGGAGGACAAGAACTCCTGGATATCAGATATTTTGAAAACAGACACCATCAGCAGGTTAAAAACCGCAAATATTCCCACGGTAATAGCTGTCGGAAAAAGGGCCGACATTGCATTGTTAAGCAAAGTGCCCGCACCGTCCGTGAATACATTTATCCTGAAAAAATCAATGGAACTCAGCTTTATAAATATGACCGAAGATATAATAGATGTCAGCATAGCTGCAAAAATACCAACGGCTCCAAACTTCGATATTGAAAATCCTGCACCGCTGATACCGGATATTGCTATAAATGAGCATAGTGATACCGCCGGCACGATTATGGGACTGATATGCCTGTTTTTTTCATTGCCCTCAATAGCAAAAGAATAGCTGACACACACAACCATGAGCAGGGAAAGAATATTAAGTGTTCCATCCTGCACATACATGAAAATATTTTTCCACTCTTCACCGAAGATTTCTCCCATCATACTTTGATAGGCAGGAATAGGCAGGCTTAAAAGCAACAGAGCCATAGAGCCTAAAAGTATGAGAGGAATCATGTACGTAAGACCGTTTCTTACAGAAACCAGCAGAGGTATATTCTCCAGCTTTTTATTAAATTCAAAAAGTTTATCTGAAATTTTATTAAAATTCAGCACGTTATATCCTATCTTTCCGTCCCAATAAAGAACAGAGCTATTGCACCTTGCCCTGTATGCGAGCCTACTACAGGTCCTATGTAATTGCAAACTACATCCTTTACGTTTAATTTTGCCTTTATAAGGGATGCAAGATACTCCGTATCATCCTGGCTGTCAGCGTGGCTTATAAAAACAACCTGATTTTCAGGCCTTATCGCCGTTGCCTCCATATGCTCGAACAAGGTCTGAATAGATTTTTTACGTCCTCTTACGTTTCCTACAGGTATCAGGTGACCTTCGTCATCCACATGTATAATCGGCTTGACATTGAGAGCAGTTCCCAGAGTAGCCGTCATTGCATTGATTCTGCCTCCCCTTTTGAGGTGGTTAAGGTCATCAACCGTTACCCAGTGGCACATGTGCAGCCTGTTGTCAAGAAGCCAGTTCTTAACATCGTCAATATCCATTCCTTCACGTTTTTTCATGGCTGCATGGTATACAAGCAATCCCTCTCCCATTGATGCCGCCAGCGTATCAATACATTCAATTTTAGCATCTGTGTACTTTTCTCTCAGTCCTTCTGCAGCTATCATGGAGGAGTTAAACGTTCCGCTGAGACCTGAAGAGAAGCCTACATAAAGAATATCTTCTCCTGCCTGCAATATGGGCTCAAAATATTCCTCAAATGTTTTTACGTTAATAAGTGTTGTGGTTGAGCGCTCACCATTTTTTACTCTGCTGTAAAATTTTTTTATATCCAATTCTCTGTGATCAGGGTAATTTAAATAGCTTTCATTTTCAAAACCAAACCCCATAGGTATTACCTTTATCCCCAATTCATCAATCATACCTGCCGGAAGATCTGCTGTCGATTCTGTAACAATAACATAATTTCTCATAACTACTATTCCCTTCTGTTTATGATAAATGCTGTAATGATTTTATATTATCATATTGCAATTATCATTACAATACATAAAATTTCTTTGATAATCACTAATTAACTGCTATAAAGCAATGTTTTGCGGCATATTGCGACAACTTTTTTGATGTTTTCGAGCCTTGTTTTTGGGTATATTGATTATATGAAAGTAATTGTTATTACAAATCAGATAGATATCAACAGGAGGAATGAATATGATTAAAATAGCTGTTATATTGGGAAGCACAAAACCGGGAAGAAACGGAGAAGCAGTTGCCAAGTGGTTTTACGAGCTGGCAAAAAAGAGAACAGATGCAGAATTTGAGCTTGTGGATGTAGCCGATTACAATTTACCACTTTACGATGAGCCTTATCCGGCAATGATGCAGCAGTACACAAAGGAACACACCAAGAAATGGTCGCAGAAAATAAATGAATTTGACGGTTACATCTTCGTAACTGCAGAATATAACCACAGCATTCCGGGAGCCCTTAAAAATGCAATAGATTTTCTGAACGTGGAATGGAAAAACAAAGCGGCAGGATTTGTTAGCTACGGAAGTGCAGGTGGCGCCCGTGCCGTTGAGCATCTCAGAACTGTTGCAGGAGAGCTTCATATGGCAGACGTAAGAGCACAGGTAATGCTGAACCTGTTTACGGATTTCGTAAATATGAGTGAATTTAAGCCCGACCCAAGGCACGAGGGTGAAGTGGATGACCTTCTGAATCAGGTGATTTCTTGGAGTACGGCAATGAAAGCAATAAGATAATAATAAAATAGAGCCGTCTGGTTATTCAGACGGCTCATTGTTTTGAAAGCTGTCATAAAGAATTTTCATTTCCTTCTTATGCTTTATAAGCGATTCAATTATATACGGGTCGAAATGGCGTCCTTTTTCATTAATTATATAATTCATGCTTTCCTCAAAGTTGTATGCGTCTTTATATGGCCTCTTGCTTGTGAGTGCGTCAAGCACATCAGCAATCGCGACGATTCTTGCACTGAGAGGAATATCCGTACCGGCCTTCCTGTAAGGGTATCCCGTACCATTCCACTTTTCATGATGACCCTCTACAATTTCAATCCCCATTTTAAACATGCTGTACTTCTGCTTGGCAATATTCTTTTCGGCAGTTTTCAGTACATCAACACCGTAAATAACATGCTTTTTCATTTCGCCAAACTCATCATCTGTCAGCCTGCCGGGTTTCAGCAAAACCCCGTCCTTTACCCCGACTTTACCTATATCATGCATGGGACTGAATCTTTCTATTCCCTTTAAAAAGGCTATTGTGATTTCTTCCTCATACATATTGTCCTCTATGAGAAATTCTGTTATTCTCACAGAATATTCTTTCATCCTCTCAAGATGATCTCCGGTGTCCTCATCACGGGCCTCCGCCATTTTAGTGAGTGCCAGAAGAGTTGAATAAAGCATTTCATCGATAAAAATATTTTTGTTCAGACTTATGGCAATGCTGTTTGATAATGTTTTTAAAAACTCTATGTGCTCTTCTCTATAAACATCTTTATTTGTATTTGAAAAGAATATTATACCTATGGGCTTTTCATTGACCTTTAACGGCAATGTAATAGAGGACTTTATTCCTGCCTCAATCAATATTCTGTTATATTGGGCGTCCTTGTGCTGTGTATAGCTGTAAAGGTCGTTTATTACCCTTGGCGTGCCATCACGAACTATACCTACAAGACTGGTCTCACTTACTTCCGCCCTGAGTCCCACCAGCTTTTTAGGCAGGCTTTCCAATGCTTCGTCGGATCTTCCATATGAACCCTCCAGCACTCTGCCATTGTCCTTCAGCAGTGCTATTCCTATATGTGAATATGGGATGAATTCGGAAAAAGTAGAATATATGTAATTTAATATTCCGTCGAAGGATACATCTTTATTCATGTTCTCAATAAGCTGTATCAGTTTGTCAAGCTTACTGAATTCTACGCTTATTTCATCAAGCACGGGCTTTAATTCGCTTGTAAGAGGAAACGAAGCAAATGCCTTGTTCAATGCGGAAATACCGCTTATTTTATTAAGCCAGCTGTTCATCTGCTCAGTTAAATATCCGTGAAACCTATTATTATTGTGTTCCATGATTTTCCTTCTGCATTATAATATTTGTCATATTCAATATAGTTCGGCAGAAAAACAAAAAAATTAAGATTAATAAACTAATTTTATTGGTATAAACATACTAACACTATGAAACAAATATATAATTTTTACGTCTAATAAATATGGTAATAAACAATATAGAAAGGAGAGTACAATGGTTGCATTGTACAATCAGCCATATGAGCAGAATAAAAAATATTTTTGTCAATACAGCCTCAAATTTAAAAAGCACAATGTTTAGATTTCCTGTTGTGCTTATATACTTGATTTTCTTGTACATTGTTATGTTCAACGTAATTGAACGGGATTATATAAATGATGAATTTTTGGAAAGGCTGGTTTTTACCGGGATGTTCGGCACTCTGACAGCAGTGTATGTGCAGTTTGTGCTTGAGCGTTTTGTGAAGCTTTCAAAATGTAAACTTGTGTTTAACCTCGGTACAATTATTTTGTCCGCAGCATATTATTTTTTAATGACGGATAACCATATGTCACAATCAATGGTTGTACATTTTCTCGTTATCTCATTTGCTCTGACATCAGCTTATCTATACGTTCCGTCCTCCGGAGACAAGGCTGATTTCAGCAAAATAGCCCTTTCACACTTCAAGGCGGCAGTTACTGCAATTCTTTACGGGATTGTTATGTTTCTTGGGTTTACGGCTATTTTCGGAGCCATAGATATATTGCTGTACAACTTTGATTCCAGGATATATACGCATATAGCCAATATAATTTATACATTTTTCACCCCTGTATATTATCTTTCTCTTCTTCCTGAGTTTAATTCCGATGAAGAAAATGATATACGTAAAAAAGAAATTGCTTACAGCTACCCCAGGGTATTGGATATATTGGTTTCATATATACTAATCCCTTTAATATCAATTTTCTCTGTGGTATTGATAATTTACTTCATTAAAATAATAATTACGGGCATATGGCCTGTAGGTCAAGTTGGTCCTATGGTTCTGGCGTATTCCGGGGCAGGCTGGTTCATTTATATACTGTGCGCCGGCCTTGAGAACCGCTTTTCTGTTTTCTTCAGGAAGGTATTTCCTCCGGTGCTCATACCACTTGCAGCCATGCAGCTTGCTTCCTCCTATATAAGGATTGAAGCATACGGCATAACTGAATCAAGATACTATGTTGTGCTGTTCGGAGTATTCTCGGTATTGTGTGCCTTGGTTCTCCTGTTCAGAAAAAGCAAGAATTCAAATATTATAGTACTTCTTGCAGCCATATTTGCCTTGCTGTCAATCATACCTCCTGTCGATGCGTTCACGGTTTCAAAACACAGCCAGGAATTAAGACTTGAAGAGATTCTGATAAGAAACGAAATGCTGTCGGAGGGCAAAATAGTCCCGAAAAAAGAGGTCTCAAATAATGATAAATTTGAAATAACAAGCATTTCGAACTATATGGAAAGAATGGGATATTTAAAGGAAGTAGAGTGGTTCCCGAAAGAATATGCATCCGATTCCGAATATTACATCAGCTTTAAACGGGTATACGGATTCGAGCCGTATTATGACAGATTCGAGCCTGTACCGGTCGAAACTCCAAGATATGTATATGCAAGTCTGGATGAAAGTCGGGATATTGATATTTCGGGTTTTGATAAATTTATCAGAGTCAACATAGGCGGCGGTAGTGAGTATTCCGAGTCCGGCAGCTTCCTGCTTGAGAACAGCAGGTATGTAATAAAGCAAAAATCTGACGTAGCAGGAGACGTAACGGTATCAATATTTGATGAAGACAACAGCCATATAATCGACATTTCGCTGAAGGAGCTTGTTGACAGATTATTTAAAAGTGCATCTGAGTCAAAGAACCTAATGTCACCGGAGGATCTAACGGCCTCAGGTCAGAATGAAAAAATACATGTGAAAATTATAGTGAACAATATAGGTGCAGACAAAGACGGAGACAGAATAAATGTAAGCGGCAGCATGTTCGTATTTATATCTCTGAAATAAAATTAAAGAGAGGAATCTTATACCAAAAAATTCCTCTCTTTTTTCATGAATATTAGTCTATTGCAACAACCGCACCTTTATACGTTTCATTGATATACTGTTTTACTTTGTCGCTCTTTAAAGCATCTATCAGGGCTTTTACACCTTCATTGTTTTCATTGCCTTCTTTAACAACTATTATGTTTGCATATGTCTGTGCTGCTTCTGAATCCTGCTCTTCCTTTGCAACAGCATCTGCAACATCCAGTCCTGCACTCAGTGCATAATTTCCGTTTAATACCACAAAATCAACATCTGTTATAACTCTTGCAACCTGAGCAGCTTCAAGCTCCACTATTTCTATATTGTGTGGATTTTCGGCTATGTCATTCTTTGTAGCTGCCAGTCCCGCACCTTCTCTTATCTTTATCAATCCGTTAGCTTCAAGAAGTAAAAGTGCTCTTGCTTCATTTGTTGTATCATTTGGCACTGCAATTGATGCACCATCAGGTATGTTTTTCAAATCTGATGATTTTCCTGCATATACTCCCAGCGGCTCATAGTGTATCTGTGCTATGGATGCTAATTTTGTTCCTTTTTCCTTGTTGAAATCATCTAAATATGGCTTGTGCTGGAAAAAGTTCGCATCTATATCTCCTGCATCAACAACCAGGTTTGGCTGTACATAATCTGAAAACTCAACTACTTCCAACTCATATCCCTTTTCCTTTAATACTTCTTTAACCTGAGCCAGTATTTCAGCATGAGGTGTTGGAGATGCTGCCACAGTAACCTTCTTGGTTTCTGTTTTCAGTGTTTCTTCAGGTTTTTGTTCAGGTGCTCCCGTAGGTTCTTCCGCCTTCGGAGGTGCCTGCTCGTTGCCCTGGCATCCTGCCAGCACGGTAATTGCCAATATTGAAACTAATGCTAATAAAAGTAACTTCTTTAAATTTTTCATGTTGTTCTCCTTTATAATGTTATATTCCCCTTTTATCTGTCTTGCTTGCGATTTTCATTCCTATCATCTGCATAAGCTGCACAAGCATTACCAGCAGTATCACGGTCAACATCATGATATCGTACTGATATCTGTTATAACCATATCTTATGGCTATGTCCCCCAGACCGCCGCCGCCAAGCACTCCTGCCATGGCCGAATATCCCAGTATGGTTCCTGCTGCAATTGTGGCTCCCACTATGAGAGATGTCTTTGCCTCAGGAATCAGTACCTTGAATATTATTGCCGAAAGCGGTGCACCCATACTCTGTGCAGCTTCAATAACTCCTTGATCAACCTCCTGAAGAGAGGATTCAATCAATCTTGCTACGAATGGAGTCGCTGAAATTACAAGGGGCACAATTGTTGCAGTTGGACCATAGCTTTTGCCGGCTATTAATTTAGTTATGGGGAAAACTGCAATCATCAATATCAAGAATGGTATTGAGCGCCCAGTGTTAACAACAACATCCAAAAATCTATTTAAAAATCCCATAGGATGTAAACCGTCTTTTTTTGTCACTACCAATGCTATTCCTATGGGGAATGCAAACAGGTAGGCAAAGAATGCCGAAACAAATGTCATGTACAAGGTATCAACGGTGCCGTCCAGCAGCATTGAAATTATATTATTCGCCAACATAACCGATCAACTCCTCCACATTAACATTTTTGCCTTTTAAGTAATTTATTATTTTATCTGCCTGAAGCTCATCCTCCGGCAGCTGCAGAACCATCTGCCCGTAGGCCTGTCCCTTGATATCCTTCGTATCGGCAAACAATATGTTTACCTGAGCCCTGCATTCCAGCACCATGTTGGCAATTACAGGCTCAAAGGATGATTTGCCGTCAAATACGATTCTTATGCATCTCTTCCCAGTCATTTCCTTGACTGCTGTGTTGCTGTGATATACCAGCTTCTTGGCGGCTTCTGTGGCGGGCTTTGAAAATACCTCTTCGACCCTTCCGCTTTCAGCCAGATGTCCTTTGTCAATAATGGCAACATAATCGCATATTTCCTCAACAACTGCCATCTCATGAGTAATTATGATTATGGTGATACCAAGCTTGCTGTTTATATCCTTTAAAAGCTCCAATATTGAGCGTGTGGTTGTAGGATCCAGAGCACTTGTTGCCTCGTCGCAGAGAAGTATCTCAGGATTGTTTGCCAGGGCCCTGGCTATGGCAACTCTCTGCTTCTGTCCCCCGCTTAGCTGCGAAGGATATGCCTTACTTTTATCCGAAAGTCCTACCAGCTCTAAAAGTTCGGCAGCTCTCTTTCTTCCTTCATTCTTGCTCATTCCGCATATTTCAAGTGGGAAGCATATATTATCCTCAACATTTCTCTGCATGAGCAGGTTGAACTGCTGAAAAATCATTCCGACCTTCTGCCTAACATGCCTGAGCTGTGCTTCGCTCATCTTTGACAGGTCATTGTCACCTATTATTACGGTTCCGCTTGTGGGCTTCTCAAGAAAATTGATACATCTCACCAATGTGCTTTTTCCCGCACCGCTCATTCCAATTATCCCGTATATATCACCCTTGTTTATGTCAAGGTTAATATCTGATAATGCATTTACCGAATTATTCTGGCTGATATATTGTTTTTCCAGATTTTTTATCTGAATTAATGGACTTATCCCCATTTCTGCTCACTCCTTCTCATTTAGCCGCTAAGTCCTTCACTACCTCGCTTGCAATAATCAATCCTGCCACCGAAGGTACAAACGACACACTTCCGGGTATGGCTCTTCTGTCAGTACATTTTCTCTCAGCTCCCGGAGGGCATACACAGTTGTTTCTGCAGCTCATTTCCTCATCATCAATTGGCACAAGGGGTTTCTCCTTAGAGTAAACAACCTTAAGCTTTTTTATGCCGCGCTTCTTGAGCTCATGGCGCATTACCTTGGCAAGAGGGTCCATGGAGGTTTTATATATATCGGCTACCTCAAGCATGGTTGGGTTCAGCTTATTACCTGCCCCCATACTGCTCATGACAGGCACGCCTGCCTCCTTTGCTCTTACAATCAGCTCAAGCTTTGCCGTCACTGTATCTATGGCATCAACTATATAATCATACTTCGTCAAATCATATTCATCAGCGTTATCAGGCATGTAGAATGTTGCATTTGTTTCAATCTTTGCTTTGGGATTGATGTCCAGGATTCTTTCGGCCATAACCTCGACCTTTTTTCTGCCTATGGTTTTTCTGGTTGCAACCAGCTGTCTGTTTATATTTGTAAGGCACACCTTATCATCATCAAACAGAGCAAACCCGCCTATTCCGCATCTTGCCAGAGCCTCGACAACATATGTGCCCACTCCGCCTATTCCAAAAATTGCAACAGTGGAATTTTTTAATTTTTCCATTGCATCTTTTCCCAATAAAAGCTGGGTTCTTGAAAATTCGTTTAACATAATTTCCTTTCCGTGTTTGTAATTTTAGTTATATTCTTCCGACTTAAAATATTGTTTATACCCAGTAGATTGAAATTCGTTGCGGATGCTACCAATCCTTGCAAACATCAACCCATTCTTTGAAGCATGATGCCTCTTCCAGCTCGCTCAGAGTGAGCTCCACTGCCGAATTGCTGCTGCCGCATGCAGGGAACATTGTTTCAAATCTTTTCATTGAGTCATCCAGGTATACAGTTACATTGTTAGGAAGAGCAAACGGACACACACCGCCTATTGCATGGCCGGTAAATTTCACGGTATCCTCGGGGGCAAGCATCCTCGCCTTAAATCCGAATTTTTCCTTGAATTTCTTGTTGTCTATTTTAGCATCTCCTGCAACAACTATTATCATTGCATCATCACCGTTATAAAAGGATAGTGATTTTGCTATTCTCGCTTCTTCTGTCTTTATAGCCTTTGCCGCCAGCTCCACAGTGGCCGTAGATTCATCCATTTCAAGAATATCTCCGTCCTTTCCGAATTGCTTCAAATATTCTCTGACTTTTTCTACTGACATTTAATCCTCCTCAAACAAAAACCCTCTACAAAGAGAGGGCTGATTTTTCTGACCGTCTCCTCATCTCCCAAAGAAATCCTTTGTCGGAATTAGCACCTTTCAGCATACTGCAGGTTGCCGAGACATCACAGGGCCGCTCCCTCCGTCTCTCTTGATAAGAAGTTTTCTATTTAATTGTTAGTTGATACTTTATACCATAGCAACATGTTTGTCAATAGCTATTTTTATTTTATTGACATATGAATATCTCAACCCTACGCATTTTCAATGATACGGTTTATCTGGTCCTCAAGCTGCTTAATCATAAATTCCTCTGTGACTTTTTCTTCATAAAGTTTAGACATTGCTTTATCCGTCTGATTTTTGGTATTTTTCACCGAATCCAGAGATTTGCCTATCTCGGACTGAACAACCCAGTCAAATATGAGACCGTCAAAAAAGTAATCAGCAAATGTTTCAAATGCACCCATTGCAATTTCGGTTCCTGTAATCATTGTAATATCAGACATTTCACGCTTGAATTTACCCAGCGTCCTCTGAGCTTCCTCAGCATAACGCCCCGCCTCATCCACATGGCTGTACTTCACGGCGGTAGTAAGGAGTCCTCCTCCCAGAATATCCACCACACCCCAGCCCTCTGCGCTTTCAAGCTCTTTGATTGTGTTTTCTATAGCCTTGAGAGCCTCTTCTCCAGCCTTTATGGCCTCATCTATTTCTATTATATTAACCTTCATACTCTCTTTTCTGTTGATAAGCTTTTTCAGCTCCTCGCTGGTTGTCTTGTCCTCGAGGTTAATTTCCTTCAGCTTCTTATTGAGCAAATCTTCATATTCTGCCTCGCAGCTTTCGATTTTAACAAGCTCATCGACAATTCTTTTTGATTCCTTTGCAAGAAAATCCACATTGTTTTTGCATTGGTCATATTTAAGCCTTGCCTTTAAAAGCTCCTGTCTTTCCTTTTCTAATCTTTCCTCTTTGCTACCTAATATGGCGTAAAATAATGAAGTTATATTTGATGACTCCAGCTTTAAAACATCCTCATTTTCCTTCTCAAGCTCAGCCGCCAGCTTGTTTAAGAGCAGCTTTTCCTTGATCATATCCTGTTCGGTCTGTTTTAAAAGTGTATTCAGCTTGCTTTTCTTTTCTATGCATTCCTTTACGTGATATAGTCTGTCATTATATTCGCTTTGCATATTAGTCTCCTTTGGTTCTTTGCTCTGATGAATGTCATTATGTAAATTAATCAAGACAACTATAGTATGTCTTGATTTTTTAAATTATACCACACATGATAAGTTGATTCAAACAGTTTTTTCTTTATTCAAAACTGAATCAACTGCATTTTATTCCCGCGGCATCTGCCCTTCACCTGCCGCAGCTGGTCAATTGCATAACACATTTCTGCCGTAGTCCTTGCTTTTTTTCGATTCATTTTCTTTCATGAAAAAGAGACTATTGTCTTTCTTTGGATTTTTCAATAGCCTCTATTATATTCAATTTTTTGCTATAGCTATCATTTAATAAATTGTCATTAGTATTTATTTTCAGCAAAACTTTTAACCTTTTTAGACTTTTTCTTCAGATAACTTTCGTCCAGAATTAGGTAAGGGCCTTCATCTAGTTTTTTTATTATTCCATCGCCTTCAAGTTTATTTAAAATGTTATACAAACTCCTTCTGCTTATATTTAAATTTGCGCAAATGTCGTAAATGCTTTTATATATAAATTTACAATCACATGAGTTCTCCAAAAGATGATATGCAACAAGTTCACATTGAGAAAACAAATTACTCATAAGCATTTTTTTATACATTACATAAATTCTGCTGCTTGTTTTGAAATAAAAAAATGTGGAAAATTCAGGGTTTTTCATTAACGTGTTCATTATGTCATCTTTTAAACATAACAATTTAACATCAGTAACAGCTATATTGTTACCATAAAAATTATGTTTTCTAATATAACTAATTTGCCCGGCAAACTCGTTTTCAGATATAACATCTACCAATATCTTTTTTCCCATGTCCGAATGACTTTCTATTTTTACGGTACCTTCTAAGATATAGTATATTTGATTATCTATATTCTCTGCTTTTGAAAAACAGGTCCCCTTAATTAAGGTTATAGTCGGAATTTCTTTCAAGTATTCTTTAATGTAATGATATATTTCAGCGTTTTCAATCAACATAATATACCTCCAATACAAATATGAATTATAATAATATTTTTTATTATAATTCATATTTATTATAATTCATACTTACAAACTTAACAAACATACTATGCAGCTTTTTTGTCTGCTAATGAATCTCCCTCATCTAACCAGTCAATAATTCTTTGTTTATAATGTTTCATAATAAATCCTACAACTTTTCCAACAAGTAATGCAGCTAAAATAGTGCCTTCTCTTACTGTCGTCAAAGAACCTAAAAACACAAGTGATAAGAGTGCAGAAACTACAACCATTCCTGTATCAACTCCAACTTTTGCATTACCAAATTTTATTTTATCCTTACTTACATGAACAATAGCGGCGCAAAGTCCTTCTGCCGGAGGAGGCATGATATTTGGAATAAGAAACCCTGAAACACCAATACCTATTACCACTATACTTATAGCTAAATATACGAGCTGCATTGCGTAATTACCAGGTGCAGGAAGCCAGAACAATAAATACTTAGTGCTGGTATAAGTTATAAAAGTACCTAAAATAAATGTAGGAACTATTTGCAGCAAGTTTCTTACTTTATAATCTTTTCTTAACAAGATTATCTGCAATACCATTAACCCCATATATACAAAATATGTTGCCTTGCCAAGTTCAACTCCCCAAACAAGCTCGCAAGCATAAGGAATTGAACTTACAGGAGAAATGCCGAGCCCGGCTAATTTTGAAATATTTATACCAATTGCTAATATAAAAAATCCTAATAGATAAAGAGATACTCTTTTTACAGTTTTCATTAACTTCCTCCATGTTAAAGTTTTAGATTTTAAAATATTAATTATCGCTTAAAGCTGGTAAAATGAACTTTCCTCATAATAACCAGCTTTATTTGTATCAATTACTATCAAAAAGGGGTTTCATCGCCGATATAACAAGCTATATTATTATCTAAATACAACTCTTGAAGAAGTTCCATTTTCTCGTCTGTCATATCTCCGCCGTCACTATATTCGTATCTTTTTCCCAATTGTTCCCATTTAGTCAATCCAAGTCTATGAAATTTTAAAAGGTTAATTTCGTATAATCCATTTTCATTCATAAAATCAATTAATTTATAGGCATTATCAATGCTGTCATTATATCCGGCTATAGTTGGCTGCCTTAAGATAAGTCTTCCATCCCATCCTGATCTTACTAAGGCTCTGATATTTGAAAGTATCAAATCATTATGTACTCCAGTTCCTTGCTTATGTTTTTCGTTATCCATATTTTTTACATCAATGAATGCAAAATTGATGTATTTCATAATTTCCAAAAACTCTTCCTGCTTTGCGTATGCTTCAGTTTCTATAGCTGTGTGAATTTGCAGTGCACGACATCTTTTTAATACATCAAGCAAAAATTCATAATGCATAAGCGGATCTCCGCCTGAAAATGTAACTCCGCCGTCTGGTCCCCAGCTATTGAAATCACGTCTCAATAACGCCACAAGTTCATCAACAGTATATTCTTTAACACACTGTTTGAAGGCTTTGTTTGGACAAATATTGACGCAGTCAAATGTCTCACATTTCATACAGACACTCCAGTCAATGCTTGGTTTACCCAACTGATCAAACTTAATATTGTCATGGGGGCATGCATTTCTGCATGCCTTACATCCCTTGTCCCACTTGCACATTTTATCAGAAAACATTATATGCTTTTTCTTTAGCCAACTTTCAGGATTGGAACACCATTTGCATTGCAATGGACAACCTACAAAAAAAACATTAGTTCTGCATCCTGGCCCGTCATGCACTGAATATGCCTGTACATCAAATATTAGCCCCTTCTTTTCAGTGTTTAAAATTATACTTCCCATATTTACATCCTATTAGTTGTTGAACTTTTCGCAGGCAAAAGCACCACAAGTAGCATATGCCCAGTTCTCTTTTTTAAATCCTTTGCAAGTCCCTACTCCATATTTGTCAGGATTTGAAAAGTTTTTACACACTCCACACTTTTCAGCCTGTTTAAAATTATGGCATGCATCACTGCCTTCTCCATCAATAGGGACTAAATTTTTAGTTAATGCACATTGTCCTTTTTCGCAATCTAAATTTATATAATTCTTACAATCATAATGTTTCATAATCATTCCTCCATTATTATTTTTACGCTTCATCATATTGAGTTCTGAAAATAACTTCATCTTGTATCGGTTTCCCTATTTCACACCAGTATTGTGTAAATCCGGCAACACGAATCATAAGATCTCTGTATTTGTCAGGTGTAACTTGCGCTTTTCTCAATGTCTTAGAATCTACAATATTAAACTGAACGTGGAATCCGCCTTTTCTCATATAAGCACGTACAACGTCAAGAAGCTTTCTTGTTCCGTTAAGTCCTTTTACTGCTGTCGGATGAAGCTTCAGATTCATTTGTGAGTTCTGATGTATTCCGTGATCATAAACTGTCGCAGATTCAAACAGTGCATAAAGACCGTTCTGATCTGTTCCAGGTGCAGCCGACAATGAGCCGTCTGAATATGTTGTTCCTGCAAGTCTCGAATCAGCTGTACCCAATGTAATGAAACCTTGAGGGCCATGAGTTGAAACTGAAATCTGGCATAAATATAAAGGTTTGCCATAGTATGAATGATAGCTATGAACCATGTCATACATGTCATATTCATATCTCTTAAGCAATTGGTCTACATATGGTATTGCATTTCCGTATTTCGGAGCATTTACGCAAGCTGCAAATATTTCTTCATATTTAGGACTGTTTTCCGTGTTTTCTCTGTAATCCGGAGAGAATACGCCTGTTTCATAAGCAGTCTTAAATCCAAAGTTATTAATCATTGCATCTGTCATTTCTTCTATTGTAAACTTCTTTTCATCATATACATTTTTCTTAATAGAAGCTAATGAGTTGATTAATGTAATAGTTCCGCATGATTCTACATTTATGCTGGCATTATATCTGGCTCCCATATTTCCCAAATGCTGACCTTTTTTGAAGCAGTCCGGTTTCAGCAGTGAGTTAACCGCCGGCATTAGGTATTTTCTCCATATATCCATCTGAATGTTATTTACCTTGTTAAGAATCAGAATTGAATCATTCATGTATTGTTTCCATTGTTCATAAACAGCTTCAAAGTTATCAAGATTTTTGTTATGTGCCGGATATACTCTTTTTCCTGTTCTCTTATCCAAGCCATTTGTCAATACTAGTTCTAATATCTTAGGCATTGCCAAGAAGTGAACTCCTGTACCACAAGTTGGTGATGCTCCTCCGGGTACCCAAGTTACTTTCCCGTCAAAATGTAATGGCTGGAAGCATCCGGGTGAAGATTCAAGACATCCGCCAAGGCACCATGCTCTTGCATCTTCAAGGTTCATGCCTTCCGGTCCATAATTGTCAAGCATGTAATTAATGCCGCCTTGGTTATTCATCCATGCAGGATATCCAAGTCCAAGTTTTGTACAAGATGCTGCTTTCATCAGGAAATCTTCAGGTGTTTTTTCATCATATAGTACACTCAGTGTAGGCTGGGGAGTTCTGTTTCTCATGCCTGCTTCAATAATCAAATATTCCAGAGGTGTAACTGCTGTAAGACCTTCTTTGTTAAGTCCACCCATTGACAAATTATTGAATGTATTTCCTGAAAGAACTCCTCCTGATACTCCGGCAGAAGCAAAACACTCAATACAAGTTATTTTAATTCTATATAATTCCAGAATTTCTATAACTTCTTCATCCGTCATGATTCCTTCACGGATATCATGTTCGTAGTATGGCTGCAATACCTGTCCAAGTCTACCTATTGATAATCCTGACATCGCATCCTCATTTGTAACACCTAAGTGGCAGCATACTGTCAATTGTATAGCTTCCCAGAAATTTGAAGGTTTCTTGTGAGCAATATTATGCATAACTTCTTTGATTTTTTCATAGTTAGCTTTCAATTCAGAATCTGTCTCAACAGAAGCAAGATAAGCTGCTTGTTTTGAATAATTTTCACACCACTTGCTCAAGCCCATTACGATTTCTTTCATAGCAGCATAGTAATACCCTCTGCTCATTCCCAGAATTCCGTCATCGCCTGCTTCACCCATTACTTCGGCCATTCTTTCATTACATATTTCTATGATTCTATCAAAACCATATTCTAAAGGAACATAGTAGTTTGAAACCTCACGCCCTTGTGCAATTGCAAAAGAGTCAAACATACAAACTACACTATCCATTAAATCTCTATATTGTCCATATCCGGGTAATGTTCTTGAATATTTATCAGCTAAATCTTCTATAGAAATACCTCTCCAAGGTTCGGACGCTTTAACAAGTACCGGAATTTCTTCTTTTCTCATCCCGAATTTCTTCGCAAGAGAGATAATATTTCCATAACTTTTCGTAACATTTCCACCGCCTGCGCCAACTATACTAACTGCATCTGCTTCATTTTCAGCAGGGGCATCAACTTCTGCCATCAAAGCATCTGCTTGTGCAAGGAAAAAGCTTGATGTTGTCCAAGGAAACGGGAATCCGCCCCTGACATTTTTAGTTTTGTTCATAACAATTTTTTCATAAGGCTGTATGGTAGGAGTCATATGTGCTAAAGCAGCGCCCATAGCTCTGGCTCTTCTAACTTCAATTACTTCACCATCATTTTCCCACCAGCTTCTATTGTACCAGTAAGGAACCTCCATGTCTGCAGTAACCTTTAAAGTATAGTAAGTTTCCATTAATCTTTTAGAAGATTCCTTGGCTTCGGGTATATCAGCTTCCAATTGTTCATCAACTTGTGACATGTCTATGCCACGTGATTTTAAAACTTCTTGCAATTTTGTTTCTTTAGAACTCATAACAATCCTCCTTGTTAAATTTAACTCATTATACTTCTTCAAAAAATTAAGAGTTAGTGAAAAGTGCACAGTTTTTTGTTCTTAACTTTTTTCCCGTTTTTAAAATCTATTGATTTTTAAACAAATTATAAATTTCGTCTATGCTTTATTAAATAAATTTAACAAACGTTTCTTTAAAATTTAAAATGATAAAATTTTATCGATGCCGCCGTAAATTGCATATTCTTGACTCTAACTCATCCAGCTCACGCTTAAAAATTTATTGAATATCTTTATGGCATAATGTATAATGATGGTATATAAATTTAAAGGAGGCTCATTATGGCTATAACTAAAGATATGGTTATCAGAGAGGTTATACAAGCAAGCCCTGAGGCAGCAGAAGTATTGATGGCTCACGGAATGGGTTGCGTTGGATGCCCCGGTGCTCAGATGGAAACATTGGAAGAAGCCGCAGCTGTTCATGGCATGAATCTTGAACATCTGTTAGCAGCTTTGAATAAATAAGATAAATTGGGATGCGCATGCTGCATCCCTTTATTTTTTTGCAAACAAAAGCCGGCAGTGGGGGCAAACAGATTTGAATTTCAGTCCTTATAAGAAATATAATATTTCAAGTGACTTATCATTTCATTTATAATACTGTTCCCGCATGCCGGCTTTCTATTTCAAGAGCAGCAAATTAACAGCTGTTTAATTTAATTGCTCATGAATATTGTTTACATATTTTTAGTTTATACTACATAAATATTTTAGTTTTTTTAGTTAAAAATGTTAATTTGACCTTATTTACAGCAATTCATCAAGTTTGTTCCTGTTGAATCCAACCACTACATCATCATCTACAAATATTATGGGAACTCCCATGTATCCCATGCCTAAAAGCTCTTTTTTTGCTTCCGCGTCCAGGGACACATTTTTCTCTTCGTAATCATATCCCTTTTCTTTTATGTATTCTTTGGCAGCAGTGCAATTCACACATGATGAGCTTGAGTATATTTTTATATTTTTCATAATAGTTCCTCCTTTGTCGGACACCTTTTGTAATAACGGTCTTTCCTGTTTATTTATAATATTACCATAATTAATGCTAAAAAACCATAAATATTTGCACTAATTATTTCACAAATACCGGTGAGGAGAATACTATAAATTATGCAGTTCGGTAAATCATGAAAGGAATGATATGATGAAAGAATGTACTATTTCCATAAATACCCCTCAAAAAATGTTGAAGGGAGCCGGAATCCCCAACACCTCATTTGTCCCAGCCTACATATACAGGTTCAGCATTGAACTGAAAAACACCTCCAGCCTTAATAAACTGTGCTCATTCAGCAGCACCCTTGGAAACGGGGTACGATTTTTAGGAGGCATTAACCATTCTGGGCCTGACAATGGAATTTTAAAAAACGTAAATGTTGTTGAGCCGTCAACGGAAATCGGAAATAACAATGTAATTGTATTTGCAAACAACATTAATTTATCTCCAGATTCAATCAACACAATTACATTTGACATGGCTTTGTGCGACAATTACACAATTGAAAGCACAGAAAACTCAGGAGATAAAATACCTCACAAAAACAAAATCAACTTCTACGGACACCTGATATGCGATGACTATACAGATTCGTGCAGAGCATCGTCCGGCGCCTGCGATTACGAAATGATTGTTAAATGCGACAACGAATACATAAAAAAAGGTGAATCCACAAAATTCTACGTTCATTGTAATGCCGGGCAATATTCTATGGCAAGAAGCGTGTATCTGAGATGTATACTTGATGAAAATATTGAATTTATAGGTGATTCCAGCAACATTCAGCCGAGAAACGTATATGAATTCAACGGAAAAACCATTCTGAAATGGGATGTGGGCAGCCTGCAGCCCTCGGAATCAAGGAGAATTGGTTTCATGATTAAAGCAAAAAATGATGCAGAATCGGGCTCTGTGATAAAATCAAAATTCAATTCAAACTGCATCAGCAATTCTGAATATACTCAATGCCCCATAAGCATTGAATACAGCCTTACTGTTGAATGACGAGGCCGGTATGAAACTGACCGGCCTTCTACTGACCGGCCTTCTATCCTTAAATAAATACGTTCTCATATTTAAACTCTGATTCTTCAGCCACGCCTCCAAATTATAGGGAATAAATATGGGGTTTTAAAATCAAATGATTAAATCTTTACGATATTTATCAGCCTTTCACCTTCGGTGAAATTCTTTATATTTTGTATTACAAGCTCTTCCCATCTGGATTTGTTGTTTTTAACAAGGGCAGAAGCATGTGGTGTCAGATACACATTGTCCAGCTCCCACAGTTCATCATCGGCAGGAAGGGGTTCAACTTCAAACACATCAAGTCCTGCGTATGCAATGGATTTATTCCTCAGTACCTCTTTCAGGTCCCCCTGATTTATTATGCTTCCTCTTGCTATATTGATAATCGATGCCGTTTCCTTCATAAGCATTAGATTATCCCTGTTTATCATGTGGTAGGTACCCTTGTTCAAATCTGCCGTAACAATTATGTAGTCACTGACGGACATAACGTGCTCCAGCCCGCTCTTCCCTGAGTACACCTCATGGAAATACGGCATTTTCAGTACGGGAGTTCTTTTATATCCAAGTATTTTCACACCGAAGGCTTCAAGTCTCTTGGCAATTTCAACAGCTATGGAGCCTGTTCCTATAACTCCCACTGTCTGACCCTTTAAATCATTTCTCTTCAGCTGGTTATCCCATGTCTTTGTCTTTTTGTTTTCAATATAGCTGAATGCATTTGTGCTGTGCATGAGGATTCTGCACACAACATCCTCTGCTATGGGGACTGAGAAAATATCCTTTCCGTTTGTCAGCGTTATTCCTCTATTTTTGATATAGCCCGTGTCAATCATATCATACCCTGCTCTGAATAGCTGAATCCATTTTAAATTTGTGAGCTTTTCCAGTATTTCAACATCCATTGCTTCAGGCTGGCCGATTAAAGCATCTGCCTCCGGGCACTCCTCCGGTTCTTTATAAAATTCAATTCCGTGGAATTCTCCAACTACTGAGTCGTAAAAATGTTTATCTATTATTATTTTCATAAGCTTTTCCTCCTCTAAACACAAAAAGCGCATGCGCGCTTTTAACTGTTGCAATATGCCACTATACTGTAGTCTGACGGTATTTCGTATTCCTTTTCTGTCTTACCTAACTTCCAAGCCACATTAAACAGCGTACTGTCAACTATCAGTTTAAAGTAAAGCATTACTATTCCCGCATCTATTTTTTCTTCGTATTCATTTGTTGATTCATCTTTTCTTACTGCAAGAACCACTATACCGTTATCATACATGAATCTCCAAGGCTGTCTGTTCTTGGTTGATGGTGCCAATCTCGCATAAAAGAACGCATCCGCAAGTCCTAAGTTCACCAGATCATCCAGCTCAGCTTTCTCTCCCCATTTTTTCATATACACAATATCAGTAACGCCCATTCTCTCACTTACATTATCCTTAACTATGCTGACATTTGCCTTTGATGGGTTGTATTCGGAAACATTTTCAACTATTGTCTTGTTTTTATTATCTTCCTCAAGCCCCAAAGCAACCAATGCTGTAAGCTTCTTGTCCGTATTAATTCCTAATTTATTTTTTACAAGCTCCCCGTCACGGATGGTAATCCAGCATGAACCGACTCCCAGCTCAAAAGCCTTAAGCATTATGTCCTGTACTGCGTATCCTGTATTTTCAATGTAGTTATCCTTTTCTTCAGAAAAAAACAAAAGATAATGAGGCGCCTCAAGCATTAAGTCATTGTATCCGGCATCATTTTTAAGCTCGTCATAAACATCAGCCTTAGCCTTAAGCATTACCTCTGTATTGATGCCTTCAACTAATTTTTTGCTATTTTTGCAATATCCATCAAGTTTCTGAATAATTTCATTGCTGAGGACATCCTTTTTGTAATCTCTTACCGACTTCATTCTTGCAATTAAATCTTTGTAATCCATTTAATTACCTCCACACATATTTATGCTACTTATACCCGAATTTTATAAAAATTAACAAAATCTTATGAATTTATGGCTAAAATGCAATAACAATTCCTCCGTCATCAGCATAAACCGTGCTTAAACCTGATGACTTAAATATTTTAACATCCTTGAATGGATATCTCGACTTAATTTCATCACGGAGCTTTTCAGCTTTTTCAAGACAATTCACATGTGTAATGCCCAGTATTGTATTTTCAAAATCAACATTGTATTCTGCTATCATGTCAATCAGCCTTGCAATAGCTTTCTTCTTGCCTCTCACCTGTTCTTTCAGCACTATTCTGCCTTCTCCGTCCTCTCCCATAATGGGGACAATGTGCATTATATTTGCAAGTATCGCTTTAAAATTTGTAATTCTGCCGTTCTTGGCCAAATTGTCCAGAGAGTCGAGAACAAACAGTGTTCTGAGCTTTGTTATGTACTTGTTTGTTTGCTCTATTACTTCGCTGATGTTTGAATTTTCCTCAAGCAGTTGTTTTACCTTCATAGCCACGAGAGTTTCACCTGCACATGCTGTCTTGCTGTCAAAAACGTGAACAAAGCTTTCGGGGAATCTTTCCTTAAATGTTTCAACTGCCACCATAGCACTGTTGTATGAGCCGCTTAGCTGGCTTGAAATCGTAACAATAAAATTGCTTGCTTCTTCCTTCAGTTTATTTATAAAGTCTTCCGGAGGAGCGCATGCCGTCTTTATTTGCTGTTTTGTACTTTTCATTTTTTCTATGAGCTTATTAATGTCAAGATTTTCATCAACGATTTCCTCATTATCAATAAGTATTCTGAAAGGCACCCTGTCAAGATCTTCGGTTTCTTTTATAAAGTCAGTACAGCTGTCCACAATAATATTATTTTTCATACATTTCTCCTCGAAATTTATTATTTAGATTATACCAAATAATCATGGCATATACAATTCATTTTTAGTATTATTTAACAATTTCAACTTTTTTTCTTTGCGCATCTTCTTGATTTGCGCTTCTCTTTTCAGAGCATCTGCTTTATTTTCAAATTCCTCATAATATTTTAATGTTACAGGAGCCCTGCCTCTTGTGTACTTTGCTCCCCTTTTCTCATTATGTGCATTTATCCTTTTTTCCAGGTCGGCAGCATATCCGGTATACAGTGTGCCGTCGCTGCATTCCACAATATATGTATAGTGCATATTATCCTCTTAAGTATTATTATAATTATTTTAGCACAAAAAAAATGCATAAACAATATAAATTGACATCATGCCCGTTTGTTGACTTTTTCCGCACCATGTATTAAAATTATTTTAAAAATGTAAAGAGGTAGAAATGAAAACAGGAATAATAGGTGCCATGGATATTGAGGTTGCGGAATTGATTGAATCCATGGAAAATATAAAAAAAGAAAGAATAAGCTCTGTTGATTATTATGAGGGTACCATTAAGGGAAGAGATGTTGTTGTGGCAAAATGCGGCGTTGGAAAGGTGCATGCCGCCGTATGTGCGCAGACAATGATTTTGAAATACAAGCCGGACGTAATCATCAACACCGGAGTTGCGGGAAGCCTGAGCTCCAACCTTGAGATTGCCGACATTGTAATCTCTGACAATGTTGTTCAGCACGACATGGACACCACAGGCATAGGAGATCCCTTAGGACTCATATCCGGATTAAATATCATAAATATACCGTGCTCAGAAAAGCTGGTTAAAAAAATAGAAACCTCGGCTAAAACACTTGAGGAAACAAATGTGTTTGTTGGAACCGTTGCATCCGGAGATCAATTCATATGCAGCCGTGACAGAAAGGACCACATTGTGAAAAATTTCGGTGCACTCTGCGCTGAAATGGAGGGAGCAGCAATAGGCCATGTATGCTATTTGAACAACTTGGATTTCTGCATTGTAAGGGCAATTTCCGACAAGGCGGATGGCTCAGCTCACATGGACTTTCCCTCTTTCGTAAAAATAGCGGCAAAAAAATCTATTAAGCTTATAAATACATTTTTAATTAATTTATAAAGGTATTCACCGGGAAAAATTATCACCTGCATCGTACAGCACGATGCAGGTGATTTTTTAAGGAACTAATATTTCTATGGCTTTGTTCACCGATGATATTTTAACGGGCATATACCCCCACATATCCCCGTCAGTATCTATGGGCAGGTTCCCGTCGCACCTGATTTCAATATCCTTTCCCTGGCAATAATGAACCTTTGGGTGGCTTATGTGCTGTCCGTTAAACACCCTTGTAAATATTTGAAGAAGATCTGCATTGCCTGCCTTTTCAAATATCACCACATCCAGAATTCCGTCATTGATTTTAGCCTTGGGACAGAGATTCTTAAATCCTCCCGCACCGGATGAATTAATCACCAGGAACAGGAGAGTGTTATAGTTATATTCCACCCCGTCTACGATGTAGGTTATATCGTGGGTATTCAGAAGCTGACCGGGAACCTCGAATGCAGCCTTGAAATAATAGGCATATTTTCCCAATATGGTCTTTTCCTCTATGGTAACGTCATGGGGTATGTTCATGAACGCACCTCCGCCCACCACATTTACAAAATAGTCATCATTAATCTTTCCCACATCTATTTCTTTAAAGCTGTTCTTCATTATCAATGATGCAAAATTGGCATATGCTCTCGGCATCTTAAGCTGTGCTGCGAAGTCATTTATAGTTCCTGCAGGCATAATTGCAAGCTTCGGCTTTCTTTCTGCCGGGCTTTTCATGATACCGTTCACAATCTCATGGACAGTCCCGTCTCCCCCACAGGAAATTATCATGTCATAGCCTTCCATACATCCCCTGATAGCTGCCTCTTCTCCGTCATTCTTTCTCTTTGTGGCATAAAATGTAAACTCCACATCCTCCAGCTCCAGCACCGTTTCGGCAACATGAAACATCTTCTGCCCCGCCATTTCGTTTCCGGAAGTAGGATTATATATAACAAAGTACCTTTTCATATTATCACCTATTATCTTTTGATGTTATTAACACTATGATATCACAGTTTTATCAAATATCAATACTAAAGAAGAGGAGCCAGAAGCCGGCTCATTGATTCCTTAAAGCGTATGACTATTCCTCTTTCCAGATACAGCTCACGGGTGAGCTCAAGTGAATAATTTAAATCCTCCGTAAAAATATCCCGCAGTGCCGAGGAAGTTCCTGTATCATAAATAAGTGCATTGCATTCGAAATTCAGCCTGAAACTGCGCATATCAAAATTTGCTGTTCCCACGGAAGAAACTGTTCCGTCAATGACAAGTGTCTTGGCGTGCAGAAATCCGTTTTCATAGGTATATACCTTTACTCCATATTGTAGAAGGCTTCCGCAGTACCAGTATGTGGCCCAGTACACAAATGGATGGTCAGGCTTGCAGGGTATCATTATTCTGACATCCACCCCTGACATTGCTGCAATTTTAATAGATTCAAATACGCTGGCATCAGGAACGAAGTACGGCGTCTGAATCAATATGCTTTTCTTCGCCGAATTAATCATTTTCACATAGCTGCTTTTAATTACCTCATCCTGCTTATCGGGGCCGCTGCTTATAATCTGGATTCCGATGCTGCCACCTCTGTCACTGTCCGGAAAATACTCTGGAAGAAACATGACATCCTCCTTGGAGGCATATCCCCAGTCAAGGAAAAAACGTGTCTGAAGGTCTATTACGGCATCCCCGGAAATACGCACATGAGTGTCTCTCCAGTTGCCTATCTTTTCATTCATGCCAATGTACTCGTCTCCTACGTTGAAGCCTCCTATATAAGCTGTCCTGCCGTCAACAACAACTATTTTACGGTGATTTCTGTAATTTATTTTAAAATTGAAAAACGGAAGGCTGCTGGCGAAGAACACGGCAACCTTAACACCGGCTTCTTTTAAATGCTCTATCTCCTCACATTTAAGCTGTCTCCCACCCACGGAATCATACAGCAGCCTGACCTCAACTCCCTCTCTTGCCTTTTCAGACAAAAGCTTCATCAGGCTCCTTCCCAAATTATCGTTTTTAATTATATAGTATTCCATATGCACATGATGCTTTGCATTTTTTATATCATCAAACAAATTTTTGAACTTATCATGTCCGTCTGTATAAATCTTAATTTCATTGTTCTGAGTATATGAAAAGTCATGAAAAAACAAGTTCATTTTAATCAGATCCTTGAAGTTTTCAACATTCTTGTCGTTGAACACAAGCCCTCCCGCATTAAAGAGCTTCCGCTGGATGCTGATGTAGTTCCCGAATGTTTTCTTTGCATATATTTTCATGGTAAACAGCTGTTTCCTGCTGAAATTTTGAGCAAGCAGCAGGTAAAACAAAAAACCAAACCCCGGGAATATGAGGAGAACCAATACCCATGCAAGCGTGGCGGTTGGATCCTTTCTCTCAAGAAAAATCACAACCATTGCCATTACTATATTAACAATATAAATCAATGAAACTGAACCAAAAAAATCGAACATTGCCGCCTCCCTTCCCATTTTATTATTGCTTAAATATTACTTATTATACTTTTTGTTACTCGTATTGAATTTTTATGTATTATATGCTAATATGTCATTTGACGGCACAGCTCGACACAGATTATTACATTGACAAAGGCAGGTTATAATGGAAAAAACACCTTCAAAATACATAGTACTGGCAGGAACATTTTTTACCTCGCTATCTTCAATAATAATAAGATTTTCCGAAGCTCCGGCACTCGTGATATCAGCATACAGGATGCTGTTTACATCATTGCTTTTGTTGATTCCCGTAATGCTTACGAGCCGCGGTGAATTCAGAAATATCACAAAAAAAGAATATATGCTGTGCACAGTCAGCGGAATTTTTCTCGCCCTGCACTTTGCTTCATGGATTTCATCAATAAAGATGACAACCATCGCAAACTCTACTATATTGGTCTCATGCAGCCCCATATTTGTGGCGCTGGCAAATTATTTTTTCACAAAGGAAAAGCTAAGCCGGAAAATGACTGTCGGAATATCCATGTCTCTTGCAGGTACTGTTATAATAGCCACAGGCTCTCTTGGGGACTCCGCAAGCAACATGATGCTGGGCAACACGCTGGCATTTCTGGGCGCCGTATTTGTGGCAGGATATCTGGTTATAGGAGGAGTTGTGAGGAAGAATATGAGCGCAGGCGTATATGTGTTCATAGTTTATTCCGTATCTACGGCAGCTCTGTTCATTATGTGCCTGGCTTCAAAAACTCCCATATATCCTTATTCAACCAAGGAGTTCATGCTCTTTGCGGCACTGGCATTTTTCTGCTCAATACTTGGGCACACGGTATACAATTACATGGTCAAATATGTGTCATCAACCCTCATATCTGTGTCAACCCTCAGTGAGCCTATATTTGCAAGTATTATGGCAATTATTATTTTCAGAGAAATACCTTCTGTCCACACTGTCATAGGTGGCTCAGTGATTATAGCAGGTATATTTTACTACCTGGTAACGAATAATAAAAAAAATACATCTTCAAATGCAAGGAATACAAAATGAATTATGAAATTACAGGCAACTTAATAACAGAGCCTACCTCTGTTAAGAATTGCTTTACACCATTTTTATTATTGATTTTATCCGCTTTGTTTATTCCTGCTGCATATATATTTGTTGCAGCAGTTTTTATTGTGGGACTCTTCAGAAAAAACAGCAGAATAAGGGAAATGAGCATGCTTGATATATTAGTATATGCTTATGTGGCAATAGGTTTAATATCTTCAGACTATAAATTGATTTCTGCGGTGTATGCTGTGATAATGCTGCTCTGCCTATATTCCTTCCATATATTCAGCTCATTGAATTCGAGCCAACTTGATAAATTAAAAGGCTTGCTTCTCATTGTATCATTGGCTGTATTTATTATAGGAATACTGCAATATTTCAGCCCTGGATTTTCCATACCATCCAAGTGGGTTGACTCCGGTGAATACAGCATCAACAGGCGCATTTACTCAACATTTTACAATCCTAACGTCTTTGGATTCTATATAAGCTTCATTATTTTAATAGCGTGTGAAAATCTTGACCTCAGGAAAATAAGTCTTGAATCGGCAGTATTTGTAATAGGTACAGCCTGTTTAATCCTGACATTTTCAAGAACAGCATGGGTTTCCCTGCTGGCAGGACTATCAGCTGCAGCTCTGCGGGACAAAAAGTACATAAAATATATTTTAATATTAGTCATTGCCATATTCGGTACGGATGCACTGATGGGAATAGGTCGGGCTAACCCTTCAAGAGCAATGGAAGACAGTTCCTTTCTTTACAGACTGGATGTGTGGAAAGCCTGCATTGAAATCATAAAGGACAATTTCGTATCAGGCATAGGCTTTGGAACACTTTTTATGCATATTTCGAAATATTCGTCATCCGTAAGCACAAAAATAGAGCATTGCCACAACATATATCTACAGATTATAACTGAAACAGGATTTCTTGGATTTTCAATATTTTCGATAATCGCGGCCGGCATTTTTAAAAAATTGCGAAGTATCACTGCCTTTGCCGTGCTGGCCATGACAATGATCAGCGGATTGGTGGATTCTATTCCCTTAACCCCACAAATAATGATAATGCTGAGCATGTATGCAGGAACTCTTAATAAGAAAAGGTCATTCCCGGATTTACGGGAATGACCTTTGTTTCTTTTTTATTTCTTATTTTCAATTGATGCCTTTATCAGATTTTTGAACAACGGATGGCTTCTTGTAGGTCGTGATTTGAATTCCGGATGGAACTGAGCCGCAACAAACCATGGATGGTCCTTGAGCTCCACAATTTCAACAAGCCTGTTATCCGGTGACGTTCCGGAAATTATCAGCCCGTTTTTCTCGCACTCTTCCCTGAATTCATTGTTGAACTCAAATCTGTGTCGGTGTCTTTCATTAATCATGTCCGCACCTTCATATGCTTCTTTGGCCTTTGTTCCATCAACAAGCCTGCACGGATAGCTGCCCAGCCTCATTGTTCCGCCCTTGTTCTCAACATCCTTCTGGTCGTTCATAATATCTATTAAAGGATGTTCTGTTTCGGGATTGAACTCTGTGCTGTGAGCATCACCGTATTTCAGTACTCCTCTGGCAAAATCCACAACAGCCATCTGCATTCCAAGACATATCCCAAGGAACGGCACACCGTTTTCTCTTGCATATCTTGCAGCCAGCACCTTGCCTTCTATTCCTCTGTCTCCGAAGCCGCCGGGAACCAATATTCCGTTGCTTCCCCTGAGTATTTCTTCATAGTTGCTCTCATTCACTTCATCTGAATGCACCCAATCTATTTCAACTTCAGCTGAATTATCTATTCCTGCATGCTTTAATGCTTCCGCAACGGAAAGGTAAGCGTCCTTCAGCTCCACATACTTGCCCACAAGTGAAATCTTAACATAGTGCGCAGGATTCTTGGATCGCTGAACCATGTCCTTCCACTCTGTCAAATCAGGCTCCTTGCAGTTCATTCCGAAGTGACTGCACACTATTTTGTCCAACCCTTCGTTTTCAAGAAGAAGAGGTATGTCATACAGTGAATCCGCATCCGTATTCTGAATTACATGCTGCTTGTCAACATTGCAGAACAATGCTATTTTAGCCTTAAGGTCATCACTTATTTCCTTCTCTGTCCTGCACACCAGGACATCAGGCTGTATTCCTATGCTCAAAAGCTCCTTTACGCTGTGCTGCGTTGGCTTTGTTTTAAGCTCTCCTGCCTTTGACAGATAAGGAAGCAGCGTAACATGTATGTACATTACATTTTCTCTTCCAACCTCATATCGAATCTGGCGAATTGCTTCCAAGAACGGCTGACTTTCAATATCTCCTACTGTACCGCCTATTTCGGTAATAACAACGTCAACATCCTTAACAGTAGCGACTCTTTTTAACAGGCCTTTTATTTCGTTGGTTATATGGGGAATTACCTGGACTGTCCCTCCCAAATAATCTCCTCTTCTTTCCTTGTTTAAAACAGACCAGTAAACTTTTCCTGACGTTATGCTGCTGTACTTGGTTAAATCAATGTCCACTATTCTCTCATAGTGGCCTAAGTCCAGATCTGTCTCCGCTCCGTCATCCGTAACATAAACCTCTCCGTGCTGATAAGGGCTCATTGTGCCCGGGTCCACGTTCAAATACGGATCAAATTTCTGAAGAGTAACCTTAAGTCCTCTTGCTTTAAGCAGCCTACCCAACGATGCTGCCGTTATCCCCTTGCCTAACGAAGATACGACTCCTCCCGTTACAAAAATATATTTTGGCATTTTTTCCTCCTGTTTCTCCATCCTGCTACCGTTCTTAATATTTGATAATCCCCTTAAACATAAAAACAGAGACAAAAAAGGGGTTTTTTTTTTAGTCTCTATCATAAACATATATAGTTCGTCAAAAAATAAAATTATATAATTTATATAAATATTACTTTCCAATTCTATATTAAAAAAAGTAAAAGGTCAATGGTTTTTTTCAAAAAATTTATACCAAAGTTGTACTATCAGAATGTATGGCGCATATACATTTATAAAAGAATGCGAACACATCTGTTTCATAAAGGAGGATTCAACTTGTTTAAATTAATAGGCGATACTTTTAATATTAGTGAAATCATTGACTCAAATTCCGCTGAGGTTATGCTGGAAAACGAGTTTGCACTTTCTGACAATACTCCGGCAATAGAAAAAATAATATCCGCGGAGGGCAAAGCAAAAGTTGATAAAACTTCAGTGAAGAATGATGCCGTTGTAGTGGAAGGAACATTGGTTTACAACATAATTTACCGCTCAAATGATGAGGATATCATGGCAAATTCCATGTCGGGAAAAATACCGTTCACCGAGGAGATTCCGGTTTCGGGAGCCAGAGAAGGAATGGAGGCACAGTCTGCCGCATATATTGATTACATAGATGCAGAGAATGTAAATGACAGAAGCTACATGGTAAAATCAGTTATACTGCTTGATACTGATGTAATAAACAAGCATCCTGTCAACTTCGTCTCAAATCTTGAGTCAGACGGCAGCTTTCAGGCAAAGACCCAAAATGTAAAGTACACCGACCAGGCATCTGTGCTGTCTGAAGAAATAACAATCAATGATGCGGTGGAGCTAAGCAAGGGTTCTGATGAAATATCCAGGATACTGAAGTCAGAATCTGAGGTATTCATTACCAGCATTGATTCTCTGGATGATAAAATGCTGGTTGAGGGAACCTGCAAAGTGGGATTTCTATACACAGAGGACAACAGCCTGAATGCGGCGGCATATGTGGCTGAAGAGTTTCCTTTTACACACTACATTGAGGTGAAGAACTCAGGTGACGATGTGCTCAAGGACATAAGTGTAGCATTAAATGAAATGACATACAACATCGCTGAAAATTATGACGGTGAAAAAAAACTCATTGAATTTAACCTGCCGTTTACAGTAAATGCAGCAATGTACAGTGTTGCGGAAAAAAATATAATAACCGACTGCTACTCCACCAGCTGCCTGCTGAATCTGGAGTCAGCAAAAGTAAAGCTGACATCCATGAACAACATTGTAAATAAGACTGTTAAATATGAAAATAATTTTGATGTTGTTTCCGGATCCATAAAGGATATCTACACCGTAGATGTAAGCCCAAAAATTTCGGAAAAAAGAATTTTTGACGACAAATACGTTGTTGACGGATTCCTTGATGTTAATTTGCTGTACCTTAACGGAGAGATTAACAAAATTGACAAAGCCTATGCATCACTGCCATTTACGGCTTCCATAGATCTAAAGGAAAGCGAACTGTCTGATGACATCACATCAAATGTGGATATTGCAAAATGCGGAGCATACAGAAAGGGAAGCAATTCTGTCATAGTCAACTGCGATATAAACGTTGGAATGAAAATGAGAGGCAACAACGAAATTTCAGTAATCAGCAACATAACCGAGGAAGGGCCCATTGAAAGAAGCAAGATGCCGAGTCTCGTGTTCAGAGTTGTTCAGCCGGGAGAAACAGTGTGGGATATTGCAAAGAACTACAATTTGTCAATCAATTACCTGAAGGAATTGAACGACATCCCCGAAGACAACGCACTTGCACCAGGAACGAAAATAGTGATAGCAAGAATGGTGTAATCTTGAAACATAAAATGCTAAAAAATTAGGGCGCTCAGCGCCCTTCTTAAGTTATCTGTTACTTCTGTATATTTCCAAATTTTGTGTACTGGCTTATCCATGCAAGCTCTACGGTTCCCACTGGACCGTTTCTCTGCTTGGCTATGATTACATCGGTAATTCCTTTTTTCTCAGACTCTTCCTTGAAATAGTATTCGTCCCTGTAAAGCATGAGCACAACGTCAGCGTCCTGCTCTATTGCTCCGGACTCTCTGAGGTCAGACATTATAGGTCTGTGGTCCTGACGGAGCTCCGGCGCACGGGACAGCTGTGACAATGCCATTACGGGGCAGTCCATTTCTCTTGCCAGGGCCTTCAGACCACGGGATATATTTGAAATTTCCTGCTGCCTGTTGGTGGAATTCGTTCCGTCTGACATAAGCTGGAGATAGTCTATAACTATTAAATCCAGTCCCTTTTCCATTTTAAGACGCCTGCACTTGGACATGAGCTCGAAAACAGAAATAGCCGCTGTATCGTCAATAAAAATTTTGTGGTTGGAAACAGTGCTCATTGTGGAAATAAGCCTTGTCCAATCCTCGTCGTCAAGATTTCCCGTCCTGAGCTTTGAGCTGTCAACCATGGATTCCATGCTTATAATTCTCTGAACATACTGCTCCTTGGACATCTCAAGACTGAACAGTGCCACGGAAGCACCGGTTTTAACGGCATTCATGGCAATGTTCAGGGCAAGTGCTGTCTTTCCCATTGACGGTCTTGCCGCAAGCAACACAAGGTCAGACCTCTGGAGTCCCGAGGTCATTCTGTCAAGGTCGATGTAGCCTGTGGTGAGACCTGTAATACTACCCTTGTTCATTGCTCTTTCCTCAAGAGTGTTGAACACATTCATGAGCACATCCTTGATTTCGGCAAAAGAATTTACGCTTCTGTTCTGAGATATGGAAAATATCCTTGACTCCGCTAACTCGATTATCTTCTGAACATCGTCGTTTTCCTTGTAACCCTTTTCAATTATTTCCCCGGAAACACTTATGAGCTTGCGCAGAGTGGATTTTTCCCTGACAATGCCGCAGTATGCCTCAACGTTCTTTGAGGTTATTATATTTTCTGTTAATTTTGCCAGATATTCAAACCCGCCCACATAATCAATCTTGCCTCTTTTTTTCAGCTCTTCGGCAACAATGAGGGCATCCACCGGCATATTCTGCATATGCACCTGTCTTATGGAGTCGAAGATTTCTCTGTTTGCCTCAAAATAGAAGTCCTCTGCCTTCAGTAAATTCATTACCTTCTCGACAGCGACATGGTCAATCAAAGCGGATGCAAGCACAGTCTGCTCCGCCTCGGCACTGTGAGGCGGAACCTTTCCCATATTAATCAAATCAGACATTTCAATCCTCTTTTATTTTTCTGTAACTATAACTTTCACCTTTGCGTTAACCTGTGAATGAAGCTTAATTTTTACGAAATATTCACCCACGGATTTTATAGGCTCATCCAAATCATATTTTTTCTTGTCAATGGCAAATCCGTGATCTTTTTCAATATACTCGGCAATTTCCTTAGTTGTTACAGCACCGAACAGCTTGCCGTTTTCTCCTGTCTTCGTCTTGATGACTACTGTAATTTTAGTTAATTCTTCCTCTAATTTCTTTGCTTCATCATATATTTCCTTTTCCTTTGCTTCCTGAAGCTGCTTTGCATTTTCCAGATTCTTCAGATTTACAGGTGTTGCTTCTATAGCTAAATTTTTAGGAAACAGGAAATTCCTTGCATACCCATCCTTGGCATTTATGATATTGCCCTTTTTCCCTACATTCTTAACATCTTCCAATAATATTACTTTCATTCTTCCTTGTTCTCCTTCTTGTAATGAGATATTGCTTCTATTAATTTATATTTTGCTTCATCCATATCATGAGTTGGTATCTGCGCCCCAGCCATGTTCAGGTGTCCTCCGCCTCCAAGGCTCTCCATTATTACCTGTACGTTTATAGGTCCTGTAGACCGTGCGCTTATATTTATGTAGTCCTTGTTTCTCACAAGCACAAAGCTCATCTTAATATCCTTTATGGTAAGGAGCTCATCGGCCCCCTGCGCCGCTATAACGTTTGAATCCTCAGAAATTTCATCTATATATGAAACTGCAGCATCATCAAAGACTATTTCAGATCTTTCGATTATTTCAGTCTTCCTTTTCATTGATTCCAGACTCTCATTGAACAGCTCCTTGACATCGGTTGTATCAGCGTTGTTCCTCCTCAGGAAGGATGCTGCCTCAAATGTTCTGACTCCTGTCTTGAATGTAAATGAGTTTGTATCCAGCACTATTCCTGCCAAAAGTGCATCCGCCTCAAATTTCGTCAGCTTAATATGATCCTCCATATATTGAACAAGCTCTGAAATCAGCTCACATGTTGATGAAGCATAGGGCTCTATATAATCGAGCAGCGGATTTTCAATATATTCCTCGCTTCTTCTATGATGGTCAATAAGAACTATTTTATCCACCTTGGTGAGAAGTTCAGGTGCTTCGGTGTAACTGGGCCTGTGAGTGTCAAGCACAACCACCAGCGTGTTCTGGTCAATCATGTTCATTGCGGTTTCCGTGCTTATGAGGGCATCCAGGTAGTGGCTTTCCTCATGCTTCATGCGCTCATACATATTTTTCAACGCATGGTTCACGGTATTAAGCACAATGTATGCTTTTTTTCCTCTGCTTCTTGCCATTGCATAAAGTCCTATGGAAGCACCGAGACTGTCCATATCACCTACTCTGTGCCCCATTATTATAACATTTGAGCTCTGGTCCATTATTTGCCTTAAGGCGTAGGAAATAATTCTTGCCTTAACCTTGGTTCTCTTTTCAACAGCCTTGCTTTTACCGCCATAGAATTTAACGGAGTTGATTCTTTTTACTACAGCCTGATCTCCTCCTCTTCCGAGTGCCACATCCAATGCTCCTTTGGCGTACTCTAAAAGCTGTGTCAGATTCTTGGCCAGCACGCCTGTTCCTACGCTGAGCGTAAAATTGAAATCCCCGGCTCCTTTCAGAGCCTTCACATCTTCAAGCATTGAAAATTTTCTTGATTCAAGAGACTCTAAAAATCCGTTTTCAATCATCATCAGAAACCTCGCGGTATCATATCTCAGTACGAAGCCATTCATTTCAGAAGCATATCTGTTAAGTATTTTTTCAACTTCCGCTGTCATTGCAGATTTTTCACCCTTATCGAGCTTTTCCGATATTTCATCGTAATTATCTATTTGTACCAGCATTGCAACGGGACGTTCATCGTTATATTTCGCCTTAAGATTTGCAAATGCCGTATTTTCATTCCAGTAGCACACATAGGAAATACCTTCACCAAATCGTCCCTCCTCGAGGCTGTAGTACATAATATTGAAGGTTTTACCTGAATCGGCAATCTCAACACTGTTTATTGTTCCTTCCCGGTTGTCTGCCATTGTTTTAACAGGGAAACCGCGGATAAACTCGTCGATATTTTCGATATTATCTATCTCATCCCCAACAAGCTCCTTGAACTTTTTATTGAACCAGAATATCTGACCGAATGGCCCTATTATACTTATTGGTATGGGAGAATAGTAAAATGAGTTTACTGACAAGTTTTCAATATTCTTTGTATAATCAATTATGTATTTTTTCAGGTCCTTTTCTCTCTGAAGCTGCCTTCTGAAGGCGACAGCAGCAATAATTGCCAGTATAAGTGCTGCGGCCGCGGCATATATGTACATGCCATTAATCAGTAAAACCAGTATGGTAAAAGTATTCAGCGCAAGATAAACCAAGCTGTCATCTCTCAAAAAATTAGGAGTTTTCTTATTATCCAATCTCTGCCTCCTTTAACGGTTATACCGTCCTATTTATTTTTCTCAAATCTATTGCCAAATCTACCAGACCTGCCAGCGCAACAGCAAAGGCGAGACCCGGAATCATAAAAAGCGAAATAAACAACAGCATGAATAATGAAATTCTTTTATATCCTATACTCATACGGCTTCTCAGCACAAAAAATTTAGTGACAGCAAATCCCTGCAAATACATTGCTATGAATAAAATCATAATTAAGTTTGCCTGAATGATACCTGCATCTATTCCGAATACTCCCAGCAGGTAGGACAAAAGCATCATCACGGCAATTGCGGTCATAAATGTTCTCGGAAATGAAAAATACGCAATTCCCTCGTGAGGTCTGACGGTAATTGAAAATCGTTTTGCAAATTTAAACGCAACCATATAATTAACATATGCTGTTGCAACAGATGACACTATGAGCACCGCCGGAAATATATTTGAAATAAAGCTTATAATCATAGGCCCCATTTCATCATATGTTTTTATAACCTTATCTATATTTTCATTCTGCATTCCTGCAGGCATGCCTGACAGCATATCCTTTGTCATCTGGAAACTCTCAGCATAAATATCCTTGAGCTGCTGGAGAAAATTTATTCCTAAAAATGCGTCCATGAGCATTATCATGACAACAAATGAAATCATATATGCGGCTGAACCCATCAAAATAGTCCTGTTTGCGTCCTTATCCCTGTATATTCCGTAGGAAAGAGCAACAGCCAGAGGAGTATACAGTATCAAAAACATCATTCCGGATTGTATTCCCAAAAGTATTGCAATTATAATATCCGATGCTATGAGAGCCATGGTTGAATATTTGATGCCCTTTCGTTTAGCAAGTATAATTGCAGGGGTGGGATAAAAAAACATTACGACCGAAAAAAAAGATGCCAAGTACGCTATTACCACAAGTATTCCTGTTATCATAGCAGCTTCTGTCAAGCTTGATGTTTTATAATTTCTGTTCATTTTTCCCTCATTTTTAATTTTTCTGATTATATATTTTACCCTAAAAGCCTCTTAAAGTCAAAATTAATTTCCTCAATCTCCGCAAGGCATCCCATAAGGATAAAATCTATTGTTGGTTTAACATATATTATAATATAAATTACGGAATTATACAAAGAAATAAACGCACAATTCCTGAAAATAAATACTGACTTTCCTGCACGTGACAAAATTCGCATATTATAATACTATTCCGCATTTTAAATTAAAAGAAGTATCGCAGATTTTTAAGCTATATTATTCCTTTACACTTTGTCCCTTTTGAAATATACTTATGTCAGTACTAAAGAAAGAGGTGGACTATGAAAAGAAAATTATGTTTAATTCTCGCAGTGGTAATGGTTTTATCTTCATTTGCATCAACAGCATTTGCTGCTGAAATGGATAAGGATAAATTTGATTCTGACGTTGAATTTATGAAGAATGTTATTTACTTTGTGCTTGATGGATATCAATACGAGGTAAATCAGGAAGATATACTGAACGGCCTGTATGACGGATTTTTCGGAATTCTCGATGATTACAGCACACATTACACGCATGAGGAATACATGGCGCTGCTTGAGGATACGGCAGGTGAATTCACGGGCATAGGCGTGCAGATTATAGACTCAAACGGAAATATAGTCGTTATTACTCCCCTTCCCAGCTCACCGGCACTGGAAGCAGGCATAAAGCCAGGGGACATCATTAAATATGTTGACGGTGCCGATATAACCGGACTTACTACGTCACAGGCATCCCTGCTCATTAAGGGAGCGGAGGGAACACATGTAAAAATAGGTGTGGTGCGCAGCGGAGAAACTCTGACATTTGACATAGTGAGAAGAGCCATCATAATAAGCGGTGTTGAAGGAAAAATAATGGACAACAACGTTGGTTACCTGAAAGTTACAGATTTTTCGGATAACACTGTGGACCTTGTTAAAAAAGAGCTGGAAAAATTTGATGCCGGCGACGTTAAAAAAATTGTAATAGACATGAGAAACAACGGCGGAGGAACACTTGACTCTGCGGTTGGTATGCTCAATCTCTTCGTTACTGAAGGGCCCGTAGTATATGTTGACTACGCTACAGGCGAGGAAGATATTTATGAGAGCACCCTGAAGAAACAGAAATATGAAATTGCCTTATTGATTAACGGCGGCAGCGCCAGTGCAACGGAAGTATTTGCGGGGGCCGTAAAGTACAAGAACGAAGGCATAATAGTGGGAACAAACTCATTCGGAAAAGGAGTTGTTCAGTCTCTTTATGCACTTCTTGACGGAAGCGGCGTTAAATTCACTACTGCGGAATATTTCTCTGTAGACAGAAAGCCCGTACATAAAGTAGGAATTGCTCCTGACATAGTTGTTGAAAACCAGAAGGCGGACCTGTCTGAATATCCTTCATTCAGTAAAACAAAGAAACCTGTTCTTGGAACAGTGAGCCTGGATGTGCTTGCTGCAGAAATGATTCTGGACACACTGGGATATGACGTTGGCGAGCCTGACGGAGTTTATGACCAGAAGTCCTTTGAACAGATTGTCAAATTCCAGGGAGACAACTTCCTTTACGCATACGGAACAATTGATATAGCAACACAAAATGCGCTGTACAGGGCACTTCTCCAGCATTCCGAGAGTGATGCCGAGGACCTGCAGCTTAAAGCGGCCATTAAAGCACTGAATAAATAAAACTAAAAAAATTTAAAACGCTTATTGACAAAATTTAAATCCTCTGCTACAATTCAAAACAATCAAGAAATAATAAAAGCTGTGATGGAGAAAAAACCTTTCAAAAGACATGTTGCAGAGAGTCGGCGGTGCTGCAAGCCGATACTGTCATGAAAGCACACTCGCTCCTGAGCCGATTTTCTGAATCAAGTAGGAAGATACGTTGCCCCGTTAAAGGCTGAGATTTGTTAGAATCTGACGAGAGGTTTTCTTTGGATATTTATTTATATCTATGCAGAAAACAATATGGGTGGTACCGCGGATAATATCCGTCCCTGAAAGTTTATACTTTCATGGACGGATTTTTTATTTGCTGAAATCATATGGTTGGATTCTATTTCAAAATAAAAATTTGGAGGTTTGAAATGGAAAGAGTAATCAAAATTTTTGACACAACACTGAGAGACGGAGAGCAGTCACCGGGCTGCAGCATGAATTTAAAGGAAAAAATAGAAATGGCGCAGCAGCTTGAACGGATGAATGTAGATATAATCGAAGCAGGCTTTGCAGCGGCATCGCCGGGGGATTTGCATTCCATACAGGAAATATCCAAACATGTACGGAACATAACTGTGGCAAGCCTTGCTCGCGCTCATAAGGACGATATCGACAAGGCATGGGAAAGCCTGAAGTATGCCGCGAATCCGAGAATACATCTTTTCCTGGCGACATCACCCATTCACATGGAATACAAGCTCAAAATGACACCTGAGGAAGTTCTCGAAACAGCCGAAAAAATGGTGTCGTATGCCAAGTCATACTGCAATGACATAGAATTTTCAGCGGAGGATGCAACAAGAAGCAATGTGGATTTCCTTGCCCAGGTTTTCAGCAGAGCAATAAATGCCGGAGCCACAACAATTAACATCCCCGACACCGTCGGTTACACAACCCCTGATGAATACTACAATTTTCTGACTGCTGTAATCGAAAAATGCTCTCAGCTTAAGACAGTTGATATATCTGTGCACTGTCACAATGATTTAGGTCTGGGAGTTGCAAACTCCATTGCTGCAATCAAGGCAGGAGCAACACAAATCGAATGCACAGTCAACGGTATAGGCGAGCGTGCCGGAAATGCAGCTCTCGAAGAAATTGTCATGGCACTGGACACAAGAAGAGACTACTTCAATGCAGCAACCAATATAGATACAAGGCAGATAATGAGAAGCAGCAGCCTGCTGTCAAGAATTACAGGGGTCAAGGTGCAGCCTAACAAAGCAATAGTGGGAGCTAACGCCTTTGCTCACGAATCGGGAATTCACCAGCACGGTGTTCTGAACAACAAGGAGACATATGAAATAATGACTCCCGAATCAATAGGGCTTGATACAAACAAGCTTGTGTTGGGCAAACACTCCGGAAGACATGCTTTTAACGACAAGCTCATTCAATTGGGATATGCACTGTCAAAAGAAGAGCTTGATGAGGCATTCAAAAAGTTCAAGGACTTAGCAGACAAGAAAAAGGATGTTTTTGACAAGGATATAGATGCTCTTGTATCAAGGCAGAAGGTGGAGATACCAAATGCCTTTGAGCTTGAAAAATATGTGATAAACAGCGGAAACACCATAACCTCAACAGCTACCATAAGAGTGAAAAAGGAAGACAGCTCTGTTGAGGAGGTTGCTATAGGCGAAGGCCCCATATATGCATCATTCAAGGCTCTTGAGAAAATTATCGGCAGGGACTTTGAGCTGGATGATTTCGCTCTGAACTCTGTCACAGAGGGTGAGGATGCATTGGGAGATGCCGTTGTGAGGCTGAAGGAAAAGAATCGTGTGTATGTGGGCAGAGGCCTGAGCACAGACATAATAGAAGCCAGCATAATAGCTTATATAAATGCGGCAAATAAAATAATATACGAGAATACGGAGGTATAGCGATGGGAATGACCATGACGCAAAAAATCCTTGCATCTAGGGCAGGATTGAAGGAAGTTAAAGCAGGACAGTTTATTGAAATAGATCTCGATATGGTTTTGGGAAATGATATAACGGCTCCTGTAGCCATAAAGGAATTTTATAAAATGGGTGCTGAAAAAATCTTTGACAGGGATAAGGTGTCAATTGTTTTAGACCACTTTGTTCCAAACAAGGATATCAAGTCCGCTGAGCAATGCAAAATATCCAGGAATTTTTGCAGAGAGCAGCATGTAACAAACTTTTTTGATGTAGGGCAGATGGGAATAGAACATGCCCTGCTTCCCGAAAAGGGTCTGGTGGTTGCCGGAGATACTGTAATAGGCGCTGATTCTCACACATGCACTTACGGTGCCCTTGGGGCATTTTCCACAGGAATAGGCTCCACGGACATGGCTGCCGGCATGGCTACGGGGCAGGTATGGCTGAAGGTTCCTCCTGCGATTAAATTCAACATTACAGGCAAACCCGGCAAACATGTGTCCGGCAAAGATGTAATTCTCCACATAATAGGAAAAATAGGTGTTGACGGAGCGCTGTACAAATCAATGGAATTTTCCGGAGAGGGAATAAAGCACCTGTCCATAGACGACCGCTTCACAATTGCGAACATGGCCATAGAGGCAGGGGGTAAAAACGGAATATTTCCCGTGGATGAAAAAACAATTGAGTATATGAACGAGCATTCAACGAAAAAATATACAATTTACGAAGCAGATGAGGATGCAGGCTACGACGAGGTAATTGAAATCAATCTCAGCACATTGAGACCAACGGTATCATTTCCTCACCTTCCCGAAAACACAAGGACCATCGACGAGGTGGGCAGTGTGAAAATCGATCAGGTGGTAATCGGCTCCTGCACAAACGGAAGAATTGAGGATATGAGAACAGCCGCAGAAATATTGAAGGGACGCAAGGTTCATCCGGCCGTAAGGACAATTATAATTCCGGCAACACAGAAAATTTACAAGCAGTGTATAACAGAAGGGCTGGCAGAAATATTTATTGACGCGGGAGCAATAATCAGCACTCCCACATGCGGACCATGCCTGGGAGGCTACATGGGAATATTGGCTGACGGTGAAAGAGCACTTGCAACAACTAACAGAAACTTTGTGGGCCGCATGGGTCATACCGGTTCAGAGGTATATCTTGCAAGCCCGGCAGTTGCGGCAGCCACAGCCATAGCGGGAAAAATAGCAGACCCCGAAAAAATCAAATAAATGGAGGATATTATGAACGCACAGGGAAAAGTTTTTAAATACGGGGATGATATAGATACGGATGTTATTATTCCTGCGAGATATCTGAATGTAACAGACGTTAAAGAGCTTGCCATGCACTGCATGGAGGATATAGACAAGGACTTCATAAAGAAAGTGAGGGATGGAGACATAATGGTAGCCCAGAAAAACTTCGGCTGCGGCTCCTCAAGAGAGCATGCACCGCTGGCAATCAAGGCATCCGGCATATCCTGCGTAATAGCAAAAAGCTACGCCAGAATCTTTTACAGAAATGCCTTCAACATAGGACTTCCTATTCTTGAATGTGACGAAGCCTCAGAAAAAATCCAAGCAGGGGATGTGGTTTCCGTCGATTATGAAAAAGGATTAATAAAAAATATTACAAAGAATGAGATATATCAGGCACAGCCATTTCCTGAGTTCATCAGGAAGATTATAGACTGCGGCGGTCTGGCAGGCTATGTGCAGAACAAGCTTGAAGCCCGCAGGGCATAAGGAGGAACAGATGGATTGCAAAATAGCTGTAATAAAAGGGGACGGAATAGGACCGGAAATTGTTGATGAAGCTATAAAAATACTGAACATCGTGGGAGAGAAATTCGGCCACACATTTGAGTTTACGGAGGCTCTTGCCGGAGGGGCGGCAATAGACGAGACGGGAGTTCCTCTGCCTGAGGAAACCTTAGATGTATGCAGAAAAAGCGACGCTCTGCTCTTTGGTGCGGTTGGCGGTCCCAAGTGGGACAGCATGCCCGGAGATTTAAGGCCTGAAAAAGGACTTCTCGCTCTGAGAAAGGAATTAAGCCTCTACACAAATATTCGTCCTGCCATAATGTTTGATGAACTGAAGGACACCTGTCCCCTAAGACAGGATATAGTGGAAGGCGGGCTGGATGTGGCAATTTTAAGGGAGCTGACCGGAGGAATATATTTCGGAAAAAAATTCACTGATGGAGATTATGCCTGCGATTCTATGGAATATTCAAAATATGAGGTGGAGCGCATTGCGGAGCAGGCATTTAAAATAGCCCGCACAAGAAACAAGCGGGTAACAAGCGTGGATAAATCAAATGTGCTTGAAACATCAAGACTGTGGAGAAAAACCGTAATAGAAATAGCTCAGAAATATCCGGATGTGGAATTAAACCACATGTATGTTGACAATGCTGCAATGCAGCTTATTATAAATCCAAAGCAGTTTGATGTTATTGTTACGGAAAACATGTTTGGAGATATACTTTCAGATGAAGCAAGTATGATAACCGGCTCCATAGGAATGCTTCCCTCAGCCTCCATAGGAGACAACAACTACGGCATGTACGAGCCCATACATGGTTCTGCACCGGATATTGCGGGACAAGGAAAGGCAAATCCCATAGCAACCATCCTATCGGCAGCCATGATGCTTAAGTATTCATTTAATCTTAAAAAAGAAGCTGAACAAATAGAAAATGCCGTTAAAAAGGCATTGAGGGACGGACTGAGAACGGCAGATATAGCCGGACAGGCCGATAAGTATGTGAGCACACGAGAGATGGGCAATGCAATTGCCAAAAATATATAACAGCATAAACGNNCGTTTATGCTGTTATATATTTAAAAGACTTAAAAGCTGCTTATGGAGACCTGGCGCCTAGAGTCGGATTCCTCTCCAAGCCTCATGTTAATTCCCGCCGCAATACCCTCACATATAATTTCCGCCATTTCATAAATCAACGAAAGCCTCGTATCCTGAATTAAATCGTGAAAATCTCTGTCGCTAGAATCTACAACGCCTATTATGGATAAATCCCCTATTTCAGGCAAGATCTTACCTATGCCTTTTCCGGGAGTGATGGGACCTTCTCTTACTTCAATTATTCCCTGATTTTTTTTATTGCTGAGGCATGCGTCTATGGCAATTATTCTGTCGTAGTTTTTATTTCTGATAATCTTCACATAATCGTTTATATTCAGTGCATGGACAGGTCTGTCAAGTGTTCCGTAAATATCTATGGTCAGATTTTCCTTTGACAGCAAAGTTCCTGTCAGAGGGCCAAGGCTGTCAACGATGCATTTATCTGTTCCTATGCACACAATAGCGGAGCTTTTGTTAATCTGAGGTCTGAGGTAATGACCTATTTTTATTGCCGCAAAGCTGTTTTTGTAATGTACTTCTATTGGATTCAAAGGCAACACCCCCTATGCACAGTATATACAAAAAGGGGGTGTATTATGTATTCATATTCTTTTAATAATCATCGCGCCTGAAATAATCGTTGTCGTCATTGCCTGTGTCAAAATAATTTGTTTCTCTTCCAAGGTTTAAATCCTCGTACGTGCAGAATCCGCCGCCAATCGCATTACTCCTCAGCACCAGGTAAAGGTGCGCCTCCGTGGCATATACATACGGATGTACGAAAAGAGTACCAATAACAAGTGCCAGCAATCCAAGCAGATACCATCCCAGAAATGAAAGATCCAGCACAAATGTATCCATTTTGTGTCCATTCATCATTTTTCTGCTGAGAGTAATTGCCTCGTCAGCACTCAATCTCGGATTATCCGCTAAAATATTGGGAACCATCCTGTAAGAATACGATTTAACTATACCCGGTATAACAAAGAGAAGCGACCACAGAAAATTGTAAAAGCCCTTCAAAAACATTGCTGAAATAATACCTCTGTAATTAGAACCGTCAAATGCAAACCCGTAGCATCCTTCCGTATTCTTGCCCTGCGCCAGCTGCACAAAATATTTTCTTGAACCAACCTCCAGAGAAAAACCTATAAGAATTCTGTATAGTACAGCTAATACAATTATGGCAATAGCTATTATCATAAAGTTGTCATTGCTTCCAAAATATCTTTCTGCCGTTTCCCAATTGCTGCTGGAACCGCCGCCTCCACCGCCTCCACCGCCGCCGATTCCCGAGAATATTGCCAGAACTATACCCACCCAAAAAGCCTGCCAGTAGTTTCCTTTCAAGGATTCCTTCGCCGAAAGCTTAAGTTGTTCTCTCGTCCACATATCCATCCCTCCTCACTCATTCTTTCTTTTAATTATAGCATAAAAAAGCACTTATTTCCAGTATATGTTTGATATATCGGAGAGTTGCTTGAAATATATGGATACAGAGACTGAATTTAATTGACACCTGTGCACTAAGTCATTATAATGATATCATTATCAGCGAAAGCAAGGTGAATATGTGGAAAATTACTTGAAAAGAATCGTGAAATTATTATTCGGACTGTTTGTGTACTCCTTTGGAATAACGTTGAGTGTACAAGCAAATGTAGGCCTTGCACCATGGGATGCCTTTGGTATGGGAGTATCAAATGTAACTGGTATTTCCTTTGGAAATGTCAGTATATTGACAGGTCTTGTAATCATTGTTGCGGTTTCGGTCTTCCTTAAAGAAAAAATAGGCCTGGCAACAATACTGAATACCCTGCTCATAGGCGTAATGTTAGATTTCCTGCGTTCCCTCAACATCATACCCTTCATGACAAATTTCTATCTGGGAGTTCTAATGCTTTTATTGAGCCAGGTTGTAATAAGCTGCGCCTCATATCTGTACATAAGCCCCGGCATGGGATGCGGCCCGAGGGATACACTGATGGTAGCGCTTGGAAAAAGACTTCCCAATGTACCCATTGGAGCCATAAGAGGTTCCATAGAAGGAACTGTGCTCTTAATAGGCTTCCTCCTTGGAGCCAAGGTCGGTCTTGGAACGGTTATTGCCGTATTTGGTATAGGCTTCATACTGCAGTTTACTTTTAAGCTTTTGAAATTTGATATTAAATCCGTAGTCCATGAAAATATTTTTGAAACATTGATAAACATGAAGTCTATTTTGGCTAAATCATAGAAAAATTCCGGTGAATACCGGAATTTTTTAACATCATCCTTTATTATTGCACTTTTCCAGAAATATTGAAATATTCTGTCTCTCTTTTTCAATGTCAGACCCTTTTCTCCCCATTCTGTCACAGAAGCCCAGCAAGGCCACCTCATTTATGTCCGCTTCTTCCTTCATTGCTTTTATATCCGCAAACGGCATATCCTTCACAACATGGAGTATTTGCATGTGCCATCTCACAAGTGCACAAACTTCATTTATAAACCCCGCATCCGTAAAAAATTCCTTTAAAAACTCTCCGGCCATTACTGCTCCTACCTTTTCGTGGTCATATGAAGTAATTTTGCCCTTTTTTATTTTAGTTGTGGGAGGTTTTCCTATGTCGTGAAGCAGCGCAGCCCACATAAATACAGCTTCATTTTTGCTTCTGTACTTTTCGGATGCAGCATAGTCCGTAACAAGCATTGTATGCACCCATGCATTTCCCTCCCCGTGGTGCACCGGAGACTGCTCCGCCTTTTTTAAATCACAAAGCATGTAAAAAGGATGCTCTCTGAAAAATGGCATCTCTGAAATACTTTCTAAATAAATGGACGGCTTTTCGTCTGCCAACAGGTGTTTGTTTATTTCATAAAATATATTTAAGTTCCCTTGCTTCAGCTCCATAAACTACCTCGATAAATGATTTTGCGGTTTATGTTGCCACCGCAGATATAAATTATTCAGTTTCCCAGCACTAAGCCTGCCTTTATTTTTTTACCGGCATATTCACCGTTTCTAATTTGTATTTCATTGTTGAGCCTTTCTGTCATTGAACCTGCCTTATCCTTATCAGAACTTGAAACAGATATTGTAAATCCCGTAGAATCATGGACAAGGTATCCGTTTTCAGCCATAAAATCTATTGTAATTTGCACTGCATCCACAATATTCTTATGATTTACATTAACTCCTTTCAAAATCTCCTTATTTTCCGTGTTCACATCTATTACCCTGTTGAAGCTGTTAACGGTATAGCTTATTGGAGGAGTGCTGTTCAGATTTACGTAGCCGGACGGCCTTATATACATATATCCCCCGTATGCTGAAGCGGCAAATATGGCAGCAAATAAAACGGCATAACACATCAGTTTAATTAAAAATGTAAGTAATCTTTTCATTTGCTGCTCTCCTTCAATAATTACAGAATTTTTGTTCACATTATTATAATATTCAGATGTTGTGAATTTATTTTCTGAATTTTGCTCTTTCGTACTGCTCGGGCCACCCTGTTTCACTGTGCAGCTCATGAGCTGCATACAGCGGCCAGTACGGATTTCTCAGAAGCTCTCTTCCGAAGAAAATAAAATCTGCTCTGCCGTTTTGCAATATTTCTTCCGCCATGTGAGGCTCAACTATAAGCCCGCCGGCAATAACAGGTAGATTTGTTTTTTCTCTGATAACTTCGGCAAACTTAACCTGATATCCCTGAAATGCCTTCGGCGCAACATTCACAACTCCGCCGGAGCTTACATCCACTATGTCCACCCCTTCTTCCTTTACAAGGTTAATTAAATCAGCCAAATCCTCAGGATGATTTCCTCCTTCGGAATAATCCTCAGCAGAAACCCTGAGCAGTAAAGTCCTCTCTGCAGTCCATACCTCTCTTACGGCATGCAGTACCTCTTTTAAGAACCTTGCTCTGTTTTCCTTGCTTCCACCACCGTATTCATCTGTTCTTTTATTCGTAAGCGGCGACAGGAATTCATTTATAAGATATCCATGGGCTCCGTGAACCTCAACAAAATCATATCCTACTTTTATGCTTCTTTCCGCCGCATCCCTGAAAGCCTGAATAACTTCCTTTATTTCTTCCTTTGTCATTTCTGCAGGAACCCTGTACTCATCGCTGAATGCAATGGCGCTTGGTGCTATTATTCTTTCATTTTCAGCCTCGCACTTCCTTCCGGCATGGGCAAGCTGAATGCCCATCTTTACTCCGTGAGCCTTGCATGCATCAACTATCCTCTTCAGTTCCTCTATATGAGAATCATCCCATATTCCAAGATCGTTGGAAGAAATTCTCCCTCTTGACTCAACAGCTGTTGCCTCTTGTATTATCAATCCCGTACCACCAACAGCCCTGGATGTATAGTGCAGATAATGCCAATCCTTTGCATTTCCTTCATCATCTGCACTATACATGCACATGGGTGCCATTACAATCCTGTTTTTTAACTCCGTATTTTTAATTGTGAAGCTCGAAAAGAGTTTAGACATATCTTCCTCCATTTACTTTTTATATTTTTTATATAACCAAACAATAATTTGAACAGCAATACCGCCAAGAAACCCCACAACCAGCCAGAACATGAGAGATATAACTCCCGCCAGCTCTTCCCATCCGTTTAAATCTGACATGAAACTTCGAAACATTTCAAAAAATCCCACTGCGATTCCTGTGGTGAAAATATAGAACGAATATTTTAATCCGTAGTGGTGAAACACGGCCGATATTGTACCAAGCACAGCAGCCAATACCACATATGCTAATATATTGTCTGTAATGTCTCTTCCATTTACATAGTTCGTTCCGAAATAAGAGATAACAAATGAAAATACGGCAATAATCGCACCAATTGTTAATGACTTGTATTTTTTCATAGCTTCTCCTCCTGTAATATTTATATTATACCGTATATGACAGAGTTTTAAACCATATGCATTTATTAATTTATGTCATTTGTATTTCTAAGCATACCATATTGTGATATAATGATACAAAGAATCAAAAATGGGTATAAAATAATTACCTATAAATCTTATTAAAGGAGTGGCCATGAAGATCAGAGATTTAATTGAGAGACTTATCGTAATGATTAACAACGCAGAAGGCTCAAAAAACCAGTTTGTATATCCCGGGCAGGACAGCAGTGAGAAACCGCCCAAAAAACGCAGAAACTTAAAGGTTGTGCTGTTATTGCCCCTGTTGATTGCAGCCTTATATGGAATAATGTCCTGCCAGTACACTGTGGAAGAAACTGAACAGGCGGTAGTAACTACTCTGGGAAAAGTAACAAGTGTGGAGTCTGCCGGACTTCATTTTAAGCTGCCGTCCCCTATACAGAATGTCACGAAGGTGGCTGTCAATAAGACGCAGAAGCTGCAAATGGGTTATTCCAATGATTCAACTGTCGCCGAGGAAGCAAAAATGATTACAGGAGATTTCAACATTGTAAACATAGACTTCTTTATAGAATGGAAAATATCAGACCCTGTAAAATTCATATACAACTCAGATGAGCCGGCCAAAATACTCAAAATGATTGCCCAGTCATCTGCAAGGAGCATCATTGGTTCTAAAAATGTCGATGGAGTTTTAACAACGGAAAAATCAATTATTCAGGCAGAAATAAAGGAAAAAATAATAAATAAGCTTAATAATTACGACCTTGGTGTGCAGATACTGGATGTAAAAATTCAGGACAGTGAACCCCCTACTTCTGATGTAGTAAGAGCATTCAAGGAAGTTGAAACAGCAAAGCAGGAAAAAGAAACAAGAATAAATGAAGCCTTGGCATATAAGAACAAAACCATTCCCGCTGCGGAAAGTGAAGCTGATAAGCTCATACGTGAAGCTGAATCTTTCAAGGAATCAAAAATAAACGAAGCAAGAGGAGAGGTTGCAAGATTTAACTCAATGTATACAGAATATGCGAAAAATAAGGATATAACTCGTACAAGAATGTACCTGGAGACTATTGAGGAAATACTTCCGGGAATTACGGTATATATTGATTCATCAGAGGGCGGAGTGCAGAAGCTTCTTCCTATAAAAAGCTTTTCAAATCCAGAAACATCAAACGGAGGTGGAAACTAATGCAGGAAACAAAGAGAAAAGGAAATTCTGGTTCATTTATTAAAATACTGCTGTTGATTTTACTTGTGATAATATTTGCGAATACTGCATACATGGTCAGAGAAAATGAATATGCCTATGTAACGAGATTTTCGAAATTTCAGGCAATACATGATAGTGCAGGGCTACATTTCAAACTGCCTGTGGTAGATAAAGTGGAAAAAATTCCTCAGTTCAGAATGATGTATGACGTGCCTCCTTCAGAGGTTCTCACGGGAGACAAAAAAACCTTGGTGGTTGATAATTTTGCTGTTTGGCAAATAGATGATCCCTACAAATTTATGCGTACAGTAAGCAGAATTTCCGAAATGGAAAACCGCATAGACGCAGTGGTTTACAACGCAGTAAAAAATACGCTCGGTACAATGAATCAGACGGACATTATAAATTCAGACAACAGCTCAATCGACGATGTGAATACCGTAATAACAGAGCTTGTCAATGCGCAGCTGGGAAATTACGGAGTTTCCACAGTAGCCGTTGAAATTAAGCGTCTTGACCTTCCAAAGGACAATGAAACAGCCGTGTACAGCAGGATGATATCAGAGAGAACACAAATGGCTGAAAGCTACAGAGCCGGCGGAAACCTGGAGGCAAGCAAGGTAGTGAATGAAACCGACAAGGAAGTTGGAATACTTCTGTCAAAAGCAAAGGCCGACGCCGAAGAATTGAAGGGACAGGGCGAAAGCGAATACATGAAAATTATTGCCGAAGCCTATTCCACAGAAGACAGAGTTCAGTATTACGAATTTATCCGAAGTCTTGAAGCGTTAAAGTCCACCATGCGCGGAGACAAAACCATCATACTCCCTGCAGACAGCTTCATAGTAAGAGTATTGAACGGAAAATAATAACGGAGATATGTATGGAAAAGAATAAAAAAAAGGCAGTATACATTGCCGCGCTGATTACAGGCCTTCTGCTTGGAATATTTGGGGTATTTCTGTCAATATTCACAGACGGCACGATGTATGAACGAATAATAACAATATTGATAGTACTGATAATCTACGGAATAGCAGGCATTATACTAGGCATATGGAAGCCCGAAAAACCACTTCTTTCCATGCCGTGGCTGAATCTCCCAGGAGTGATAGTTCTTCTGTTCTACATGTACAGGGAATTCAACGCACTCTATATAATTTACATGCTTTTGATTCTTACAATATCATACTTCGGACTAAAGACAGGAAAATCATTTAAGAGAAATAAAAAATAATATTTCATTACATAGAGGTGTGAAGGCATTTATTGCTTTTACACCTCTATATTACACTTGTGTAGCTTTTTTACTGTTCCGGTATCTCCTCTTTGGAAAGCAGAGTTCTATAGCTCATATCCATACCAAGGGCGCCCAGCGGAGCTGTTATGATGATGGCGAGTACGGCTACCGACAGGACAATTTTACCGCATGGCAATCCCAGGGAAAGCGGAACGGAACCGATGGCAGCCTGCACCGTTGCTTTGGGCAGATAGGCAATCATGCAGAAAATGCGTTCTTTCATATTCATTGATGTACCCACAAGGCAGAGGAAGACACCGATTGAACGAAATATGAGGGCAAGAAAAATCATTCCCACGGCGGCAAGCCCGGCACCAACGGTATATCTGATGTCGACTGCGGCACCTACCAGCACAAATAAAATCACCTCTGCTGCAAGCCATAGCTTGCCAACTTTTTCGGACAGCCTCTTTGACACAAATGCCGTGCTTTTCATTTGCAGCACGCATGCCATACTCATAACGGCAAGCAGCCCGGAAATTGATACTAAACCCTTCATCCAGATTTCAACTGCCATAAGCATGAAAGAAAGCCCAAGAACAATAATAACCTTCATGCTGTTGCGCACATATTTCCTATGAGTGTAGGCAGTCTCGAAAAACAGGCTGAGTAACCATCCGGCGACAGCACCAAGCACAATTCCGAGAATAATGGAAATAGGAATGTTCACAAAATCCATTATCCTTGCGGCTCCTCCCTGCGCCATGCTGACAAATGTTAAAAACAATACGATGACAAAAATATCATCACAGGATGCTCCTGCCATAATAAGCTGCGGAATACTTTTGTCGGTACCATATTTTGTTTCCATTAAATGTACCATCCGAGGCACAACAACAGCCGGAGACACCGCACCCAGCACGGCCCCCATAACAGCCGCTTCAATCCTTGTAACACCAAGTATATAAGGTGCAAACAGAAAGAAAGCTAAAATCTCAAAACTTGCCGGTATGAATGACATCATGACCGCCGGACGCCCTACCTTTTTTAAATCCAAAATATCAAGCGAAAGACCGGCCCGCAGCAGTATAATAATTAGCGCCATCTGCCGTAAATCAGCGGAGATGGAAAGAATAGACCCGTCAAGAAAATTCAGTACATGCGGTCCCAATAATATGCCGGTTGCCAGCATGCCGATAATGCGCGGCAGCTTGAGCCGTTGACAAATAGCTGCCATTGAAAGTCCTACGAGAAAAATAAAAGCAAGCGATGTTAACATATATCCTCCTTAACACAAAAAGCCGATGCTTTCTGCGATAATAAAAATCACAGAAGTCATCAGCTTCAATAAGCGGTTTAGGTTACCCAGGGGAGTACTTCATTCCCGCAGGTATTATATCAATAACATCAGCATCTGTCAATACAGGCTTTTTTATATGCCGTAGGCGTCATTCCCGTATACTCTTTAAATACCTTACAAAAATAGTGCTGGCTTTTGTATCCGACTTTTTCCGATACTTCCAGGCTTGTAAGCGATGAATATGAAAGAATGAGAGAAATCGCCGACTCTATCCTAACCTTTGTAAGAAATTCCGAAAAACTCATGCCTGCTTTCTTCTTGATGCTTCTTGTAAGATAGGACTCACTTATATGAAGCTCGGAAGACATGCTTTTAAGGGACAGATCACTGTTACTGTAGTTTTTATAAATGTAATTTATCGCTTCCTCAGCCGTCCCCAATCCTTCTGCATCCGATATCCCGGCAAAAGACATCTTGTCCTTTAAATATTCATTATACGCACTTTCCATGACGGTAAACAGGTTGTTTTTATCGATGGGTTTGAGCAGATAATCATGCGCCTTAAGCTGAATTGCTTTTTGTGCATAATGAAACTCATCATAACCCGAGATTATAATATATTTTGTAATGGGCGATACTGCCGACATTTCTCTTATTACATCCAAACCGTTCAGCCCGGGCATATTAATATCCATCAGTACTATTGCCGGTTTTATCTCGGTTATAATCCTGCACGCCTCAAACCCGTTTGCCGCCAGAGCGGATACTTCAAATTTTGAGCCTGCTGCTTCAATCAGACTTTTCATGCCGTTTCTTATTGTAAGCTCATCATCGCATATGATAACTTTACACATCTGTATCCTCCATCATCTTCGGCAACCTCACGGTTACGGTTGTGCCTGCATTTTTTTCACTGTCTATGTCAAGCCCGTAATCTTCTCCGAAATTCAGAAAGATTCTGCGACTCACATTGTACAGACCGTAATTGTTTCCTGTATAATGCTTATCCAGATTATTTTTTATCTGGTTCAGCTTTTCTTTATTCATTCCCACGCCGTCATCCTTCACGACTATTTTCAGAATGTCGTCCTCCTCAAAAACAGATATTCGTATGGCTCCATTGCCCAACTTCGGTTTGATTCCATGGTAGATTGCATTTTCAACCAAAGGCTGAATCAGAATTTTAGGCAGGCTGCACTTAAATAATTCCGTATCACAATCTATGTTATATTCTAAAATATCTCTGTATCTGAACTGCTGTATAACAAGATAGTTTTTAACATGTTCCAGCTCTTTTTCCAAAGTGATGAATTCTTTTCCCTTGCTTAAGGATATTCTGAAAAATGAAGATAAGGACACAATGAGATCAGACAGTTCATGTGCGCCATGTTCCAGCGCCTTCCACTGAAGCGTATCCAACGTATTGTAAAGGAAATGGGGATTAATCTGCGACTGCAGGACCTGAAGTTCCCTCTGCCTCTCCTCTTTTTGCTGCTGATACACCTTGTGCATTAGTTTTTTTATATCTACAACCATCACATTGAAATCTTCGGCTAAATCTGACAATTCATCATTTCCGTTTAAACTTATGCTTGTTTCCAGATTCCCTTGACGCACGTCTTGCATTGCTCCGCTTAGTATGCGAATTCTCTTCGTCGCCAGATTGCTTATAAAAAAGCTAACGCTTATGGCAACAAAAAGCAGCACAATCCCTATTCCTACAAGAGAATTCGTAAGCAGCTCCGTATTTCTAAACAGCTGCGACCTGTTCACCGCAGTACACAGAAACCATCCGTAGCTGTTTGGTATTGGAGCATAAAATACTACGTAATCAGTATTTTCCTCCACCACCTCCTGGTATATAACACCGGAGTCCGAATTGTCAGGTATGTGAACAATTATATTCTTGATGAAAGAATCCGGCATACTTTCATCAACATGGGTATATATTGAACCAGAGCTGTCGGCTATCAATGATATACCGTTATAAAAAGATAGGTTGCTTGTCAGCTCGGTTAGTTTTTTAAGTGAAATGGCTGCGGCAACAAATCCGACCTTTTCGGAAGTGTTGTTGAATATTGGGTAGCAGGCAACTGTAATAAGGCTGCCGTCCGTCTTTGAATTCACAGGCTTGCTTATGACATACTCCGCCTCGGAAAAAAGGACCTCTCTGAAATAATCCCTGTCAGATACATCTATGGTCTGGCTTTCCGTTATATATTCTATACCATCAAGACGGTTGACTGCAAATGTGCCGTATTCGTTTCCGTAGTATGAATCCATGTCTCTGCTCAGTTGATTTACATAAGATTTCAGGGCCTTATCCTCCATTGATACAACAGTAGGTGTACGGCTGATGGTATGCAGCTCACGTATTCGCTGAGCCAGCCAGGCTCCGGCTTCATTTGCCTTCGATTCTATGAGCTGTGTACTCAGATTTTCCGTCAGCCTGTGGTTATAATCATTTATTCTCATGCTTATTATAATGGCCGCCGTACAAAAAGATGCAGTTAAAAACAACGATAATATGGCAGTCAGTTTTCTTTGAAGTTTCATTTTACTCCTCACAAGTTCATAAAAGTTAAAATTTTGGGCAGTTTAATATAAAGACAACAACTAAGAATTATAATACAATGTTAAAAGAAAGACAATATTAATTTACTTGGAGGAACTATGAAACGTTTTTTATCCATTCTGCTCATTTTGGCATTAGTGCTTGGAATGGCAGGATGCAGCACTAATAAACCTCCGGAGCAGAAACAGAACAAGCCTGAGGAAGTGAAATTAAACGGTACCTACGAAGGAACCGGTATAGGAAGAGGCGGAAATATTGTAGTTGAATTGACAATTGCAGATAACAAGATTTCCGCTGTTAAAGTAAAAGAACATCATGAAACAGAAGGGCTGGCTGAAGCCATGAACATAATTACAAATGCCATGATTGCCACAAACAACTTGGATGTAGATTCTGTTTCAGGAGCAACTCTGACATCAGCGGGCTTTAAAACGGCAGTCAAAGATGCATTTTCAAAAACAGGAGTCGGTGCGGACACACTTGTTAAAGCGGGCTCTGTTGAAATTGAAAAAAGAGAATCAGAGTATACGGCCGATGTTATCGTAATAGGTGCCGGCGGAGCAGGAATGACAGCGGCAGTAGCAGCCGCAGACAATGGCGCCAGCGTAATTGTCATTGAAAAGATGCCTATACAGGGAGGAAACACCCTCATATCAGGCGGCGAATATGCAGCGCCGGGAAACTGGATACAGGAGAAGGAAGGTATTGAGGATAGCGCTGAACAGTTTTACAACGATATATTGAAGGGCGGAGACAATAAAAACGACCCTGCACTTGTAAGAGTACTGGCAGACAACGCACTGGCAGGAGCAACATGGCTGAAGGACTATATAGGAATGGACTTTGAGGACTACATGCTGTTCTTCGGAGGACACTCTGTTGAAAGAAGCCTTGTTCCAAGAAATGCAACAGGATATGAAATGATTCACAAGCTTACCTTAAAGCTTGAAGAAAAAGATATACCTTTGCATAAAAATACCTCCGCAACTGAGCTGATTAAAAATCAGGACGGAAGGGTTGTGGGAGTAAAAGCAGAATATGACGGAAAAACAATAACATATAATGCAAACAAATCTGTAATCCTTGCAACTGGTGGCTTTGGTGCAAATATAGATATGAGAGTCAAATACAACAGCGCTATGAACGAAAAAATCCTCTCTACAAATACGGTAGGAAGCACTGGAGACGGTATAGTTATGGCTGAAAATTCCGGAGTACAGCTCGTTGACATGGAATATATCCAGACATACCCAACATGCGACGCCCAGTCAGGTGCATTGCTGTATGTCGGAGACGTTCGTATGGAAGGACGTTCAATTCTTGTAAATAAAGAAGGGCGCAGATTTGTGGAAGAGCTGGAGAGAAGAGACGTTATTTCAAATGCTGTCATTGAACAGACAGGCGGAGTGTCTTACATGTTCTGGGATGAATCCTCAATGAAGGACAGCGGTGTTAATGTAACTCATGAAGCAGAATATAACGGATTGATTCTGAGAAAACAGCTTGTGAAGGCTGATACAATTGAAGAAGCGGCAGCTTTCTTCGATATCAATGCTGATGAACTTAAAAAGACGGTTGAAAATTACAACCAGTATGCAAAGGACGGAAAAGATCTTGAGTTTAACAAGCGCGGCAAACTGGTTCCGTTTGAAGGTGGCCCATACTACATCATGGTTTCAAAACCTGCTGTTCACCATACCATGGGTGGAGTTAAAATCAACACCGATGCACAGGTTATTGATACAGACGGAAATGTAATAGAAGGATTATTCGCTGCCGGAGAAATAACAGGAGATATTCACGGCACAAACAGACTCGGAAGCGATGCAATAGCAGACATAACAGTATTCGGAAGAATCGCCGGAGAAAATGCAGCAAAATAATACAAGTGTTTAAGGGGCGATACCATTCGCCCCTTTATTTATACAACCCATACCCTTTTTCAAGAGTATATTCATCGTTCCTAAAAACTGTTTCAGTTTTATTGAATATTGTTTTCAGCCGTTTTCTTTTTATCATCAAGAAACTCTTTTTTAAGATTAACAACTGTGCTGCTCAGGAATATAAGTCCTATAAGGTTAGGTATGGCCATCAACCCATTTGCTGTATCCGCCAGAGACCAAACAAATTCTAGTCCTCCCACGGAGCCAATAACAATAAATATTATCCACAGATACCTTATGGGCATTATGCACTTTGGTCCAAATAAGTATTCTCCCGCCCTCTCGCAATAATAGTTTACTGTTATAAGGCATGAATATCCGAACAATAAAGCTGATCCCAAAACAACATAACTTCCTATGTTACCTGGAAGTGTTGCTTTGAATGCCCTCATAGTTAATGCTACCCCTGAAACGCCGGTAGTCCACTCACCTGATACAATTATTGTAATTGCTGTTATTGTACAAATTATAACTGTGTCTATAAAGACTTCCGCAACACCCCATATAGCTTGCTCAACAGGGTGATTAACCTGGGCGCTGCTGTGTATTATAGGCGAGCTTCCCATACCTGCTTCGTTTGAGAACAGTCCTCTTGCAAATCCCATTTTTATTATCTGCCCTAAAGCGGCACCTGCAAAACCTCCTGTTGCGGCAATCGGTCTGAATGCGCTTGAAAATATCAGCTGAAATGCCCTCGGAACTTCACCTATGTTTAAAACTAATACTAACACTCCCGTAATAATATATATTCCACCCATGAAAGGCGCCAGATATTCGCATACACGCCCCATCCTCTTCACTCCGCCCAATATTACAACTCCCGTGGCTGCAGCAAGCACAACCCCGGTTATTATGGGTTTTATTCCCCACTGCTCCTGAACGGAAAGAGCAACTGAATTTGTATCAACGACTGCTCCCATTATAAAATATGTTATGATTACCATCACACAGAAAAAATATGACAAAAATTTGTTATTCATGCCTTTATCAAGATAGTACATAGCACCTCCGGCAACGGACCCATCCTTCATTTTCTCACGATATTTGATTCCCAAGGCTATCTCTGAAAATTTGGTCGCCATCCCGAAAAATGCAGATACCCACATCCAGAATACCGCTCCCGGACCTCCTATGGCTATGGCAGTTGCAACACCTGCTATATTCCCTGTTCCTACTACCGCTGCTATTGCAGAAAGTCCTGCCTGTCCGGATGTGATATCTCCCTCAACACCCTCAGGCTTCTTGAACATTTTTCCTACAGTGTTTTTCATTATGAAGCCGAAGTTAAATACCTGCAGAAAACCTAATCTTACAGTTAAAAAAATACCTGTTCCAACCAGCAATGCAATCATATACGGTCCCCACACAAGACCATTTAGCCAGTCATTAATTTGTACAACCTTATCCATATCTTCCTCCTTAGATTGTTCGTTAAGCATTAATAAGCAATTAATGTGCCAATCCTTAAATCAGACAAGGCTGCGTATTTAGCTGATGAGTTTGTCTTTGCGTGTATAATTTATTTCACAGTATGTAAAGTTTATTTCATTTACAGGGGTATATTATATTCGTACAACTTGTTGTACAACTGTCTCCGGCTTATGTCCAGAACCCTTGCGGCTTCACTTATATTGTTGTCACACCTGTTCAGTACATGCTTTATATATCTTATTTCCGAGTCCTGCCTTATCTCTCTCAAGGTTTTTAAACCTGCGCTGAATTCAAAATTCATCTCATTTTTTGGCTTAATTGCCGGCAGGTCTCTCTTTTTCAAAATACCGTCGTCGCTGAGCACAACAAGTCTTTCAACAATGTTTTTCAGTTCCCTTATGTTGCCCGGGTAATCGTAGCTTAAAAGAATATCCATCAGACCGTCATCTATCTTTGCGATGTTTTTCTTCATTTCATTTTTAAAATTATTTAAAAAGAATTTTATAAAGGCCGGAATATCTTCTTTCCTCTCTCTTAAAGGCGGAACATATATTGTTATTGTATTTATTCTGTACAATAAATCTTCCCTGAATTTCCCTTCGGATATTTCCCGATCTATATTTCTGTTTGTGGCACTGATAAGCCTTAAATCGACTCCGATTTTTTTGTTGCTTCCTATTCTTTCTATACACTTGTTTTCAAGCACTCTTAAAAGTTTCACCTGTGTATTTGCGGGAACCTCTCCTATTTCATCAAGAAATAATGTTCCTTTATCGGCCTCTTCAAATCTTCCTATTCTTTTCTCAACAGCTCCGGTAAATGAGCCCTTTTCATGACCAAATAATTCTGACTCCAGCAATCCGTCAGAAAAAACCTGACAGTTCACAGCTACAAAATCCTCATCCTTTCTCTTGCTGCACTGATGAATATATTTTGCAATAACCTCTTTCCCAGTGCCCGATTCCCCTAAAATTAAAATATTTGAATTGCTTTCTGCTGCCTTTTCAGATATTCTCAGAACATCCTTAAATTTGCCGCTGCTTGTGTCCAGCAAGAAGTTAAAACTCATCAGACTGTTTTTTATAGCCTTATTGTCACTTTTGAGCTCATTGATTTTAACAAGCTTGTCAATTTCCTTGAGAAGTATCTCAGGCGACTGCCCTTTTATAAAATACCCAAATGCCCCTAATTTCATTGCTGTTACAGCATTCTCCACAGTGCTGAATGCCGTTATTAAAATTACTTCGCAGTTGTAATTCCCACCCTTTATTTTCTTTAACAGTTCAATTCCGTCCATTCCGTCCATCTTTAAATCTGTGAGTACCAAATCATATTTTCCGTTCTCAAGCAGCTTCAGACATTCCTCTCCAGAGACAGCAAGGGTAACCTCATAGCCCTGATACTGCAGCATCAACCTGTAAACATTTCTGAATTCAGCCTCATCATCTACAACCAATATATTAAAATCATACATTTGCACACATCTCCTTCAGCATTGGAATTTTCAATCTAAAAGTAGTACCTTGTCCTGGCTTGCTGTTAACCTGTATTTCTCCGCCTATTTTCTGCACTTCATTATAAACAATATATAAACCGAGTCCTATTCCCTGTCCGACATTTTTAGTTGTAAAAAACGGATTAAATATGCGCTCAAGATATTCCTGACTGATTCCCGATCCGTTGTCGGCAAAATCAACTGTTAAATAATTATTTTCAACAACACAGTCCACAGTAATACTTCCTCCATCAGGCATTGAATCAATTGAGTTTGACAGAAGGTTTAGAAATATGTGATTGAGGGATTCCGTTCTTGTAAGCATTCTGATATCGTCATTGCAATTTAATTTTATTTGAATGTTATTTTTTATTCTTGCTTTGTTTTCAAGCAAAATAATGTCCATTATAAGTTCTTTAATATTTACTACCGTAAGTTTGTCAGCATCAGCGTGAGAAAAGTTAAGCAAATTATTTATTATCTTGTCTATCCTCTGCACAGATGATTCCATAGCATTGATAGAATCTTCGGCTACTGTATTGCCGTTAAAAATATATGTTTTAAGTATGTAGCAATAATTCTGTATCAATCCTATGGGATTTCTTATTTCGTGTGCAACTCCTGCTGCAAGCTGACCCAGCGCTATCATTTTATTTTGCTGCAAGACCTGTTGCTGGCTCAGTTTTCTGTCAGTTATGTCCTCAATGACCACAATATATTTAAAGTCCGAATAATCCAGTTCGGAAACCGAGAAAAGATAGACCTGTCCTTCATAGGTAAGCTCTCCGTCTCTCTGCGCTGCATCATCAATATTCAGACAATTTAGTATTGGAATATCTCTATAACACATGCCGTTGACCGGTTTATCCTTAATATAACTACGAAACGATTTGTTCGAATTCACTATGCATCCGAACTCATCAATGCATATCAGAAAACTTGAGAGATTATCAAATGTTATCTGCAAATTGTTTTTGCTTTTGTTTAAATCCTCTGTTCTTCTGGTTACCTCAATCTTGAGCATATAGCTCCACAAAGCTGTCAGCATAAAAATAATAATTAGGGCTGTATTTAAGACTATAAAAAGAAGCATGAAATTTTCCGGAACTTTATGCTTTAAAATGGCGGATGATATACCAAACCATTTTTGCTGAATTTTTTCAACAAAATTCTTTTTATGCAGATTCAAAATTCCCTTGTTTAATATGTTCACGAGAAGCTGATCAGACTTTCTTACTCCAATGCACACATCTCTGTCATACAATGCAGAGTCTAATATTTTAACCTTATCATTCATGCCAAGTTCATTAGCAAAATTCATGAGAACAGGTTCATCTCCTATTACGGCCTCAACACGTCCATCGTTCAGCTCCCTCAGTGAATCCTGCAAGTCTGATGTCTCGACAATTTCAATAAACGGTATATTTGTCCTGACATACTCCGCAGCATAATCTCCCGATGGTATTGCTACCTTATGTCCTGACAAACCATATGCATTGGTTATGTCTGAATCCTTATTTATCATTACAATGGCACGCATGCGGTATATGGGTTCAGAAAAAACAAAATATTTCATTCTTTCTTCACTGGGAAAAACATCACACATATCAGCTTCACCCGATATTACACTGCTTATTACGCCCTCCCATTTCTGAGGCATGTAATCAATATTGATCCCCAGCTCAATAGATAGTGCATTTACATAATCAAGAACCAAGCCTTTGTACTGTCCGCTGTTTTTGTCAATGTAAGCAAAGGGAGGAGCATTGTTGTCGGATGAAAAAAACAGCGTCTCTTTCCCGTACATATAATCAATTTCAGTCTGTGTTAGTGGAATGGAATACTGCATATATTTATATAAACTCATGTCATAAGTATTATCAATAAATTGATTGACGGCAAACAAAAATATGATGACAATATTAATAAGAATTATTATAAGTATCTTCTTAATTGAAAGCTTCATAATAAACTTTTCCTGACTGTAATATTTTATTTTTCATCCACTTACTTCCTGTCAATAGATTACAGGTATTATACCATACATCCTCATATTTTTTAATATAAAATGACATTTGCACTAATTTCTTAGCACAAATGTCATTCTATAAGAATTACCATTTATTAAATGTATATTTAGGTCATACTTAAGTGTGTCTCTTTACTTTATATATTCATCACTTACAAGAATATCTGAAATTACATCTGTAGGGATTTCAAATTCAATGACTCCCATATATCCGGGTGCTACCTCATATTTATCAAATGAAATTACCAGCTTGTTGCCTGAGCTGATGTAGAAATTCTGGTCACTTGATATATGGTCAAATAATTCCACAAATCCGCCTTCTTCAATTCCTTCCACCCAGTAATATTTGTTTTCGTCAGCCTTGTTCTGTTCAATCATCTGCCTTTTAATTTCACTGCTTATTGCATCCACGTAGCTGTCGTCTGCGAACAAGCTGGGCAGCGTTATAAGCACTTCATTTTCTTTATCTATGGTGTCGTACTTCATAGTTGTTGAAGAGGAGCCCACGGTATTCACAACATAACGGCCTACAGAAAGCAGCTTTTCCGTGTCAGTTTTTACGATGTAGCCACTGTCAATTCCCATATAGCCGCCGCCGTTTTTCTTCAGCTCTTCCATATCCGAAACAAATCCTTCATAGAGCTTTTTGTTTTCTTCAAGATATTTTTCATTGAGGCTGCTTTCAAGCTCCTTGTTTTCCAGTCCATCTATGGACGGCACCTTGATATCGGCACTATATTTGCCTTCGTTTATTACATATTCCTTTATGGTGAGAACACCTACTATTTTATCCAATACAGGTATTTTTGACATGGTGTCAGCAAATGCCGGACTTATGTTAATTCCCACAGTGAACAGAGCCAAAGATGCGGCTATTGAAGCGGCCGTAATCTTAAGCCTCCTTAGTGCTTCTCTTCTTCTGTTTTCCGACATGCCCCTGTTTATGCTTCTTGATATCAAATCATGAAGCTCTGCTGGTATGGGTACTTCCATGTACTCCTTTTTAATATTTTCAAATGTGCTGTTTATCATTTCAGACCTCCTTTAGTCTTCCATCTTTATGCGTAGAATTTCAAGTGACTTATAAAGCCGCGTCTTTATGGTATTGATGTTTTCATTAAGTATTTCAGCAATTTCCTCAAGCTTCAAATCTTCAAAATACCTTAATAATACTACGGTACGATATTTCTCAGGCAGATTATCCAGAGCGCCTTTAAGATCAAAGTTCTCGTAATTATCATCCGAGCCCCTATCAATCATTAAAAAGCTTTCTTCATCCATAATGGTGATACCTTGCTTCTTCCGTATAAAATCAATTGAAGTATTCACTAAAATCCTGTAAAACCATGTTTTGATAAAATCAGGATTTTTCAGAGAGTTTGCGGAGGAAATTGCTTTATATACAGATTCCTGAACAATATCCATAGCATCATCGGCATTTTTCACATAGCTGTATGCCAGCCTGTAATATCTTTCTTTGTATTTTAGAACATGTTCTGCTATTTGCTCCTCTGTTTTGATGCTGTTCATCGATGTCAAGTCCTCCTTTGTTATTGTATAGTTAACTGATACACTATATAGACGGCACCATATTCAAAAAAGTTTGCACCTTACGCAAAAATTTATTCCTAATATTTAAAATCGTCCAGAATAATGACACATATGTCATTTTTCTGAACGTTTTATCACTTACTCATATATATATATTTTATTATAAAAGTCTTCGCCCTTCATTTTTTGAATAAGTTCTTTGTTCGCTTCCAAAAGCTCTATATTTTTTTCAGCAGATAAATTGTAGCTTTGCCAATTTTTCGTCCTATTCTCGTACATCTGTGTAATATCGTCTAAGTACCGTATAGCCCGATATCTTGCCTCATCCTCCGCATCGTCAATAAGCCTAATCATTTCAGGTACCACATCTGCAGATAATCTGGTCAGATAATTTATATCCAGAGATTCAACCTGACCGGCGAGATACATATCCACATTTTTTTCAGCTATTATTTTATCAATTTTCACCACATTTACCGTCATGTAGTAGCAGAGACCTATGGCTGCATATACAAGAAATATGTTGAAACTATGCTTCAATATATATACCAGAGTTGCCAAGAGCCCAACGGCCTCAAACACCAGAAACATATTTACTAAAATTCTGAGCCTCGTGAATCCGTATGCGCTGTCATAGAGGGACATCCTGTAAAATGATGAAACAAGCAATACACCTGTTATTACGCACAGATATACAAGCATAGTCTTTGTAAACAAAGCACCTTTACTTTTTTCTGCATAAATCTTATCCCTAAGCAGGAATGTCGCCGCCAATATGAGGGCTATGTTCAAAACGCTGAGAAATACAAGCTCAAAGAATCCCCGCCTTGCATATTCGGCATAATTCAGCCCATAAGGAAGCTCTCCCGATGAAAACAAGTATCTGAACTGTATTGCAATAAACAGGGTGTATACCGCTAAAACGGATGCCGTTAAAATGTTTATTACAATCACATCACCCTTTATCACATGTGCCGATGTAATGCCGTCACCTGCAAGCACCACCAGAGGTTTTTCGTTTTCGCAAAACACAGCGTACAAATGCCCGAAGAGATACAATCCTGTAAATATTCCAATAGCAACCTTAATCAACTGAAATATATCAAGCAGATTCACAACCCAGTTGTTGAAGGAAATAACCCCCTCATTGAATACCATATCCGCCGATGCCAGCATTGACACGAGGAAGAATACGCAGGGCAGCGATATTCCGATTCCTGTTAATATCCTTTTAATAAGTATATTTTTTTCTTTGTCCTTTGACCTTTCGGCAATCCATCTGAATGGTACAATAAAATTCATAAATGGTTCAAAAATATTCACAATGATTTTCAGTATTCCGCGGATATTTATCTTAACCAGCTCCAGATTGCCGCTCAGCATTAAAAACATTACACTGTACAGAAACACCACCGCGAGAAAATTAATTCCGCCCCACATTCTTCCGGTACTTATAAATCTGTTGAGAGATATTATAAATATTGGAACCATCAGAATCATACCTCTGATATCCTTCACTTCTCCCTGATTTTTCAAAACAAGATACAGGGATACCGCCTGTATTAAAAAGAACAAAGGAACGCTTATTCCCGGATTATCAGCAAGCACGAGATAAACATAAGATGCGGCTGAAACAATCCCATAGGTAGATAGCTTCAATTTTATTTTATTCTCCATCATTATCCTCCACATATTCAAGTATATCTCCGGGCTGACAGTCCAGCGCTCTGCATATTTCCTCAAGTGTTGAAAGGCGTATTGCCTTGGCCTTGTTGTTTTTCAATATAGAAAGATTTGCAGGCGTAATATTTATCTTTTCAGCCAGCTCCATAAGTCCTATTTTTCTTTTGGCCATCATTACATCAAGCTGTATAACTATAGACATATGCACCTCCTACACCGTTAAGTCATTTTCATCTTTGTAGTAAATCGATTGTTTGAACAAATCCTTCAGAGTTAGGCACAATAAGCATGCTATAACAAATATTGCAATTATCACTATCGTAGAAATTGTGGGCATCACCAGAAGCTTTACAAAATATATGATTGCAATTGCCATGCATGACAGCGCAATTTTTCTGAGACATGCAACATTGGCATGTATGAACGGATTACCTTGCATCAGTGTTTTGAATATTACCTTTAGCTGCCATAAAATATATACACAGCTTATGCCGGATGCCAGCAATATGGCTTTAACAAACAAAACCACTCTGTCTGTTATATAAAAATACCTGACAAGCCACGATGTTGAAAAAGGAACCAGCGCACAGCAGATAATTCCTATGTAAAATAAAATATCTATTCCTATTTTTGTCATATAATGAACGACACTTTTATGCTGCATAAAACCCTCCCATTGATTATCTATGATGTAAATTATATCAGACATTTTACTCAAGTCAATATTTATTTATTGTTTTACGATAAATTTTTATTGAATATTGTTTGCAATATATTTTTTCGCCTCCTTTCGGATAAAAGATTTTGGCTCCAAACTGTTTTAATGCCCTGATTTTGTGGTATAATCACGAGGTATAAGCTTATGAATTAGTTGGAGGTGCATTATGAATGATTTTTATAAAAGAAGCTTTACGAGTCAAAAGATGATGCGTACTGTTCTTTTATCCTTAATGCCGATTGTTGTTTTTTCCGTGTATCTTTTTGGTACTCGGGTTCTTGTGCTGCTTGCGACGGTTATTGCTGCGGGAACGGCATCTGAATATTTCTGGGAAAAGCATTACGGCAACAAAGCATCTGAAGCAGTGTTTGTTTCATGTGTGCTGTATACCCTTACACTTCCTGTGTCCATTCCTGTATGGATTGCCGTACTTGGGATATTGTTCGGGTTATTCTTTGGAAAGCTGTTTTTTGGTGGCTTTGGGAAAAATGTTTTTAATCCCGCAATTGTAGGAAGAGTTTTTATTTATGTTAATTTTCCCGAGCCACTTACAATTTCATGGAATGAGGCAGCGATGGGACTTCCCGGAGGCTTTGGAACCTATGTTACAAGCCGTATTGATGCCATTACCGGAGCCACACCCATGATTTTGTTCAACAACACAGGCAGCTTAACCGACATTTCGTCTCTCCTGTCAGGAATTGTACCCGGAGTAATCGGCGAGACATCAAAGATTCTCATTATTGCAGCTGGAATATATCTTATTTACAAAAAGGTAGCATCGTGGGAGATAATGGCGGGAACCATTATAGGATTTCTGTCGGCAAGCGCTGCATTTATTATGTTTAAGGCCCCGGTTCTAAATCCGTTTTACGGAATGCTCATGGGAGGATTTTTGTTCGGAACAGTGTTCATGGCAACAGACCCCATCAGTGCGCCTAAAACAAAGCCGGGAAAATGGATTTACGGAATAATTATAGGAGTGGTAACACTTCTCATAAGGTCATTGTCGCTTTTTAACGGCGGTATGATGTTTGCCATATTGATGGGAAATACATTTGCTCCCATTATTGACTACTTCATCAGAGAAAATGCTGCAAGAAAGAAAAGAAGACAGGGGGCGGTATCATGAAAAACTCATTTATATATCCCATAGCATTTATGATGGTTGTCACTGTCGTATTTATTGCAATATTAGCTTCATTTAATTTCATGATGGCTGACACCATCGCTTTTAACCAGGAAAGTGAGCTTCGTCAGAAAATACTTTACATATTTGACATACTGCCCGAGAATGATGATCCTCAGGAAATAAAGAGAATCTTTGATGAGAGGGTGGCACGTAAAAATATCAATAACACAGATGTGTATGTGCTTACAGAGGGCGTAAACGAGGTTGCATATGCTGTTCCGGTGGACGGTCCCGGACTTTGGGGTAAAATCACGGGATATGTTGGCCTGAACAAAGGCTATACGAAAATTATCGGTATAGAGTTTGTAACTCAGTCAGAAACTCCGGGGCTTGGCGGACGTATAGCGGAAAACTCCTACAAGGAGCAATACAGAAATATTGATATTCAGGGCATCAGTAACGGAAGCTACCTTGACGGAGTAGATGCCATAGCAGGAGCAACACAAACTTCGGCTGCAGTTGTAAAGCTGGTCAATGAAGGACTTGAATTGTTTCTGGAGCAGGGGGTGAAGTAGTTGATAAAGAAATCTGAAATTAAAAAAATATTCAGAAAAGGAATATACACCGAGAACCCCATACTTGTACAGGTTATAGGAATTTGCTCCGCATTGGCGGTTACGAATCTGATGCTGAATTCACTGATTATGGGAATAGCACTTTCACTGGTTACAGCTTTTTCTAGCTTGACTGTTTCACTACTGAACAAGCATACCCCGAAGCATATACGAATGATGGTGCAGGTTCTGATTATTTCTTCATACGTAATAATCGTAGATATATTTTTAAAGGCATACATGCCTGAGATGAGTAAATCACTGGGACCATATGTGGGACTTATAATAACCAACTGCATAATAATGGGAAGAGCCGAGGGCTTTGCCCAATCAAATCCTCCTCTTCCGTCGTTCCTTGATGGACTGGCCTCAGGACTGGGATATACCTTTGTATTGCTGACCATATCCTTCTTCAGAGAGATTCTGGGTTTTGGAACTATTTTCGGATATGCGGTGATGCCTGAGGAAATCATGCGTTGGACGCTGATGGTAATGCCTCCCTCAGCATTTTTTATACTGGCATGTGTAATGTGGTTCTTCAATAACAGAAGGCTTAAACTTGAGAAAAAAGGAGTTGAGAAAAAATGATAGATGTTAATCCAATGATAATTTTTTTTGCGGCAATATTTACAAGCAACATGATTTTCTCCAACTTCCTTGGAATGTGCTCTTTTATTGCAGTTTCAAAAGAAATACCCACAGCTATGGGACTTGGTATTTCGGTTACTGTTGTAATGACCATAACAACAATACTAAATTATATCGTGTATTGGAGCATACTGGTACCCTTCAATCTTGAATATCTGATGTACATAATATTCATACTTGTTATAGCCGCCTTCGTGCAGCTTCTGGAAATGGTTCTGGAGCGTTATCTGCCCAGTCTATACTACTCTCTGGGGATTTTTCTTCCGCTTATAACTGTAAACTGCGCAATTTTCGGTGTTGCTTTATTCATGGTAACGAGACAGTATAATTTTATGCAGACTGTGGGATATTCCGTGGGCTCTGGCCTCGGTTGGGCTCTTGCAATAACGGCAATGGCAGGAATCAGGTCCAGACTCAATGAAAAGTCCATACCGGCTGGACTCAGAGGTACCCCCATCACACTTATTATCACAGGTATTATGGCACTTGCCTTCATCGGCTTCAGCGGCATGGTACAGATACAATAGGAGGAAGCAATGAATAGTATATTGATTACAATACTTGTTGTTACCTGCATCACGGCTGTACTGGCGGCACTGCTGACACTGTCTGACAGAACTATAGGCAACTACGGAGAAGTTACCATGAGCATAAACGGAGACAAGAAATATACTGTGCGTGGAGGAAGCAGCCTGCTGGACACTCTCAGGTCTGAAAGCATATTCATACCCTCCGCATGCGGCGGCAAGGGCTCCTGTGGCTACTGTAAGGTAAAGGTTATAGACGGCGGCGGCCCTGTCCTGGCAACTGAGAAGCCGTTACTTACAAGCGACGAGCTGAACAGCGGTGTAAGACTTTCCTGCCAGTGCAAGGTTAAGCAGAATATAAAGATAGAAATCCCGGAGGAATTATTCAACGTAAAGGAATATTCCGTAGTTGTGGAAAAAATGAAGCAGCTGACCTCAACCATAAAGCTGCTGCGCTTCAGCTTCGGCAATGAGGAAATCAGCTTCAGGCCCGGTCAATACATGCAGCTTAAGGCTCCAGCATATGAGGGAAACGAAGAAGAGGTTTACAGGGCATACTCAATTGCCTCCTCTGCAAATGACAAGCACGCAGTAGAGCTGCTCATAGGCTACACCGGAGGTATTGCCACCACCTATGTGCATCAGCACCTGAAAGAGGGCGACGAAGCACACCTGAACGGACCATATGGAGATTTCTACTACCACGATGATGACGGAGGTCCTATTGTATTAGCAGGCGCAGGAACGGGAATGGCTCCAATAGTTTCGATATTGCAATACATGGCGGACAACAATATAGAAAGAAAAACCATATTCTTCTTCGGAGCAAAGACAATATCTGACTTATTCCTATTGGATAAAATAAAGGGATTTGAGGAAAAGCTCAAGGACTTCAAATTTGTTCCCACACTGTCAAGAGAAGACTCACAGGAGTGGACAGGCGAAAGAGGGCGTGTGCCTTCAGCCATTGATAAATATATAGAAAAGGGTGAAAATTATTCCGCATACCTGTGCGGAAGTCCTGCAATGATAGACTCAATCGTTGAAGCATTACTCAACAAGGATATTCCGGCTGAGAAAATATATTATGATAAGTTTTAAATAAATTTTAAGGGAGCTCATTTCAATGACAATGACAATGAGCTCCCTTATATTCTGCCTTTAAAAATGTTCCCCATTCTCGTAATATTTCTTTTCGTCAAGAGAGTGAAATATTACATCTACGCTTTTATAGCCTATGGAATTTATGTGCTTTGTAATTATTTTCGCCGCCTTGTCCTGTACATCCTGACCTCTGTCAAACCACATTACATCCACCATTGCGGGACCTTCAACGAACATTCCGTCCATGATGAATTTTGACTGCTCCACCTCAATGCTGAAATAATCTCTCGGACACTGAATAAGAGCCTGAAGATCGTCCACAAGCTCCTTACTGACAGTTGACGCTTCTTTTGCATCTATTGCTTTTAATCTTAACGCAGGCATACATACTCCTCTAATTATAAGAATTTTGTTGAGTTTTATTGTTATTTCAAGCTTATAATAACAAATCACAAAATTAAAATCAAGAAAAAACTGCTACGCATAACGTAGCAGTTCATATTTATTATTCAATTTCGCCCAGTAAATTACGGAAATATTCCACGTGCTGCTTTTCTTCTTCTATTATTCTTGCCATTATTTCTTTTTCGGCTTCTCCGGTTACTCCCTTGTACATTTCGGTGTAAACCTTCACTGTAAGCTCTTCAGTTTCAAGAGATTTCTTTGCTGCTGATTTTAAATCCTTAAAGGCATCTGCAAGATCTTCATTTTTATTAAAAACCTGATTTTCAATCATAGCTCTCAGATAGCCTGATACCTGGTCATCATAAAGATACTCAGATTCATCTTCTTTGCTTGCAGCAAGCTCATTGTAAAGCTTCGCAAATTTTTCCTTATGGTGAAATTCCTGACCTGAAGCTGCCAATAAAAACTCCTTTGTTTTTCCTGAAGTATTTTCAGCTCCGGTTTTATAAAGGTTGTAGCCCTCTTCTTCCATAAGCATAGCTATCTTGAGCATTTCAAGTCCGCTAAAAGTGTTGTTTGACATAACTGTACCTCTCCTCTATTCCTCTGTGTATAAAATTTATCATACTACGTTTCTGCCTTATTTGCAACCTGTTATAGAAACTTTTTCTATTGTTGCTGTTTTTCGACCCATACTTTCCTTTGTCTTTCCTCAGCTCCACATTCGGCTGCACTTTTATGAGCAAGATGGAGTTCCATGGTTCTATTGACAGCCCTTATCTGGTCAAGCACCGCAAATACAGTTTCCTCCATTTCACTGCCTTTAGAATAATCCGCCCTCACAGCAAAATCCACTCTTCCCTGCGTCAGCATGCTATCTGCAATATTTCTGTCTTCTGAATAAACCGCTATTGAATGCCCTCCGTTGCTCTTTACAAGCTTCATGCACGGAACATCCGTGAGCCCATCACCTATATAAATCATATTTCTGAAAGGAACCCTTCGTTTATCCTCAGAAGTAAATTCATTCAACCCATTGTGCTCTGTAACATCAAGCACACCCTTGTTAATCCTGAACAAAAACTGTGTCTTGCTGGTATAGTTTACTGCCATAGCCGGCCATATGGGGATATTTTTATCGCTGTAGCAGTATTCAGCCGCATATATTTCCTTAAATTCTCTTGCAATTTCCGTACCTTCAATTATTTCCTTCAGTCCTGACGAAATTATATAATGCTCAACCTCAACGCCTACCTTTTCACCGTACTGGTTTACTCTTTTGAACCATGTGGTGATTCCCTCAAAAAGCTTCACATCCCTGCCCAGTTCGTTGAAAATATTTCTTGTTAGAAGCATCCTGCCCTCTGCCTCCTGCAGAATTGTAAGCATGTATGCAAGTATCTGGTCCATATGATGGTTCATCATATTCATTCTGCTTCTTTCCCAAAAATCCTCCGAGTTCATACCCAGCCCGCTGATAAACCCATACTCCTGCATATCCTTGGGCGAAAGAGTTTTATCAAAATCATACATAATTGCAACTATTGGTTTACGATTCATTGTATACTCCTTTCTGAAAATCTAACTGTTCAGCCTGAACCTGCTCAGTTCCCTGTCATATGCCGACTTAGCTTTTTCCTCAAACAAAACCCAGACTATCTCGTCTATTTCGTTTCTGAATTCAACCATGTGATTTACAACTGTACTTACTGCCACATTTGCCGCCATCTCAACAGGATATCCGTACACACCGGTAGAAATAGATGGAAAGGCAATTTTCCTTATGCTGTTTTCAACAGCCATCCTCAGTGAATTATAATAGCATGAGGCAAGCAGCTTATCCTCTCCGCTCATCCCCTTGTTCCACACCGGTCCCACAGTATGAATAACATATGAGCACGGCAGATTATACGCCTTCGTTATTTTAGCCTCACCTGTCTCACATCCGCTCAATGCCCTGCATTCCTCCAACAATCCCGGACCCGCAGCTCTATGTATGGCACCGTCAACCCCTCCGCCTCCAAGCAGTGAGTTATTGGCCGCATTAACAATTGCGTCCATATTGTTTATTTTTGTTATATCTCCTAACCGTGTTGATACCCTCATTGTTACCCCCAATAATTTCCGCTGTTATTAATATAATTATAACATTACATATATTGCCGTCAAGAAGCAGGAATATGTCCCAATTCAGTGCCAAAGAGATTATGCACACAATCATGTCTAATGACATATAGAATAGTTGTACCTTACTATTTTAAATAGACAGTTTAAGTCTCAGATTTAATTAAAACTTTCCTCTATCCTCTCATATTTAAGCAGGCCGTCCTCTATAGAAATCCGGAGCTTTCCTGTTTCGTACAGGTAATCTATGAAAGCATTCAGCATTCGGTGTATTATTTCAAACTTGTACACGCTTCCGGTTTTTATTGCAAAGGCCTTGAGGGCATGCTGCATTATTTCATCCACCGTCATTTTCTCTGTTATGAGTTCACAGATCTTTTCAGCTCTGTATTTATAGAACTCAATGTTGTCTGTTATCAACTTGTCTATGTTGTCATATATACCCTTGTGGGTTGCTATATATTTGCTGCAGGTGAGACTTCTTAACTTTTCTCTGCTTTTTATACCTTCAAGCAGCGCGAAGTCAAATGGTATCTTGGCAGTTTCCATAAGCTCATATCCTATGATTGCATCGGCCAGGTAGCATACATCATCCGGTGTAGTTATGCATATATGAGACGCACTATGCCCCGGTGTATGTGTGATTTTAAATTCGGCGCCGCAGAAGTTTATTTTATCCTGATTGACTAAAATACATTCGTCTGTTTCAAATATCAGATATCCATAGTATTTTTCAATATCTGTAAGTGTTATATTGCCGTAAAATACCTTCATATTCATTGCAGAGCTGAATATCTGTGCTTCAAACGCCGGCATAGCTATGGGGCATTTGTATTTTTCCTTAAAGTATTGATTGTTTCCCACATGGTCAGGGTGACCATGACTGCATATGATTCCCTTTACATTAAAATTATTTTGCTCAAATACTTTCTCTAATAATTCTTTTTCATCTATAGTTCCCGTATCGAGCAGGATAATATCTTTTTCATTAAGCTTATAAAGCGGTATATATGACATCCCTGTATCTATACAGTATGTGTTTTCCTTTACGTGTATTAGTTTCATGCTTTCTCCAAATATTTTGATTTATTGCTGATGATAATATATTATGATGAATTTGTCAAATATCTGGGTTGTTATTTCTCAAATTTACGTTAAAAAAATGTCCTCTTATAATGAAAAGGCAGCCGTGAAAAGGCTGCTAAATATAATCAACATTATTTTGTACTTATAACAATTGAATTTACGGAACTGTCCCAGTCTACACTGAAATTTAGGCGGTCGGCAATGTCCCTCAGCTTGAAATAGCTGCTTGAATCTATGCTGTAGGCTGCCAGCNNTATGTAAATATCTGATTTTGCCATAAGTGCTCTTTTTATATCTTTGTCTTTAAGCTCTGCAAGCTCTCCGCCTACTGCCAAATATTGTCTGTTGGTAATGAGATTGATTGCATTTTTGCTTCCGTCCCACTCGACGCTGAACTGCTTTTCAGTGTTGTTGAGCAACATTGCGATATCACGAAGTTTGAAATAGCTGCTATTGTCTATGTTGTACGCATCGAGCACCACAGTTTTTCCGTCTATAATAACGGGTGAGGAAGTGGGTGCCGCCGTTATTGTTTTTTCCTTTTCTTCAACAAATGCAAGCCCGTTGTTTATTTTCCTTCCGGACATGTTTACATTTGACAAAGGATAATACAGAGCTATAGATCCACCTCCGTCAAGGCACATAGCATTCACGAGTCCCATGTTCCTGCACGCTTCTGCGGCGCCTGCCATCGTGGCGGAGCCCATGTTCCCAATCACTATTGTTCCGTCGGCCTTGGCTCCGATAAATGACCTTCCGGCACTGTTTGTATTTATTTTAGATTCGGTGAAGCCTTCCGCAACTCCGTCTGCAGTTATCACACCGTTTATAATCAGACTGGGACCTGCTCCAAGTCCACACGCTATGTCATCCCAATCTCCAATATTCGTATATGTGGTGTTGATTTTTACCTTGTAGTATACCTCATCGCCTATCTTATAGCGCTCATCAACAAGGTGTGTAACCAAGGGATTGTACACAATTGCAAATCCGTTTCCCGATACGCTGAAATCCGATGTCAGTATTTCTGAAACCTTTCCGTTTACAACAACTACCGCCTTTGCTCCTGCCGCAACCTTTACCGCAGTTCCATACTCCGGAGTGAATATTGTTATGGCATCATCCTCGGTACTTGGATGGTTTATTCTCCAGGGAATGGCTCTGAACTGACCGTTTATATATCCTTCAAAGTCAAATGACAACCTATCCACAATGAGCTTACCTCCTGAAGTTATTCCAACAACGGAACCTCCGTTGCTTATGTGAAGTACTTTATTATTTTTAATCAGAGTTCCCCATGGAACAGGTATTCCGCCATATGCTTCAAAATATGTTCCGTTTATTGCAGCAAATGCTCCCGCATTTTTAGCCATGTTCGCCAGTGAATCCGTGGAATTCATCTGATTACCGGCATTGAGAACCACAGGCTTTATTTTGCTTTCAATTTTTATATCAACGTGATTAATTTTTATCCCGTTAATGCTTTCGCTCTTATATGCTCCCGCAGCGTATACCGGGCTTGTCAGGCATATTGCCGATATCAACAAAATGAATATTGCTTTTTTCAGTTGCTTCATTAGTTCCCTCCGTAAATTTAATGTCGCTCCGCGGACTATCGTAAAAATAAAAAACCGCCAATCTCAATAACAGAATCAGCAGTTTAAGTGCAGCTGGCTGCCATTCTAAAGGCCCTATAGCTTTGCGCCGCAGATTTTCATCTGTTTTGCCGAATGTAATTTAAATTAAATATATCAATTCCGAAATATATATCGGATAATCCTTTTAAAAAAACAGCCTATTTAAGAAAGTTTTATTTATACTTTTCTTTTGTGATATTATTTGATAGAATATAATTTAGTTCAGGGGGTGCTTCAATGAATGATTTGCATTGTTCTCTAAAAATAAGACTGGCAAGGGATGATGTTTTTTTTGGTCCCGGTGTCCTGATGCTTTTGAAAATGACCGAGCACTACGAATCTCTCAATGCTGCGGCAAAAAGTATGAATCTTTCCTACTCTAAGGCGTACAAGATGATCAGCGGCACAGAGGATGCCATGGGCTTCAAACTGCTTGACAGGAAAATAGGCGGGGCTCACGGCGGCGGTTCAACGCTTACGCCTGAATGCGCCGAATTTGTAAGGGCATATGAGAATTTCAGCAATGAGCTGGAGGAGATTTCAGACAACTTATTCCAAAAATATTTCAGCAAGTATATAGAATAAAAATGCGGGGCAGTGCTCCGCATTTTTATGTTTATTTAAGCAGCAATAACGAATCACTGTCTATTTTCAAAAATAATTCCTGCTTGTTTTTTCTGTTATTCCATTCTTCCTTTTTAACATCAAAATACATGTTGGAAGTATTGATATTGTTTTTATTTTGAAATATTACGGTATAGTCATTAATATTTTCTATAATATCTACTATATTGCATTCCATGACATTTAGGTTTTTATCCGGATCATCCCATATTTCGAGGCCTTCGGAATTAATTCCAACAGAGCTTATTCCTGAAGGTATGTTATCCAGCTTAATTTCAAAATCCCAGTCATTTGCATATATCCTGTCTTCTGACACGGTACAGCCTGAGATGTTTTTGCAGCCCGTAAGTCTGGCGGCAGAAACAAGTCCTGGTTTTCTGAAAATTTCTTTCGTTTCTCCGAAAAGTGCTGAATTGCCTGATTCGATAATAACTAAGTTCTTGCAAAACTTATAGGCTTCCTCCATACTGTGGGTAACCATGAGCACTTCACCCTCATACAGCCTGAGAAGCTCCAGAACTTCAGCCTGAAGCTGAGACTTAAGATGTGAGTCCAGCGCCGAAAAAGGCTCGTCCAGCAAAAGCACATCCGGCTTGTATGCAATACATCTGGCAAGTGCGACTCTTTGCTGCTGTCCTCCTGATATCTGTCCGGGATATTTGCTCTCCAGCCCCTGGAGGTGGAAAGACTTTACAAGCTCACTTACTTTTTTCTTTTTTTCCGCCGAAGGCAGGCGCAGTCCCGCACCTATATTCTCCTCAACATTCATATTTGGAAACAGCGCATAGTTTTGAAACAAATAGCCTATGTTTCTGTCCTGAGGCCTGAGATTTATTTTCTTTTTAGAATCAAAGAGAACTCGTCCGTTCAGTTCAATATATCCCTCATCCGGCGTTTCAATTCCGGCAATGCATTTCAATGTCATGCTCTTGCCGCTGCCTGAGGCACCTAATATTCCCAGATATTCATTGTTTGTTTCAAAAGATACATCAAGACTGAACCCTTTAAACCTTTTCTTTACACTGACCTTCAAACTCATTTTACTTTTCCCTTATATAAATATTTTCTTCCTTTGAGTGTGAAATAATTCATTAATACAATGACAACAAAGGATATTGCCATGACAACAACTACATAATTCATTGCGGAATCCATGTTGCCCGCGGCAACCTCGGCATAGATTGCCAGAGGAAGCGTCCTTGTTACATTTTCTATATTTCCTGCAATCATAGCTGTTGCTCCGAATTCTCCCAGGCCCCTGGCAAATGCCAGCACCCCGCCGGATGCAACCCCAGGCAGCGCGAGTGGCAGTGTTATTTTCCAGAATATCTTTCCCTCGGACATTCCCAACGTTCGGCCTGCCATAATAAGGTTCTGATCCACCTGCTCAAAAGCACCTCTTGTCGCTCTGTACATGAGAGGAAATGAAATTATTACAGCTGCTATTACAGTGGCTGTCCATGAAAAAACTATTTTAACACTAAAAAATTCCAAGAGGAATTTTCCTAATGGTCTTTTAACACCAAATACAAAAAGAATAAAAAAGCCCATTACTGTTGGGGGCAATACCATGGGCAATGTCAGTATGCCGTCCAGAAGCATCTTTACTTTTTCAGACTTTATCTTAACAATCCACCTTGCAGTTATAAGTCCTAAAAAAAATGTGATAACTATGGCGAGTGACGCAGTCTTCATAGATATCAATATCGGTGACAGTTTCATATCTATCTCCTTGTCAGAGCTTAAGCTCGGTATTTTCGTCTTAGTTCCGGCAGTCACCGGATAATCTCACCTTTCTCCTTGCGGGATTATCCGGATGTGCTCGGGATGGCTTATTCCTGAAATGAGGAGTTTTTACTTGTTAGCTGTGAATCCGTATTTTTCAAATACTTTCAGTGCTTCTTCGCTTTGTAAAAATTTTACGAAGGCTTTTGCAGCTTCCTGATTTGCAGATGCCTTAACAACACCCACAGGATATATTACTTTTGCAACGCTTCCCTCAGGAGCTTCTGCCAAGATTACAACATTTTCTTTGCTTGCGGCATCTGTTGCATATACAACACCTGCGTCTGCACTTCCTTCAGCAACCCAGTTCAGAACTTCTGTTACGTTTGTTCCAAGACTTGCTTTTGCAGAAACCTGATCCCATATTTTTAAGTTTTCAAATGCTTCCTTAGCATACTGTCCTGCAGGAACACTTGCAGGGTCACCAACTGCTATTGTATCAGCCTTCAGTATGTCTTCAAATGTGCTCATGCCCTTGTCACTTCCTTTAGGGGCTATGAGGACGATTTTGTTTTCAAGAAGTTTAACGATAGAATTTTCTGCCATAAGTCCTTTTTCATCAAGTGCATTCATTTGCTTCATAGCAGCAGACATAAACACATCTACTTCAGCCCCCTCTTCAATTTGAGTCTGAAGCTTTCCTGAGCTGTCGTATGTAGCGTTTACAGTTATGTTCTGGTTTTTCTCTTTGAACATAGGTATCAGTTCATTGTCCATACAATTTTTCAAGCTTGCAGCAGCAGCAAGAAGAATTGTTGCAGGCTCAGCAGAAGGTTCTTCCGGGTTTTGTTCCGGCGCAGGTGTTTCTGCCGGTTTTTCAGGTGTTGGTGCCGGTGCAGGAGCATTATTAGAACATCCCGCCAAAGCGAATACCATACATAAAATTGTAATTAAAGCAATAATCTTTTTCATCTTTCTCTCCTGTTTTTTAATTTTAATAATTATATCGTTAAATTCCTATGAATATAACGCCGTGCTAATAAAAGCATCTGATATCAGATGCTCGGGCGGCCAAAAAGGCCGTCTATACTCCTTTTCCGAATCCGCAGTTTGGATATGTGCAAATCTCACAGTTGAGGCACAAACCACCCTGTCCCAGTCTGTCTATATCGGATTTTTCAAGATTCTCGTCCGCCATTATCCTTGGCAGTATCAGGTCAAATATCGTACGCTTTGCATACATTACACAGCCCGGAAGACCTAATATCGGAACCCTTTTACCATTGTAATCGTAGTAAGCCACCAAAAGCATGGCTCCCGGAAGCACCGGTGCTCCGTATGTGATTATTTCAGCACCTGTAGCTTTTACCGCACCCGGTGTGCAGTCGTCAGGATCAACGCTCATGCCTCCTGTACAGACAACAATATCCGCACCCTGCTCAATATATGCCAGAACCGCAGCCGTTATACCTTCCTTGTTGTCGTCAACTATTGTCTGACCAATTATTTCTGTATCAAATTCGCTGAATTTATCAATTATTACAGGTCCGAAGGTATCTTTGATTCTTCCGTGGAAAACCTCGCTGCCTGTTGTAACTATTCCAACTCTTTTATGCTTGAAGGGCAGTATTTCCATAAGCGGCTTTCCCGCTCCAATTTCCTGAGCCTTCTTCATTTTTTCTTCTTCTATAATCAAAGGAATTATTCTTGTACCGGCTAACTTATCCCCTTTCTTAACCATGGTATTTCCATGTCTTGTCGCTATCATCATTTCGCCGAGGCTGTTTACTCGGTAAAGTCTCTCGTTATCAAGCTTGAACAAACCGTCCGCATCAGCAATTACTTCTATTTTTCCTTCTTTGACAGTCGAAGGCCTCATATATTCATTTTTACATATTTCATAAAGGATTTCGGCGGCCTCGTTTTCATGAAGCATACCCTCCTGATTTTCCCAAACATAAAGGTTCTCCTTTCCAACGGAAAGAAGCACAGGTATATCATCTTCTTTTACAACATGTCCTTTTTTAAATACCACATCCTTTGTTACACCTTTGATTATCTGAGTTATATCATGACAAAGTATGTGGCCAACTGCATCTACAGTCTTAATTTGTTTCATTTCTTCCTCCTGATTGCTTCTGCTGGCGAATTCCATAAAGTAGTTTCTATCTTAGCCTTTATCGTTATTTTTAAAAAACATAACGACTTTTAATATTATACACTAATTTTTTATCAGTGTAAATTTATTTTTTGTCAAAAAAATATTGGAGCATCCTGCTTATGGATACTCCGCATAATTTTTTATCCAGAATAAACAGGTTATATGTCTCAGCGGCTTTATAACTACCTTATTTATAATATTTACCTGTACATTCTTTGATTTCTACTTCAATAACACCAGTGCCCTTTATCATATTATCGGGTAGGACTTCCCTCGAAAATTGTGGAGTATATTTATTTACTATCCTATTTAATATTTCTCTTTTATCACCAGCATCTGTAAGAAGCCTTGCATGCCCTAATATAATAACACTATTGTACTTAACATTTACATCACAGGCTACATCAATATCTTCATATAATAAGCCTAACATTTCATGAACCTCAACACAAACTTTAGGGTTTAGCTTAATATTGTCAATTTTTTGTCCTTTCGGCAGTCCATGCATGTAAATTTTATCATTATAGTATACAAAATTCATTGGCACGGCGTATGGAAATCCATCGCTGCCTTGAGTTGCGAGGACACAATCCTGTGTTCTTTTCAATAAGTTCTCTATCTGTTCTTTTGCTAATTGATGATTTTTCATTCTAAATTGCATAAAACTTCCTCCTGAGTTTTGGAATATTGTTCATTATTAATCTGTAAATAAGACACTATTTACTAATCATAACCTCTATAGTATAGTATCATATATTGGATATGCTTGAAGTGCCGGTTTAATATTAATTGATGGATACAGTTTCTAAATATACTATGGGGTGATTTTATGATTTATATTAATGACAAATCTGAACTGCCAATTTATCAACAAATATATGAACAAATAAAGGAAGATATTATCAAAGGCGTTCTTGTTGAAGGAGATAAACTTAATTCTACAAGGGCATTAGCAAAGGAATTATGTGTTTCTAGAAATACAGTAGAAAACTCATATTATCAACTATCTATTGAGGGGTATGTTGAAAGCCTCCCTGGATCAGGTTTTATTGTAAAAAATATAAATGAAGAATTATTCTTATATCCAAACGAATCCTCCGATGAGCTACATAAAAATATAGTGAAAGGTAATGAATCATCTTTATTTAATGATGATCCTTTGTTATATAAATATAATTTTCAATATGGGAATTTTGATGATTCAACATTCCCATATTCACTATGGCGCCGTTTGACTGCAGAGGCTCTTTTATCAATTGATACTAAGAAGATTAATTTTTATAATCATAAACAAGGCGAGCCCGGTTTACGAATGGAAATTATGAATTATCTTAAAATTTTTAGAGGAGTATCTTGTACTGCTGAACAAATCGTTATTTGTTCAGGAAATCAACATGCATTAGATTTAATATGCAAGATTTTTTCTAAATGCAGCCCTGAAATTGCAATTGAAGAACCCGGTTATGATGGCTCTAGAATTGTATTTGAAAACAATGATTTTGAAATACATCCTATTTCTGTAAAATCCGATGGAATAAACATATCAGAGCTAGAAAATTCTTCAGCAAAGATTGTATATATTACACCTTCTCATCAGTTTCCCACCGGTATTATTATGCCTATTCAAAACAGGATACATCTGCTTCATTGGGCAAATCAGAATGACGGCGTTATAATAGAAGATGACTATGATAGTGAATTTAGATATCATTCTAGACCCATCCCGTCACTCCAATCAATTGATAAAAATGAACGGGTCATTTATTTGGGTACCTTTTCAAAGGCCCTATCACCAGGGCTTCGCATGAGTTATATGATTTTACCTAAATGGTTATTATCTAAATACAATCAATTATTTAATAGTTATTACCCAACCGTTCCATGGCTGCAACAAAAAATAATTAGTCTATATATGTCCGGTGGACACTGGGAAAGACATTTGAGAAAAGTACGTCTTTCCTATAAAAAGAAACATGATACCTTGATACAAACACTCACTAGTTTAATGGGTGATAAGGTTATAATACATGGTAATAATGCAGGATTGCATATAGTTCTAGAATTTGTTAATGGAGAAAAGCAAGATTGGTTAATTGAAACAGCAAAAGCATATAAGATAAAGGTTTATCCAATTTCACAATTTTGGTATACAAAAGAAAATTATTCAAACAATATGATACTCATGGGATTTAGCATGTTGAATGAAGAAGAAATCATTGAGGCTGTTACTATTTTAAAAAAAATATGGTTTAACCAGAAAGACACTGAGGCTGTTACTTAACTCAAGATGATAATATGCGAGTAACATTATTATATTAAAAAACATATGTTAATATAAAAAGGTGATTAGATGGAGACAGGTTATTTAGCGATCCAATTCCTTCGGTTATACTATCTCCTCCAACTGGAGTTGCACCTTATCCCGGTGTACCCTTAAGTCTTGAATCAGTAGGTCCAAATGTACGATTAATGGAAAGCTATTTAAATACGATTCGAATTGTTTACACTAGCATACCTTTTACAATTGTGAATGGTATTTTTGATGAAGGAACAAGAATATCCGTAGTAGCATTTCAGCAAGAGTTCTTATTGACACCGGATGGTGTCATTGGCCCGATAACCTGGAATAAAATTATAGAGCAATATTTATTGGTAACCGGTCAAATGTCAGTCTCGCTCCAATACCCGGGTACACTATTAGAAGTTGGCTCTACAGGTAGTAATGTTAGTTTGATGCAAGGTTTTCTCTCCGAGTTACGTGTGCCTTATCCAAGCTTACCGCCAGTTACTGTAGATGGAATTTTTAGTACACAAACAGAAGCAGCTGTTACCGTATTTCAAAGACTATTAAATTTGACACCAAGCGGAATAATAGGCCCGGCAACATGGTATGCTATTATTAATGAAAGAAACGCTAGAGTTTAAATAATATAAACAATGTAAGCTTTTCACAGAGCCACGGTACCCGATAAAAGGAAATAGCAATGTGTTACACTGCTGTTTATTTTATAAATATTACTGTCTTTGATAAAAGTCCTCTTTGTTCCATTTTCAAATATTATCGAAGGTATTTCATTACCAAAAATCATTTCTTTTTTTCTCCTGCAAATCAAGGCTGGAATTGGTCAAAGTATGCTTAATGCATTCGCTTTGATTTTGGCAGAATTATTTAATTTAGAGATTGGAACCATGCTTAATTTATTAAATATGTTATTTTTTATTCTCTGCCTTGTTATCAGAAAATCTCATACAAACCGTCGAGATATTGTTCAAGTCGCGGCAACTATAGCAAATGGTTATATTGTCAACTTATTTGTTTATTTTATTCTTGACCATTTGATAATACAATCATATTTTTTAAGAGTATTGACATTTATGCTCGGGCTTAGTTTAGTTTCTCTTAGTTTAGGTGCAATCCTGGCTATGGAAATCATTCAGTTCCCACTTGAAAGTTTGTGTATTGTAATAGGTCAAAAACTTGGATACAACCTAACGACTATTCGAATGAGATTTGATATTTTCTTTATGCTTAGCACTTTAATACTCACTTTAATGACCAGCCATAATCTCTATATAAGGGAAGGGACCATCATTAGCTTTTTTCTGCTGTCCCGCTTAATTGGTTTCTCATATTATTTTCATAAAAAGCATTCATAGAAGGAGCTTTAAATTATGTGAATCGCTATTTATTTGGTTCTCGATGAATGTTTTTGAAATGAGCATAGCTTGAATTATGTGTTGAAAGCGATTAAATTGTGAATTTCCCTTTTCGTATTTACTTTGAGCTTTTGTTGTTTTATTTATGATTGAAACTATAGGTGGTAGTGCCTCTCTCAAATCTTTAATTGTATAGTTTATTGTTCTATCTCCTAACAGAAGAGCCTTTGAAATATAGAGCGCTTTAATTCTGTTTTTTAAGAGAGAATGTTGAGATGTTCCCTCTGAAAACTTAAGTTTCATTTTTTCACAATTAATAATTGTAGAAGATAGTAAAGATATTGCCTTTTCTAATTCTTCTTTGCTGAATTCCATTATAACCCCTCCTGTTCAATTTGGAATATATAGTTTTACTTCTGCCCATAAAACTGCATGATCAGGATATCTTTTTTCAACATGCTATCAGTATTCATGGATTGATATTTTTCTTTGTTTTTACAAACACAATCTCAATTATATCAAACTTTTTTCATTTTTACACTGTCATTATTTATCTCCCGATTTTTTATTGTGTCTACACTGATTTTTTCAATTGCTTCTACCTGTCGAATAGCCAATTTATTCAATAGTATAATCCTCTTATTAAATATGTTCCAAGCAGAATATATGTTCTAAGATATTATTATAATAGTTAATATACTTTTTCTATGAATCGTTTTTTTATAACATTTATTTTATAACACTAAATAAAAAAAGTGCCAGCCATGGTTTCATACCATAGCGGGGCACTTTTTATCTTTTTACTTTCAAGCCCTACTTGTTTCAATTGGAATTTTTGTATCAGGTCCATGTGCTTATTGGATTTCTAAAGAATACCTTTAGTTTATAGCTAAAAACTAAGATTAAAGTGGATTCTTTGTTTATATATATATTCTTTAACAGTAATATATTTGTACTTCCAATTGTTTAGTGAATCATAAGTTTCCAGTGTGCTTCCATTGTAGTTTCCACTTGCTTTAGCCTACACACCATTGCCAATCACAGGGAATGTATTTATCGCTATTTTGGTGCCCCTTATAACAGTTGGTCCGCCTGAAATTAGAATTTTTCCAGTTGATGAAGTGTTTTGAAAAATAGCACAGCCATCTGCCGCTGTGTTTTCAATGGTTCTACCCGTGATTTCAAGGAGAGTATCACTTGTACTGCTATCATTTAATTGAATGGTACCTGCGTATTGGCTTATGTATCCTGCAGTTACGAATTCTTTTGCGCTGGTAACTAAAGCTGTACCACCAATGGTTATTTTGCCTTTATTCTACTGAAAAATTGCAACGCCTGTATTTGCACTTACAGTAACCGCACCTGAGTATGTTACGTTAATTGTTTTGCCGCTTGTATTTGTGTTTTCCACAGAGCCTCCGGCAAAAACAATTTTACCGCCATTTAGCACAATAGTATTATACTCACTTTCGTTGGTACCTTCGCTGTCCACAATGGTAAAAATGCCTGTATCGTGGTACATAATACCTTAATCTCCCCTTCCCTGTGGAGAAGGCACATCATCTACAAACATGATGAGCACCGATTTTTTTTACACCTCAGTGCTGCTAAATTTTTTAAACTTAATTAAAATAATAGGCCTTAAAAGCAAATAAAGATTATGCCCATTTTACTTAATCTTAATTTTGTACTTCTTTAAAAATACAAAGTTACATATTAGTGAAATGATAAACATTAAAATAAATATATATCCGATTGGTATTAGTGCGAATGGCTCAACCAAAGTCCCATCTGGCAAAACCTCTGCACCTATAACATTAAAGGCAATAAAACATAGCATAGCTCCTAAAGCTGAAACCAGCATGAAACCTTTTGTAAATGAAACCCTCTTATCCCTTTTCCATTTTTCTGAAATATTCTCCATTAATTTCACCTTTCCATCTGTAATAGTTGGATTCTGGAAATCCATTTTAAGTTTTTGCAATTCATCTACGCATTGTGGACAGTCAGCTAAATGCTCTTCTATCAAAGAAGAACTTTCTTTGCTACAAACTTTATCGTAATACAATGGTAACAAATCCCTAATAATTTCACATGATAATCTCATATCAACCTCTCCTTTAACTTTATTCTTGCACGATGATAGGTGACTCTTGCCCAGCTTTCTGTTTTCCCAAACAATTCGGCTATTTTCAAAAATGATAGATCTCCAAAAAAACGCAATGTAAATACTTCTTTATACGGTTCTTCCAAATTATGGAGTAATTTATGAATTTCAAATACCCTTTCATCGTCAACTAATATTTGTTCAAAATCAATGTCAAAAATATCGACTATATCTTCAACTCTTTCAAAGTTGTTTTGTTCTTTCTTTAAATATGAAAAATATGAGTTTTTAGCAATTTGGCAGAGCCAAACACTCATCTTACAATTTCCTTTGAAGCTATCAATATTTTTTAACGCTTTAAAAAATGTTTCTTGTGTTATATCCTCTGCAATACACTCATTTTTAGAAAGACATAATATATATCTATATACATCCTTGAAATATTCGGAGTATATTTCTTCAAATTCCGTCACATTCTCACCGCCCTTCATATAATAAGACTATCAAAATCGTATTTCGTTACAATACACTATCTACAAAATTAAATAGCTCAATAAAAAATTTATAAACTTTATTTCACATTATTCCACTAGATATATCATCATATAAAATCCTAATTTCCCCTTCTGATTATTCAATTTTCTTCTGTCATCTCTCAAGTTATCTAATGTCATCTATATTTTTGCCTATTTTTAAGGGTCAAAAAGCGGTGTTTTTTCACCCATTTTTGATCCTATTCTTGTCCTTCAACCACTATATGTTGTGGCCTAACCCTATTATTTCTCTTCCGACCCACAATACGTCATCATTATTATACTCTCAACATGCCTTGAGAGTACAATAATGATGTCATAAACATCTGGTATCCCCTTATCGGAATGGTATATTTCTGAAATTGTAGCAATTCTATCATATTCTTGAACTTCTTATCTCATTTTCACCCATTACATTATTCGCTGTATATTGGCAAAACTTATCTTGATATTGTAAGCGATTAATAAAAGATGTATGGAATAATAGCAAGGATATCGATATGATATCATTATAGGCTTTTAATCTGCTTTACATGTTGTTTGAAATTAATTCATCCCAAGGCATCATCAGATTTAGCATGTTTGGGTTGGTTTTAAAATTGATCCTGGTAGTCTTACTAAAAGGAATTCTAGATATTTGTAGGGGTTAAGCCCATTGGCTTTAGCTGTTTCAACAAGCGAATATACACATGCGTTTGCTGTAGCTCCTACAGGACTACCACAGAACTGCCAGTTCTTTCTTCCTACAGTGAATGGTTTGATGCTGTTCTCAGCTATATTATTGGAGATAACACAGTTTGCATCTTCTAAATATGTTTGAAGTTTGTCCTTATGGTTTGGTTTATTGCATAGCAATGTCAATAATATCTTGGATGGGTCGTCTGCATCTGTTTGTAAATTCATATGTATCCGGCAACAAGAAATGGTGTAATAATTGCTGCCAAGGTTATGGAAACCGTAAACCGTCCGACGTCCATTATTGCCCATGCAGATTCTACAACCCCATATTTATCCAGTACCATACTGTTCACAGGTAAATTTTCCAACAGATAATCAGCCAGAGAATACAGCGGACCTGCAACTGCAGCTAAGACTGCAAATATGTAATTCAGTTTCCTTTTATAATTCATCCGCTACCATCCTTCTTTCGACCCTCTTATATTTACATATGATTTACAAAATTTCTTATGCTATTTTCAAATAGCCATATTAGTTAATCTAAATCTTTAATTCTGCATCTTTTTAAAATCACAACCTCCAGAACAGACAAAACAGAACATCACATACGATATGTGTTACCGCATGGGCAACCATAGCATACTGAATGCCATATTTACGGTAGAACCTTCCAAACACCAATGCAAAGCTACCATTTAACAGTATGCACCGAATAACAATCAGAAAGCTCAGATAACCAAACATCACAAGTGTTGCTGGCAGATGTCCTAATGCAAATAACACTGCTGTAACAATATTACTTACCACCATAATCCACACAGGAATGAATTCTTTGTCTTTCTTTCTGGCAAATACCTTCCACAAAATCAATATCAGAAGAGACATTAGAAACCATCTCATCATCAATTCTTCTACCATACCTCCATACAGAACTTTTGCTAGCAGATAATAAATTGAAAATGTATACGTTTCATAATATTCCGCTACTGGCACCAACAACTTTGCAAATAACATATAATCCAGTATGAAGAACAAAACACCACAAATGACTCCACCTACTAGTGCCTTTTTTATATAGCTCCCCGACCATGCGAAACTGCGAAGCAGACCAATCTTATCTGCTAACAGATAACCAATAAAACCACAAATTGCCGCATAGAGAACTGTTTGGATAGTAACACTAGCAATAACCATTGTTTTAGAAACCTGCGATAAAATTTCTTCGGTAATCCCTCCTGTTCCAATTTCATAGTTTGCTATGGAGNNTACCTGCTACCAATGCAAAAGGCAATATAATCAATACAAATTTAAAAGCACTTTTATATGTCTGTTTCATTTTTATTTACCTCCTTCTTCTACCAATGCTTCTAGCTTCCGAATAATACTCTTGTAACGCGCATCATCTCTCATACCATGAAAGGCAGGATTGTCTTTTACCGCAGACAACATAGACTTGCGAATGAACTTTTCGTTCTGTGGTGCCCCATTTCCTATATCAAATTCCAAAAACCAGTCATCAATCAAATCGAAATAAGAATCTCCATGTAGACTGAATGGAAAAAAATCCTCTAGACAGATTTTTGTATACTGTTCCAGCATTTCAAGAGACTTATCCATTTCACCATGCATGCAGTATAAAAGAGCTGCAGAATAATACACTGGTACAACAGCATTGGGTTGCAGTTTTGCCACTTGAAAAATATCTGCAATTTGAAGAGATCTATTAAGAATCTCCGTCGATTTTTCTTTATTATCTTCATAAAGCATACTATACTGAGCTGCCTCAGCGACTAATATAAGGAGGTGCTGATAGATACTGATCTGATAGACCCGCATTGCCTTTTCCCTTTCTCCCAACATCTGATAAACTTGAGCCAGGCTTTCTGTTTCCTGAGATAATGGTCTAACTGATTCGTCCAAAAGTTCTAATGCATCCTTAGGTTTTCCCAACATCATATCCAAAATTACTTCTAAATTAACAGCTGCCTTTACATCATTAATATCTTCACTTTCATTTTTTACCCTTCTTGCCAATGTGAGCGCCCACATTAATACATCTTCTGGTATTTCAGCCGCATCATAGTGATTCATCAACAAGACTGTCATTTGAAGAAGAAACGGGAAACATGAATAGTATTTTTTAATCTTTTCATCCAGTTCCATCTGAACATCTAAAAATGGTTTCGTTCCAAGAATTCCTTTAAAATACAGATACTGTCCTCGGATTTCTTCCTTGGGCATCTGTGGTTCATAGCCTATCAATTCATCAATACTGATATTAAAATAAGATGCAAGTCGAGGTAATAAGGTGATATCTGGAAGGCTGTTTTCCGATTCCCATTTAGATACTGCTGCCTTAGAGACACCAATGTAAGAAGCAAGTTCCTCTTGTGTAATATTTTTTTCATGCCTTTTTTTAGCGATACATTTCGCTAAATGAATTTCATTCATAGATAACCCTCCTATATTTCCTTCACTTTATAATTAAACTATATACCCTGCTTCAACTTATTTCAAGGGAGTTAAAGTTGATTTTAAGAAACAAAGTTAACCTGTGGTTTACCTTAAAAAGGGCGACGTCCATAAACTTGAAACGGATGATTACTCCGTGAAATTTATATAAAAATAAAAGCATCAATACTACTGAAACCTTTGAATTATTCTTTATGAAGTTATAAATCATGACGTCGCACCTTTCGCTCCTTTATTCGGTGCGGTATACAACTTAAATTCCTCGCAGACAACGAGCATATTCTCTGAAAATGTCTGATCAATCTCGATTAGTTCTTTTGTAAAGCAAGATACAATATGTATCACAACAGTATGGATATTACTACCTTTGCAGGCTACATACTCCGTATTAATTGTAATAATGCAAAGGATGGACTGATAACAACGCAGAATACGAGAGATTACTGAATGCTATGGCTATTGATAATCCACTTGAGTATGCAAGATTGTATTTGGATGGAGAAATGCAAGTATGGGTTAATGCATAAAACAGTTTGGAAGCATGGTAAAACTTTAATGACGATATTGTAGGTACTCCGAAAGGGGCACCTATTTTTGCTCAAATTTACTACTTGATATAGTTTAAAAATGCAATATAATATATGTTATATAACAATAATTATATGTGGAGGGACAAATTGCCACCTAAAGTTAAAAACGAATTCAAGGGGGCAAGCTTAATTCAGTTAACTGAAACAGATGCACTTGTACCTGTGTTGGAGGTTTTACAGCAGGAAACAAATATGTCGTAGCACAGGTAAAAGAGATATTTACAACATTAGTAGTTTTTGTGCATGGATATGCCAGTTTCTTTGCAAATAACGATATGATTTATAAGAGTTGGTTTTGCAGCTAACAAAAGTGTTTGATGGAGCAATTTGTATCGCAAAGGAGAATGAAGATGAAGAAACTGTATGAAAAGAATGAATTGAATTTTGCATTAATTTGGATTGGCGTGTATGTGGTATTTTTCAGTGTAGCTGACAGTGTTTCGGCATCAATTGGAATAGAAAAACTGGTTACGACACCTTTATGCATCCTAATGACGGCGATTCTTTATTTATGGATCGCTAAAAATGGTTTGAAGATGAAATACGGTCTTTGCAAACCAGAGGGAGAGATGAAGAATTATTTGTTCTATATTCCATTGATTCTTATAGCGTCCACAAATATTTGGTTTGGTTTTAAAATGAATTTTTCTATGGTGGAGATCTTTTTAGGTATTGTTAGTATGCTGTGTGTAGGTTTTTTGGAGGAAGTGATTTTTAGAGGTTTTTTATTTAAGGCACTTTGCAAGGATAATGTGAAACGTGCGGTTATTATTTCCAGTGTAACCTTTGGAATTGGACATATTGTGAATTTACTGAACGGAAGAGAAGCTCCCGAAACTCTGATGCAAATTTGCTATGCAGTTGCAATCGGTTTTTTATTTACAATCATTTTCCACAAAGGAAAAAGCTTATGGCCATGTATCATTACACACAGTGTGGTAAACAGCTTGAGTATTGTTGCAAATGCAGATGCTAGAACCTTTGGAATAAATATCTTTATCAGTGCGTTCCTGTGTGTGGTATCCTTTGCATATGCAATTTATATTATAAATAGGTCAGATAACAGCAATAATAAGAAAGAGACGCTTATATAAAGTGTATTCTTATAAAAATACCTTTGATAATGGTGGGAAATCCTGTCATAGGAACTCTGCAATGTTTTGAGGACGAATTTATAAACCGAGGGGCTTATCTAGCTCCTCGGTCTTTTGTCGGTCTGTATTGTCTTTCTAACTCTCGCTCCCTTACTTTTTGTTCCTTGAGTTTAAGCACTCAAAAAACCATACTCTCCTGCGATTTTATTGCTGATACCGGCTTCAGCAATTTCCTTTTCAGTTCAGAACGTCTTTTTGCATATGCTCTCATAAGGTAATTCTCATTTTGCCTATTCTTGACTTTTAAGTGAAATCATCATTCGTATCTCTTTGTACTGAACTCCACCAGCCTCATATTCAAATATATTTCCTTCTTTAAAACCTGCTCTTTTATAGAGTTCAATGGCCTTCATATTATCAACTTCTGCACTGGTATAAAGTTCTAACACATCAGGATAATTTTCTTTGAAAAAAAACAAAAACTGTTTTAATGCTTGTTTTCCAAAGCCGCAGTTCTGGAAAAATGACCCTATCATAAATCTGCTCATTGACCAACCATTCAGTTCTTCATCAAAGTCATACAAAATAAATCCTATCATTTGCGATTCATTATAAATTGCAAGAGGATATAAATTAGGTTCATATGCTGCTTGTACTAACGAGAATTGGTTTGGTGCTACAAATCTTTTTTGATTTTCATTAACACTTAACTCTATGCACTCATTATAGTTTGTTCTATCAACTGAACGAAACTCTATTTTCATTTTTATTACCTCTCAATACTAAAAATATTTTTTATTACATAATTCCCCAAACTGACGTAATTTATAAAATATGTATCTAAAATAATTACAGAAACTTCTTCATAGTAATAGCTGGTGTAAATCACTATGCAACATCAATAGCGATAGATAGGTTTCATTTATCCTACTTAAAGTCTATACACTTCAAGTATTTCTTTTATATCTTTACCTTCTACCATATCTGCATAAAAATCTGACCGAAAAATATTTTAGTCCTCCATCTAGTGGCACATCTTACTATTAACGTGACGTAGTTCATAAACGATGTTCAATTTAGTTTATAAAATATTCTCTTTCTTTAATTCTTTTATTGCATTTTTAATACCCATTTTAATTATAAAATATAGTATAATTGCTGGTATAGCAATATATATAGGAAAAATAATTAAACTTGCAAATATATTTCTCACTTTTCAATCTCCTATCCACAAACAGTATTGCTAAACCCAATTCATCAATATTTACTGTTATGTAATGTGTAACATCTGGAAGTTCCTCTGGCTTCTTCAATGTATTCATCATATGAGGAGAGTATCATCATCTATACATGATGTACTTAAAGATTAATTTTCCAGATTAGATGATGTTGATCCTCTCCCCAATAATCTTTAATAAAATAGTCAGGTTCCCCAAATTTTTTTCTCCATATTTTCTGTGCATTGGAATATCCACTATCTAGACAAAACTGATTAATTCCTTTATCTATTAATACTTGTGTCATAGAGTTCAATAATAAATTACCTATTCCCTGTCCTTGGTAATCTGGTCTTACAAAAGCTGTACCCAGTTCATAAAGATTTTCATAATCTCCACTCGTACAAATACAAATCAAGTCACTTGCAGGCCCATACTCTATTGTACCAACTATACAGCCTCTATCTTCTGCTAATAGGAAATATCTAAGTTTTCCATTGCTATCTAGATCATTTTCTAAATACTGCTTTTTAAATTCAATTTCTTCCTTTAAATCATCTATCAGTCCTTCTATACCTTCCTTAATAAAGGTATCTTCAACTACAGTTTTGAAAAATATTCAGATTATTTATTATGTACTAAATAAACAAAGTATAAATTATATAAATTATCAAATTTAAAATTTATTTGCGTCCGATATATAAAAAATGTTCACTAGTTCCGATTACATTTTTATCTTGGCTTAATTTATAACAAATATCTAACCATTTCTTATACTCTTCTTCTTCTAACATATTGATTTCTTTCTCTTTATAATTAAGTATATTTTCAACACCAGCAAATATTATCTCTTGTAAACCAAAACTATTCATTAATTCCATTGCTTCCTTTGGGTCAGTAAAGTATGCTTGTGTGAATCCCTTGTAGCCATCACTTATTCCATTATCTAAAAACACAAGCAATTCATCAATAGAGTCAATTGGATATAAGTTTTTTAAGTAGTTTTGTATAGGTGCGTAATTTGATATGAATGAAGCAACTATAATGCCATTTGGTTTTAATAGATTTAATGCTCCTTCGATACAAGTTCTTCTATCTTCTTCATCTACTAAATGGTATAAAGGCCCCATCAATAGAATGACATCATATTTTTGCCCATACTCATCTAGTTCTAAGGCATTACCATGTATGTAATTTTCTAGCTTTATACCTTTTGCTAGTGACCTCTCTTTTGCTACTTTAATATTTATTTTTGATAAATCTAATAAAGAAACCTTATGTCCCTTTTCAGCTAAATACATAGCATATCTACCAGGGCCTCCTCCTATATCAAATATCTCTAAGTTATCACCTGTTATATATTCATCTAAATATCTTTTAGTTATGTCAAATTCAATTTTATGCCTTTCTAGTCTATCCCACTCATCATATTTTTCGTCATACCATTGCTCTATTTTGTTCATAAACTTCCCCCTGATATTAGATTTTCTGTTTGTAATGTGTCGTACAAATCGACTTATGTTAATCTATAGTATATAAATCATCCATCCATTTATCAACCTAATTTTGTTAATTATCATCCATTATAGCTCTAATTATCCTATGTCATCTATAAATCACCCCAAAAACAAGGGTTAAAAAGCGGTGTTTTTTTGATCTTTTTTCGCTCCAAAATCGTTCTCAAACCACTATATGTTGTGGTCAACTTCTACTTTTTGCCCTCCGAGCCACAATTTGTCATCAGAATTATACTCTCAACGTGCTCAGTACCCGGGAACATATCTACTGGAATTGCCTTGATTGCTTTATAATTTCGTTTGACCAGGTACGACAAATCTCTTTCCAGAGTTTCTGGATTGCATGAGATATATACTATCTGCTTTGGACCCATGGCGCACATTGAATTTAAAAACTGTTCAGTGCTTCCTGACCTTGGTGGATCGATGAATACTGTGTCGGCTGTTTGTTTTTCTGCTACCATCTGATTCATGAATTCACCGGCATCACAATTGTAAAAATAAGCATTTTTAACTTTATTTCTCTTGGCATTTATTATTGCATCCTTGACAGCATCTCTGTTTAGCTCTGCACCTATAACCTTTTTTACGTGCTTGGATGCAATCAACCCTATTGTTCCTATGCCGCTGTATGCGTCTATAATGGTCTCAATCCCTTTAAGTGAAGCTAATTCAATGGCTTTGCCATAGAGAATTTCTGTCTGAACAGGATTTACCTGATAAAATGACTTTGGTGAAACTCTGAACACCATGCCGCACAATGTATCCTCTATATATCCCTTTCCATATAGTACCTGCTCCCTTTCTCCCAAAACCATACTCGTTTTCTTGTTGTTTACATTCATGACTATGGTTGTAATTTCCGGATGAGCTTTTAAAAGGGCCTTAATGAAATTATTTCTTGAAGGAAATATGTGAGAAGCTACAACCAGGACGACCATAATTTCTCTGCTCTTATATCCTGTCCTTATTAAGACATGGCGAAAAAGTCCCATACCTGTATCCTCATTAAATGTTCTTATTTTAAACAATTTAAGCATTCCTCGTATGGTAACAATTATTTCGTCCGCTTTCTGATTTTCAATTAAGCATTTGTCAATGTTAACCACATTGTGAGTTCCTGCTTCATATACTCCCGATATAATATTTCCTTTTTTATCTGTATCAAAAACTGCATGAACCTTATTGCGGTAATAATATGGGTCTTCCATTCCAATAATATTTTCCACGCGGCAGAATTTGCTTAACAAGCTATTAACATAATTTTGTTTTTCCTGCAGCTGTTTTTCATAGCTATGCTGCTGAAGCTGGCAGCCTCCGCACCTTTTTATTACCGGGCAGCTTAATCTTTCTTTGGTATCCATTGTAACTCCTTTTATATAATATGAACAAAAAATGTACCCGCCCTGACGCCAAGGGGGTACTGAATATAGTATATTAGTCTCTGCTGAACCTTGATACTATTCTTAAAATGTGGATGAATATGTTTATGAAATCAAGGAACAGATTCAGTGCCAACGCCGGCACATCATTCTCCGTAAAGGCACCGTTCTTGATTATGGATATATCATAAAGTATATAACCGCTGAATATCATAGTTCCGAGCCATGCTAAGGCAAGCTGGTACACAGATGACCTCACGAATAATCCAACTAAACTTATCAGTATCAGCGCTATCAATCCGGCATACAGCGTGCTTCCCATAAAGGAGAAATCCCGTTGTGACCTTGCGGAATATACTGCAAGCCCTCCGAATATCGCTGTGGTTATGCCCAGCGATATAAGAACCATAACAGACCCGATTACCGAAATATAGTAAAGTATTGTAGGGAATGTGCTTATTCCCAGCAAAAATGCAACTGAACAGCTGTTGATCCTTGTCATGCTCCTGTTTTCTCTTCTCCTCATAAATGCAGCCGATATCAGTACAATTATTGAGCCTATACCTGCCAGAAACGCATATTGCGGCGGCACAAACATCATTCCGAACACCATTCCCACGGTGCATATGAGCAGAAGAATGAACAGTTCCCTGATGACGAGGCTTATTAAACCTCTTTTATATGATTCATCGAAATAATATCTTTCCATAATGACCTCCTTAATTAAATGCCACATAGTGATAATTTGCATATAACAGTCCAATTGTAATATACCCCAATATACAATTTCTCAACCTGTTTTTTATATGTGCTGCATTCATTATATCATATTATTGCAAATATTCCAAAAAAATTTATATAACAAAAGAAGCCGCCGGATTTTACCACCCAACAGCTTCATTTTCTATCATTATATTTATTCTTCAGTTTATTTTCCGCAAAGCGCTCTTGCTATGTCTGCTGCCTTGCTGAAATCCTCGTCCCTGGGATTCCAGTTGCATTTTATTTCTGGTTCCAAAACCTCAAAACCTGCATCCGCCAACTTCTCCCGTAGCACCTTCGTGGATTCACCGCTCCATCCATAGCATCCGAAAACTGCTGCCTTTTTGTTTTTAAATTTCAGCTCCTTGAGGAAATCTATCCATCCTCCCACGGAAGAAAGAATGTTTTGTCCCACAGTAGGTGAGCCCACGGCAATTGCCTTTGATTTAAACACATCTGTCATTATGTCATTTTTATTTGTCTTGGATATGTTGTATATTTTAACTCTTGTCTCTGGAGAAATAGCTGATATTTCCGCAGCAATTTTGTGCGCCAGCTGTTTTGTTCCGTCCCACATAGTGTCATAAGCTATAGTTATCTGGTCTTCCTGATATTCCTGTGCCCATTCGCTGTACTTCTGTATTATTTGCAGAGGATTGTCTCTCCATATTACTCCGTGGCTTGTGGCAATTATATCTATAGGAAGATTCAGGCTCACAACCTCTTCTATTTTCTTTTTAACAAGAGGTGAAAAAGGATTAAGTATGTTTGCGTAATACTTCATGGCTTCTTCCCAAAGCATGCACTGGTCAGCCTTATCATTGAAAAGCTCCTCTATGGCATAGTGTTGACCGAAAGCGTCGTTTGAAAACAGAATGTTGTCTCCTGTCATGTATGTTGCCATGCTGTCCGGCCAATGAAGCATCCTCATTTCAACAAAAATCAGCTTCTTTCCGTTTCCTATGTCAACAGAGTCTCCGGTTTTAACTACCTGGAAGTTCCACTCAGGATGATGGTACTGCCCTACGAGAGATTTCACACCGTTTGCCGTACAGTAAATTGGTGTGCCCGGTATTTTTTCCATCAATGCAGGCAGTGAGCCGCTGTGATCAACTTCTCCGTGATTAGCTACAATGAAGTCTATTTTCTTAAGGTCGATTTCGGATTCAAGATTATCTAAGAATTCTGTGGAATGTGGCTTCCACACTGTGTCAATCAAAACTGTCTTTTCTTCTTGAATTAAATATGCGTTCTGACTTGAACCGTGATTTATTGAATAATCCGCTCCATGAAACCACTCCAGCTCCCAGTCGATTTTGCCGACCCAATAAACATTGTTTTTAATATGCTTTTTCATTTTTTCCTCCTATGTAATTTATTTTAAAATATCACCATTATGGTGTCATTTATCCGTTTATATATTTATTATATCAAAGGCAGAAATATAAAACTGTGACTTAAATCAAATTTTTATTATTTCTTTATTACTATTATACTACATATTAATATACTTAAACAGTACTTTTACCAATTATCTGTTTAAATGTGCATAATAATGGTATAAATTTATTGAAACTCAAATATTATATGTTTGGAAGGAGAGATGTTTATGGCATTTTTAGATAAGTTAGGTAAGAAAATAGGCGAGGTTGCAGACACCGCCACCGACAAGGCCAAAGATTTTGCTGAAACCACAAAGCTGAATCAGGCAGTTTCAGCCGCCGAAAAACAAATCACCCAGCATTTTATTGAAATAGGAAAGTTTGTTTTTGAGAATGACAAGAATAATCCCGACAGCCCGGTAGCAGAAATATGCGGCAAAATATCAACGGCCCTAAAAGAAATAGATGAGCTGAAGCAAAAGATACTGGAAATAAAAATAGACAATAAATAAGGATGACAATATGACAAGCTTCTGAAAAAGTTCGTACTGCAAAGTGCCTTAAGGCATGCAACTTAGCAGACTGACCTTCTTAACCGCCGAAGCACCCGAAAGGGTGCTTTTTGTATATGACTATTTTTTATAGCGTTTGAAGAATACATAAAAATGTTTTATTGGGTTTTCAAATCCACATATGTTATAGTATTTATATCGTAAATATTTTAACAATAAAATTTAAGAGGTATGTATGAAAAAGTTTAACATTTTAAGCATTTTTCTTATTCTGATGCTTGTACTGGCCGGATGTGCCCCGGCAGAACAGCCTTCACAGGCAACTCCGCAGGAATCGGTACAGCAGCCGGACAGCAATAATGAACAAAAACCGGATAAATTTGTTCCACAGATATTATTTAACGGTTCGTCAACCCTTGCACCGGTAATGGCTTCCATATCAACAAACTTCATTGAGGGTTTCGTAACTTGGGACAAAGTTGATGCCTCATTCCCTGAAGAAAACATAGCCATATATGTTTCGGCGGGAGGTTCGGGACAAGGTGTTAAATCAGTTATTGATAAAACAAGTGATTTCGGTATGATTGCAAGAAGCATAAAGGATTCCGAAAAGGAAAAGCTTACTGAACTGAAAGAATTCAAGGTTGGCGTGGACGCCCTCACATTGGGTGTAAACCCTCAAAACCCTGTATTAGCCGTTAAGGACAACCTTACAACAGATGAAATAATAAAAATATTTTCAGGTGAATTCAAAACATGGAAGGACTTGGATTCATCACTGCCCGATAAGGAAATTATAGTTATAACAAGAGATATAGGAGGAGGAGCTCACGAGGTATTCCAGTCAAAAATAATGGGTGATGTGCAGGTTAAGGCAGATGCAATACAGGCACCATCCATGGGAGCATTGGTTACAAAGATAATGGAAAATGAATACGCAATAGGATATGCTTCGTTCGGAGTTGTAAACCAGAACAAGGGTAAGGTTTCTACTTTAAAGGTTGACGGAGTTGAAGCAACAAAAGAAAACATACTGAACGGTTCCTATATAATTCAACGTCCTCTGATTGCACTCTACAACGGAGAGCTGACAGCTCCCCAGCAGATATTTATGGATTACGTAATGAGCCCTGAAGGAATGAAAGTAGTGGAATCAATGGGATTTGTTCCCGCAAAATAAAAAGCTTTTTGAACTCCCGCTCCGCGGGAGTTTGTTATTGAGGAGTAATCATGAAAGACCGCAGAGAATTAATTTTTCGGTTTATTGTTGTAACAGGAGCTGCCGTATCAAGCGCTCTGGTTCTTTTGGTGTTTTTTTATATTCTGAGGGAAAGTCTGCTTTTCTTCAGGACAGTGACCTTTCCGGAATTTCTTTTCGGAAGTGCGTGGAGTCCTCTGAGTCCCAAGCCTGAATATTCATTTCTGCCCATGATACTTGCAACCATGTATATTTCATTGCTGGCAACCGCAATAGCCACACCCTTAAGTGCCGGATGCGCATTGTTTCTTGCATTTAACTCACACAAGAAAGTTTCAAAATTCATATTGTTGTTAATTGATATGATTGCAGGAATTCCTTCGGTTATTTTTGGTTTCATAGGGCTGGTGGCTCTGGTTAAATTTCTGGAGAGGCATCTTCATATGACCGCAGGCGAAAGCGTGCTGGCGGGAAGCATCCTTCTTTCCGTCATGCTTTTCCCATACATGGTTACAGGATATGCGGAAGCCTTTGAAAATGGAAAAGCAAAATACTATGCTGCCTCCCAATCACTGGGAGTGTCAAAGTGGTACACCATGAGAAAAATAATCCTTCCCTGCGCATCAAACGCTGTTTTCGTAAACATGCTTTTAGCCTTCAGCAGAGCAATAGGTGAAACGATGGCAGTAATGATGGTAACAGGAAATTCCCCCATATTTCCGAAGCTTTTAGGCAGGGCTGAAACAATTCCGTCCTTAATTGCACTGGAAATGGGAACCGCCGAATACAAGAGCGTCCATTACTCCTCCTTGTATGCCGCCGGTCTTATTCTGATTATCACGGTATTTTTTATACAGCTTGCAGCGAACAGGCTGAACAACACCGGAAGGAGGAATACACCATGAAAATGAAAGATTCTCTTTTCAAGCTGTGGGTTTTATTATCCGGGTCCATTGTAACATCCGTTGCCGCAGGAATATTCCTGTATTTGTTTTTCAAAGGATTTTCTGTTATTTCACCCGAATTCATACTTGGTTCACCAAGGGGTATACCCTTGGGAACTGAAGGCGGAATTTTTCCTGCAATTGCAGGCTCTCTGATGTCAGGCGCCATTGCCGGCATACTGGGCGGAGCATTGAGCCTGTGCACTGCCGTATATCTTATATTTTACTGCAAAAGCGAAAAAATACACAGCTATATTTTACATGCTCTGCAGTGTCTGGCTGGTATTCCCTCTGTAGTTGTAGGGCTGTTCGGATATTCATTTCTCATAGTGAGTATGAGAATACCCAAAAGCCTTTTAAGCGCTTCAATTACTCTCACCGTCATGATTATTCCCTTTATTTCTATAAGGATTAAAAAAGCGTTGGAGCATACATCCAAGGAGCAGTTAATAGGTTCGTTGAGCCTTGGAATTCCAAGGGGCTACACCATAGTCAGACTTATTATTCCTGCTTCCTTCAGATACATCATGACATCTCTGAGCCTTGGGGTAGTATTTGCAATGGGTGCCGCGGCACCGGTAATGTTCACGGGTGCCGTAATTATATCGGGAGTTCCTTCAAGCCTGTCAAAGCCATTTATGGCACTTCCGTATCACCTTTATATTTTGGTCAACGAGGGTCTTTCGGTTGAAATGGCCTACGGTACCGCACTTGTGCTCATGGTGACAGTACTTTTAATTAATATAATCTGCCGCATTATAGGCAGCTTTGAGGACATATGATGAAAGAGATAATTTTAAAAACAGAAAATCTTTGCGTAAGCTACGGAAAGGTTAACATACTCAGCAATATAGATATTTCCTTTGAAAAAAATAAAATAACTGCAATAATAGGTCCCTCCGGGTGCGGCAAATCAACCTTTCTGAAGTCTCTAAACCGCACGGTTGAAGAATACGGAGGAAAAATAAGCGGAAAAATTGCCCTGGACGGCACAGACATAATGGATATGCCTTTGACGAAAGTGCGCAACACAATAGGCATGGTATTCCAGACACCTGTTGTTTTCCCTTTTTCTATTTATAAAAATCTCACCTACGCTCCCATATATTACGGTGAAAAAAACAAGTCAAAATTAGATGAAACAGTGGTAAAATATTTAAAAAAAGCAGGATTGTACGAAGAGGTAAAGGATAATCTCAACATGGATGCATCAAGGCTGTCCGGAGGTCAGCAGCAGCGCCTTGTAATTGCACGTTGCCTGACAGTCAACCCCGAAATAATTCTGCTGGATGAGCCGTGCTCGGCATTGGACATAAAAAACACGGCACATATTGAAAAAATGCTTTTAGAGTTGAAAAACGAATATACCATCGTAATCGTGACACACAACCTAGCACAGGCGAAAAGAATTGCCGACACCGTAATTTATATGGAGAGCGGCAGCATGGTGGAGGAGGGTCCGGCAGATACAGTTTTCAGCAATCCTGCTGACCCAAGAACAAAGGAATATATAGACTATATGAAAAATTAATAGCAATAATTATAAATCAACGAGGTGCACTGTGATAAATATAAGCATACCAGGAAAATCCGATTATTCAATAAAAAATATTGTATTTGACTATAACGGAACACTTGCTGAAAACGGAAAGATAAGTGCTTCCGTCAGAGAAAGGCTGCTGTTGCTGTGCAGCATGGCAGATGTATACGTGCTCACCGCCGACACCTACGGCTCAGCCAGCCATGAATGCAGCGGTCTCGGCCTTACCCTTAAAACCTTTCCGACAGATAATGCCGCTGACTGCAAGGCTCAGATAGTCAATGAATTGGGAAGGGAAAACACAATCTGCTTCGGAAACGGTTTCAACGATACAAAAATGTTTGAGGCTGCCGCTCTTTCCGTTGCGGTTCTCGGAGGAGAAGGAATGTGCAGCTCCCTGCTGGCAAGCTCCCATGTAATGGTGCATTCCGTTGAAGACGGTATGAATCTGCTGCTGAATCCAAATGCCCTGAGAGCCACGCTGAGGGGATAGCTGCCTTATGGTGCTATCTGCACTTCCTCTCCCGGCATGAGGACACGGCTGATAATTTCACCTGATTGCATCAGCTGAAGATACTTTGTGTTTGTGGGGAATTGCCCTATATTTTTAATGCTTAACGCTTTTTTAAGCGCTTGAGCATCCTCGGACCCTGAAACAGAAATATCCCGGTATCTTGGAAACTTAGGCCTGTAGTCCTGTACGAAGAAGCCTCTCCATTCCTGTCCGTTTGATTCTATGAAATGAGGATTATTCTTGTCTGAAACAATGGTAATTTCCCTGTCATATACATTGCTGTCATAAATATAAATTACAATGCGCTCATCTTTCGGTTCAAAATCATAGCCGTAAGCAACAACCTGATGATTCATGCATATTTCGGAAACCCTTTCGGCACCGATGAGCCCAAGCACCACAGGTCTTCCCTCATCTATTGACTTTTTCAGCTTATGGAATTCTTCGTGCTTTGTTTTGTAGTATATGTTCCTTCTCCTGTTATTTTCGTCCCTTTTCAGTGACCAATCAAAGAACTTATAGGATGAAAATGTGAACAGGCTGTGTAGTGCACGCTCATATATGTAGTCTCCGAGAATGCTGCCATCCGGCGGAACATCCCCCCCCGGAAAATCCTTCGCTTCGTGGCTTGGTATTGAAATATTTGAAAAATAATAGTCCAGTGAAGCAAACGCCATTCCTCCGCATCTTCCTCTTGATTCAATTTTTCCAAAGCTTGTTTGGATTATTTTGTTTACAAAATTATTTCCAAAATGAAAACCGTTCTTTAACGGTGAAAAATCTGTCTTCATTACAACCCCTGTTTATTTTTATTATTAGCTGTACCCCGGAGGGCACAGCTCAGATTGTTCTATCTCTATCCTTCGTGCAGATCATTTATTAAGGATATTTTTGCGGTTATATCTCCTTCCTCATAATATCTGTGGGCCTCAGATATTTCCGAAAAGTTAAATTCTCTGCTGTCCTTATAAATAGTGAGATTTCCCGCTTCTATATGCTTTTTCATTTCATTCAGTATGTTGCCCATCTCATTTCTGTTTATATTTGTAAGAATGGGCAGCACTATGTATATGGCCTTGAAATTTATGGCCTTGTGATGAATGAGCGTCATGTCCAGCGCCACCCTTGAATTGGTTGTCAGCACAAGCCCCTCATTTTTTACAGCTTTGAAACTATTTATCAAATTGCCTGCGCCTATAGTATCAAATACAACATCAAAGCCCTTTCCGTCCGTGTATTGCTTCACATACTGCTCAACCCCGGTCGTTTTATAGTTAATCACATGGTCTGCCCCAAGGTGCTCCGCTATTTCCGCCTTTTCCTCACTTGAAACAGTGGCATACACCTCTGCTTTCAAAAGCTTTGCAAACTGAACGGCAATGTGCCCGACTCCTCCTGCCGCTCCATGTATCAAAACCTTGTCTCCTGCCTTTATGTGAGAATCTTCCATAATAGCTCTATAGGCAGTTATGCCAACCAAAGGGAAAAGTGCCGATGTTTTAAAATCAAGATTGACCGGCTTAAGGCACAGCAGTTCTTCATCTACCAGCGCATATTCTGCCAATGCACCGCATTCTCCTGCTAACCCGCCCACAAATCCAAAAACTTCATCTCCCCGCTTCAGCAGTTCAACATTTTCTCCGACCTTCTCAACAATTCCCGAAAAATCCGAATTGAGAACTGCTGGAAATGCCGGAGTGATTTCAGGCAAAAGTCCAGACCTCAGCTTCGTTTCAAATGGGTTGAGACTGCTTGCCATCACCTTAACCAATACATATCCCGGCTTTAACTCAGGCTTTGCTATATCTGCCATCTCAAATACTTCAGGTCCTCCAAACTTGTTTATCACCATTGCTTTCATGGCATCACTCCTTTTTAATTAATTATATAGATTTATACCAAAAATATTTAAATCCAGAAAACATTTTCAGTTGTATCTCTTATAAAATATGAGTTATGATTTTATTTTTATAATGGTATTTTATTATTTCTGACTATTATAGCATATATTTCTAATTTTTACAAAATTTTATTTAATGCTTGCGGTAAAAAAATACGCCCTCAGCTGCAGTAAAATATTGCTTGCTTTAATTCATTTACCGAAAATGAACTTTATGATATAATTGGTTATGTTTTTTTAATTTAGCGGAGTTATTTATGAACAATAACAATTTAAAACTATTAGAAAAAAAATTATTTCGGAATAAGGAATATGAGAAAAGATTTAACAATGAATTTTTAAGCTTCTACAAAAAGCAATATTTGAATAATCCCTTAAAGCGGGATTCAATGTCGGGAATGCTCAAGGGACTTCTGTGGGGAAAATCACAGCTTTGCAGATCCGTTGAACTGGAGCCTCTCATGGTTACAGACGGAGACAGAATCATAATGATATGTTTGCTGGCTTATGCGCACAGGATGCCTGATTATTTACAGATGGGATTTTTTGAAGCTGAAGAGCTAAATATAGATGCTTTTCGCATGATTTCAGCCAAAGCCGAGGAAATGGCAAGAGAAAAGGGCGCATCAAAAATTTCTGCCTCTTTGAATATACACGTAAATTACGGACTTGGCTTTCTGGCAAGTTCATATGATAAGATGCAAAGCTTCGGAATGGCTCACAATCCTCAATTTTACCATAATTTTTTTGAAAGCTCGGGGTTTAGTGCCATTGAGATGGTAAGCTATGAAAAAGATATGAGGTATGTTGAACGCCTCATGAGCCCGGACACAAGCAGCAAACTCAAAAAAAGATACAATGTTAGGGTAGCAAGGTTAAGTAATTTAAAAAGTGAATGTGCCATTTATACGGATGTTAACAACAGCGCCTTCAGCCAGCATCTTTTCTACTATCCCAGGGACTACGAGGAGGATTATGAGCTTTTCAAGGACCTGAAGTTTCTTTTAAGGCCTGAAAATCTCCTGTTTGTTGAAAAGGACGGCAGGCCGGTTGGCTTCATGCTATGGTATCCGGACTTCAACCAGGTTATGAGCATTGGGGAAACAGTCGGCTTGAAGACTGTTATAAAAAACAATTTCCTCGGCCATAAAATTGACACATTTAAGATTGTTGAAATGGGAGTTGTCCCCGCTGAACGCAACAGAGGAGCCATACTTGCCCTGTTTGACTATTGCTTCAGATGCATTAAGGATAAGTATGACTTTATGGAATCAGGCTGGGTACTGGCTGATAACTTCAAATCAAGAAATTTTGGGATAAAATGGGCCGACTGTGAATCAAAAAAATACTGCGCATACGTGAAGGAGCTATCATGAGCAGGTATTATTCAATAGGAGCGCTGAATGAAAAATCAAACATATCTGCTGACCTGATTCACCTGCTTGAGCTGCTGGAGAAAGTCAATCCATGCTTCCAGGAATACGAGAGCACCGAAAAGAATTTCATTATTTCATATTTGCTGAAGCTTAATTTATTTAATTTTAAAAATATCATCCCACTGAGGGCGACAGTTCGTGTAATCGGTCTGCCTATTTCCGTGTGCTTGCAGGGATATTTTGGGGATGATGATTCTGCCGTAAGAGATGTTGAAAAAAGAAAAGGCCTTAAGATTATTTTAAACGGAGATTCTCCCTTTAAAAGAGGCGGCAGAACTCTGTCCACCTTTATATTTAAAAACAACTTTTCAACATTTGATGAATATTTGAATTCTCTTAGAAGCCCCTACAGGAGAAGAATCAAAAAAGCCCTTAAGTACAGAGAAAGACTGATTATAAGAAGTATAAAGCCTTCAGAGTTTACCGAGGAACATTACAGACTGTATTTAAGTGTAATGAAGAGAACTTCCAATCCTCTTGAAACCCTGCCCATTAATTTTTTCAGGGAATACGATGCCCAATTGTACGAATTCATACGCAGCGACACAAATACTGCGGCAGGCTTTATACAGCTTAAAGAAGTGAACGGCATCCTGTACTTCCTGTTCGGCGGTTTCAGGAAAGAGGATGTTTATACCTGTGATATTTATTACAACATGCTTCTTAAAATAATTGAAATAGGAATAGAAAAAAGGTCTCCGGAAATTGAATTCGGACAAACGGCCGAGGAAAGCAAGTTGAAAATAGGCTGCCGTGAAAAATGCAAATATATGTATGTCCATCATAGCAATCCATTGCTTAACTTCATAATTCAGCGGCTTGTTCCTGTTTTTTCATACAGGACATACTCTGTTAAGCACCATGTATTTAAAAATGAGGAGTAAAATGATTGTATTTTTAAAAAAGATCAGAATAAAGTCCGTATTTTCCATATTTGAGCCTGTGGTTACAGAACCTCTGGAGCTGTGCTGCCTTAAGGCCGTCCTGGATGACATGGGCATTGAAAATTATATATCAGACAGTCTTTTCGGACTGAAAGAGCCTGAAGGAAAGTTTCCTGATGCCGTGGTACTGACAGGCTACAACGTGGCAGAAAATGAAATCCTGAATGAAGCTGTACGCTTAAAGTCCCTGTATCCAGGCACAAAAATCATTGCGGGAGGCGTGCATGTTCAAATAAACCCCCTCGCATTTCACTCTGAGCACATCGACTTTGTGTTCCGTACAGGAAGACTTGATGCATTCAGAGGCCTTATTAAAAAAATAGCTGACAATTCTTCCGCCTCTGTGGACGGTGTTGACTTCAGACTGAAAGATTCGTCCGGAAATGAAGTATGGCACGAAAGCAGCGTTACGGTGCTGCATGAGGCTGAAGGCATACATCCCGACAGAACGATGTTTAACCGCTTCCGTCACCGGACAAGGTATCTTGACAAAAGAAATGTTGCCCTTATCAAGGGCAGCACAGGATGTCCCTACGGTTGCTCCTACTGCTTCTGCAAGCTGCTGAACGGCGGAAATTACGTGAAGTCCGGATACAAAAGCATGGTTGCGGAAATGGAATGCATTGATGCAGATTATTTCTGGATTGTTGATGACGTTTTGTTCACATGCCGGAATGACGCCCTTGAATTCATAGATGTCATAAAGAAAAGCAGCAAAAATTTTAAAATAATTGGGTACCTCAGAGCAGATTTCATTTTAAGAGAAAAGGATATACTGCCTGTGCTGAGAAACGCCGGACTTGAAGAAATTATAATTGGCTTTGAATCGCCAAGCAACGACGAGCTCAAAGAATATTCCAAGACAACGGATGCCATGAACTATCCGGAGATAATCTCCCTGCTTAAAGAAAGCAATATTGATTTGACGGCTCTGTTCATGGTACAGCCTGACTATAAAGCAAGCGATTTTTTTAATTTGTATAAATTTATAAAAAATAACAATATAGATGTGTACACCATATCAATTTTGACCCCCATAAAGGGAACCGTGGATTATGAGTCATTGGAGAGCTCTCTTCTGACGAAGAATCCCGAAAAATTCGATTTCCTGCACCTGGTTATGAAGCCCTCGTTGCCAAAGCCACTGTTTTACCTTCTGTTTTACGGCATTCATATAAGGCTGCTGAAATCCAAAAGAATCCGGAAATATTTTATATCACTCTTAAGTGGACTTTCGGGAGAACAGGAGAATATATGAAAAAAAGCATATGGAATTTCTGGGCGAACAAATATGACACCCTATGGGTTCAAAAATATTCACTGAAGCCCACAAGAAACTATATATTGGAGGCACTCTCTCAATTTAACGAGAGTAATTACATGAAGGTTCTGGATTTGGGCTGCGGCTCAGGGCAGCTTATTGCGGAGATATTAGGAAACTTCAGTAACATTGAAATAACCGGAATAGATTTTTCAGGAAAAATGCTGGAAATTTCAGAGTCAAGAAATCCTCAAGCCCGCCACATCAATCTGAATGCGGAGGAGCTGCATAAATTAGACGAAAGCTACGACCTTATAATATGCACTCATTCTCTGCCTTATTACAAAAAACCTGAAAACGTAATGAAGGAGCTGGGCCGGCTGCTGGCTGACAACGGAAGAATACTCATAGGCTTTGCCAGCGGCAACAGCCTTTATGACAAATTTATACTGTCCTTTGTAAAGCTTACCACCGGACCTGCAAATTATCCATCCGATAATGAATTCAGAAAATTAGTATCTCCGTACCTTATGGCAGAAAATTTAAAAATAATAAAGGAAAAGTTTTTCATGCCGAGAATTGCGGTATACACACTGAGGAAGGCAAGCATATGAAAGTTTTGTTAATAAGACCACGACCACACAGAGAAACCATCGGGCTACAGCATGTTATGATTTGTGAGCCGCTGGAGCTTGAATATCTGAGCTCCAACGTACCCGATGAAATCAGGAACTCTGTGGATATTAAAATAATAGATTTAATCGTTGAAAAAAAGAAGTATGAGGATGTTCTAAGAGATGAACAGCCTGATTTTATTTTATTCACCGGCTACATAACCCATGTCGGTATAATAAGGGACATGTGCGAAACAGCTAAAAAGCTCATTCCTCATGTGAAAACAGGTGCCGGTGGAGTCCATGCCGAGGTTGTTTCCACAGATTTCAAGTCTGAATTCATAGACTATGTGTACGACAGAAACGGTATCGAAGGCTTTAATTTAACCTTGAAAATGCTCCTTGGCAACAGCAGCATATCAGAAATACAAGCTGCACTGAGCAGTGCCCCTGATAAAAGTGCAAGCTTCGGCTTCAGGCATCCTGACAGAAGCGCAGTTTCAAAATACAGAGAAAAATACTACTACATGTTTCACAGCCCCTGCGCCCTGATAAAAACCTCCTTAGGCTGCCCATATGACTGTTCTTTTTGCTTCTGCAGAGAAATTACCGGAGGCAGGTATTTCGCAAGAGATATGGAGGACGTAATAAATGAGCTTAAATCCATTCCCGAGGAAGAGATATATATTGTGGATGACGATTTTCTGTTCAGCAGAGAGAGGCTCAAAAAATTCATAGACTTGATTTCAGAAGAGAACATAAAGAAGAAATTTCTTGTTTACGGAAGAGCTGATTTCATTGCAGAGAATGCCGATATTATGGCTCAGCTCAAAGCTGTGGGACTTCAAGCAGTAATCGTAGGCATTGAATCCGTGAGAGCCTCGGATTTAAAACTGTACAATAAGAGAACAACCAGAGAAATAAACGAGAAATGCATCAGGATACTGAAAGCTCTGGATATAGAGCTGTATGCGACGCTGATTATTCCGCTGGATTTCACCGTGAATGACTTCAGAGAGCTGACAGCATGGCTGAGAAATCTCAATGTAAGGTTTGTTAACCTGCAGCCCCTCACCCCTCTTCCCGGAACAGACATTTTCGATTCCTACGCTTCACAGCTTCTTGTGAAAAGAGAGGACTATGAGGTGTGGGATATGGCTCACGTAGTGCTTAAGCCTAAATTTATGAGCATAAGGCGGTTTTACCGCGAGCTCCTTAGGGCATATTACAAGGTTATAATGCGGCCGAAGCATATATTTGCGCTGATTAAGAAATACGGTATAGGTGCAAATATAAAAATGCTGGCAGGCAGCAGCCTTGTGAGCATGCAATATATGCGCAAGATTGTGAGGGGACGTTAATGAAAAAAATACTGCTTATACAGCCCAGTCCTTACGACAGCAGCCACATGCCGATCAAGAAAAAAAGACTGTACTTCGTAGGACTTGCCATGCCTCTTCTTGCTGCTATGATGCCGGAAGGCTGGGACGCTGAAATAATCCTTGAAATATTGGAGGACATACCTTGGGACACAGATGCCGACGTAATCGGCATAAGCTCAATGGGTCACGGAGTAATACGGTCTCTGGATATTGCAAAGGAATTTAAAAAAAGAGGAAAAACCGTAATCCTCGGAGGCTACATGGTCAGCATAATGGCCGAAGAAGCTGCAAAGTACTGCGACGCAGTTGTGGTGGGAGATGCGGAGCTTGTATGGAATGAGATTTTAGAGGACTGTGAAAACGGCTCCCTTAAAAAATTTTATGAAAAAAACCTGAGTGAAGGTGTTTTATCCACACCCTCGCCCCGTTTTGATTTAATTATCCACAAGAAAATCGGAAATTTCCTTCCGGTTCAGGCAGGACGAGGCTGCCCCAACACCTGCAGCTTCTGCTCCGTTGCATGTCTTTACAAGGGACATTATATAAAAAAGCCTCTTGAGGAGGTTGTGAGAGATATACGTCAGGTTAAGGACCTGGGCTTTAAAAAGTTTCTGTTGCTTGATGACAATATTTTTTCCGACAGAGATTACCTCCACAGGCTTCTCAAGGAAATTAAAGAGCTTGACATGGAATGGATGAGCCAATGCGATATAAGAATAGGAAGAGAAAGCGAACTGCTGAAGGAGCTCAGCGAAAGTGGCTGCACCACCCTCAGCTTCGGTCTCGAAAGTATTTCCCGGGAAAGCCTCATAGGAATGAACAAGGGATGGGCTGATCCGGATAAATATCCCCAGCTCATCAAAAACATACAATCACACGGAATCGATGTTTCAACCGAAATGGTAGTTGGCGGCGACGGCGATACACTTGAATCAATTAAATCAACAAAGCTATTTATTGAAGAAAATAAAATATCAGTACCTCGCTTCTATATACTTACTCCCATACCGGGAACGAAATTTTTCACGGACATGGAGGCACAGGGAAGGCTGATTAATGACAACATTTATTCCTTTGACGGAACGGAGGCAGTCCACACTCCCCTGAGGATGACACCCGAGGAGCTGACAAGAGCATATTGGAGCTTGTACCAGTCGCTTTTCACCTATAAATCAATTATCAAAAGAAATATCCTCCGGAAGGAATTTCTTAAAAAACCGGGAAAATATTTATTTTACTGTGTTGTCAACCTGTTCTACAGATATCAGATAAAGCAGAAAATTACCCCCAATATATTTTAGTGAGGTGCATATGAAAATACTTTTGGTTCGTCCGCCACGGATAAAGCAGACCATCACGCTGAGTGACTTCATGTTTTCGGAGCCCCTCGGCCTTGAAATGGTATATGGCGTTTTAAAGGATGTCCATACAGTTGAAATTTTTGATATGATGGTTGAATCCACCGGACTTTCGGAAAAAATCGCTGACTTCTGCCCTCAGGCAGTTGGCATCACAAGCCTATGCATAGATGTGAACAGGGTTTTGTCCCTCTGTGCGGAGATAAAGAAAACAGACCCATCCATTGTCACCATTGTGGGTGGAACCCAGTCCTATCTGAACCCGGAGGGATTTTACAACGAAAATGTAGATCATATCTTTGAATATACCAATTATGATAATCTTACAAGATTTTACGAATCAATGCCTCTGGGAAAAACAGAAGCTATTGACGGAATACGCTCAAGGGTATATGATTATAAATCAACAGGTGTAAAAGGAAGAAATCAGTACCTGCTTCCTCATAGAAGCTCCACCGAAAAATACAGAAAAGAATATTCATATTTTGGCTACAGACCCGCGGCAATAGCAGAATTCGGAACAGGTTGTGAAAAGGTATGCGACTTCTGTCTGAGATGGAGAATTGAGGGTGCAAGAGAGAGGCTTATTGACCTTGAGCNNGAGCTGACTAAAAAAGATTTAGCGCAAATCAAGGAACCTACTATAATGTTCATGGACAATGACTTTCTTGCCGATAGAGAAAAAATAGAAGCCTTCATAGGCATCGTAAAAGAACTGAAGCTGAATAAAAATTATATTATGTATGCCTCCGTAAAAGGAATTACTGAATACAGAGAATACCTGCCGGAGCTTAAGTCTCTCGGCCTAAAGGCCTTGCTGATTGGCTACGAAACATTCAGCGATGAGGAAATGACGGTCTACCGCAAAAAGTCAAGCACCTCTGATAACTTCGAGGCTGCGGAAATACTGCGTGACCTGAATATTGATGTGTGGGCATCCTTCATGGCCCATCCTGACTGGAGCAAGAAGGACTTCAAGCTGTTCAGAAAACATATCAAGGCACTGAAACCTCAGATCACTTCAATCAGCCCGCTAACCCCTTTCCCAAACCTCCCCATGTATGAGGAATACCGCGAAAGGCTTTTGTACGATGCCAATAACTTTGAAAAATGGAGCTTCGGCCAGGTTATGATAAAACCTTCCCAAATGATTTTGAGTGATTACTACCTGGAACTTTTGAAGACTAATTTATATGTAAACCTGCTTGTGAACAAAAATACAGAAATGATTAAAAAATATGGTATTATAAATATACTGAGAATATTGTGCGGCTCACTGAAGGCTGTAAAAAAATATATCCTGCTTATGATGGAGAGTTGAAATGAAGAAAAATGATGCTGTGCTGGCAGTGCTGCTGGTAATTGTATGGGGCTTTAATTTCACCGTAATAAAAATTGGTCTTGGAGGCGTACCTTCCATGCTTCTTGTGGCCCTCAGATACGTGTTTACTGTTTTTCCTGCTATATTTTTTGTTAAAAAACCAGATACGGAATGGAAATATATAATATTGTACGGCCTCTTCGTTGGCGTAGGGCAGTTTGCATGCTTGTTTTACGCCATAGAAATAGGTATGCCCACGGGAATTTCATCAATAGTCCTTCAGATACAGGCTTTTATATCTCCCGTACTGGCAATGCTATTCCTAAATGAAAAGATGAAAGCAAAGCAGGTGGCAGGTATATTTGTGGCTACAGCGGGCCTTGCTCTGATAGCTTGGGCGAACACCGGAAGCGGAGTGACTTCCATACCCCTTGCCGCAATCTTTCTGAATATTCTCGCTCCGTTTTTCTGGGCAGCATCCAACATAGTAGCGCGCATAGCTTCCGACAAGTCTGCCGCTCAGGGCAAAAAGCTCAATATGTTCAGCATGGTTGTATGGTCCGGATTAATCCCTCCTATACCCATGCTTATTATAGCGATGTTACTTAATTCACCCCACGAACTTCTCAATATAGTTTTGAACTTAAGCAGCACATCTATTTTTGCAATTATCTACCTTGCATGTGGCGCAACACTGTTCGGATACGGTATATGGAACGTACTGCTGGGCAAGTATCCAATGGGAAAGGTAGCGCCGCTGCCTCTCATGGTTCCTGCTGTTTCTCTGTTGTCCTCAATGCTGGTGCTCAAGGAGCAGCTTTCAGCCATGCAGTGGATAGGTGTAGCCGTTATATTTGCAGGCGTACTCATAACAAATTTGAACCTGAATGAAATTTTTAAACGCACCGTAAAAACACCTACCGAAGAAACTTCCCAATAAGGCACTCACAGGTGCCTTTTTTATTGTCGCATAACAGTCTAACTTTTCCAAAAATAACACAAAAATTATCTTTACTATATTGAAAATAATGATATAATTATCTCAAAACTATTCGAACATTTGTTCGTGTGATTGGAGGAAGTATGTCTGATATAATTATGCACATAGATGTAAACTCCGCATTTTTGAGCTGGACTGCTGCTTACGAAAAGCAAAGAGGAATTGAGCGAGACATAAGACAGGTGCCTTCTGTAATAGGCGGTAACGAAAAAAGCAGGCACGGTATTGTGCTGGCAAAATCCATCCCTGCAAAAAAATTTAACATAATAACCGGCGAATCACTTTTTGAGGCAAGACAGAAGTGTCCCGGACTGCTTGTGGTTCCTCCTGATTATTATGTTTATGTAAGAGCAAGCAGGACCCTGAGAGAATATCTATACACATTTACTCCCGATATAGATGTGTTCAGCATTGATGAGTGCTTCATGCGCTTTACAGATATAGACCGTACTTCGGCGCGAAGCCTGGCTGATAAAATCAGAGTCGGCGTACATGACAATTTCGGCTATACGGTAAATGTGGGAATATCTGAAAATAAGCTCCTTGCCAAAATGGCGGGAGATTTTGAAAAACCTGATAAATGCCACACATGCTTCCATGAAGAAATAGCGGAAAAGTTGTGGCCCCTTCCAGTGGAAGATCTTTTTATGGTTGGTCGCCGCACAAAACCCAAACTTAACAGACTGGGAATCTACACCATAGGTGATTTGGCAAATACAAATTTAAAGCTTCTGTACAGCTGCCTTAAATCATATGGACGTTTGATACATGCGTATGCCAATGGGCAGGACAGCTCAGTTTTTAAATCAAGGTCCGATGTCAAGAGCATCGGCAACAGCAGCACTCTGAAATTTAACGTAGAAGACACCGAGACAGCCCATGCGGTTATACTTAGTCTTGTGGAAACTACAGCCGGGCGACTGAGAGAAGCAGGCATGATGTGCCGTGTGGTGAGTGTGGGCATGCGTGACAGCAATTTGGAGTACATTTCCCGCCAGAAAAAGCTTCCCTGTTTCACAAACTCCACAAAAGACATATACTCAAATATATGCCAGCTGTTTGACAAGTATTGGGATAAAAGACCACTGCGTTTGATGGGAGTATCTGTTTCAGATTTGGAAAGAACTGAATTTCAGCAGCTAAGCATTTTTAAGGATGCGTCATATGAAAATAACGAAAAACTTGACAAGGTAATTGACAGCATACGGAAAAAATATGGGGACACAGCAATAATAAGAGGTGTGTTTGCAAACTCGGAGCTGAGCCCCTTGCTGGGAGGCTACCCCGAAGATGAATATCCTGCCATGAGCAGCCTGTTGTAAAGGAGTGATAGCATGAAAATTCTTAATCAGCCCATTAAAGTCATGGCTATTTTTGATACTGACGGCAAAATTGAGCCTGTAAAATTTAGGCTTGATGATAAGGTCGTCTTTGTTGAAAAGGTTATTAAAACATACGAGGAAAAAACCGTCGGAAATAAGCGGCTTGTTTTCATCTGTCAGCACAACAACTGTGACATATATGAAATAAAATACGAACTTGACAGCAAACTATGGTATCTATTTAAAAAATAGTCAATAATTTCTGATGTTACTTGTCCAAGGGCTTTCCGCAGCCGGGGCAGTAATTGAAGTTTCCTTCTATATCAATTCCACAGTGCGTGCATTTTTCATTCAGGCATGCGGACCCTTTTTGCAGAAGCACAATATCCTTGTCCTTCAAAAATACATTATGTCCCTCCCCCCTTTCCATCATAATTCCTTTTTCTTTGTTTTTTATAAGATACAGGCTGTTACAGCATGTTGTTCTTGCATAAAATTTTTTCCCAAATTTAAAAATTGGTATAAAAAACAGGCTGAGCACATTGTATTCTACAAATGCTTCATACCGTCCATACTTGCCACAGCAGCTGCACATAATAGGCTCGTAATATTCCAGTCCTTCTCTTTTAGGATATACTCCTGCAATAAAAAACATATAATCATCCCTTTCAACTGAGTAATGTTCTTAGTAGATAAATTAATTATACTAATAAGACTATGCATCCGCAACAACAAAAAAACGCTGTGTATTTTCACAGCGCTTGCTTTATACTGCTCCTATTTTAAAAACATGGGCAAATAATTGCCCATGCCAGAGGAAAGCAGTATATACTAATCCCCTCTAATGGAACTTTTTAATGAGGATTAGTATTGCTTTTTACTTAAGATATTCAGGAATTACCTCATTTGCAGTCATGTGTTCGTAATCTTGTCTTTTAACTATTATTTCAGATTTTCCTTCTTTTACGAGCACTGCGGCAGGCAAAGGGTTCTTGTTGTAGTTGCTTGCCATGGTATAGTTGTATGCACCTGTTGAGAATATTGCAAAGATATCTCCTCTTTCGGGCTCAGCAGTTTTAGCATCCCTGATCAGTACGTCTCCTGATTCACAGCATTTTCCGCATATGGTCACGATCTCATTCTTTGGCTCATCAGCTTTATTTGCAATGATTCCCTCGTACACTGCCTGGTAGAGTGCAGGTCTTATGTTGTCCGTCATTCCTCCGTCAACAGATACATATTTTCTTATTCCCTTTATATCCTTAATGGTTCCTACGGTATAAAGCGTTATTCCCGCTTCTCCAACAATGCTTCTGCCCGGTTCTATGACTACTTCCGGTCTTGTTATTTTTAATTCTCTGGAAAATTCCTCTATCCTTTCCATCATTGGATCAAGGAAGTATGAATACGGCTTTTTGTCATCTACATCCGTATATCTGATTCCAAAACCTCCACCTATATTTAATTCCGGTGTTACATAGCTGTATCTGTCTTTTGTATTTTTTATAAGCTTCAATGCTGTTTCAAGAGCCTTTAGGTGAGATTCATTGTTGTGAAGCTGAGAACCAACATGAAAATGGAATCCCATGAAGTTCACATGCTCTGAATTCACAGCCTGCTCAACAGCGGGAAATATCACATCGTCATCAAGAGGTATTCCAAACTTTGAGTCCTTTTTTCCCGTAACTATATAGTCGTGTGAATCACTTTTAACTCCTGGAGTTATTCTGTAAAGTATGTTTACCTTTCTTTCCTTTTCACGGCAAATCTCTTCTATAAGCTTCAGCTCATCGAGACCGTCCACTATTATCCTTCCTATACCGTACTCTATGGCAAGCTCCAGCTCTTCAACAGACTTGTTATTTCCGTTTAACTCAATTTTTTCTGCCGGAAAACCAGCTTTGATTGCCGTGTACAATTCACCGCCGGACACCACATCCATGCACAGTCCTTCTCTTTCAATAATTTTACACATGGAGAGAGTGAGGAATGCCTTTGCGGCGTAAGCTGCTCTCGTTCTTTCATACTTGCTTAAAAATGTTTCCCTGATTTCCCTGCATCTTTCCACTATGGCAGTCTCGCTCATGACATACAGCGGCGTGCCGTATTTTTCCGCCAACTCAACAGTATTGCAGCCATCAAAATAAAGTGTTTTGTTTTTTATTTCTGTTATCATATTATATCTCCTGCTTTTTTAGTGTAGCCATAAAGTTCTATGAAAATAGAACTATTGTCACAATTATATTCTTTCATAAATAAGGCAAGCAATTATCATGCCAAGAATGCACTATCAATGAGCCGCGTTGGTTCTGCCTATAAATATGCCCAGATTGTGAGAATTTTATAATCAGCGGCATTTAAGCATTCTTTCTTTTTTCCGCAATTGCGGACATATTACAAAAAAATCATATAATTATCAAAAAGTATTCCGCAAAAACGGAATTTTTTCTGTTTTTGCGGAATACTTTACTTAAATTTTTTTCATATCTAAAAGTCGGTATTTCACCGTAAATTCTTCTCTTCTTACTTCTCTATCCTCATACTCACATTCCCCGACTTGATTGTCGTATGGGTCATGTCTTGAATATAGTTTCTTTGGTTCAAATTCATGCTGGAATTCTGAATTTGCGACCATCCTGAACGGATCAAGATTTCCGAAATAGAAATCCCATTTGTCTTTATTTCCGCTTGCATATGCCGAGCCTCCAAAGGACAAATCCGCGAAAAGCCATCCATATGGTTCAATATAAAATTGTGCCCAATCGTGTGGCCCAACATGATAAGGTGTCGCCGCCAACCCTGACTGCCATTTTGCTGGTATACCGGCATATCTGCACAGAGTTATGAACAGCAGTGACTGCACTCCGCAATCGCCCTTTAAATTAAGTGCGCAATATTCAGGAATATTTGTAATTGTTGAATATGCCCTCATGTATGAATATTTAATATTCTGAGTTATGTAATCATATATTTTTCTTGCCTTTATCAGCGGGTTTGTCTCGTTTCCGATTATCTCTTCCGCAAGCTCTTTTATATACGGAGTAAATATAATATGTGGTTCAAATTCCTCTGTGTGGAATGAAGGCTGCTTATTCGATACCTCCGAAGGCTCCGGACAATTGTATTTCAAACTGCTGATATATGAATATTCCACCGAAAATTCCTGGTTTTCATCTGCTTCTGCTTCAAAATATGCTGTCCTGCTGGGATGGTCCGCGTCTGATATATACTTTGCTTCAGGAATTGTGCTGATTATTTTAATTTCAGACTGCTGACAATTGGCCGGGATAGGCAGATGCACCCTTATCTTTTCACCGGGTCTCACTGCATTTTCCTTCAATTTCAAAGAAGAGTTCAAGTGAAGGAAGTAAGATGCTCCCCCTTCAGCCTTTGTATTCTTGATGTTTTCAATTAAAAAATTTCTATTCTCGTCTTCAGGTTCTTTATTCTTCAATCTTGCGGCAAGATCCTCTCTCGTTTTCATCAATGAACCGTAGAAGCTGTCATTGAAATGAACCTGCCCATCAACCAATATCCAATCCGCCTGACTGTCCTCCTGAAGTTCCACAAGCTCTTCTCGCGTAAAGCCTTTCACATTATCCTGCATTCTTTTCAATGCCTGCTCAAATGTATATGGATATTCACTCTTTATTGTTTTTAATATTTCCTTCTCAAGGATAAGTCTTTTTCTCATCGAACTGGGTATCTGCTTCTCAAGTCGCAAATCTATAAGCCTCTGCGCTCCCTCAAAATCTCCGCCGCACTTAAGCTTGAGTATGTCTTCCGGAAGATTCACTTTTAAGTATTTTAAATCATCTAACATTATTTCTCCTCCTATTCCGGGCCACGGCCGTATTGTATTATATTATAAAAAGCCTCAAACCCGCGGTTTGAAGCATTTTTTCAATTTAACAGTAACAGGTTATTCTTCATCTCTGACTCTCTTAATCTTAGCACCGAGATTCATAAATTTGTTTTCGATATGCTCATACCCTCTGTCTATATGCTGTATGTCCGTTACTTCTGTAAGTCCGTCCGCCACAAGTCCTGCAATTATAAGTGCGGCTCCTGCTCTTAAATCGGTAGCTTGTACCACCGTTCCCTTTAACTGGGGATTCCCTATAATCTTTGCCTGCTTCTTTGTAAACTCGATGTTCGCACCCATCTTTTTGATTTCATTCACATACTTGAACCGGTCCTCGGACACCCCTTCCACAACCATGCTGTCTCCGTTGAGAGATGAAAGAAGCACTGTCATTGGCTGCTGCAAGTCTGTTGGAAACCCCGGATACGGAAGCGTCTGTATATTCACCGGCGTCAGCTCATGCTCATAAAAAACCCTGATAGAATCGCCGTATTCCTCAATGCCCATTCCCATTTCCTTAAGTTTAGCGGTAACAGGCTCAAGATGCTTAGGAATTATATCGTCAATTATTATATCTCCTTTTGTTGCGGCAGCGGCGATCATATATGTTCCTGCCTCAATCTGATCCGGAATAACTCTGTAGGTGCAGCCCATAAGCTCAGCTACCCCATTTATTCGTATAACATCCGTTCCAGCTCCCTTTATATCCGCGCCCATTGAGTTAAGAAAATTGGCCGTATCAACAATATGCGGTTCCTTTGCTGCATTTTCTATTATAGTCCTGCCTTCAGCATACACTGCCGCAAGCATTATATTAATTGTGGCTCCCACACTTACCACATCAAGATATATCTTTGTTCCTATCAGTCTGTCTGCATGCACACGCACGCGTCCTTCCGAAGTTATGTCCACAGTTGCGCCCAATGCCTCGAACCCCTTGATATGTTGGTCTATGGGTCTATCGCCTATATCGCATCCTCCCGGGAGCAATGAGGACGAATCTTTAAACCTTCCCAGACCTGCTCCAAGCAGGTAATAGGATGCTCTCATCTTTTTTGACAATCCGTTTTTCAGGTAGCACTCCTTAACATTTGCCGCATCTATAGAAATAGAAGTATCATCGAGGTACTTTGTCTCGGCTCCCAATTCTGTCAGTATATCCATAAAAACATTTACGTCTTCAATTTTCGGCACATTTTCAATAATACACTTTCCAGGACAAAGCAGTGTCGCCGGTATTATTGCAACTGCAGCATTTTTAAACCCCCCTATATTTACCTTCCCTTTTAACTTACTTCCGCCTTCTATAACAAACTTAGACATAAATAATTCCTCAATTCTGATTTTTTTATATATAAATTTAGTAGTATCAATAATATAAATAATATTAGTAAAAACATTTTCATCATATAATATATATTAAAATTCAAATATTTTCAATATAAATATATATTAATAAATATCATAGGTATTTTTAATGGACAGATGCTTTTGAGTTCCGTCACTAAAAATAACTTTCCACACAGGGTATGAATTTATTCCTGATATGACCTTCCAATTCTCATCTTCAACACTATAATATGTCATCTTTACATCAGTAATTTCCTTGTTTTCCATATCATTAAATGACAAAAGCCTTGGAAGTGCTTCCGCAGCGGAAAATGTCCTTATTCTTTCAGCAGTTTCTTTAACGTAGGCAATATTTTGCATTTCAAATTTATATATTCCTTCCGCATCTAAATAAAAATGAATATAGGAATTATCAACGCTGAAATTATTATAATTTTTAGCATAAGCAACTAATAACCGTCCAGCTTCTACATGTCTGTATGCTTCAAAATATCCTTCCATATCTATTTCCTTATCGGCTGCAAATGTATTTATTTTTTCTTCCGCACCTTCTTCATTCGGCTGTCCGTTAATTTTTTCCCTCACGGTATAATGAAGCTTTTTGCCATCCAGTATCTCAAGGATTTCTCCATTTTCGTTGCTGTACCGCGTGACATCATCCACAGGCTCAATTCCTGATCCGAGAAAACGGCTGAGAAGCTTCTCATTCACATCAACTATTTCATATTCCGTGCTCAGTATAGGGAGAAGATACGTCTCCTCCGGCAATTTGCAGTTAATTGAAATGCCTTTTTCCTTTAAGACATTCTCCAGGTTCCCCATAAACTGTTCATCTGAATTCACATTGAAATTCTCCGAAAAAACATTATTGTACGAAGAGCTGAACAAAAATATATTCAAAATTATAAACGCTGAAATTAATATTGTAGCTGCTTTATTCCAATCCATATTCACTCACATTCCATTCTTACTGCCATTCTTCTATAAGCGCTCCTGTTGTGGCGTTAAATATATATGTTTTATCTCCTGCCTCTACCACCCACACAACCCTCAAAACCTGTTCTCTTAAAATTCTTGAAAGGTCAAAATACCCCAGATATATGTTGTTTATATCTTTTATCATCTCTTTTTTCAGAGGCTTCAGCTCCGGAACACCGCCGTCAACCTCATTTTCCTCTGCATACAGATTTCCCATGATGACATCAAATGCAGAAAGAACCTGAATTTCGCTCATTCTTCCTATTTGTGATTCGTCTATTTTTCTTATGAATCTCCTGTAGGAAACAACGCTGTCACCTATTACATCAATCTGCAGAGCAGAATTTTCTCTTACCTTGCTGAAAAGTATGGGACGTTCCTGAATCTTGTATGAAAATGTGTATCTGAAACCATCATTTCCGTCATATTCAATATTATCAACATCACTCAGATAAAGTCCCTCCGGAAAATCAGGAAATTTACCTATAAAATCAATTGCCCTCACGAGACTCGAATATACATCCGATGAGCCCTTTAGTTCAGATGTTGTATCATAAAAATCCAACAGTCCCTCAGAGCTTATTTTAAGTATTTTCTTATTTCTGTATACATAGACGGTATTGCCACTTACCTCAACCGATTTCCTCACATAGTCATAGCTGTTTCTGAAATAATCCTTTGCTATTTTGTCTGTGGCTTCAGCATCAAAAATATTGAGCTCAGACTGAACAATAACAGGATACAATGCGGTGTTTTCCAGAGGAACAGGTGCTTGTATTGTTTCCTCCCCAATCTTCTGGTTAAACACATATGCAGGCTCATCAGCTAAATTCATGGCCTTCACCACTCCGATGATTTCCCCCGTATCTATTCCTGTACTTTCTATTTTTACTGTATTTTCACCGTTATAAATATATATGGCCCTTGGGTTTTCCAAATCAATAATTACGTTTTTTACGCCTTTTATCGTATTATTTATTTCTTTATTTTCAATTTTAAAATTTCCTGTAAATATTTCCACTGGAATATCTGTATTGAAATCAAATTTCAAATATTGTGATGGAAATGCCGCTGATTCGTTTATGCTGTTTTTATCAAAGCTTTTAAACGCATCATTCATGACAACGACCGCCATTCCCCACATGTCCTGCTCATCAGAATATGTGATGGTATAGTACTCATTGTACTTAATTACATTCTTAACGGGTCTTATAACATTCAATATTTTAGATTCAATCTGGACGTTGGGTATGTAGCCTTCATCAGACTCCGTGTTTCGCTTAAATAAGTCAGGAAGTTTCAGCCACACGTTGCTGCTTAAATAAATACAGACCAGGACCATTGAAATCAATATGATATTTTTGATTTTTACCTGCTTCATGAATACCTCTTAATTAAATTTTGGGAATGGTAATTACAATTTCCGTTCCTTTGTTTAACTCGCTGTTTAAAGTTAACGTGCTGTTGTGAGCCTCCGCAATCTGCTTGGCAATCGAAAGACCAAGCCCCGTGCCGCCCATCTCTCTGGTTCTTGCTTTATCTACACGGTAAAATCTCTCGAATACCCTCGCCTCATCTTCCTTAGGAATTCCTATTCCATCATCTCTTATACCTATAGCTATGCTCTTATTCTCTATATGTGCATTTATCCACACATTTCCGCCACTATGCGTGTACTTGATTGCATTTCCCGCAATATTTAAAATTATTTGTTCAAATCCGTCTTTATCAAAGAACACATACATATCCTCTGCATCCATATTGACATGCATATCAATATTTTTGTTTCTTGCCTGTATTGAAAGCTTCTTCGCAGCCTGGTTAATCATTTCGCTCACATTCAGCTTCTCTTTTTTCCACTTCGTCTGGTCGTAATCCATTCGCGACAGCCTGAGCAGGTCACTCACAAGTCTCGACATGCGATCGCTCTCTGAATTGATTACATTCAGGAAATCCTCCGCAATTTGTTTTTCCTCAAGAGCTCCGTCCAGCAATGTTTCTGCATAGCTCTTGATTGTTGTTATCGGTGTTTTCAATTCATGAGAAACATTGGCCACAAATTCCTTCTGCAACTTGTCAATCTTATATTGCTCGGTTACGTTTTTGAAAACAATAATAACGCCCCCCACCTCGTTTTTATTATTCATGAACGGTGCGTAATCAACGTAATAAGTTTCTCTGTCCTGCTCCAAAATTTCGGTGCCGTGATAATTTTTCGATTTCAAATTCGTAAGAACCATGTTATCCTTAATTTTCATAACCACATCATCATATTTTTCATCTTCATCTGCAAGAGAAAGCAGCTTTTTGGCAACAGGATTCGCGTGAATTATGTTTCCGTTTGTATCCACGGTCAGAACTCCATCCGCCATGTATTTGAACGTGGTCTCCATCTTGCTCTTTTCCTGCTGCAAATTTGACATGGATTTCTTAAGCTCATCAATAAGAAAATTAAAGGTAGTTCCAAGCTGTCCTATTTCGTCATTAGACTTAACACTTACCTTCTGCTCAAAATCTCCCTTGGACATTTGCCTTGCCTTTACAGTAAGCTCCTTAATAGGCCCTGTTATACTGGATGAAAGAATCATTCCTAAAAAAATAGTAACCGTAAGTGCAATTACGGTGGCACGGGTCAAAATATCCCTAGACTGGTTTACTGTATCGTAAATATACTCGATATTTGTGGAAAGATAAATATATCCCTTTATATTTCCGTCTGTTTCTACCGGATATGACATATGGCAGAAGATAGGATTTTCCGAATCATCATACTGGTCAAGAGGAACAATATGCTCAGTACTTCCGTCAAATGATTTTGTCAAAATATAATTGTTGATTTGTGCAATATTAAATGCACTTTGCCCTATTATTCCTTCAGAACTTCCAGCAATAATAGTTTTTTGCTTGTCATTTAAAATAATATATAAATTTTCATTGTAGCCTATCTGGGTAGTTTTTATATTTTCCTGAATTTCGGCTATATTTTCATCCCAGTTTTTTGTCTTAAGGGCATTGGAGGTTTCAAGAATGAATCTCACCCTATCCTCTATGCTCTTTTTGTTCATCTCAAGCTGTATATTTTCCAGCTGCGCAACTATAAAAATTCCTACTATGGACATAGCAAGAAATACAAGCAAAAAATAAATTAAAATAAATCTCCATCTGATACTTTTAAACATATTGACTCCCCGCAGGATGTTGTCCCTTCAATTATTTGCTTTTAAAATAATATCCTGTTCCTCTTTTTGTGATTATATATTTGTCCTCTTCTGTTTCAATTTTTTCTCTGAGCCTTCTGACAGTTACATCAACTGTTCTCAGGTCACCGAACTCATAACCCCACACCTCTTTTAAAAGATGTTCTCGGTTGAATACCCTGTCAGCATTTAAAAACAAATATTTCAAAAGATCAAATTCCCTGTTGGTTAAATCGATTATCTGATTTTCTCTGCTCACCTCATAGGTGTTCATATCAATGGTTAAATTTCCTGCATTTATTATTTTAGATTTTATTTCCTCATTTATGTTGGAAAGCTTAACCCTTCTTAAGTTTGCCTTCACTCTGGCTATAAGTTCCTTGTTGCTGAACGGCTTTGTTATATAATCGTCCGCCCCCAGCTCCAGTCCCGTTATTTTGTCATTTTCTTCTTCCTTTGCCGTGAGCATTATAACAGGCATTACATATTCCATCCTGAGCTCCTTCAATACCTCAAAACCATTTTTCTTCGGAAGCATTATATCTAAAATTATCAGTTCCGGATTCATTTTGTGAGCTGTCTTTATGGCCTCATCTCCGTCGTATGCAGTCTGCACTTCATATCCTTCTTTTTGGAGATTATATTTAATTATTTCCGCAATCGGCCTCTCATCATCTACTACTAATATTTTTGGCATAGTAACCTCCATTTTATCTTTATAAATTATTATACCATGTTTTCTGAAAATAAACACCAACTTTAATTAAAAGCATAAATTAATTTAGGTAGGTGAATATTATGAAAAATCACATAAATTACAATAAATTATGTCCGGCAATAAAGGATCGGATTTATTCAAGCAATGACAGCATCATACCAGTTATCATAACTTACAAAAACGATACGAGAATAAAAGAAGGAAGGCTGTCTTCCTTATCCAATAAATTGAGCTGTAATCTTCCCATTGTAAATGGCTGTGCCTGTGAAATGAGCATAAATTCTATATTGGAGCTTACTGCAGATCCTGATGTGGAATTCATAAGCTACGACTCAAAGGTGTTTGCAGTGATGGATGTAGCGAGGAAATCTGTAGGTGCGGACTTTGTTTTAAATACAGGATACACAGGCAAAGATATCACGGTTGCCATTATAGACACTGGAATATCTCCCCATGCAGACCTCATATATCCAACAAGCAGAATAATTGGCTTCAAGGACTTTGTAAACAAGGAAACACGAATGTACGACGACAATGGACACGGTACTCATTGTGCCGGCATCCTGGCCGGAAACGGATATGCGTCAAAAGGAAAATACAGAGGAATTGCCCCCGAAGCAAATATACTGTCTATCAAGGTCCTGGATGAAAACGGAAATGGAAATACTTCAGATATACTGGCCACTGTTCAGTGGATTATAGACAATAAGGAGGTTTATAAAACAAGAATAATTAATTTCTCACTTGGAGCTATAGCTCAGTACAGGGAAAAAAGAGACCCGCTGGTCAAGGCAGCCAACAGGGCTATTGAAAATAACCTAATTGTGGTTGCGGCAGTAGGCAACAGTGGTCCTCTCAGAAATACAATACTGTCTCCCGCCACAAGTAGGTACGTGATTTCAGTGGGGGCTCTGGACGATAAGCGCACACCTGAGCTAAGTGACGACGTTATTGCAGAATTCTCAAGCCGTGGCCCCACCCTTGACAGAATTAAAAAGCCAGACCTGATTGCTCCCGGAGTCAATATAACGTCCCTTTCAAATAAAAGCATAAGCGGCTACACTTCCCTCAGCGGAACATCCATGTCCGCACCCATGGTATCAGGTGCCGCTGCGCTTCTGCTTAACGAAAACCCGAACTATACTCATTACGACATAAAGCGAAGGCTGCTCACTGCGTGCTCTCGAATAAGCGCTTCTTCATACGACCAGGGAGCCGGTGTATTGGATATAGGCAGAATTTTTTCATAGTCAAAGGGACTCACCCCGATATCGGTGTGAAGTCCTTTTTTCGTACATTCCATTTAAAACCAGGATGTTATAGCTATCTATTTAATTTATGTGCAGGAGGAAAAATCTTATTTTTTTATCTCCCCAACCCAAATCCCACGGAACATGATATCTATCTGTTGTATGAGAGTTTATCAGTGGATATCCTTTAGAATCAAATCCTGTTACAACAGCAAAGTGATCAATATTCCCTCTTCCTTTTTCATAACAGATAATATCACCAAGACACAAGTTTGAAATATGTGCTTTGGAACCTTCTTGGGATTGTGCAGTCAACTCGGAATATGTACCGGCCTTAATCACTTTTGCCTTTCCGCTGTAAATCAAGTAATTTTTCAAAGCATCCGCATTTACCCACGCACTGCTTCCTGACCCTCTTCCGTATTTTGGAAAACTGCAAAGCCATGTGGTGTCCTGCCTTAGTCCTCCTGCTTCTTCGTCCCCCAATACCTGAGAAACAAAATTTGTACAGTCCCCTCCTGCTCCGTTATAATCCATATACTTGGAGTTGTATTTATAATTGTTTCCGCTCCCCCAGGCTGTTCCGCAGTATTTATCAGCATACGCGACCGCTCTTTCCCTGTTGTAGCCCGTTTTACTCACAGCAGTCAGAAATCCGCTCATTACCGGCAGCTCGAAGTCTGAATATCCAAATACTGCGGCGCTGCCGGGCTCATAGGATTGCAAAGCATCCTCAAAGCAATCTGTGTACCAGTCCTGATAAATAACCCATTTCCCTTGATTTTTAATTATCTTCGCCGTATGTCGTATTCCTACTCCGAAAGAATTTAGTGTAAGGTTTGGATCATCATCATAAATATAGTCAAACCGGTACGACTCCTCCAGTGAGACCTTTACAATATCTCCCGTAGCCGTCGCCTTTTTAATCCTCACCACAGAATCTATATTTTTAAATTGAATACCTCTTTCATTAGACCACTCTTTTAAATACAGCACCCGTTTAATCTCGTGATCCAAAGAATAAATCCCATATTTTCGGGAGGTATCAAATAACTCATTCAGAGGACCTGTGTCGCCTGATACAAGACAACCGGAACGAATGTTATAAATTCTCTCAAACTCCTTTCTTAAAGCTTCATCATCAATATTTTCTGTATTTTGCAAAGAATGAACTGTTATAGAAAATGCAGCGGTTAATATGAACAATGATAGAATTAATAATTTCAGGTTTAATTTTTTGAACAATTTCGTTTCCTCCATATAAAATCATTTTAATAGTATCTCATAAAACTATTTTTATATAATGCTTTTAATACAAATATGAAAATATTTGCAATGTAATAATTTTTGCATTTACATAATACTTTTATATAGGTCTATTAACAGGAGGTATGTTTTGAAAGAAATAGTTCCGTTTACACTTGCTATCCTGACCGGCTTATTCACAACCTTTGAAGCTACTGCTACCTCCGAATTGGGAAAATCCATAACGCCAAAAACAGCAACATTGCACAGTATGGCAGTAAGCTCTGTGACCATGCTGATAATTAACATCCTTGGCGGCGGCCTTAACCATTACGGCAAAATAACAAATGCTCCTCTCAAATGGTCGGCAGGAGGAATATTCGGGGCGTTGGCAATTTACTTTTTAGCCATTTCCATACCTAAATTGGGTGTGACATTAACATTTACAATTGTAATTACCGCACAAATTGTAAGCAGTTTTTTTATGGACACCTTTCTGTTCTGTCTCAAATTCAAACTTATTCAAATTATAGGGCTGTCTTTTATAATAACCGGATTATATCTTGTAATGAAATAGCCTCCTGTTATATTAGTTGCAATTATTTTAATTTTGTTTATAATAGTTGTGTGGATAAATTTCATGCATCAATTGCCGGAGAATAAAATTGAACAAATACAGAACTCTTATTTATAATACATTCATATTTGCTTTAGGTACCTTCAGCTCAAAGCTGCTGGTATTTTTTCTGCTGCCCTTGTACACAAGGGTGCTCACCAATGCTGATTACGGAGTTGTGGATTTAATTGTCCAGACAGCAAATTTACTTATTCCCATGATGTCGCTTGGCATAGCAAACGGAGTAATAAGATTCGGACTGGATAAAAGCAACAGCTCCAGCGATGTTTTCTCGGCAGGTCTGTTTACAATTTTTGGAGGATTCACGGTATTTCTGGTATTGTGGTCCATTCTGTCCAATATTAAATATATTTCAGGCTATACCTCGCTCATATACATTTTTATTCTTATGTCCTCTCTCCGTTCACTCTGTTCGCAATTTATACGTTCAAAACAGCTTGTCAGGCTGTATTCCTTTGACGGTGTCCTAAGTACCATAACAACAATTGCATTTAATATTTTATATCTTGTGGTATTTAAATTGGGTATCAACGGATATATTTACGCCATAATTTCATCTGATTTTTTATCTGTGCTTTTCTTGTTTAATGCTGCCAAGCTGCAAAGATTCATCAAATTAAAGCCCCGGAAAAAATCTACGTTTGTAAATATGATTAAATACTCTGTACCTCTTATTCCTTCAACCATTTTCTGGTGGATAACCAATGTATCCGACAGATATATAGTTGCCTATATGCTGGGAGCGGAGGCAAACGGACTATATGCCATATCTTATAAAATTCCTACTCTCATAACACTGCTGTCCAGCATTTTTACAGAAGCGTGGCAGCTGTCGGCAGTTTCCGAAAAGGATACGGAATATCGAGAGCATTTTTTTACCAATGTTTTCAAGGCATATTCATCTCTTGTCTTTGTTTCCGCATCAGTGCTCATTCTATTTACAAAGGTGATAACAAAAGTTCTGGTTTCAAGTGCATTTTATGCATCATGGCAATATGTTCCGTTTTTGGTTATGGCAACTTCTTTCTCATGTCTGGCAACATTTTTAGGAAGCATCTATTTTGTTGAAAAGAAAAGCAATCTTTCCCTTATAACAACCTTCATAGGTGCCCTGATAAATATTGTACTCAATTTCATCCTGATACCTAACTTCGGTGTTAATGGAGCGGGATTTGCAACATTTGTGAGCTATGGTGCCGTATTTGTGCTTCGATCAGCCAACACAAGAAAATTTATTAAAATAAACTTCAGCAGCAAAAGACTGATTTCCAATACTGCTATACTTATAGTTCAAAGTCTGACAATGATTTTTGAAATACGTCATTGGATTTTTTATGGCAGCATATGCTTCATCATTATGCTCCTCATTAACTCAAAAGATTTGATTGCCAATGCAAGGAGGCTCATTAAATAATTCTTTTCGTGAAATGCAGCATCCTCATTCAGCATGAACAGAAATGTATATCCAGAATAGTATATACCATATAAAATAATGGGAGGTATACATGCTAAAATATGTTATTCAACCTCGTGATACCATATTCAGTATCGCAAAAAAATTCGGACTGAAATATGAGCAGATACTTTTTTCAAATCCGCCGATAAACAGACATCCTGTTTACGCCGGACAGGTCATAAACATTCCGGGCTTCACCTATACGGTGCGTCCCGATGATACTCTCAACAAAATTTCCGGAAAATTTAATATTCCTCTGAGCATGTTGCTTTCGTTAAATCCCAGGATTGCCTGTGAAGGGAATATTACCGTAGGGCAAAACATTTTTATAACAAACAGTCCCCCTGCCGGCAATATGTCTGAACAGATATCTTCAATCGAAAAAAATTCGGAAAGTATAATGTCCGACATTGATGGCGAAAACTGGTCAGATGCAGAGCTAAAAGCATCACAAATAAAAAGTGATTTTACCCAATTAACTCCATTTTTTAGAGAACAAGGCGTACCCGAGGATCTAATCACCATAATCAGTGATGCAATAACAAAACTAATGGATGAGATAAACTCAAAAAATGTTCATCTGTCCAAGGTGCAGGTTTTTATAATTGAAGAGTATTACCCTGACATACTGGATATCCTGCGAAAAAATAACCAAATAACATAATAAAACACCCGGCCTTGCCGGGTGTCAAGCTGTTCTTTATATAATCATGACAGAATTATGCCTTTGCCCATGGATTGGGCCTTAGACGTGAGATCTTCTGATTTTTCAATGAATTCTTCAATGGTTTCTCCTGCATATTCAACGATTGAGCCGCATACACTCAGCTTTCCATCAAAATTCAGTCCGTAGTTTTCGATTTCCTTCTTTATTTTCTCAGTCATTATCTTTGCTATATCAATATCCACATTATTTAAGATAATCATAAACTTATCATTGCCATACCTGCCTGCAACATCGATTCTTCTTGAATTTGCCCTCAATATCTGAGCAACTTCCTGAATGATTTTATCAGCCTGATTCATGCCGTATATTTTGTTTATTTTCTTGAAATCATCAATATCAAGTACTAACAGACAAAAGCTTATTCCTTCCTCCCTATAGCTGGTTATGCTGCTTTTTATGCTTTCATTTATAAATTGGAAATTATACAGCTTAGTAAGCATGTCTATATTTGCTTTGGCCTTTATTTCATTTTCCAGATGCCTTATTTCCCTGTTCTTTTCGAGAAGAAGCCGCTTCATTTCTTTTTTTTCTGTCAGATCCTGCATGGCAACATAGAATGTATCATTATCGAAGCCAAATATGCTGAACTTTATAAATTTATCAAACCCATTCACATATTGCTCGATTACCTTATGGTCGCTGGTCATGGCGGCCTCGCTCAGGATCTTTGGCCAGTCAAATATTGAATTCAGAACAACCGGAAAGATATCCGTGAATTTTTTGTTTAATATATCCTCTACCGGTTTATTTACAATATACTCTATGGGTTTGTTTGCATAAATCGCCACAAGGTCTGCTTTTCCTTCATCATTAATGGATATTCTGCACTGAACAATTGCATCGGATAAATAATCTAAATATTCTTTCATTGTACCGCCCCTACCTTTTAATGAATTTTAATAATCCTGAACCTCTTCAAAATCATCACAACTTTTGTCAATCAATTGCGATACTGCCTTCTTTACTGTACTGTACTCGAAACCTTTGTTTATCAAATAACTTGACAGCTTAATGCATTTTTTGCGCATGTCTTCTTCCTTCAATGTACTCAACTTTTTCGCACCAAGCAGGCGCGCTCTTTCCAATTCATCCTCATCAGACATCATGCTCATTTTCTCTTCAATTATATCTCTGTGTACCCCTTTTTCATATAAGGCTTCCTTAATTCTTCTTTTTCCCTGCCTGGATGAATTAACCTTGCTGTTTATAAGCAATTCGCAAAATTTTTCATCATCCAGATATCTCTGACTCTTAAGCTTCGTTATTGCATTTTCCGTAAACTGCTGGTCAAATCCCTTTTCTTTAAGCTTCTCTCTAAGCTGTTTTTCACTTTTAACACTCCTGGACAAAATTGATAGAGCATGATTGTATACATTAATCTCTTCCTCAGATTTTAATATTTCCTCAACAAAATCATCATCAAGCGCCATGTTTTTCTTAAGAGAGTATTTAATCATTATATTTAAGTCAATCCCAAAGGCATAGCTATCATCAAGGTATATACTTACTCTGTTCTTATTATTTTTCTGATACTCAATTTTAGTAATTTTCCTCATGGCACATCCTCAGTCATTTTCTATATTTTAGCATATGTATCGAAAATTATCAATATTTGTATTGTTATATGGAGAATTTTGCACAAAATTAAGAAGTCGCCGCACAAGCTGTGCAGCGACTATATTTTGATTATCTCATATTTTTGAACCTTTCCCTGATCACCATCTCTTCCTCGTCCTGCGCTTCATCCAGTATGAGACCGTGAGGGATTTTTTGTCCGTTTTCATCCACCGTTATAAAGGTTATAAATCCATCAACAGGAGTTGTTTTTGCTATCTCCGTTTCCATCTTTGTATAAACAGCTATGCTTGTTTTTCCGAGATGTACCACCTTGCTGGTAAATTTAACTATTTCTCCCTTATTTACGGGATGCCTGAACAAAAGCCCATGTATGTTTAAGCAAACTACATTCTGGGGATTTCCCACGGTTGATGATGCTGCAATAAATGCAGATTCCACAAACCATTCTGCAGTCCTTCCGGCAAACAATGTGCCGTGGTGATTCAATTCCTCTGATTTAACCAATCGTGAATTTATATACTCTTTCATTCATTCCTCCATTATAATGTCAGTGTCTGATTTTTATTATGCCACATAACAAGCATTGGTCCAGCTATGCATACTGATGAATAACACCCGCTGATTATACCTACAAGCATTGGTAACGAAAATGTCTTTATAGAATCAATATTATAGGCATATGCAAGTATATACACTATCAGGATGCTTATAGATGTAGTTATGCTTGTTTTAAGCGACCTGGAAAGTGTTTGGTTTATACTGGTATCCACAAGCTCTTCGAAGGACTTCTTCTCAAAATAAGGTTGATTTTCTCTTATTCTGTCATAAATAACTATGGTGTCATTTATGGAATATCCTATTATGGTTAAAGTTACCGCTATAAAGGAATCATTAATCGGCATCTTGAGTATTACAAATGCAAAGAACACAATCATCACATCATGTAACAATGCTATTAGACCTATTACTCCTGCTGACATTCCTGATATCCTTTTAAACCTAAACCTTACATACAGTATTATAAAGAGTGAAGTCAAAGCTATGGCTATCATTCCATTTGTCAGAAACCTCTTTCCTATAAAAGGCTCCACGACATTTGATTCCGCCAGTGTCAGATTTGATTCCGGGAATTCATCCTTCAAAGCTTTATCAAGCCTTTCCTGCTCCCCGGCTTCAAGGCCGCTGTTACCTGAAAGATTCAAAACAATCTTCTTACTGTGAGTTATGAGATCTTCAGTAAGCTGCACCTCCGTACTTCTGTTTAGAATCTCTGATACTTTTTTCTCAGCCATCTTTGAGTCAATTTCTCCGGTATATGAATATTTTATTATGGCTCCGCCCTTAAATTGGATAGACAAGTCAACACCGTTGATAATAAGCGAGATCACTCCTGCCATAATGACAATCAAGGAAATTGCAAAAAATATCTTTCTGTTTTTATAAAATTTAATCATTATTTTGCCTCCTTTGCTTTCATTCCATAAAGTGATTTCTTCATGAAAACATCATTCATGCTCATTGACTTGGTCATTATTCTTGAGGCCGTAACACCTGAAACAAAGTTCAGTATACATCCTACCATAAGCGTGTATCCAAAGGAAAGCATGGAACCTGTTCCGAAAATCATCATTATAATAGCAGCGGCAATAGTGGTAATGTTCCCGTCAAATACCGCCGAAAAGGCTTTGCTGTATCCGGTATCAATTGAATACCCCAACGTTCTTCCCGCACTCAGCTCCTCAATAACCCTTTCGGAAATTATTACATTGGCATCTACTCCCATTCCTATTGAAAGTATAATACCCGCAATACCAGTCAATGTGAGAGTTACCTGAGGTATGGAAAGAGCAAGCATCTGCACTGAAATTTGCAGAAGAATTGCAAAGCACGCCACAAGACCCATAATTCTGTAATAAAAAATCATGAAAAGGCATACTGCAACAAAGGAGATTATTCCTGCCATAACCATTACATCAAGAGCACCTGAACCCATTGTTGGAGTAATTGTGCTGTGGTTTTTAGATACGAGAGAAAACGGCAGAGCTCCGGAATTTATTTTATCAGATAATGCCTTTGCCTCATCCACACTTTTAATATTGGTTATAATTGATTTTCCACCCGTTATTTTTTGAGTAACTCTCGGGGCAGATATGAGTGTTTCATCCATGTAAATTGAAATATACTGGTCAATCAATTTTTCTGTAGCATCTGAAAATGCCTTGTCTCCCTTGTCATTAAACTCCAGGGTAACAACAGGCTCATTTGTTTTGTTGTCCAGCTGCACGCTGCTTGCCTTAACATCCTTACCCTCAACAATAACATTTCCCTGAGGGTCTCTGAATGTAAGTCTCGCAGTTTCTCCAAGCTCCGCAATTGCTTTTTGTGGATTAAAGTCCGTCTCCCCGGATTTCCATGGAAACCTTATTATTATGTGGCCGCTGTTTTTATCAACAGTAATTTCCCTGTCCAATATATTTTGAGCGTCCATCCTTGTTTCCATTATTATTCTTGCGTATTCAAGCTCACTTTCTGTAGGTATCCTGTCAAGGTCTGCAGGCTCAAATATAGCCTCTACTCCTCCTCTTATATCTATTCCAAAACGAATTTCCTTCATGCCTCTTATATTGATTGGTCCTGCGTTTATGCCGAACAATGCTGTCAATGAAATTGCAGCAATCAAAAGCATGACAATAATGTACATATTTTTATTAATTCTCATTTTTCCTCCTGATTTAATTATTTTTACGCATATAAATGAATGCGTCCGCGTTTTTTACCATCCTTCTTATTTATAAAAAAAACAATAAATACACTGTGGCTATAAAAATGCAACGCCGCATCTATGTAGTCCACATATCTCCGCCCATACAAATAACCAAAAATCACAATGCTTGACACAACATATTCTATACTTAAAAAAATCAAAATACTTTTGTTCCATTTGAAAATCTGAATATCTTCTACTCTGCTGACAAGTTCTTCTTCTATCATTGCTTCAAAATAAGGATAATGATTCAAAAGTTCCAAATCAAAAGAGCTTTGTTTTTCCGGTCCCATAAAAAAAATCGAAGAAAAAATGACCATAACTAAAATGACAGTTATTGCTTTCCAATATGATAATTTCATAAGTCATCTTCCCCGATTCTCTTTTTTTATTTATTATTAGCCGTGGCCTTCAGCATTATGCTGACAGCCGCATAAATTACTATAATTACTATAAAAATGGCCGCCATACCCATTCCCATAAGCTTTAAGGAATTCATAACATTTACATAATTTATATCCATGCCTTACCTCCTACATTAATCCCGGAACAAGGCCAAGTATTACTCCGCCTGCTATAACCGATGCTATCTGACCTGAAACGTTAGCTCCAACTGCGTGCATAAGTAAATGGTTCTGTGAATCAGCCTCAAGACCCATCTTCTGAATAACCCTTGACGACATCGGGAAAGCGGATATTCCAGCCGCACCAACCATAGGATTTATTTTTTCCTTCAGGAACAGGTTAAGGAACTTTGCAAATAACGCCCCCGCAATTGTATCAAATACAAATGCCAGCAATCCCAGTCCCATTATGAGCAATGTCTCAAATGTAACGAAATTTTCGGCTCTCATGCTTGCGGCAATTGTAATCCCCAATAGCAGGGTTATTAGATTGACCAGATCCTTTTGTGCAGTTTCTGACAATGACCTCAATACGCCACATTCTCTTATTAAATTTCCGAACATCAGGAATCCTACCAACGATATTGAAGCCGGTGCAACTAATCCGGCTATTATTGTAACCCCTATGGGAAACAGCAATCTTGTCATTCTTGAAACACTTTTGGGATTATACTTCATTTTTATTTTTCTGTCTTTTTCTGTTGTGCATAGCTTTATGGCAATGGGCTGAATAATCGGAACCAATGCCATGTATGAGTATGCTGCCACTGCTATGGGTCCTATGAAATTACTCCCAAGTCTCTGCGATACAAGTATTGATGTGGGTCCGTCCGCAGCGCCTATTATTCCTATAGAAGCAGCATCATGTATGGGAAATCCCAATAGGGCCGCAACCGTGATTGTTGCAAAAATCCCGAATTGCGCTGCCGCGCCAAACAGCAAAAGCTTCGGATTGGATAATATAGGACCAAAATCTATCATTGCTCCTATACCGATAAAGAGCAAAAGCGGCATCATCTCCGAAGAACTGATACCCACCTCGAACAACCAGTCTATAATACCGTGAACCTCTCCTATGCCTGCCATATTCTGATTTAAAACACCTGACATAGGTATGTTTACTAAAATTGCGCCAAAGCCCATAGGGAGTAAAAGTGCCGGCTCCAATTCCTTAGCAATTGCCAAATATATAAGAGTTCCTCCGATTATCCACATAAAAATTTGCTGCCAAGTTATTTGTGCTATTCCTTGATATAAAAATTCCATATTCTGCTCCTTTTATTTTATTCCTGTGTATTCTAATATAAATAATTTTTTTAAGCAATTATTCATATATAACAAAATAATTTATTTTTCAGTAAATTTTTAAAATTATCCTTGTATTTTATACTTCTTTCTCGATAAACCTTATTCTTACTTGCATTTTCTATGCACAGCAAAAAAATTGCAAGGATACCACTGCCTCCTGCATTTTTTTACTCAATTTCATACGAGGTTCTGTATCCATTATCTGTCAGTTTTATTGTGATTTTCTTTTCATCTTCATTTATTTTCGCAATTACCTCGGTATGCCTGTCTTTCAAAAGCTCAGAAGCGTTTTTTCTTGTTAAAGTAACGCCATTTTCAGTCAATGTTTTATCTTCTTTCCACAAGGAAAAATTGCAAGACGGATAATTTTTATATCCTGCACAAAAAAATTTTTTCTTGCCCTCTAAAATTTCCCTTCCACATCTTGGGCACACACCGACAGCCTCAACGCCGCCCTTTCGCCCCTCCTGTTGGAAGTTTACATTTGCCGCAGAAGTAATTTTACCTTCTCTTACTATCTCAGCAACATATTTTTTTATATCAACTATAAAGTCTCTTGAAGCGACTTCCTTTTTGGATATCTTTCCAAGCTGACTTTCCCATTCTCCTGTAAGGTCAGGCTTCTTGAGCTTCTCATGCACTATTTCAATCAGTTGAATTCCATTTTGAGTAGGCACGAGATTTTTCTTATTTCTTTTTATATATCCCACAGATATAAGCTTCTCAATTATTCCCGCTCTGGTTGCCGGAGTTCCCAACCCTATTGACTTCATTTCCTCCTTAAGCTTTTCATTCTCTATCTGCTTGCCTGCTGTCTCCATAGCTGTGAGCAGTGTTGCCTCCGTATAAGGCTTCGGAGGAGATGTTTTTTTAGTCACAACACTTATTTCCTTAGGCATAAATTTATGACCCACATCAATGTTGATGCTGATTTCCTTCTCCTCAGAATCATCTTTTATTTTGCCAAGCATAATATCCTCTACTTCCTTCCAGCCGGGTATTACCACCTTTTTACCTCGCGCCTTGAATTTATCGCTTTCTATTTGAATTTCCAGGTCTGTCTGGTCGTATTCCTGCTTCTTGTCGAACACTGCAATAAATCTTGCCAATATGAGCCTAAGTATATTTCTTTCCCTTTCCGGAAGATTTATTCCCGAGGCATTGCAGATATTGGGAGTAACTATGATGGCGTGATGATCTGTAACCTTTGAATCATCTATAACCCTCTTATCCACATTAAGCTTTTGCCCTATTACCTTATCAACGCAGTAATCAGCCCCCTTCCATCCGTCTCTTATATTCTTGAGCAGTCCTGGTAGAGATGATTTCATATCCTTCGTAAGGTACCTGGAATCTGTCCTGGGATATGTTGCGAGCTTGTATTTTTCATATAAATTCTGTGCTGCATCCAATGTCTGCTCCGCAGAATATCCGTACCTCCTATTTCCGTCCCTCTGAAGCTCGGTCAAGTCATAAAGCAGAGGCCTTTCCACTGTTGCTCTCTTCGTTTTCAGCTTTGTAACAGCAGCCTCCTTGTCTCTGCATCTGAATGCAATCTCTTCGGCTTTTTCCTGTTCATCGATTCTTGTACCGTCCTTATTAAACCATGTGGCAATGAACATATCACAGTCTGCCGCAACTTCATAAAACGGCTGCGAAACAAACCCATCTATCTCCTTCTGTCTCTGCACTATCAAAGATAACGTCGGTGTCTGAACTCTTCCTATTGTAAGCATGCGATTATACTTAACTGTGAAAAGCCTCGTGGCGTTTATACCCACAAGCCAGTCCGCTTCCGAACGCGCTCTTGCAGACTGGTACAGGCTAAAATACTCCTTGTTATCCTTCAGTTTTTTAAAGCCATCCTCAATGGCCTCATCCGTCATACTACTTATCCAAAGCCTTTTAACAGGCTTGTCACAGCCTGAATTAACATACACATAGCCGAATATGAGCTGTCCTTCCCTTCCTGCGTCTGTCGCGCATATGATTTCATCAACTCTTTCGCTGAGCATTAAAGTCTTGACCGTTTCGTACTGCTTTGCTGTTGATGGATTAATCATATATTTGAACTGCTTCGGAAAAATAGGTAAATCATTTATATTCCAGCTCTTATATTTCAAATCATATTCCTCGGGATACGCAAGCTGAATCAGGTGTCCCACACACCATGTAATTATATAATCGTTATTTTCCATATATCCGTCCCTTGATTTGCCTATGCCCAACACCTTGGCTATATCCTTGGCAACCGACGGTTTTTCAGTAACTATTAATTTCATAAAATTTTCCTCTGTAAACTATTGACAAATTATTATATCACAAACATCCCCGCTTGTCCTGATTTATTTAATATTCAATGCAATTTGCACAATATTTACCAGTTGCTAACGTCACATTTAATATTAACAAGAATTTATGTGCTACATATAATACAGAAGTAATGTCATCGGCTTTGCCGATTATCTTTATGTATGACTGGAGGTATTATATTTGAAAGAAAAACNNCATATTTTTGCAGGCGGCAACACTTCTAAGGGATTCTACAGCTGCTTTGACAGCGTATTCAATCCCGCTGAATTAAATCACATCTATATTCTTAAGGGAGGACCAGGAGTAGGCAAAAGCTCCTTCATGAAAAAATTTGCGGGAGAAATGCTAAGAAAGGATTATTCTGCTGAGTTTGTCCACTGCTCAAGCGATAATGAAAGTCTTGACGGAATTATTATACCAGAGCTGAAAATTGCTATTGTAGACGGCACGGCACCCCATACTATAGACCCTCAAATACCTGGTGCAGCTGATGAAATAGTCAATCTCGGAGCATTCATAGACAGCAATCAGCTTAAAAAATATAAAAACCAGATTATTCAAATCAATAAAACCAAGACTATGATTTACAAAAGCGCCTACAGATATTTAAACGCAGCGGGCATTATTTCCGAAGAAATTAATACCATCCATGACAGTCTTGTAGATACCGGAAAATTTGAAATTATGTGCGCTGATGCAAAGAATAAAATGCTTGCTGATGATGAAGCTTTAAAAAAGAAATCAAAAACTAAAAGACTATTCTCAGAGGCCTACACAGCAAACGGATATATAAACCATGCAACATCCCTGTGCCAAGGCAAAAGAATATGGTCGGTTGTGGGAGAAAATACAAGCTATACTTCCGAGTTTTTAAAAATGCTTGCGGATGAAGCATCGAAACGAGGGTACGACACCGAGCTTTACTGTATGCCCCTGAACCCGGATATGCTCCGGCACATCCATATACCCGAAATGAATCTCTTCATAGCAGGTTCCGGGGACCATGCCATAACTGACAGTGAAGAGGTGTTTGATATACACGGAATCATGAACACAGAAAATTTGAAAACCCGCATTTCAGAAATAGAAAATAACCTCCATTTATTTGACTTGCTGATTAAAATTGCTCTTGATAAACTATCAGAAACAAAAAAATATCACGAACTCCTTGAGGTATTTTATATAAACAGCATGGATTTCAATGGTGTAGATGATTCATTTGAAAGCATATTGAGACAGTATACATAAAATACAAGGAGGTATATTATGGTTTTAACATCTCTGCACTACCTTTATATTGTCATGGTAGTGGTTGTTCTGTCTATTATGCTCATGAAAAAAGATATTGTAATTCCATGCATCATAGGTATTTTTGCCATGGGATATCTTTATTCCGGAAGTGTCGTTACCGCAGTTCAGTCCATATTCAACACAATCATTTATGCAGGCAACGAGTTTTGGGGAATAATGGTTATTATTTCACTTGTGGTGGCGATGTCAAAGGCATTGCAGGATATTGGGTCTGACGTTTTAATAATGTCACCAATGAAAAAAATTATGATTAATCCTTCAATGGCCTTCTGGACAACAGGACTGACCATGATGATAATATCATGGCTCGTATGGCCAAGTCCTGCTGTTCCTCTAATTGGTGCTGTGCTGTTGCCGGCGGCTCTCTCAGCCGGTCTTCCCGTAATCTATGCTGCCGTAGCAATGAACCTGTTCGGGCATGGAATAGCTCTTTCCAGCGATTTCTTCATACAGGGAGCTCCTACAATAACTGCAGCAGGAGCAGGAATAGAGGTTACACAGGCAATCAGAGCATCCATACCCATATGGATTGCAATGTCATTGGTCACTGTAATAACAGCATTTTTCATGATGAAGAAGGACATGAAAAAAAATGCCACCCTTTACGCAGAAAATATACAAATAACAAAAACAAAAGATGTAGTTAAGGGCAGGACCACAAAACTTATGGCAATATTGACCCCGGCAGCCTTTATTCTTGATATAGCAGCAATGCTTAAATTTAACCTCGCCGGAGGAGATGCAACCGCCCTTGTGGGAGGAACCGCGATTTTAATAATGCTGATTACGGTTCTTGCCACCTATAAAACAAAGGATGCGCTTGAGAAGGCTGTTGACTACATTAAAGAAGGATTTTCTTTTGGAATCACAGTATTTGCGCCGGTAATTTTCATAGGAGGCTTTTTCTTTCTCGGAAATCAGGGAGGCGCCACGGCCGTATTTGGCAAAGGTGCACCGGGAATACTGAATGATATAAGTATATTTCTCTCTCAAAGCATCCAGATGAATAAATTCTCAACCATTATGACTCAGTCAGCAGTGGCAGTTATTACAGGTCTTGACGGTTCAGGCTTTTCCGGTCTGCCCATAGTAGGAACACTGGCATACACATTTTCTAAAATAATAGACATCAACATGTCAGGTCTGGCAGCTTTGGGACAGATAATAACAATATGGGTTGGCGGAGGAACAATAATTCCTTGGGGTGTCATACCTGTTGCTGCAATATGCAACATAAGCCCTCAAGAGTTGGCAAGAAAGAACCTGATCCCTGTCTTATGCGGAATAGCCGCAGCAATTATAACCGCACTGTTTATTTTGTAGCGGAAACACTGAAATGAGACTGCCCTGACGGCAATCAAAACTAATAGCATCCATCGAATTTTCTTCTTGATTATTCGATGGATGCTGGTTTTAGTCACGAATAGTAAACCCGGCACTTAAATAATACATCTCTTTCATTCTTTCTTGGTTTGATACTTCTTTTATTATCCGATACTCTCCTTTCGTAACCGGTATCCAAATATTTATAGGAAAATTCCTCTCCTCTTCATTTAAAGGCAATAGATAATTCAAAATATCATTAAATGAAACATCACCAGAAAATGTCACTTCATACCATTTATCTTCCTGCTTTTTCTCAAGTATTATCCTTTCACCATAATAAATAGTTTCACTGCTATTATTCTGCAATGTTAACAATATCCTCTCATTATTGGAATCATACTTCGCCTTTAATGATACCCCTTCAAGTACATTTAATAGCTCTTGCTCAATAGTAGACTTCTGCATTCCACTAAAAAACTTTAAAAATTTTATTGACTCATTGCTTTTTATGGAATATCTCTGATCATTGACATATGCGGCATCATCCATAATTTGAATATTCATTACCATCTTGTTCCCTTTTTCGTCTTTAAACTCAATATAAAATGTATACTTCCAACCTTTAGCTGTTTCTTCATCTGGTTGGGCACGATATTTTATTTTTTTTAAAATATCCATTATCTCATTTGCTTCCTCGTCTTCGAAAGCAAAATATGTAGTTGGATTACTCATAATTTGAGTTCTGCCTACAACCTTGTTCAAAGTCATTTCATCGGTTCCTTCAAATACATCAGTTACCTTCAATGAAGTCTTGTATAAAAAAAATAATGTAACAGAAATTATAGCTATAAAAACATAGACAACTCTTCTTTTCATTTTTTACCCCTTGCTCTAAGTGCGATTATATTCTTAAGACGTTATAACCACATAAAAGTTCCATCTATTTTCAATATATTAAAAAGATGTTTTTCGTATATGTAACTATTATTTCTACCAAAAACTACAAAAAATATATAAATACGCCATATTTATATATTTTTAATTGACTTTATCTGAAACTCTTATATAATAATATATATAAATGAGTAATGTTTAATATAATTCATTTTTTAATAAGTGAGGTGATTTTATGGATAACTTATCATTTACCCTGACAAAAAATGAGCAAGAAGTTATGGGATTAATGTGGGCACAGGATAGGGCATTGTCGCGTTCTGAAATTATTGAACTTTCTACGGAACGTTCATGGAAAAAAAGCTCTGTTCATATTTTACTAAATAGCATGCTGAATAAGGGTGCGATAAAGGTTGACGGGTATGTAAGAACAGGAAAAAATTACGGTCGTACATATTCTGCTGCTGTTACACGAGAAGAATATCAAGTTATACAGCTTAAATACGGAATGCCCTTTATGACAAAAACTCCTGCAATAACGGATATTGTTTCTGCGCTTATTACGGAAGATATTGATGGTGAAACTCTTGAAAAACTGGAGGCAATCCTTCAAGCCCGGAGGGACGAGAAAAAATGACAATCACCATTTTTTCTTTTGTTACATCTTTGCTGCTGTTCAACATATATATTTTTTTAATTGCTGTTATTCGACCGCGTAATATCTTTTTATTCCGCTTTGGTATTATTCCCATAATACTTTTGATTGCAGCATGTATTTTTCGCTTAGTCTTTTTTGTTGAACTGCCATCTTCTACAGTACTGCAATCGGAAGTTATTTATCCTGTGATTCTAAACTTTTTTACTGCAAAGGTTTTTAAAGTTCATGTTTATGAATTAGTGATTGCAGTGTGGGTCATTGGCAGTATATATTACATACAGAAATATATACGTCAATTAGTTTTCCTTAATAAGCTTGCAAACTCTGTTAGAGAAACACAAGACATGCGTATAATTTCATGTATGGATAAACTTTTAGCAGAAAGCGGTAAAAATACTAAGGTTAAAATTGTACAATCACATGAAATCTCTATACCTATGATTACAGGTTTTCTCAAACCGGTAATTTATCTTCCGTATACTGATTTTTCAGATGGAGATTTAAGAAATATACTTATGCATGAATGGACACATTTTTTATATAAGGATGCGTGGGCAAAACTCTTTATAAGCTTAATAAGTTCGGTATTCTGGTGGAATCCTTTTGTTCATATTTTGAAGAACGAATTAAATCAAACACTTGAACTTCGTTGTGATTTAAGCATTATCTCTCAAATGGATAATGAAAATCGATTGATATATCTAGAAAGTATTGTGAAAATTATAAAGGATGCCAACAACAATAAGCTTTATAAATCACATTCTTCCATGGGCAGTACAGCATTGGTGGCCATAAACAAGGACGAGAATATTTTACAAAGATTCAATTTTGTATTGAATTATGACACGTCTAAAAATAGAAATATGTTTTCATCTGCAATAGTTTGTATTTTTATTTTGCTGTCTTTTATTGCTTCATATGGATTTGTTGTACAACCTTTGTATCCTAATCCTGTTATAACAGAGCATGAAGATGTTTTTATGCTTAATCCTGAAAGTTCATATTTAGTACTTAATGAAGATGGTACTTATTCTTTATATTTTAATGATAAATATATATGCTTTATTGAAAATAGAAGTATTGAGCCATTTTCATTATTGCCTATTAAATAATTTCTTATAAAAGGAGGTGTATTTATATGAAACTAAAAAAAATTTTTGTTCGTTCTTTTTCAATTTCAATGCTTATGATGTCTTTATTAAGCGCCGGCCAGATAGCACATGCACAAGAAGTAAACATTATTAACTCAAATGAGGATATTGTTGTATTTGCTGAGCAAACCGAATGGTATTATCGTGTCGTAGATGGACAACTACAAAGACGTTTGTGGTCACTTACATGGGGTAAGTGGCTGACAGAGTGGGAATGGGTGTAGTATTTCCCTACTTTCACCAAGCAATATGCTATTGATTCTCAATAGCATATTGCTTGGTGAATTTTTCATTTCACTTTGTGAATATAAAAAAATAAGACTACGGAAATACCGTAATCTTATAATTAAATCAAATCATTTTAGGTTACCGCCAAAATGGGTCATTGCGTCCTGTAAATCTTTTATAAATTCAGGCTTAATCAGCTCAAAGTATTTAGGCATTACCTCTTTTAGGTATTCTGCATCAAAGGTTCCGTTTGCTTGTTTTTCAAATCCGGCATTCAATAAAGCCTTCGCCTCTTCTTCCTTGCCTTCAGCTACACGCTGCATAAAAAAATTATAAAACATTTCTTGTCCAGGGTTCATTATTTCTCCTTACTTTCTTCTCTATTTTCGTTTATTTTTTCTGCAGCACCTTTTTCAGATACTGACCAGTATATGATTTTTTCACCTTAGCAACCTCTTCGGGGGTACCCTGCGCAACTATTGTTCCACCGCCGTCTCCTCCTTCAGGTCCCAAGTCGATTATGTGGTCTGCTGTCTTTATAACATCAAGGTTATGCTCTATAACTATTACAGAGTTACCTACCTCCACAAATCTGTTCAGCACCTCAGTGAGCATGTGAATGTCCGCAATGTGTAGTCCTGTGGTAGGCTCGTCAAGAACGTACAGCGTGCTTCCAGTACCTCTTTTGCTCAGCTCATATGCAAGCTTGATACGCTGCGCCTCTCCTCCTGACAGTTCTGTTGAAGGCTGACCAAGCTTAACATACCCCAGCCCCACATCCTGCATGGTTTTTATTTTATTGTATATCTTCGGAATATTTTCGAAAAACTCCAGTGCTTCATCTATAGTCATGTCCAGTACTTCCGAAATATTCTTGCCCTTATACCTTACCTCAAGAGTTTCCCTGTTGTATCTCTTGCCCTTGCACACCTCGCAGGGCACATATACGTCCGGAAGGAAGTGCATTTCTATTTTCAGGATTCCGTCACCGTGGCATGCCTCACATCTTCCACCTTTGACATTGAAGCTGAATCTTCCTTTCTGATAGCCTCTTTCCTTGGCTTCAAGAGTCATGGCAAATACGTCTCTTATATGATCAAACACTCCTGTATAGGTAGCTGGGTTTGACCTGGGCGTCCTTCCGATTGGAGACTGGTCAATACTGATTATCTTATCTATATTTTCCACGCCCAGCATTTCGTCATATGCGCCGGGACGGTTGTTGTTCTTAAACAACTTCTGATGAAGTCCCTTGGACAGTATCTCATTTATCAGTGAGCTTTTTCCGGAACCGGAAACCCCTGTAATGCAGCACAATACTCCCAGAGGTATTTTTACATCTATATTTTTAAGGTTGTTTTCTCTGGCACCCTTTATTTCTATAAACTTATCAGATGTTTTTCTTGTTACGGGAACGTCTATTTTCTTTCTTCCGCTAAGATACTGTCCCGTAATGGAGTTTTCATCGTTCTTAATATCATCGTATGTTCCGAAGGCAACTATTTCTCCGCCGTGAACTCCCGCTCCGGGACCTATGTCGAGAATATAGTCCGCATTTTCCATTGTTTCTTCATCATGCTCCACCACAATTAGGGTATTTCCCAAGTCCGTCAGATTCCTGAGAGTCTTAATAAGCATGCTGTTATCTCTCTGATGCAAGCCTATGCTCGGCTCATCCAGCACGTAGAGCACACCTACAAGGCTTGAGCCTATTTGCGTTGCAAGCCTTATTCTCTGAGATTCCCCACCGGACAATGTGCTTGCATTTCTTTCAAGAGTGAGGTAATTAAGCCCCACATCTGATAAAAATTGAAGTCTTGAGGATATTTCCTTTATTATCTGATCCCCTATTGCCTCATTTTTCGGACTAAGCTTCAACTCGTTGAAAAATTTCAGGCTTTTTGTCACGGACAACTTTGTAACCTCATATATATTTTTGTTTTCTATTTTAACCGCAAGGCTTATTGGATTGAGCCTCGCCCCGTTGCACTCTGGACACGGGCTGTCATTCATGAATTCTTCAATCCATTCTCTCATTTCCGGAGATTTGGTTTCTATGTATCTTCTTTCAAGATTGTTTACAACGCCCTCAAATTCTCTGTTGTACACTCTGGCTCCCTGGAATTTGCTTACAAACTCCACAGTCATGTTTCTCCCATTGGTTCCGTAAAGCAGTTCGTCCATGAATTCCTTAGGTGCCTCCGCCAGCGGTTTGCTGATATCGAAGCCGTGAAAATCTGCTATCCCTTTAAATATCTGATAGTAGTATCCATCCTCGTCTGCTCCGAATGGAACAATTGCCCTTTCAGCAATTGTCTTTGTATAATCGGGAATTATTAAATCAATATCGATTTCTTTCTTTATTCCCAGCCCACTGCATGCCTTGCACATTCCGAAAGGATTATTAAAGGAAAACATTCGGGGTGAAATTTCTCCGAAGCCTATTCCGCAGTGTGTACAGGCAAACTTTGTACTCATGAGAAGCTCTTCCATACCTACTATGTCAAGAAGCACCATTCCTCCGGAAAGCTCCAATGCTGTTTCCACAGAATCCACAAGCCTCTTCTGTATTCCTTCCTTAATTACAATTCTGTCTATTACAACCTCTATATTGTGTTTCTTATTTTTATCAAGATTGATTTCGTCCTCAAGCTCATACAGCTCGCCGTCAACTCTCACCCTCACATAGCCGTCTTTCTTTATATTTTCCAGAAGCTTTTTGTGAGTTCCCTTTGCGCCTCTCACCATTGGTGCAAGAATCTGAATCTTTGTTCTTTCCTCGTATTCCAGAACCTTGTCTGTTATCTGGTCTATTGTTTGTGTTGTTATGGGCCTTCCGCAGGTGGGGCAGTGGGGAACGCCTATTCTTGCAAATAAAAGCCTGTAATAATCATATATTTCGGTAACTGTTCCCACGGTTGAACGCGGATTTCGGTTTGTTGTTTTCTGGTCTATGGATATTGCCGGTGACAGTCCATCAATAGACTCCACATCCGGTTTATCCATCTGTCCTAAGAACTGACGGGCATATGAAGAAAGACTTTCCACATATCTCCTCTGTCCTTCCGCATATATGGTATCAAAAGCAAGGGAAGTTTTTCCTGAGCCGCTTACGCCTGTAAAGACAATGAGCTTATCTCTTGGCAGTTCAACATTTATGTTCTTGAGATTGTTCTCCTTTGCTCCTCTTATTATAATTTTATCCATTTTATTTCCTTTCGGTTAATATAGTCAAACGATTATGACTTGCGCAGCTCTTTTATTTCATCTCTCAGCCTTGCTGCCTTTTCAAATTCAAGGTTCTCAGCTGCCAGCCTCATTTCATTTTCAAGCTCCACAATATAGGATGCAACATCAACAGCATTTTTTCTCTCGACATTGTATTTTTCCTCTCCCTCAGCAACCTTGGTAGCCTCTATAATATCTCTTACTCCCTTGATTATGGACGTAGGTGTAATATTGTGTTCCTTGTTGAATTTATCCTGAATTTCTCTTCTTCTGTCTGTTTCTCCAATTGCTCTTTCCATTGAACCGGTCATTTTATCGGCATACATTATAACACGACCATCGATATTTCGCGCCGCTCTTCCAACGGTCTGAATCAAAGATGTTTCCGAACGTAGGAATCCTTCCTTATCTGCATCAAGTATCGCCACAAGAGATACTTCCGGCAGGTCAAGCCCTTCTCTCAAAAGGTTTATTCCCACAAGCACGTCAAATTCTCCCACTCGCAAGTCCCTTATTATCTCCATTCTTTCAAGAGTATCAATGTCGGAATGCAGGTACCTAACCCGTATTCCCGTATTCTTAAAATAAAACGTAAGATCTTCTGCCATTTTTTTGGTTAGAGTGGTAACGAGTACCCTCTGGTTCTTGGCTGTGGAAATCCGTATTTCATTGATTAAATCGTCTATCTGATTTTCTACAGGTCTCACATAAATCGGAGGATCTAAAAGCCCCGTAGGACGTATAATCTGCTCAACAACATTCTGTGAATGCTCTGCCTCATATGGTCCCGGTGTGGCGCTCACGAACACTACCTGATTAATTATTTCCTCAAATTCATCGAATTTAAGGGGTCTGTTATCCAGTGCCGAGGGTAGTCTGAAGCCGTAGTCCACCAGGGTTGTCTTTCTGGCTCTGTCGCCGTTGTACATTCCTCTTACCTGAGGCAGGGTAACATGTGACTCATCTATTATCATTAAAAAATCTTTCGGAAAATAGTCCAGCAGCGTAAACGGTCTGGAGCCGGGCTTAAGATTGTTTATATGTCTTGAATAGTTTTCTATACCGTTGCAATATCCCATTTCCTGAAGCATTTCCAAGTCGTAATTCGTTCTTTGCTCAATTCTCTGCAGCTCCAACAGCTTATTTTCGCTTTCAAATTTCTTGAGCCTTTCCTCTAATTCCTCCCTTATGCTCACCACAGCCCTGTTTACATTTTCTTCTGTGGTTGCATAGTGAGTTGCAGGGAATATTGAAATATGATTTCTCCTGCCTAAAATTTCTCCCGTAACTGTATTTATTTCAGTTATCCTGTCTATCTCATCACCGAAAAATTCAACTCTTATGGCATTTTCAGAGGATGATGCAGGAAATATCTCCAATGTATCTCCCCTTACGCGGAATGTGCCTCGCGTAAAGCTTATATCATTTCTCTTATATTGTATCTCTACAAGTTTTTTAATGGTTTCGTCCCTGTCTTTCTGCATTCCTGGTCTTAAGGATATAACGAGATTTTCATAATCCACGGGACTTCCCAAACCGTATATACATGAAACGCTGGCAACTATTATCACATCTCTTCTCTCGAAAAGGGATGCCGTAGCAGAGTGTCTCAATTTATCTATTTCATCATTTATGGATGCGTCTTTTTCAATGAATGTATCGCTGCTTGGAACATATGCCTCAGGCTGGTAGTAATCATAATAACTTACGAAGTACTCAACCGCATTGTCAGGAAAAAACTCCTTGAACTCAGAACAAAGCTGTGCAGCAAGTGTTTTATTGTGAGCTAAAATAAGTGTGGGTCTCTGGACTTTTTCAATTATATTCGCCATTGTAAATGTCTTTCCCGAGCCTGTAACCCCTAAAAGGGTCTGATATTTCAGGTTGTTGTTCAACCCCTTTGTAATTTTTTTAATTGCCTCCGGCTGGTCGCCAGTTGGCTTAAATTCAGATTTAATTTTAAATTCACCCATAATTTCACCTCAGCTTCATCTAAACGTATGTTCGTTTTATTATATATCTTTTGCTCCTTGAAGTCAATAAAAAAGCCGTCAGAAAAGACGACCTCCGGTCAAGGAAATTTTGTTAATTCTCCAATGATACTACAAATCCTTCAATATTTTCCGGTAATACTTCCAATATTCCAAAACTTTCTTCACCGCACTTTGGCATTATGCTGCTTCCGGGATTGAAAAATAATATATTATCTATGACTTCATTCTGAGCGCAGTGAGTGTGACCGTAAACAACCGCATCTGCTTTTTCTTCCTTGGCATAATCCTTCAAATACTCAACACTTTCCTTTACATGGTGCAGATGGCCGTGAGTTATTATAAATCTTTTTCCTTCAATAACCTCATTGATTATCAGTGGCTTATCGGAAATGCTGTCACAGTTGCCGGGAACCTGTATAATCTTATCTATGTGGAGACGGTCAGCAAATTTCTCCGCATCTCTGTATTTGTCCCCACAATGAATGAGCATTTCGAACTTTCCGTGTTCATTTATCTTTTCTATCTGTGAATTCAGAACAAAGTTGTGACTGTCACTTATTACTAATATCCTCATTGTTCCTCCAGCTTTTCCCTTAAGTTCCTCAAAGCCCTTGCTCTGTGGCTCACATTGTTTTTTTCCTCTTCTGTCATTTCAGAAAATGTCCTGCCTGTATCCTCCACTATGAACAGCGGATCGTAGCCAAACCCATTCTTCCCTCTTTCCTCAAATGCAATTGTTCCATCAACTCTTCCCTCTGCTGACATCCTTCTGCCGTCCTCGAAAATAACAGCCATTACTGTTTTAAAATGTGCTGTTCTTTTTTCTGTCGGCACATCCTTTAAATTTCTTAAAAGTAGAATGTTGTTTTCTTCGTAGGAAACAGGCTCTCCGGCATAGCGGGCAGAGTACACTCCAGGGTCTCCGTTCAGAGCATCAACAAACAATCCGGTATCGTCCGCTATGACAATTCCCTTTACCAGTCTATGAAGTTCTTCAGCTTTTTTGAAGGCATTTTCCTCCAGTGTGTTGCCATCCTCTTCCACTTCAAAATCCGTATAACCCAAGTCATCTTTTGATACAACTTCAAATGACATACCTTTCAATATATCCTTTATTTCGCTTATCTTATGCTTATTTCCGCTTGATAATATAACTTTTCTCATCATTTCCCTATAGTTTCACTGATTTTTTCTCCCAGCGCCTCTCTCTGCAATTTATACAGCTCCTCACATCCCTTTGATGCCAGAGCTATGAGATTCATGAGTTCATCTCGTGTAAATGTGGCTTCTTCACCGGTACCCTGAATTTCAACAAATTCTCCTTTGTTAGTCATGACAATGTTCATGTCCACATCGGCGCTTGAATCTTCTTCATAGCAAAGATCGAGAATTGCTTCACCTTTACCGATTCCCACACTAACAGCAGACACAAATGCTTTTACAGGCATTTTTTCTATTTCATTTCTGCTCAGCAAGCTGTAGAATGCATCAGCCATAGCAATGAAGGCACCTGTTATGGAGGCTGTCCTCGTTCCTCCGTCCGCCTGTATAACATCGCAGTCTATCCAGACAGTCCTTTCCCCTACAGCATCCAAATCCACAACCGACCGGAGGCTTCTGCCTATAAGCCTCTGTATTTCCTGAGACCTTCCGTCAATTTTTCCCTTATTAATATCTCTCGGTTTTCTTGTCTTCGTCGAGCCCGGTATCATTGAATATTCCGCTGAAACCCAGCCCTTGCCTGTACCTTTGAGAAATGGAGGAACCTTGTCCTCAACAACTGCCGTGCAAATTACCTTTGTGTTCCCCACCTCTATGAGCACCGACCCATCAGGGTGCATTATGTAATTTCGTGTTATTTTAACCTGTCTTAATTCATCGTTTAATCTTCTGTTATCTCTGTCCATCTTTACTCCTAATCAACATATGGGAGTATTATACCCCAATTGTATTAATTTAACAATATTTTTCAAAAACACCCCCGCACTTGGCGGGGGTATGAATTAAATTCCTAAGCTGTCAAGCTTTTTCAAATCATATCTGCTGATAATGTCTATAAGCTTTATCGAATACTGTGAATCCGTAGCATATCCGCATCTTCTCAATGCCCATGCCCCCTGGGTGCTGTCAAACATAACCGCTCTGAATGGAGCATATCTTTCTCTTGTGAGAAGAAGGTCATTGTGGTCATCCCAGCTTTCGCTCACGTTGTTGTATGCTCTGAAGTCATCATCAATCCTGAAGGAAACTCCGTTGTATTCCTCCCAGGTATTTGAGGTAACCGAACCCGCGGAGCCCTTTCCTTTTATTCCGAACAGGTTGTTGGAAAATTGACCGGTATACTTATCAACCGGAACACTTTGTCCCCATCCTGTTTCAAGGATTGCCTGAGCTGTCTGAAGAGCAGCCGACATACCTGTTTTCTTCTGAGTGTCAACCGCCAGCTTCGATGCGAAGTCCATGAACTGATCCTTCGCAATTACAGGCAAAGCGGTGTATATTTTACCTGTATAAATTGTAAACTTAACATCCTCTGTTTTCAGGGTCTTTCCTCCATAAACAGCTTCTGCCCTCAGGCTCCATGAGCCTTTGTCCTCAAGTGCCGGAGTGTATAATTGCTCCGTAAGAGTCTTGCTAACCCCAGTCTTTGTATTTGTAAGGATGTATTTCACACTGTCAGGTGTAATATTGCTCTTTATACCAAGCTTGAATGCTTCCGTAACAACCTGTGCCGGGCCTACGCTTTGCAGCAGTATCTTTGGTGTTCCCACAACATTGACCTTCACGGCTGCACTTCTGTATGTATTTCCCGCGGTATCCTTAACTCTGACATAAAGCTCTTTACTGCCTGCCATTTCAGGTCCGGGGAACCAGCTGTAATTTCCGTAACCTGACTTGTACAGCACAGTTTCTGCTCCTGTGGAAGTATCCACCACTACGTATTCTGTTTCGCTGACATTGAAATTCCTTGATGTCTTAAGTATCACTGAGCCGTCTATCGTCTGCCCTGATGTAACTCCTCCAAGATTAACATATCTATTCACGGCAACCCATACCTTTACATATTCTCCGTTGTAAGCTTTGCCTGCAGTGTCATATGCAATCACCCTCAGCCACATATTTCCGTTGTCCTCCATAACAGGGACCATTGTAAATTTGTCTAAAGGATCAAGTCCTGAAGATATGTAGTATGCGTTTGTATCAGGATTAATTATTTCATACTTCACATATGCCGCTGAGAAATTCAACTTAGCTCCAAGGGGTACGCTTCCGGCTGTAACTGTTTCACCGTCGGTTAGACCTGTAAGTTTTATCTCCGGAGATATACTTACCTTCACGGGGATCGAATCCCCTGTAAGGAAATTCCCGGTCTTATCATAAACAGCAGCCACAAGTATTCTTTCGCCGTTGTCCTCCATTGAAGGCATCCATTTATATGCAGAATTCAAATCTGAACCTTTGGCAATTATAAAGCCTTTCTTTGTATCCTTGTTGAGAAGTAGATACTTTATTTCCGCAGCACCCTGTGGTACAGTTCCAAGAGCAATTCTCAAATCTGTAGTGCCTTTAATGGTTTGTCCTGATTTCACACTTGAAATCTCAGCATCAAAAAATGGCTCAATCTTTGACTCTTCAGATGAATTAATAACTACAGATCTTTTGTCGTTATCCCATCGTATACCCACTCCCAACGCATTGCTTACAAGACGTATAGGCACAAATGTGCGGTCTTCCTTTATAGTGGGAGCAACATCTATTAAATTGTAAATTGTCTCATTGTCTATAGTATATTCAACTAAACGGCTGTCTATGGATAATGCAACATGCATGTCCTCTTTTGATATATGTACTGTCCTGGTGCTGTTGTCCCACGTTACCACCGCATCCAGCTCCTCTGCAATAACTCTGAGCGGAACAAGCGTCCTGTCATTTTTTATATAAATTTCAGGGTCAGTTTCTATTTTTCTTCCGTCAATCACAAGCTTTATTGGATCCTGAGCATAAGCGTCCGGAGTAATATTGACTATAGTTATAATCACCAGCAACACAATGATTATTTTCCAATTAAGTAATTTTTTCAGCATATTTTCACCTCTCACTTCTTTTTTTACATTATATCACAAAAAAAATCTTCAAATGTTACGTATTTATGTCTTAATTTATCTTAAATTGCCATTCATATATTTACAGTCATTAATTTCACACATAAAGTCAAACTCATCATGCCCTGCATATACTGTAATATATTCAACAATCAAACGGAATACTACATTGAAAGGATGTTAATATATGGCTAATGCAGGCAAACCCTACAAAGCTAAAAACAAACTTATAAAAAAACTTGAAACCACTGAAAAGGAAACTGGCTTTTTAGACGTCAGCGTATATTCAGAAAGTACAAACGCCCCTGTAAGCGGTGCAGATGTATTCGTATACTATTTCAATGTCAGGGGCATATATCATGAAGCAGCTACAATAGATGAAATAGCTCATTATGTTACGGATGAAAACGGAAAAATACCTGTTATCGAGCTTCCAATAATACACGTGGTTGGTAAACCGGAAGAAAATATGGACGAATATCAGATGAGAGTAGATGCTAACGGTTATTACAACGTCATAATAATGAACATGGAGATATTCCCGGGTATTACAACCACCTACAACGTAGTTTTAACTCCATTTCGCACGGGAGAAGAACATATAGAAGTTATTATTATCCCGGAAAAACACTGATTATGCATGCCTTCCGATTATAAAATTAAGCATTGGAAGGCATGCATGAATTATTGGCATATTATGATTTATCTGATATATTCGGGCACATATAAAACATTGCCTTTTTTGTCCTTAATTTCGATAACCGTGCCATTTGTCCATTCAGGCATACTGTTCACCTGTTCATTGGAAGAATTAATTTCATTCAGTCTAACTATATATTTGTAATTTATTCCGTAACTGTCCTCTATATGTGCATATATTATAAGCTTATCATTCGGTTTCATTTCAAACTCTTCACTTACACCTGTACTTATAAACCTTGTAATATAATCTTGGTTTTCAATAACCGGTATGTCTGCCTGCTGTTCCTTGATTTTTTCTCCGTTTAATTCATATACAATATAAGCCTTCTCCGGAGCATTGTTTTCATTTGAAGAAATACGAAGTTCAACCTCTCCGTTCATTTTATACTTACCTAAATTGTATGACTCATGCCCCAAATATGACCCATCTATCTGTAAAATAAACTTGTCCCTCATGTCATAATATTTTTCAAGACTTTCTGTCTGTTTCACTCCGCCCTGGTCCAATACCGCCTTAAGCAGAAAGTCACCAAAGATATTTGTATTGAATTCCGCAGCAAATGATGTTCCCTTGCGTAGCATGGAAATTTCCCTGTCATCCGCAAATATGCTTACAGTCAACTCCTCGGAGTATTCCTTCGGTGTAACTGTCACTTTAACAGGTATGGTCAAATCTTCGTTTAATTTATCTCCTAAAACAACTTCATAGTTATCTAAAATACTTCCCTGCTTCTCAAGTGCTGAGTAAATATCCGAGGTAATACCGGAAATTCTGCTCTCCACACCATACATGGAGCTCCTTAGATTATTGAAATTAATGTCTATTGAATTCTCTATTCCGTACAATTTGAATAAGGTAAAGATGTTAAGCATAGCCAGGGCCACTACTGCAATTTCAAGATTTTTCTTCATCATCGCCTCCAATATCACATATTCCAAATATTAATTACCTATATATGACGAAATATTAAGAAATTTGTTCCCTTATTTTTCATTTCTTTTACCAATATGCCCCTTCCTGAGGCCATAAGGCATTAATTATATTCATAATTTGCTGAACAATCAATATTTTAAAACTCCGATCACGGATTGATTTTACAAATACAACATGCCTGTTGATTGAAAGTATAAATGCCGGTATAATATAAAAAACAGTGTTAACTAAATCGGAAATTTATTTATTGAAAAGGACATCGGCTATGGATAATAATATTATATGGTATTTGGAAAAACAAGTTGAAAGAACCATTATTAATTTAAAAAAACGTAATATGGCAGGCTTTTTTGTGAATGACGAGCCTGAATTGAAAAAGGCGTTAAAAGAGCTTATAAATGAGAATTCTGTGGTTGGCGTCGGGGATTCCGTAACTCTCCTTGAAACCGGTATTATTGACTTCCTGCGCAATGGAAATTACGACTTCCTGGATAAATACAGAGAAGGTATCACCGGTGAAGAAAAAAGGCATCTTTATATACGAAATTTTTCCGCTGATACTTTTATGTGCAGTACAAATGCATTGACAGAAGACGGGGAGCTTTACAATATTGACGGAAACGGAAGCAGAGTCGCTCCCATTATTTACGGTCCAAAACAAGTTATTATAGTTACAGGTATAAATAAAATTGTCAGAAATATTGAAGAAGCAGAGAAAAGGGTCAGAAACTACTCTGCACCTCTTGATGCAAAAAGATTAGGCAAGAATACCCCGTGCACCACACTGGGCTATTGTGCGGACTGTAGAAGTCCTGATAGAATATGTAATGATTTTACAATTATAAGAGGGCAGTTTGTCAAAGACAGGATTAAGGTAATAATTGTAGGTAAAAATTTAGGGTATTAAATTTGACAAAAAAGACATCTGCTGTTATGGAGTATGCCACATATCGGACAGAATCTCGACAAAGCTGATGTCTTTATTTATTGTATCGGTAGCTTCTCTATTCTTTCAAGCTGTCAATATCCAATAAATTGTAATCAAATATAATTTGTTCTCCGTTATTCACAACAATGCACGGCAGCCCAACACGACCGCCTTCTTTAACTTCCTTGAATTCAGGTGCATTGTCCCTGTATTTTAAAAAC
>DDNC01000014.1:272447-515148 GCA_002340985.1 Firmicutes bacterium UBA2530 | reverse complement strand
ATCATCATTATACAAGGAGGATTATTTTATGAGAAAATTAATTATAGCAATGGTATTTATAATAGTCTTGGTTTTATCTGGGTGTGTTAATAAGACAGAGCCAATTGAGCCGCCGTCAAAAGAAAATCCAACTGAGTCGCCGTCAAAAGCAGACCCAATTGAGCTACCACCGATAAATGAAATAATATCTGTTGAAATTACCACTGGAATCGAAGATATTATTCATAAAGATGAAGCATGGATTAAATCATTTATTCAAAAAGTAAGTGAAGCGACACCTACATCTAAAAAGTCTGTACAAGATGTTCCGACTGTGTCAAAATATACACGGGTGGATATTGTAGGTGACAAGAAAATATCAAGCATCTTTATTTATGAAGAAGATTCCGAATTTTATATCGAGCAAGCATATAGGGGAATTTATAAAACCGATGAAACAATTTTGGAGTTTTTAAAGTCTTCTAAACAATAGATGCTGCTATGTGATTAAAGAAATATAGCTTCGCCATTGTTTTGGTACAATATGCATAAGCGTATGTAAGTTACGCTACAAGTTAAAAAAACCAAGCTTCGATATTGTAAGCTTGGTTTTCTGTATGCCCTGACCAATTTTTAGAATGGTCCGTAGTTTATTAAATCCGCGATTAAGACGAATCCTCCGCCCATTATCATCCATATAACCCAAATTGGGAACATGAATTTTACCCATTTTTCGTAAGATATTTTTGCAACCGCCAAAGTAGCTATCAGTGTACCGGATGTTGGCTCTATGTAGCTTGCAAAACCGTCACCAAACTGATAAATTAAAACAGTGAGCTGTCTTGTAATTCCCACAACGTCAGCAAGTGGTATCATTATAGGCATAGTAGCAGCTGCCTTGCCTGTAGCTGATGGGATTATAAAGTCCAGGACTGCTTCAATTAAGAACATTCCCAAGGCTGTAACGGCTTTTGGAAGACCTACAAGCACCGATGCGAAGTTGTAAATAATTGTATCGATTATTTGACCATCCTGCATAACTACCAGAATAGCTCTTGCGATACCAACCATTATTGCCCCTGAAACCATGCCCTTTGCACCGTCGAAGAATTCTTTTATGCTGCGGTCAACACCTAATCCTCCGATAATAGCAGAAGCGATTCCTAACATTNNCCTATTTCAGTCATGGAGAAGCCTTTTTTAAATACTCCATATACCAGGAATGCGAACGCAGCTACAATTGCAAGTAAAACAAGCTTTTGTCTGCCTGTAAGCTTCGCAACATTGTCTAAATCAATATGTGAACCGGCTTCTTCAATCTCTAAATCTCTAACAATGCTGTTTGCGGCGTTTTTCTTAACCTTACGTCCATATCTTATTACGTATGTCGAGGTAATTGCAAGCATTACGGCCCAAACCACGAACCTGAAGCCTATACCTGAATACATTGGAAGCTCTGCTATTTGCTGAGCAATTCCTGTCGTAAACGGGTTAACCATTCCGGCACAGAAACCGCATGCTGCACCGAGTGTTATCATTGCCATACCCACCAGAGCATCATAGCCCAATGCCCTGGCGAGTGCTATACCTATGGGGACAAAGATGATGTTTTCCTCCGCCATACCAAATGTTGCACCGCCGATGGAGAAAACAGCCATAATAATCGGTATCATTAAATGGTCTTTGTTTCTCAAAGCTGTTGCAATGCTTCCGACGCCGCCTTCAATTGCACCTGTTGCGGTAATTATCTGGAAGGAACCGGCTACTATTATAATAAAGAATATAATTTCTTGACCTGCTGCCAGTCCTCTTGGTATGGAAGAGAACATCTCCATTACGCCAACAGGCGCTTGCTCAATAGTCTTGTAAGAAGCAGGGTCAACTACTTTCTTGCCTGACACGGGGTCCGGAATTCTGTCATACTGGCCTGCCGGTATAATGTAGGTGCATATGGTCATTATCAATATAACTATGCTTAGCAGAATGACCGGATGCGGTAATTTAAAAGATTTTTTCTTTCTTACGTTTTCCATTTGTTGTCTCCTCTTATTTTTTATAATTTATAAANNGTAGCTTGTCCGCCCATTTCCGTAACATACTTCATAAAATAAGTGTAATCTTCGCTGCCTTTTATTTTTCTTGTTTTGTACAAGTTGTTGTAAATTCCCATACCTTCAACTATATCATACAATTTGTCAACCAATTCCTGCGAGCAATCCTCCGAAAGAGATGACCCTGCCTCAGTAATTTTATACTGACATTTATGAGCTTTGGACATATTCTCCACAATATTAGAAGCTTCCTCGAACATGTAGTTGCTGAGTTCGTTACTTTCACCTCGTACTTCGACCTGCATTTCGGCATTCTCGGGAATAACGCTTCGGAAGCTTCCTGCCTTAAGCACACCAACGTTTATCATTGTCAATCCCTGACTGTGTCGAGGGATGCTGTAGAAACCGTTAATTATGCTTGTTGCCGCCAAAAGCGCATTTATACCTTTTTCCGGTGAATTTGCCGCATGTGAGGACTTACCCTTCAGAGTCACATCAAATTTCTTTGATGCAAGAAAACCAGTACTTCCGGCAGAAAAGGAATTTTTCTCCTCTAATGATAATGCCAGGTGTCCGCCAAACATATAATCAATTTTAGGAAGCACACCCTTGTCTATTATTGCTTTTGCTCCGCGAACGCCTTCCTCGGCGGCCTGAAAAATCAAAATTATTTTACCTTTAAAAAGCTCCTTGTTCTCAGCTATTATTTCCGCAAACACCAATCCGATTGAAATATGTCCGTCATGACCACAGCTGTGTGTATATCCGTCATTGAGGGAAGAAAAGCCCAAGGCGTATGGCGGATGCTCTTCAATTGCCGTTTCCTGCACCTTTACGCAGTCAATATCAAATCTGAATGCTGCTGTCGGACCTTCACCTAAGTCAAGCTCTGCGATGACTCCTGTGCGGCCTCTGTTTATTTCCTCCAGAAAAGCTTTGTCCACTCCGCTTTCCAGCGCTAACTTTTCAAAATGTCGACATGTTTCGCTGTCAGGTATGCCAAGTCTCGATATTTCCTCGGTTATTGCATCGCCATATTTGAGCTTGTAACCTAATTCCTTTAACTTATTATAAATAATGTATGTCGTTCTGTATTCGCACCAGCCCGGCTCAGGATGTCTGTGAAAATCTCTCCTGTATTCAACAAGTCGGTTCGAATATTTTTCAATATTTTCCATTGTAGCTCCTATTCTGCTCCTACATGTCCTTCAAACTCTGTCCTTATATTTTTGTATAATTCCTTGTCTGTCAGCACATCGTACCCTGTCAAAGCAAGCGCTGTAATTCCTTTCAGCATCATTTCATGAGCTTCTTCCGTTATGGTTGCATCTGCCATTTCCTTTGAATGAGCTGTAAAGCTTTTGCTTCCTATGCTCACGTATGGATGTATAGCAGGTGTTACATGGCTTACATTTCCTAAATCAATGGAGCCGAAGCTTTTTCTTGGCTCGTTTATTTCAGTTACTCCAACCTCTCTCAGATTTTTGCTGAATACTTCTGACAGGCATTTATTTGTAACCAAATTATCGTAGCTTGCCTCATAATTGACTATTTCAACAGTGCTTCCCGTTATCAATGCGGCGCCTTGACCTATATCCTTGATTTTTTTAACAACCTCATTCAGATAGGCTCTTTCCTTAGCTCTCACATAAAATCGGGCAACTGCCTTATCAGGCACAACGTTGGGAGCTGTACCGCCATCTTTTATTATTCCGTGTATTCTTACATCACTTTTTACATGCTGTCTTAGAGCATTTATTCCGCTGAATAGTTGTAAAACGCCGTCCAGAGCATTGATGCCCTTTTCAGGCTCTGCAGCCGCATGTGCAGCCTTTCCGTTAAAAGTAAATTCCAAAGCATCCATGGCAAGGGATACACCACTTTCGTGAGTTTTGTCCAATGGGTGAAACATGAGCGATACATCAACGTCGTCGAACACCCCCTTATTGACCATCTCAACCTTTGCGCCGTCTGTTTCCTCAGCAGGAGTACCTATTACATAGACCTTTCCGCCGGTTGAATTAAGAACCTTGCTCAAAATTATTCCGGCAGCCGCCGAGGATGTACCAATTATGTTGTGGCCGCATCCATGTCCTACCTCAGGCAATGCATCGTACTCGCATAGAAATGCAACGTTGTTTCCGGGTTTTTTGCTGTCAAAAACCGCTTTAAATGCAGTTTCTCTTCCTACAACCCCTCTTTCGACACAGAAATCATTTTCCTCAAGCNNAGGATTATTGTGAATATAGTCGCTTGTATCAAAGAATATGGCTTTCATTCTTTCTGCTTCTTCTTTAATAAAATTTCTCATATAGCCTCCTTTAACATTGTTGATGCACATTATACTATAGAAAACTCATCCGTGGTTATATCGCTATTTTATATGGGTATAGCATAAATCTATTAACAAAGGCGTGAAAATTTGTTATACTTAATTATTATTTAAAATATCTACTTTCATCAGATTGCAGGAGGCAAACATGAACATCGACCAGCTGAGATATTTTGTTGAAATAATAAAACACGGTTCAATTTCGAAAGCTTCCCAGGCTATTTATGTTTCACAGCCAAGTATATCCAACAGTATAAAAAAGCTGGAGGAAGAGGTTGGTGCAACACTGATACGCAGGAATAATAAAGGAATTTTATTAACAAAGGAGGGCGAAGATATTTATCAATATGCAAAAATAGTCCTCGAACAGGTTGACAAGATTAAAAAAATATCCGAGATCCATGATATATACAGCTTCAGAGTTGTAGCAATGAATTATTCTCCTGTTATGGAGGCCTTTGTAGAGCTATGCAGCGAATACGAATCAAAAGCTAAGCTGAACTTCAATATAAGGAATGACGATTTGATGGGAGTCATAGAGAGTGCTTACAATCTTGAATGTGATTTTGGAATTTTGCTGATAAATAATCATTCCATAGAGCTTTGCGAAAGTATACTTAAAAACTACAACATGGAATTTGTTAAGCTTTATGATGTGCCTGTAAACATAAACATCAGCAGCACGCACCCTCTTGTAAATGAAGATCCTTTTCCGTTTGAAATGCTTAACGATTACATGTATGTGAGATATGCAGACGAAAAAGACTCTATAAGCTATATGCCTGAGTTAAGCACCTTAAATATTCTTAAGCCAAACAAGATTATTTCTGTTACGGACAGGGAGTTAAAATGCAATGTCGTTTCCCAGACCAATGCCTTCAGTATAGGCTGTACATTGCATCCGCGGTTTTTAAAAAATTTTAATATCATTGCCATTCCAATCCCCGGCAGCTATTCAACCCTTGGTTATGTAAAGCTTAAAAATTCAATACTGACCGACGAAGCTAAATCGTTCATCAAAATATTAAAGAAAAATTAGCAAGAGTAAGGAAGACGGCATTTTTTCTATATTTCTATTTGATTTTTTCTTTATAGGTGGTATAATACTAAAGGTTAAATAATATAGATGGTGATTAAATGAGCGTAACATTTGTAATAGGCGGCGCAAGGAGCGGAAAAAGCACCTTTGCCGAGGAGAAAGCAAAAGAATATGGAAGCAAGGTGCTTTACATAGCTACTGCAACAGTTACGGATGAGGCTATGGCAGACAGAGTGAGAAAGCATCGTGAGCAGAGGCCGGAGTCATGGAGTACCCTGGAGATGCATTCGGAATTCCGAAACCTTGCAGACAAAAAGGTGTTCATGGAATGTGAGGTTGTTCTGCTTGATTGTATAAGCACGTTGATAGGCAATTTAATGTTCGAAAGCGAAATTGATTTTGACAGCTGCAAGTCCGAAGTGGTGAACAAGCTGGAGAAAGAAATTACCGCAGAGGTTTTAGCTCTTATAGAAGTATGCAACTTAAACAGCAAGAAGCTTGTTATAGTATCAAATGAAACAGGAATGGGTGTTGTTCCGCCGTATTATATGGGGAACTACTTCAGAGATATGAGCGGAAGAATTAACCGGGAAATAGGCAGCAAGGCTGATTTTATGTATTTCATATTTTCAGGCATACCTATCAAACTTAAGCACAAAGGGGAAATGGTAAAGTGGCCCTTGGATTTTTAACTCTGGTATCATTTTTTACAAGAATTCCAGTTGGAAGACGAATTGAATACAAAGAAGAAAATTTCAAAAAGGCTCTGAGTATGTATTCATTATTGGGAGCTGTAATTGGATTTTTTTTGGTGCTTACTTATTTATTATTTAACAATATTTATGTTGATTTGATTCGCGGTCTTGTTGTTACACTTTGCTACATTGTTACAACAGGAGGCATACATATTGACGGAGCGGCGGATACATCAGACGGCATTTTTTCAGGCAGGACGGGAGACAGAATCTTTGAGATAATGAGCGATTCCCACATAGGAGCTTTCGGTGTGCTAAGTATTGTCATTATAGTGGTTTCACAAGTGGTGCTGTTTTCTTACATCGACATTTATTCATGCTTCATGTTGCCTGTGACAGGCAGAGCATGCGTAATTGCAGCTTCATGGAATAAGAAATACGCTAAAAAAACAAAGGGAATGGGTACGTTGTTTGTGGAATCAATAAATACAAGTGTTTTGATTTCCAACATGGCAATTTTATTTATGCTGTGCATATTGATGCCTAACAGGACTGCCATTGCAGCGGCGGCATTTGGAGCACTTGCTGTATCGTATTTCATATCCTGTAAGCTTGAGGATTTGCTTGGAGGAATGACGGGAGATACCTGCGGCTTTATTGCGGAGATAAGTCAGATAATATTTATGATTTTGGTACTTTTTTTACAGGGGCAGTTATGGTATACTTAGTTCGACACGGCGAATCCGTGGCAAACTTGAATAAAAAATTCAGCGGCATAACGGATGTGGAGCTGTCGGAAAACGGCAGGAAGCAGGCAAGGGCTGCAGGACAGAGCTTGAAAGGCGAGAAAATATCTCATGTTTATTCAAGCACCCTCAAAAGGGCAAGGGACACGGCAAGAATTATCTGCGGTGAAATCGGATTTGATGAACACAGCATAATAACTGAGGACTGCCTTGTTGAGGTGGATTTCGGTGTGTTTGAAAATCTGACTTGGGATGAAATATATGCGAACTACAGAGAAGAGTCAGAAAAGTGGATGGAGCAGCAGCACAGATACATATTTCCGGAAGGTGAAGGCTACGACGATATCATCAGCAGGATTTCGGCCTTTATGGACAATGTGCCTGATAATTCATTAGTTGTTACTCATTTTGGAGTAATTCAGGCCGTAATGCTCTATCTGAAAATAGCCAATGATGAAAATCTATGGGAGACCGTGATTTCCAACTGTGATATTTTAGTAATAAATGATGCAAAATTTGAAAAGATAATCAGAAGCAGTATATCTGCGACAGAAGCAACCTAATTAATTTGTTTTTAAAATCTAAAAGATTTTATTATATTATAACTATGGAGGAGTAACATGAATGTATTAGTAATTAACTGCGGAAGTTCATCATTGAAATATCAGTTCATAAATATGAGTGATGAAAGCGTGCTTGCTAAAGGTCTTGTTGAAAGAATAGGTATTGAAGGAAGTGTTTTAAAGCACGAGAAAGCCGGACAGGACAAGGTTGTAATTGAAGAGGTTATGAAAAACCATAAGGATGCAATCAATCTTGTATTGAAAGCATTGGTTGACCCTGGGCACGGAGCAGTGAAATCACTGGATGAAGTTGATGCTGTGGGACACAGAGTTGTTCACGGAGGAGAAAAATTTGCAAACTCAGTGCTTATTACAGATGAGGTTATAGCTGCCATGAAGGAATGTATCGAGCTGGCACCGCTGCATAACCCACCAAATATAATAGGAATCGAGGCATGCCAGGAATTACTTCCTAACGTTCCGATGGTAGGAGTATTTGATACTGCATTCCATCAGACAATGCCTGTTGAATCATATATATATCCTCTGCCATATGAATTGTATGAAGAGAACGGAATAAGAAGATACGGCTTCCACGGAACATCACATAAATATGTTTCGGAAAGAGTCGCTGCATTAACCGGCAAGAGCCTTGAAGGAATGAAGGTTGTTACATGCCACTTAGGAAACGGAGCAAGCTTGACAGCAATAAAGGACGGAAAATCATTCGATACAAGTATGGGAATGACTCCTCTTGAAGGTCTGGTAATGGGAACAAGATGCGGCGATATAGACCCTGCAATTGTAACATTCCTGATGAACAAAAAGAATATGAATGCTGAAGAAATGGACAATTTAATGAACAAGAAGTCCGGAGTTCTGGGTATTTCAGGTGTGAGCAGCGACTTCAGAGATATTGAAGGTGCAGCAGCGCAGGGAAATAAGAGAGCACAGCTTGCATTGGATAAATTCGCTTATACAGTAAGAAAATATATCGGTTCATACGCTGCTGCTATGGGCGGACTGGATGTTGTTGTATTTACAGCAGGTCTGGGAGAAAACTCAGCTGATACAAGAGCACAGATATGCGAAGGACTGGAATTCCTGGGAGTTACAGTAGATGCCGGCAAGAATAACATCAGAGGCAAGGAAGCTGAAATTTCCAAGGATGGAGCTAAGGTAAAAGTATTCGTTATTCCTACAAATGAAGAAATAATGATTGCAAGAGATACAAAGGCTCTTGCTGTAAAATAGTCTATACTGTAAAATAAATTACTTGACAAAATATTTATTTTCTCTTATAATTAACTCTGCGAATAAAAAGGGTGGTATTATGTTAATTCGAATAAATAAGTTTTTGGCATCCGGACAAATTTCTTTAAAAGTAAGTGAGAACTTTGAAATAGATGACGAGGATTTTTTATCAAAGACACATCTTCACAAGAGCATAGGATTCAGCGGAGATATTTTTAAGGTTGATGAAAGCCTCTTGTTGAACGGGACAGTTAAATATACATTTGATGATGAATGTGCAAGGTGTTTAGCTCCCTTTGACAATGCGGTTGAGACCAAATTTGAGGCTCTATTGCTCCATCAGCTTGATGAAAATGACGAAAATGATGACGATGATGAAATAAAGCTGAAAATAACAGACGGATGTGTTGATTTAGAAGAAACCATAAAGCAAATGATTTATTTATCGATGCCTATGAAGTCTTTATGCAAAAAAGACTGCAAGGGCATATGCCATAATTGCGGAGTTAATTTAAATCATGAAGAGTGCAAGTGCGAAAGCAGTTTAACAGATCCGCGGTTTGATAAATTAAAAGACCTGTTAAAGGATTAAGGAGGTGTTATAAATGGCAGTACCTAAGAGAAAAACTTCCAAAGCTAGAAGAGATAGAAGAAGAACAGCTAAATCAAGATTAACAATTCCAAATGTTATCGAATGCCCACAGTGTCATGAAACGAAGCTCCCACACAGAGTATGTGCGGCTTGCGGACATTATGACGGCAAAGAAGTTATGAGCGTAGAATAATTGAAATAATATTTTAATAACAATCGCTTGTATTGTAATCAGTTAAAAAGTAGTGCTCACGCACTATTTTTTTATTGCAAAACATAAACTACTAAGTTATACTAATCTATGTAAAAATGTAAAGGGGTGTAATTGATGAAAATTGCTGTAGATGCAATGGGCGGCGACAATGCTCCCGAGGCTTTGGTCAAGGGCGGCATACTTGCAAGAGATGAATATAAAGTAAATATTGTGCTTTCCGGAAAAGAAAATGAAATCAAAAAAATACTTGAAAAAAGTACATCTGATTTTAGAAATATAGAAATTCTTAATGCGGAAGAAGTAATATCCAACGAAGACAAGCCAGTAATGGCCATAAGACGCAAAAAGGATTCTTCACTTGTTAAGGCTTTAAATGCTGTAAAAAACAAAGAAGCCGATGCTGTTGTATCAGCAGGCAGCACCGGTGCATTGCTGGCAGGTGCCACATTGGTTGTGGGGAGAATCAACGGTATTGAAAGGCCTGCAATAGGTGCTTTGATTCCGAATATGGACGGAGGCTTTGCTCTGCTCATAGATTCCGGTGCCAATGTTGATTCCAAACCTGAATTCCTTTATGATTTTGCAATCATGGGTGACATATATTTAAAGAAAGTAATGAATATAGCATCTCCGAGGATCGCGCTGGCAAATATAGGTTCTGAAAAAACAAAAGGTGACAAGCTTACGGTGGAAACCTACGACATCCTTGAAAGCACACATCTTCCCTTAAACTTTATAGGCAACATTGAAGCGAGGGAAATACTTCAGGGAAAAGCGGATATAATAGTTTGTGACGGATTTGTGGGTAACATGATTTTGAAAACTCTTGAGGGAACAGTGCTAGAAATTATGAAGGGGCTTAAGAATGAGCTTATGTCCTCAACCAGGGCAAAGATAGGCGGACTTCTTATTAAGCCGGCGTTGTACAGCTTCAAAGGAAAGTTTGATTATTCCGAACATGGCGGGGCTCCCATACTGGGAGTAAAAGAAACAGTAATCAAGGCTCATGGCAGCTCTGATGAAAAAGCTGTGAAAAACGCAATCCGCCAGGCTGTTATTTGCATTGAAAATAAGGTTAATGATTTAATTGAAGAAAGTATAATGAGGAGGTGATTAGCATGTTTGAAAGAATCAGAGACTTAGTAGCTGAAAAGGTTGGCGTTGAGCCGGATGAAATTACAATGGACACATCATTTGCCGATGATTTGGAAGCAGATTCAATCACATTGTTTGAGCTGGTTATGGCACTTGAAGATGAATTCGAAATTGAAATTGACGATGAAAGCATTGAACAAATCACTACAGTTGGTGACATAGTTAATTACTTAGAAGAAAACACAAATATTTAATTATATGAATATATGAATTAAATGGATTAATAGGAATTTCAGGGACGCAGCAATGCGTCCTCTATATTAAACAGAATACTAAACAAATTATAGTTACTTATTATATTTATGAAGGGGTTCATAGGCGTAATAAGCAATTATAATCAATCGAGGAGGAACCGTGATAATTGACATTAAGGAACTTAATGAATTTGAAGAAATAATTGATTATAAATTCAATAACATAGAAATATTGGAGAAATCACTTACCCACAGCTCTTATTCCAATGAGGATAAATCATATAACAAGGTAAATAATGAAAGACTGGAGTTCTTGGGAGATGCTGTACTGAGCATAACCGTGAGTCGCTTTATTTTTGATAAATTTCCGGAATATCCGGAGGGCGATTTAACCAAGCTGAGATCCCAGGTTGTATGCGAGGACACATTGAGTCTCGTTGCGGTAAACCTTAACTTAGGCAAGTATCTTCTCCTTGGAAAGGGAGAAGAGGCATCGGGAGGAAGGGAAAGAAAATCCATTCTGGCAGATGCAGTGGAAGCCGTTATTGCTGCCATATATATCGACGGAGGATATAGAAAGGCAGAAAGCTTCGTGCTTAAAAATCTGACGGAATACATACAGCTTGCAGTGAGAGGAAAGATAATTTCAGATTTCAAGTCATATCTGCAGGAATACTACCAAAGCAAGTTTCAAAGCTGCAAAATACGATACATTGTAACAAAAGAAGAAGGACCCGACCATGAAAAGCTGTTCCACGTAGAGGCACTGGTAAATAAAGTTGTTGTGGGAAGGGGTACGGGAAAAAGCAAAAAATTAGCCGAGCAGGATGCAGCTAAAAATGCACTGAAGGCAGAAGGCCAATTAAATGGATAAAATGGGGAAAATGAAAATAATTCCTGTATTTGTTCCTCATGTCGGATGCCCCAACGACTGTGTGTTCTGCAATCAGAAAAGAATAACCGGAAAGGGAACTGTATCGGCAAATGCGGAGTATGTTGTAAATATTGTTGATGAGTGCATAAAAACAATAAATAAGGATACCTTCACGGAGCTTGCTTTTTTCGGCGGCTCGTTTACGGCAATAGATCTGAGAGTTCAAGAGGAGCTTTTAAAAATCGGCAAGCATTACAAGGATATGGGTGTTGTGCACAGGATGCGATGCTCCACAAGACCTGATGCCATAAATGAGGATATTCTTGAGCTTCAGAAAAAATACGGTATGGACGTTATTGAGCTGGGAATTCAAAGCCTGGACGACGATGTTTTAAGACGGTCCAACAGAGGGCATACGCCAACTGACTCAAAGAACGCCAGCAGGCTCATAAAGGAGCATGGATTTATTTTAGGACATCAGATTATGCCGGGGCTTCCGGGAAGCACAACAAAGACGGATATGAAAACATGCGATGTTTCAATCTCCATGGAGCCTGATATGGTGAGGATTTATCCCACGCTGATAATAAAGGACACTGACCTGGAACAAATGTATTATGAAGGAAGCTATACACCGCTGACCTTGAATGAGGCGGTTGATATTTCAGCATACATGTACAGCAACTATTCAATAAATAACATAAATGTAATAAGGATGGGTCTGCAGGGCACCGACACCATAAATGAGCGGGGAGATGTTATTGCAGGGCCGTTTCATCCTGCCTTCAGGCAGCTGGTGGAGGAAAAGCTGTATTTGTCTTCGGTTTTAATGACTTTAAAGGGATTTGATTTAAAAGGGAAAGACATATACATTTGTGCGGACAAAAAGCTCATAAGCAGCATAGCAGGACAGAGACGGTCAAATATCAATAATCTTAAAGCAATACTTTCCATTAGAAATATATTCTTCAGAGAATCAACATCGGCTGAAGAAGGTTTAATAACCATATACAATGAACAAAATAAATTAGGCAGTTTTGAAAGGAAAGAAATATTCAACAACTACCTGAGGCAGCAGGGGGAAAAATGTATTTAAAAAAAGTTTATATAAACGGGTTTAAATCCTTTGCGGAAAGAACAGAAATCATTGTTGAAAAAGGAATTACTGCAGTTGTTGGGCCTAACGGCAGCGGAAAAAGCAATATCTCCGACGCCATCAAATGGGTGTTAGGAGAGCAAAGTGCCAAATCTCTCCGCGGCGGGAAGATGGATGATGTAATATTTGCGGGAACTGAAAAAAGAATGCCTCTGGGCTACGCAGAAGTGAATTTGGTATTTGACAATGAATCGGGAGAAATTCCTGTAGAATATAAGGAAGTGAGCATCAAAAGAAAGCTCTACAAGACTGGTGAAAGCGAATACTACATAAACAAGCAGCAATGCAGGCTCAAGGATATAAAAGAGCTGTTCATGGATACAGGTGTAGGAAGCGAAGGATATTCATTTATAGGACAAGGCCGCGTTGAGGATATCTTGAGCCCCAATTCTGAAACAAGAAGAAAGGTATTTGAAGAAGCCTCCGGTATAGTCAAATACAAAATCAGAAAAGAGGAATCGGAAAGACGTCTGGAAAAGACCGATTCTAATCTTGACAGGGTTGAAGATATTATTCATGAGCTGGAGGAACGTATTGCTCCCCTTTCAGAGCAAAGCATCAAGGCGCAGAAATATATTGAAACAAGGGAAAGCTTGAAGCAATACGAGCTTAATTACCTTGCCCATGAGTACGAAAAGCACAGTGAGCAGCTTAAAGCTCTGGAAAATCAGAGAGAGCTGGCATTGGAGCAGAAAATAAAGCATCAGAAAAGAAGAGATGCATTTTCAGAATCAATAGTGTCACAGAAAGAGCAAATAGATGAAATACAACATAAAATCAAGGAGCTTGAACTGCAGAGAGATTTAACAAGCAAGGAATATGAAAGCTGTCAGAGGCTGTGTCAGGTCCACAAAGAAAAAAAGCTGCTGTATGTAAGCAATATCAACAATGTTAAGAACGAGGCAGAGGAGCTTAAAAAGAGGAATGAAAGCCTTCTGGCTGATATAGTCTTGCTTACGGAAGAAAAAGACAAGCTGGTCGAAGGACTGAACATTGACATGGAAAGGTTTAATTCCATGAACGAGGAAAGCAAAGTATATAAGGAAGAAATTGATAAGGCAATCCATAGCATCGAGGAGCAAAAGGGTCTGCTGTTTGATCTGCACAAGGAGATAAACAGGCAGAACAGCCAGAAAAGCACAATATATTCATTCATATCAAACAATAATGAAAGAATAGAAAATTTAGCATCTGAAATAGAATCCGAAGAGTCAGAAAGAAAGAATAAGCTTGAAATAATTCAAAAACTTGAAGAAGAGCAGGCAGGAATTGCGTCAGGGCTTGCGGGCAAAAGCGCAGAGCTTAGAGAGCTTGAGCATAAATTAATTGTATCAGAAAAAGAAAGAGATTCTCTCAGCGATGAAATAAGAAAGCAGAGCGAAGACATAAGCAGCTCAAGGTCAAAGATGAATATAATTTCCAACATGGAAGCCTACTATGACGGATATTACAAAAGCATCAAGACGGTAATGAACAACAAGGAGAAAGAACCGGTACTTAGAAACTCCATAAGAGGCACCGTAGCCGATATAATCAAGACTGAGAAGCAGTATGAAACGGCAATCGAAGTTGCCTTGGGTTCAGCAATACAAAATATAATAGTAAACACAGATATTGAAGCAGAAAATATAATTGAGTATTTAAAGAAAAACAAAATAGGAAGAGTAACATTCCTTCCGATAAATATGCTTCAGGAAAGAAGTCTGAACAAAGCGGAGCAGGAGGTTTTAAAGGACCCAAGTGTTATAAACACAGGGGACATGCTTGTAAATACAAATCCTGAATTTGAAGCTGTTATAAAGAATCTTTTAGGAAGAATAATAATAGTGGATAATTTGAACAATGGCTTTAAAATTTCAAGACGTTTGGGAAGCTCCGTAAAAATCGTAACACTGCAGGGTGATGTAATTAATGCAGGCGGTTCTGTAACGGGAGGACACATAAGCAGCAATCAAAACCTTCTGGGAAGAAAGAGGGAAATCGAGGAGCTTAAAGAGCATATCGAAAGTTCATCAAAGGAGCTTAACGAAAAAAACAACCAGCTTAAATCCGTTTTATCAGAATTAAAAAACTGCAGCGAAAGAATAGCAACCGTTAAAAATGAAATCAACGATGCAAAAAACCTTTACGGAATGAATTCTTCAAAAATTGGCATGCTGATGGAGCAGGCTGAGAAGGATGCTGCCGCCATAAGAAAATATGGAGAAGAAATGCAGTATATCAAGTCTGAGAAGGAAAAATACGAAAATGAGCTCAAAGAAATTACAGAAGCTATAGAAGATGTAAAGAAGAGCATTGAAGAAAAAGAAAGAGACATTGAGCAGATTGTTCTCAAAAATGACGCCAACAGAAGCAAATTTGAGGATTACAATAATGTTATATTAAAGCAGAGGGATTTGGTTGCCGAGGTAACTCAGGAAATAAGGCTTAAGGAAGAAAGAATAAAGAGTATCGAATCTGAAATGCAAAGAAATAATGAAGCTCAGCTGCAGAAGGAAGAAAGCTTAAAAAGTATTGATAATGAAATAAAATCTGCGGAGGCTGCAATTCATGAGCACAGCAGCAGGTCAGTAATATTGGATGCAGAGCTTAAGGAGCTCAATGAAACCTTTATGAATGAAAAAGAAAGTCTTGATGCAGCACAGGCTTCAATCTATGAATACCAAAGCAAAATAAACGAGGCAAACAAGGCAATAACGGAAATTCTCGACGATGAAAACAAAATGAATGTCAAAATTGAAAGAGAAAGTTCCAAAATTGAAGAAATATCTTCAAAACTTTGGGAAGACTATGAAATAAATTATGCAATGGCTCTGAAATACAAAGATGACAGCATAAGCCAGACCAGGCTGTGCAATGAAGTAAGCTCGCTTAAAAGGGTAATTAAGGAGCTTGGCAGCGTGAATCTGGACGCAATTGAGGAGTACGAGGAAGTAAAGGAAAGATTTGACTTCCTTACAAAGCAGAAAAAGGATTTAATCGATGCAAAGCAGCAGCTTAACGAGGTAATAAAAGAGCTGGAAAACCAGATGAGAGAAAAATTTATTGAAGAATTTGCAAGTATCAGGGTAAAATTCAACGAAGTATTCAGGAAGCTGTTTAACGGCGGAAACGGGGATGTGTACCTGGAGGATGAAGCTGATGCATTAAACAGCAATATAGAAATTGCAGTCCAGCCTCCGGGCAAGAAGCTGAGTAAAATTTCTCTGCTGTCCGGCGGTGAAAAAGCTCTTACAGCCATAGCACTGCTGTTTGCAATTTTAAAGACAAAGCCTACTCCATTCTGTGTTCTGGACGAAATTGAGGCTGCTTTGGATGATGCAAATATAAACCGATTTGCTCAGTACCTGAAGGAGTTCTCAAAGGAAACTCAGTTTGTGGTAATAACCCACAGAAAGGGCACCATGGAACATGCCGATACAATGTACGGAGCAACAATGGAGGAAAAAGGAATTACCAAGTTAGTTTCTATGAAATTAGGAACATTGGGTGATATATAAGGAGGAACTATGTTTAATTTTTGGAAAAAAAATAAAAATGAGAATGAAAACGAAATAAAAGATTCTGTTGACGACATTGTCAAGGATGAAAATGATACAAAAGCTGTAAATGATGAAAAAGAAGCCAAGGATGAAAAGAATGTGGTTGATACCGCAGGGGAAGAGGCGGCTGAAAAGAAAGGACTGAGTTTTTTTGAGCGTCTAAAGGAAGGGCTTTCAAAAACAAAGAAAAATTTAACAGAACAAATTGAAAATATTGTATTCAGACACAAAAAAATTGATGATGACTTTTTGGATGAGCTTGAGGAAATTTTGATTACCTCTGACATGGGCGTTGAAACAACCATGGACATCATAGATTATATCAAGGCAGAGGCAAAGAAAAGAAAGCTTGAAGACACTTCTGAAATTAAGGATATAATCAAGGAATATCTTGTGAACATGCTCGAAGAGCATGAGGATAAGGAAGAATTGAATGATGTTCAGAGAGTGATATTGATTGTAGGCGTAAACGGCGTAGGAAAGACCACATCGATAGGAAAAATTGCTTACAGGCTTAAGGATTCAGGGAAAAGCGTCATTGTTGCGGCGGCAGATACCTTCAGAGCGGCGGCGGTGGAGCAGCTTAAGGAATGGTGTACAAGGGCAGGTGTTGATATAATTGCATCCGAGCAGGGTTCAGACCCCGGAGCTGTTATATTTGATGCAATACAGGCGGCAAAAGCAAGAAAAACAGATGTGCTCATATGCGATACAGCCGGAAGGCTTCACAACAAAAAGAACTTGATGAACGAGCTGAGCAAAATCTTTAAAATAGTAGATAAGGAATTTTCAGGCGCTAAAATAGACGTATATCTTGTAATAGATTCCACCACAGGCCAAAATGGAATTATACAGGCAAAGCTGTTTGCTGAAACATGTGATATAAACGGTCTCATACTTACAAAGCTTGACGGAACAGCCAAGGGAGGAATTGCATTCCCTATAGTGAATGAATTGAAAATTCCTATCAAATATATAGGCGTGGGAGAAAAAATAGACGACCTTCAGGATTTCAACGCATCAGATTTCGTAAATGCAATATTTGAATAAAACATAGGCTGTTGCTATGCAACAGCTTTTGTATGCCCTAACCATATTTTTAAGATTTCTTAAACTGACCTCTTACTAATTATTAAAACTGAGCATTTACTCAATGTCAGAATGAAATATAATATAGTTATAGAAAAGGTCGGAGGGCGTTATGAGTACAGATAAAAGGAAATTTTCAATATATCAGATGGCTGTCATAGGATTGATGGCTGCAATGGTTTTTGTTGCAACGAATTTCAGGATTGAAATACCCACACCTCTTGGGAAAACAATGCTTCACCTGGGCAATGTAATGTGCATTCTGTCCGGACTTTTGTTCGGAGGGGCTGTAGGGGGATTGGCGTCAGGCTTTGGCTCTGCAATTTTTGACTTGTTTGACCCGTCATTTGCTCCTGAATTCTGGATAACATTTATTTTGAAATTTGCTATGGGATATATAGCAGGTACTATTTCACATTTTAAGGGATACAATGGTCAGAACAAAAAGATCAATATTATTGCAGCTATAGCGGGGGCAGCAGCATATGTTGTGCTGTACACCTTAAAAACAATAATAATGCAGTATGTTGTTCTGGGCAGCAACTGGGAAGCCGTAATTGCTGTGGCAGGCACAAAATTCCTCGTATCTTCAGCCAATGCGGTTGTGGCAGTTATAGCATCAATTGCACTTTCACTGAGCATACGTCCGGCACTGAAAACAGCGGGCATATTTGAAAAAATGAACGGAAGATAAACCTTAATGCTGTCAAGCTGCTTCTTGACAGCATTTTTATGCGCCGAAATATCGTATGCGGTAATGATGAATATCTGTAAAAAATTCTTATAAAAATAAGTAATTCTCATAAAAAAACTATTGACAAAGTTCTTTATATGCGATAAAATTCACTGTCAAGCTAAATACTTTACAGTAGGTGAGATATGTTAGAGAAAAAATTTATCTTTAGTGTCTTGTATGACTACTATGGAGATTTGCTGAAGGAAAACCAGGCGAATATAATTGATCTGTATTATAACCAGGACTGTAGTCTGTCTGAAATTGCTGAAGACATGAATATCAGCAGACAGGGCGTGTATGATGCCTTGAAAAGGGCAGAAAAAAGCTTGATAGATTACGAAGAGAAAATAAAGCTTTATGAAAAATATGAGAAATACTCAGAAGCAGCAGAAAATATTATAAAGCTTGTCTCAAGCATAGAAGGCGAAAGCAATAAAACAATAGCAGAAAAAATAAAAGTTGAAGCCGCAAAAATAATTAATGAAGGGTAGAGAAAATGTTTGAGAATTTATCTGATAAACTTCAAAATGCATTACAAAAGCTAAAGGGCAAGGGTAAGCTGACTGATAAAGACATAGATGCAGCAATGAAGGAAGTCAAGATGTCACTGCTTGAAGCCGATGTTAACTTCAAGGTTGTAAAAACATTTATCAACAATGTGAAGGAAAGAGCATTGGGCTCTGAAGTAATGGAAAGTCTGACTCCCGGACAGCAGGTTGTTAAAATAGTTCATGAAGAGCTTGTGAAGATAATGGGTCAGGGCGAAAGCAGACTTAAAATCAATTCCAATGACATAACTTACTTTATGATGTGCGGTCTTCAGGGAGCAGGTAAGACAACAGCCACCGGAAAGCTTGCAAACAAGCTTAAAAAAGACGGAAAAAGACCTCTTCTGGTTGCTTGTGACATATACAGACCGGCTGCAATCAAGCAGCTCCAGGTTGTGGGTGAAAGTGTAGGAGTTCCCGCATTTGAAATGGGAGACAAAACAAGCCCCGTTACAATCGTGAAAGAAGCCATGAAGCATGCAATGAAGCATGGTCATGACATAGTTATTATAGATACTGCGGGACGTCTGCATATTGACAATGAGCTCATGGATGAGCTTGTTCAGATAAAACAGACCGTTAAGCCGGATGAAATATTGCTGCTACTGGACGCAATGACAGGACAGGATGCAGTAAAGGTTGCCGAAACCTTCAACGAATACCTCGATATTACAGGAGTAATCCTGACAAAGGTTGACGGTGATGCAAGAGGCGGTGCCGCTCTTTCAATAAGAAATGTGGTAAATAAACCGATTAAGTTCCTGTCGGTGGGTGAAAAAATGGATCAGCTTGAAACATTCCACCCTGACAGAATGGCATCAAGAATTTTAGGAATGGGCGATGTGCTTTCAATAATTGAGAAGGCTCAGAGCGCATTTGACGAAAAGCAGGCCATGGAGCTTCAGAAGAAGCTTAAGACACAGGACTTCAATCTTGAAGATTTCCTTACACAGCTCCAGCAGATGAAAAACATGGGGCCTTTGGATGAGCTTCTTGAAATGATGCCCGGTATGGGTGGCAACAAAAAATTAAAAGGTCTCAAGGTTGATGAAAAAGAGCTGGTGTTTACAGAAGCCATAATTCAGTCAATGACAAAGAAAGAAAGGCTCAACCCCACAATTATAAACGGAAGCAGAAGAAAAAGAATTGCTGCGGGAAGCGGAACATCTGTTCAAAGAGTAAATCAGCTTTTAAAGCAGTATGATGAAATGAAGAAGCTCATGAAAAAATTCTCATCAATGGGTATGGGAAAGAAAAAGGGCTTGGGCGGAATGGGCAAGTTCAGAATGCCGTTTTAATTCATCAAATAAATAGTTAGAAATAGGTTTTTCCTTTTTCATATATATTAAATTTACAAGGAGGTGACAGTATGTCAGTAAAAATCAGGTTAAAAAGAATGGGTTCAAAAAAGAAACCTTTCTACAGAATAGTTGTAGCAGATTCTCGTTCACCAAGAGATGGACGTTTTATTGAAGAAATAGGATTCTACAATCCGATTTCCGAGCCAAAAGAAGTAAGAATCAATGATGAAAGCGCTGTAAAGTGGCTTAACAACGGAGCAAAACCTACAGATACAGTTAGTGCTTTATTTAAAGCCAACGGTATTTATGAAAAAAGAGATGAAAATAAATAAGAGGTGATATCATGGGTGAATTAGTAGAATATATAGCAAAATCACTAGTAGATAATCCGGATCTTGTATCAGTTAATGAGGTTGAAGGAAGCCAGTCACTGATAATAGAATTAAAAGTTGCTCCTGATGATATGGGTAAAGTAATCGGCAAACAGGGCAGAATTGCAAAGGCTATAAGAACTGTAGTCAAAGCTGCTGCCACAAAGGAAAACAAGAGGGTTATTGTTGAAATTATACAGTAATCAGCCGCAGAGGACACGGGTAGTTAAATGAAAGAATATATAAAGGTTGGAAAAATTGTAAACACTCATGGTGTCAAGGGCTGCANNTCACCGATGACCCGGACAGATTTGAAGAGCTTGAATATGTCTATACTGAAAAGGACAATACAAGGCGGAAAATCATGGATGTCTGGTTCAGAAAAGACATGGTCTACCTTATGCTTGAAAATATAAATGACATGAATGCTGCAGAATCATTCAAGGACACATATATTTCAATTTATGAAGACCAGTTGAGAGAGCTTCCACAGGATTCATATTATTTATTTGATTTGGAGGGCATGGAGGTCTTTTCAACAGAAGGTGAGCATTTAGGCAAAATTGATATTGTATATCAGACCGGCGCAAATGATGTTTATGAAATAGTCAACGGAAATAAATCCTTTTTAATACCTGCTGTCAAGGAAGTTGTCAAAGAAGTTGACATTAAAAATAAAAAAATGGTTATAAATATAATCGAGGGGCTGTTGGAATGAGATTTGATGTTGTTACACTGTTTCCTGAGCTCATTGATGTTTATACCAAACACGGGATAATCGGCAGAGCCGCGGAAAACGGCATGTTTGAGCTTGGTGCTGCCAATCTCAGAGATTATTCCGAAGACAAGCACAAAAAAGTCGATGATTATCCATACGGCGGCGGCCCGGGGATGCTTTTAAAGCCTGAGCCCATGTTTAAAGCTTTAGACGCTATAAAAAAGCATAATTCATATGTTATTTATCTATCACCAAAAGGTAGTTTATTTAATCAAAAAAAAGCAAGAGAGCTTTCTTCAAAGGAACACATTGTACTTATTGCAGGGCATTATGAAGGTATAGATCAAAGAATTATCGACAGATATGTCGATGAGGAAATATCTATGGGTGATTATGTTCTTACAAGCGGAGAACTTCCGGTTCTGACGGTTATTGATGCAGTGGTCAGACTGATACCGGGAGTGCTGGGTTCTGATGAATCTTCCGTTGAGGAATCTCACAGCAGCAATCTGCTGGAGTATCCTCAGTATACAAGACCTGAAAGCTACTTGGGAATGGATGTTCCGGAGATACTGCTGTCCGGTCACCATAAAAAAATCGAAGAATGGCGTCGTTTCAAGGCAATTGAAGCTACTTTGGAGAGACGTCCAGATATGATTAAAGACGAAGATACAATTAAAGAGTACAACAAATTAGCAAGACTATATAAAAGCACAAACGCTTAAGCGAAGGGAGGTAAAAAAATGGACTTAATAAAATCATTTGAAAATGAACAGCTTAAAAGTGAAGTAACACCTTTTAACGTTGGAGATACAGTAAAAGTGCATGTTAAGATCAAAGAAGGTAACAGAGAAAGAATTCAGGTGTTCGAAGGTATTGTTTTAAAAAGACAAGGCGGAAGCAACAGAGAAACTTTTACAGTAAGAAAGATTTCTTACGGAGTAGGAGTTGAAAGAACATTCCCTGTACACTCACCAAAAATCGACAAAATCGAAGTTACAAGAAAAGGTAAAGTAAGACGTGCTAAACTGTACTATCTGAGAGAAAGAACAGGTAAGGCTACAAAGGTTAAAGAATTAAAGAACTATTAATATTAATTGAGGGCGGAGGTCCTCAATTTTATTTAAAGGATGGGTGGTATTTATGAATATAAACTGGTATCCGGGGCATATGAAAAAAACTAAGGATTTGCTTCAGGAAAACATCAAGCTGGTTAACATTATAATAGAGGTTATTGATGCAAGAATTCCCATAGCGAGTAAAAATCCTGATTTTGATCAGCTGTTCAGGGATAAAAAAAGACTTATAGTGCTGAACAAATATGATCTTGCAGACCCAAATATGAACAAGATGTGGGAAGAATATTACAAAAGCAAGGGCTGGTCATGTGTACTGTACAACTCAACAAACAATAAGGAACTGAGAAAATTAGACAATGCCATTGCTGATGCCTCTAAGGAAATACTTGAAAGATACAAGAAACGCGGGCTGATAAACAGGAGAATCAAGGCAATGATTGTGGGCATACCCAACGTAGGAAAATCAACGCTGATAAATTCATTGGCTAAAAAGAAAAGCGCCAAGACAGGAAACATGCCCGGAGTTACAAAGGGCAAGCAATGGATTAACCTGGCAAACAATATCGATTTGCTGGATACACCGGGGATTTTGTGGCCTAAGTTTGAAGACGAGATAGGCGCCCTAAACTTGGCTTTTACAGGGGCAATTAAGGATGAAACACTTGTGCTGGAAGAAATAGCCCTGAAATTTGTTGAAAAAATGATTGGAATGAACAAAATAAACTCAATATTGGAAAAATATAATATCGAACAGGGAGAAAAGTCCTTGGACATATTGGATAACATAGCATTTAAAAAAGGATATCTCATAAACAATTCCGAAATAGATTACTTAAGAGTTGCCAACCTGCTGCTGAATGATTTCAGAAGCGGAAAGTTAGGAAATATAACTTTGGAACAAATAGGTGAACGATGATGCTTAAAATTGAACAGGAATTGTGGAACAAGGGATATGAGTATCTTGCATGCATAGACGAGGTAGGCAGGGGATGCCTTGCGGGAAGTGTGGTGACCTGCGCAGTAATTATGCCGAAAGATGTTCTCATAGAGGGTGTAAATGATTCAAAGAAGCTGACACACAAAAAGAGAGAGCAGCTGTTTGATGTTATTATGGAAAAGGCTGTGGCTGTGGGCATAGGAGAGATGAGCTGTGAAAAGGTGGATGAAATCAACATAAAAAATGCCACCAAGCTCGCTATGCTCCAGGCAGTTGAAAATCTGAGGGATAAGGAAGGAAACAAGGTAGTCCCGGACTATCTTCTGATAGATGCAGAAAAATTAGATACATACATACCGCAGCTTAACATAGTTAAGGGAGATGCAAAATGCCACGGGATTGCCGCAGCTTCAATTATAGCCAAGGTCACGAGAGACAGGCAGATGGATGAGGCGGACAAAATTTATCCGGAGTATAATTTAGCAAAAAACAAGGGCTACGGCACAAAGGAGCATATAGATGCACTGCTTGAGTACGGGCCCACGGAGATTCACAGAAAGACATTTCTTAAAAAAATAATGAATACACAAGAACAAATGAGCTTTATATAACGTTTGTTCTTTTATTATGATTATTTCAGATATAATATGGGTATAACAAAATTATTAACCTAAAAGGAGAAGGAAATGAAGCATAAATTAATTATATTTTCAGATTATACATGACCATTTTGCTATATTGGCAAAGGTATTGTCGATGAGCTTAAAAAGGAATATACAATAGATGATCAATGGCTGCCATTTGAAATACATCCCGAGGTTCCGGAAAAGGGTCAGAGGGTTTCGGATTTATTTCCGGGAATGCCCCTTGAAGGAATGTTCATGAATTTGTCCCATATGGGCGCTGAATATGGTATCAGCTTTTGCGGAGCAGATATGATGTCAAATACTCATAAAGCTCTTTTGGCAGGAGAGTATGCAAAGGATAACGGAAGATTTCACGAATTTCAAGATAAAATATTTTATGAATATTTCACAAAGGGCATGGATATAAATAATGACCGATTGCTGGCCTCCATAGCCGAAAACATTGAATTGGACAAGGAAGAAATGCTCAGTAAAATTAAGACGGGAATTTATGAAGAAAGAATTAGAGAGGCACATGAAACAGCACGCAATTACAATGTAAACAGCACTCCCACATTTATAATTGACGATATGACCGTCCTCGTGGGAGCCAAGCCAATTGCTTCATTTAAGGAGGCATTTAATTACGCGGAGAGTAAGTTGCGGTAAATAGTAAAATAAAGCAACAGCACAACAGGAGGAAAAATGACTTCAATAGGAATTATAGCAAATCCGGCATCGGGAAAGGACATAAGGAGACTTTTATCCTATGCAACCGTAACGGATAATGGAGAGAAAATAAATATTGTTGAGAGAATAATATTAGGCGCTCAGGCTCTTGGGGTTGAAAAGATATACATGCTTTCAGACTTCAGCAGAATAGGGTACAAGGTAAAGGAAAGATTAATAACAAGAAAAACATTAAAATGTGAAATAGAATTAGTGGAGCTTCCAAAATACAACAGCTTCAGAGATACGCTGAATATTACGGAATACATGGAAAAGCAAGGCGTAGGATGTATTGTAACGCTTGGAGGGGACGGAACCAACAGAGCCTTGGCAAAGGTCGTAAAGGATACTCCCATTATTGCAGTATCTACAGGGACAAATAACGTCTACCCCGTAATGATTGAAGGAACTATTGCAGGAATGGCGGCGGCAGCTGCCGCATCAAATAAATTTGAAAGAAATCTGTATGCAATAAGAGATAAAAGGATAGAAATATACAAGGATTCAGAGCTGGTTGATATTGCTCTTGTAGATGCGGTAATCTCAAATGAGGTGCATATTGCATCCAAGGCAATATGGGATATGGAAAATATTAAAAAGATATTTGTAACAAGAAGCCACCCCGCATCAATAGGTTTTTCTTCAATAGCAGGGTGCAGAAAAATAGTGACTCCTCAGGATAATTTCGGCATGTGCGTAGATATTAATCAAGGAGAACCCGTTGTGGCTCCCGTATCTGCGGGCATACTTGAATCTCTTCTTGTAGGTTCTCCTGTCATGCTTGAGCTGGAGGAGGGATATGAGTTTACGGCAGATGAAAGAGGAACCATAGCCCTTGACGGAGAAAAGGAAGTGGAATTTTCCCCGGGAGACAAATTTATATTCAAAGTTACGCGCAAAGGACCATATCACGTGGATGTTGTAAAGGCACTGGAGATCGCTCAGCTTGGAGGGTTCTTTTCATAGCGTTAAGCAGTTCAAAAATAGCAAAAAACTGATGCTTTATAACTTATAGGTATCAGTTTTCTTGTCTTAAGATATAATTGACGTAAATATTTTTTTGTGATAAACTTGTAAACACAAGTAGATAATGGAAGAACAGGTGGGTTTAAATATGAACAATATTGAGCTTTTAAAATATGTAGATCACACTCAATTGAAAGCGTTTGCAACATGGAGAGATATAAGTGCCCTGTGTGATGAAGCTATTGAATACAAGGTTGCATCCGTATGCGTGCCGCCTTGTTATGTAAAGCAAATCAATGATACATACGGTGAAAAAATAAATATATGCACTGTAATAGGATTTCCGCTGGGATATTCCGTAACAGAAGCAAAGATATCGGAATGCACACGTGCCATTGCTGACGGAGCGAATGAAATTGATATGGTAATCAATATTTCCGATGTAAAAAATATGGAGTATAAAAAAGTGGAGGAAGAAATTGCGGCAATAAAGAAAGCAGCTGGCGATAAAATATTGAAGGTTATAGTTGAAACGTGTTATTTGACACACGAAGAAAAAATAGAAGTCTGCCGAGCCGTTACAAATGGGGGAGCAGATTATATAAAAACATCAACCGGTTTTGGCACGGCAGGTGCTGATTTGGAGGATGTCAGACTGTTTAAAAAATACATAGGTCCAAATGTTAAGATTAAGGCATCAGGGGGAATAAGGACAATTGAAGATATGAAGGCCTTTATTGAAGAGGGATGTTCAAGAATAGGAACAAGTTCCGCAATTAACCTGATAAAGGACGCTGAACAGCGTAATTTATAAATCTTCAAAAAATTTAATAATATTCGGAGGGAATAAGTATTATGAAGTTGTGGAGAAAGCTATTTATAGTTGTACTTGCCTTTGTAATGATTTTTGCTTTTTCATCATGTACGCAAGAGCAAGCGACGGATAAGCCTGCGGAAACACCGGCTGACAGCAATAAATTTGAGTTGGCATTGATAACCGATGTTGGAACGATTGATGACAAATCATTTAACCAGGGGGCATGGGAGGGTGTAGAAGCATATGCAAAGGAAAAAGGTATAACTTACAAGTATTACAAACCGACAGAGAAATCAGATGCAGCTTATATCAATTCAATAGACCTTGCGGTTAAAGCCGGTGCTAAGGTGATTGTTTGCCCGGGATTCCTGTTTGAGGTTCCGATTCATACTGTTCAAACAAAGTATCCGGAAGTTAATTTCGTAATTCTTGACGGTGCCCCTCATGCAGGAGATTATAATATTGAAATAGCTCCTAATACATATTCAATATTCTATGCCGAGGAAGAGGCAGGATTTCTGGCAGGATACAGCATAGTTAAGGAAGGCTATACAAAGTTAGGCTTTATGGGCGGTATGGCAGTGCCGGCGGTTGTACGTTACGGATACGGATTTGTACAGGGAGCTGAATATGCTGCGAAAGAGCTTCGATTATCAGATGATATTCAGGTTAAATATACTTATGTGGGAAATTTTGATGCCTCCCCTGAAAATCAGGCAAAAGCCTCGGCATGGTTCAATGAAGGAACAGAAGTTATATTTGCATGCGGCGGAGCCGTTGGAAACTCTGTAATGAAGGCTGCGGAAGCAGCAGGCAGGAAAGTAATAGGGGTTGACGTAGATCAATCTGCAGAATCCAATACAGTTATAACATCCTCCATGAAAAACCTTTCAAAATCTGTGTACGATGCACTTGCAAGCTACTATGCTAAAAGCTTCCCCGGAGGAACAACAGTTTCGTTGGATGCAACAGTTAAGGGCGTTCAGCTTCCTATGGAAAACTCAAGATTTGAAAAGTTTTCACAGGCTGACTATGATGCAATTTACTCAAAAATCGTTTCAAAAGATGTGAAGATACTGAATGATTCGGCAGTTGTTGCAAATTCAGGCAAACCCGCAGAAGAAGTAACGGCGGCAGATATTGCAGTGGAAAAGGTTAAGATTGAAGTAATCAAATAGCAAAATAATTAATTAATATTGTAAGGTTGCTTTGGACTGTAGTCTTTTAAGCAACCTTATTCATAAACTTATAGTCTTAGGTGGTGCTGTATGGAATATGTTATAGAAATGAATCATATTACTAAAATATTCGGAAAATTTAAAGCACTTGATGATGTTACCTTCAAGGTAAAAAAAGGTGAAGTACATGCGCTGCTGGGGGAAAACGGAGCAGGAAAATCCACCCTAATGAGCGTACTTTTCGGCTTGTACCAGGCAGAAAAGGGAGAAATAATAATAAACGGAAAAGCCGAGCAAATCAGCAATCCAAATGATGCAAACAACTTGAATATAGGCATGGTTCATCAGCACTTCAAATTGGTGCATAATTTTACGGTGCTGGAAAGTATCATATTGGGAAGGGAAACGGTAAAGGCAGGAATTTTAAGAAAAGACGACGCGCGTAAAAAAGTAATGGATCTCAGCAATAAATATAAGCTGAAAATCGATCCCGATGCATATATCTCGGATATTACGGTGGGTATGCAGCAAAGGGTTGAAATACTCAAGATGCTGTACTGTGACAACGATATACTTATTTTTGATGAACCCACAGCCGTGCTTACACCTCAGGAAATAGAAGAATTGATGAAGGTTATGAAGGAGCTTGTAAAAGAAGGCAAATCCATAATTTTTATTTCTCATAAATTAAATGAGATAAAGGAAGTAGCTGACCGCTGTACGGTGTTGAGAAAGGGCAGGCACATAGGGACGGTAGATGTGAGCACCACGTCAAAGGAACAGATGTCTGAAATGATGGTAGGGCGCAAGGTAAGCTTTAATATAGAAAAAATAGATGCCAAGGTCGGCGAAGCCGTTTTGGAAGTAAGGAATCTGACTATAAAAGCCAGGAACTCAAAAAAGAACATGGTCAATGATGTGACATTTGACGTTAACAGAGGCGAAATTGTGTGTATTGCAGGTATTGACGGCAACGGGCAGTCAGAGCTTGTATATGGCATTACAGGACTTATACCGATAAATGAAGGAAAAGTATTTTTAAACGGCAGAGATGTAACAAGAGAATCCATAAGGAGAAAATGTATTTACGGAATGGCACATATACCTGAAGACAGGCATAAGCACGGACTTATTCTGGACTTTGACCTTCAGCAAAATGCGGTCATGCAGACGTATTATGAGCCGAGATTTCAGAAATTCGGACTTATTAAATTTAATTCCGTAAGGGAATATGCCAGAAAACTTATTAAGCAATATGATATCCGGAGCCCGAAGGATGAAGATTCAGTGGTAAGAAACATGTCCGGAGGCAATCAGCAGAAGCTGATAATTGCCAGGGAGCTTGACAGAGATCCTGAAATAGTACTGGCCGTCCAGCCTACAAGAGGGCTTGATGTTGGAGCAACAGAATATATTCACAAGCAGCTTATGGCGCAGAGGAATGAAGGAAAGGCAGTGCTGCTGATTTCATTGGAGCTTGATGAGGTTATGAACGTAAGTGACAGGATATTGGTAATATATGAAGGTGAAATTGTGGGAGAATTAAATCCTAAAGAAATAACCGTAAGTGAGCTTGGACTTTATATGGCGGGATCAAAGAGGGGTGAAGGCTATGGAAAAAAGGCGTAATTTGCAGGAGAATAAGGGACTAATAAGCTTTATCTCATCATTGATGGCCATTGCTGCAGGTCTTCTTTTCGGACTTATCATATTATTTATAAGCAATTCAAAGGATGCCCTTCCAGCCTTTGCTACAATACTAACAGGCGGGTTTTCGGAAGGAGCCAGAGGAATAGAACAGGTAATATATTTTGCAACACCCATAATTATGACCGGCTTATCCGTAGGATTTGCGTTCAAGACGGGACTTTTCAATATAGGGGCTTCGGGACAGTTCACATGCGGAGCATTTGCTGCAATTTATATCGGTGTAAAGTGGACGTTTATACCTGCTGATATACACTGGCTTGTTGCACTTGCAGGTGCTATGGCGGCAGGAGCTGTGTGGGGTGCAGGACCTGGACTTCTCAAGGCTTTTTTCAATGTTAACGAAGTAATAACCTCAATAATGATGAACTACATAGGCATGTATCTCGTAAACATGACGATAGTTAAAACAGTGTATGATGCGCTTAAAAATCAGACAAAGCCTGTAGCCAAAAGTGCTGTGCTTCCAAAGGCAGGTCTTGATAGGCTTTTCAACACGGGTAATTTGAATATAGGAATTATAATTGCAATTTTAGCGGTGATTATTATTTATGTGGTTTTGCATAAGACCACATTCGGCTATGAGCTTAAGGCCTGCGGCAGCAATAAAAGCGCAAGCAAGTATGCGGGCATAAATGAAAAGAAAAGCATTGTTTTTTCCATGGTTATTGCTGGAGCATTGTCAGGGCTTGGCGGAGGACTGTTATATCTTTCAGGGTCGGGAAAATATCTTCAGGTATTGGATATGCTGGCTCCGGAGGGATTCAGCGGAATTTCGGTGGCATTGCTGGGAATGTCCCATCCATTGGGCATATTATTTGCTGGGCTGTTCATAGCGCATTTGACGGTGGGAGGATTTAATATTCAGCTTTACAATTTCGTTCCTGAAGTAATAGATATGATTATAGCCGTCATAATTTATTGCGGAGCATTTGCGTTGATGTTTAAGCAACTTCTAAATGCCCTTATGTCGTCATCAGTTGAAGAAAGTTCTGAGACCCGGGAAAATAAAGACAATATCGCAGACAAAGATGACGCACATGCTGAAAAGGAGGAGTCACAATGAATACTGTATATTATATTGCACAGCAGACAATGTATTTTGCAATTCCCCTTTTAATAGTTGCTTTAGGCGGTATGTTTTCAGAACGCAGCGGTATAGTAAACATTGCACTGGAAGGAATAATGGTTGTTGGAGCATTTGCCGGAATTGCATTTATAAATGTTTTTCAGAAAACTATGAGCGGTCAGGGGCTGCTGCTGTTATCCCTGCTGGTAGCCGGAATTACCGGAGGTGTTTTTTCAGTTTTCCATGCATTTGCGTCAATAAGGCTCAGGGCGGATCAAACTATAAGCGGAACGGCATTAAATATGTTTGCGCCTGCATTTGCAATATTTACTGCGCGTATGGTTCAGGGTGTCCAGCAGATACAGTTTACGGACACATTTTATATAAACAAGGTTCCTTTTTTGGGAGACATACCATTCGTGGGACCGATACTTTTCCGAAACTGCTATATTACCACATATGTCGGACTGTTTATAGCGCTTTTATCATGGATTGTAATAAACCATACACGCTTCGGGCTGAGGCTGCGCTCCTGCGGCGAGCATCCACAGGCAGCAGATTCCGTGGGTATCAACGTATATCGCATAAGATATTCGGGCGTTATCATTTCCGGAATCCTTGCCGGTATAGGTGGACTTACGTTTGTAATTCCAACGAGTACGAATTTCAATGCAACAGTTGCCGGATATGGATTTCTTGCACTGGCTGTGCTCATATTCGGTCAATGGAGAACAAACAAGATTTTCTTTGCAGCCTTCTTTTTTGGAATTATGAAGACATTTGCTTCGGCATATTCAGGCATCCCTATACTTAAAAGCCTTCCCATATCAAATGAAGTTTATAAAATGATTCCTTATATTGCAACACTCATAGTGCTGACGTTTTCGTCCAAGAACTCGCAGGCACCCAGGGCCGAGGGAATTCCATACGATAAAGGAAGCAGATAATCATTTGAAAAATACATGTTTAGCTGGTATAATATATTGAATTTATTTTCTTATTACTGAGAGGAGAGAACATGTTTACTGATAATAAAATTTGGATTGGAAAAAGTGATAAACGCATATATCTGGAACCAAGGATGGCTAACAGGCACGGTCTTGTAGCAGGTGCAACAGGAACGGGAAAGACCGTAACTCTCAAGGTTTTGGCAGAATCCTTCAGCCAGATGGGGGTTCCTGTGTTTCTTGCAGATATAAAGGGAGATTTGGCAAGCCTTGCATCTCCAGGTACAGACAATGAAAATATGCAGGAAAGAATACAGCGCTTCGGAATAGACAGCTTTGAATATAAATCCTTTCCTGTGCAGTTCTGGGATGTTTTCGGGGAGGAAGGCCTTCCCGTAAGAACGACAATTTCTGAAATGGGCCCCCTTATGCTGGCCAGAATACTTGGATTAAATGATACGCAGTCGGGAATACTGAACATAGTATTCAGAGTTGCAGACGATAAAGAGCTTTTGCTGATTGATCTGAAGGATCTGAGGGCAATGATACAGCATGTAGGCGAAAATGCGAAGGAACTGGCAATGAAGTATGGAAACATAACTTCTCAAAGTATAGGAGCAATATTAAGAAGCCTGATGGTTTTAGAGGATCAGGGCGGAAATTACTTTTTCGGAGAACCTAACCTTGATTTTCGTGACTGGATGCGTACGGCAGATGACGGAAGAGGATATATAAATGTTCTTCACAGTGCGAAGCTGTTTTTAAATCCTGTTCTATATTCTACCTTCCTTTTATGGATGCTTTCTGAGCTGTTTGAAAATCTTCCCGAAATCGGAGACCCGGAAAAGCCGAAAATGGTATTTTTCTTTGATGAAGCACACCTTCTGTTTGATGATGCATCGAAGGTATTGCTGAATAAAATAGAGCAGGTTGTCAGACTTATCCGTTCCAAGGGTGTGGGTGTATACTTTGTTACCCAAAGCCCCGCGGACATCCCGGCAGACATACTGGGACAGCTTGGAAACAGAATACAGCACGCATTGAGGGCATTTACGCCTGCGGATAAGAAAAAGGTTTCGGCAGCGGCTGAAACATTCAGGCAAAATCCTTCATTCAATACGGTGGAGGCCATAACAGAGCTTGCAACAGGGGAAGCCCTCATATCCTGCCTTGATGAAAAGGGAAGCCCAACAGTGGTGGAGCGTGCATTTATTCTTCCTCCTCAGAGCAAATTCGGAACCGTTGATGATACTTTAAGAAGACAAATTATCGAAGGCTCCTTGCTGTACTATAAGTACAACAGAACAGAGGACCGTGAATCAGCTTTCGAAGTGCTGAATGAACAAAAGATAAATGCTCAGAAGGATGCTGAAAGAGAAAAAGTAATGCTCGAAGAAGCAAAGAGGCGCGAAAAAGAGAAGAAGGAGCTTGAAAAGCTCAGAAACAAAAAGGCTTCAAGGACAACTCCTGTAGAAAGAGTGGCAAACTCTGCAATGAATACTATAGGAAGAGAAATAGGCAGGTCTCTCATAAGAGGAATACTGGGCTCTCTGAAGAGATGATGAGCGACAACAAGGGTTCTGAATATGAACAAATTGCCGAAAAATACCTGCTTGATATGGGATATGATGTCATAGATAAAAACTTCATATGCAGATTTGGTGAGATAGATATCATTGCTTTAAAGGACGACAGAATTCATTTTGTAGAGGTTAAGGGACGAAAAAATGTATCCTACGGGCATCCGCGGGAATTTGTCACCACTTCAAAGCAAAGGAAAATCATCAGCGCCGCAAAGTACTATTTCCTGCTTAAAAAACAGGATGATATGTTTTGTCAATTTGATGTAATCGAAATTATTGCCGATAGTGGTACAATTAATTTTATTGAGGATGCATTTCGGACTTGATGCTTGATAAATATAATTTTTTATGATATCATTTCAATAAAATTTGTAACAGGCAGGAGAATTAATAAATCAAATGAATCAAACGAACCAAACGAACCATTCAGAAACAAACCGCAAGGATAAATATACAGTATCATTTACCACTTTGGGATGCAAGGTAAATCAGTTTGAAACAGAAGCGATGACAGAGTTGTTAGAATCAGAAGGATTCAGTGTGCTTCCATCGGGAGAGGAAAGTGATATATACATAATAAATACGTGCGCCGTAACAAAAGAAAGCGAAAGAAAATCAAGACAGTTCATCAATAAGGCAAAGAGAATAAATCCAAACGCCATTGTCGTTGCAGTGGGATGCAGCGTTCAGCTCAACAGAGAGAAAATAAGCAGCGAAACACAGGCGGATATAATAATAGGTACAAAGCACAAGGCAAGCATCGGAAGGCTCTTAAATGAGAAACTGAGCCGTTTGGAGCCGTATTCTGAAGCAGTGGAGGACTTTTACTCCAAAGAGGATTTTGAGGAGCTAAAAATCAGCACAGTTCATGATAAAACAAGAGCAAACATTAAGATACAGGATGGATGCAGCCAGTTCTGCTCATACTGCATAATACCATATGTTAGAGGCCCCATAAGAAGCAGAAAGCATGAGGACATAGTTGATGAAGTGAGAAGAATTGCAGCAAACGGCTACAAGGAAGTAGTTCTCAACGGAATTCATATTTCATCCTATGGCAGGGATATTCAGGAAAAAGATGCTCTCATAAGGCTCATAGAGGATATTGATACCATTGACGGCATTGAGAGAGTGCGCCTGGGTTCATTAGAGCCCAAGCTGATTACCGAAGACTTCATTTCAAGATACAGCAGTCTGAAAAAAACCTGTGACCACTTCCATCTTTCTCTGCAAAGCGGAAGCGACAGCATCTTAAAGCGAATGAACAGGAAATATACAAGTGAAGAATATAAAAACAATGTTGATATAATAAGGAAGTACATGCCGGATGCAGGGATTACAACAGATATAATTGTGGGCTTTCCCGGTGAGGATGAAAGAGAATTCAACGAAACACTTGAATTTGTAAAAGAGATTAAATTTTCAAGGATACATGTTTTTAAATATTCTGTGAGAGAAGGAACCAAGGCTGCCGAAATGGATAATCAGGTGGATGAATCCATAAAATCACAGAGAAGCAAGCTGTTAATTGATTTGGGAAATTCAGTTGCAAATGAATTTATGGAGAAATTTGTCGGAAAAACTCTGTCAGTATTGGTTGAAACCCAGGATTCTGAAAATATTTTTGAAGGTTATACAACAAATTACTTGAAAGTTTTGTTAAAAAGTGATATTAATATTAAAAACCAGGTAGTTAGTGCTAACATTAAAAATGTTACGAACGATTATTTGGTATGTGAATAGAATGATACAGGAGTGAGGTGAAAAGAATGAGCTGCATTTTTTGTAAAATAGCAAATAAAGAAATTCCGTCAGATTGCGTATATGAAACTGAAAATATAATAGCGTTCAGGGATTTGAATCCTCAGGCTCCCGTACATATTTTAATAGTTCCCAAAATTCATATAGATTCAATGAATGATATTAATTCGGAGAACAGCGCTGTTATTTCCGAAATATTTGAAACAGTGAATAAAATTGCGGAGCAGGAAGATATTAAGGACTCAGGATACAGAGTTATCAGCAATTGCGGAGAAGACGGATGTCAATCTGTACAGCATCTGCACTTCCATTTAGTAGGTGGAAGAAAATTGTCAGAAACTTTATCATAAATTTCTTGCATTTACTTATTCTATGTTATATAATAACTAAGTGCTATTTCAAACTCGCTGGTGTCTGGGACATACAGTAGTAGAAGACGAGGGGAGGGTAGCAAAATGACAGAGGTAAAGGTTAGAGAGAACGAATCAATCGATAACGCTCTCAGAAGATTTAAAAGACAGTGTGCACTTACAGGTGTTATGTCAGAAGTAAGAAAAAGAGAGCACTATGAGAAACCAAGCGTAAAGCGTAAAAAGAAAGCTGAAGCGGCTCGTAGAAAGAAAAACAAAAAAGCAAGATAAGAGGTGAATGTATGCCTTTAAAAGAGAAATTAATGGAAGATTTGAAAGAATCCATGAAATCTAAGCAAAAAGTCAGAAAAGATGTTGTTACTATGGTGAGAGCAGCTGTTAAGCAGAGAGAAGTTGACGAGAGAGTTGAACTTGTTGATGCCGATGTAATTGACATTATCGCTAAGCAGATTAAACAGAAAAAAGACTCAATTCCTGACTTTGAAAAAGGCAATCGACAAGATCTTATTGATCTTACCAATGAAGAAATCAAAATACTATTGGAATATTTACCGCCTCAACTGTCATATGAAGAGCTTGATGAAATTGTTCAAAAAGCAATTGAACAAACAGGCGCTCAGACCAAAAAAGATCTGGGCAAACTCATGGCTCTCATAATGCCTCAAGTAAAAGGCAAGACTGACGGTAAACAAGTTAACGAAATTGTGGCTAAATATATAAAATAGTTTAAAGACCCCGTTATACGGGGTTTTTTATTTTCTATATTTGTTGAAATATATTTGAAAGTTATATATAATACTAATATATAAATTAATTATATTCAATATTACTAAATTAATGGTAGGAGGCTGTATTATGAACAATGAAACTGGTGAAGAATTAAGAAGTAACGCTGAAGAGAATAAAAATGCTTATAATGATATAAGAATTTTTTTAAAATTACTTTTATTTTCTGAATTGTATATGTTATTTATATCTGGCAGGCAGATATTTTTTGAGAGCAGAGACTGTTCACCAGCAGTAGCAGGAATAAATACAGCATTGTTAATCCTGACAATTTATCATATAAGAAAAATTAAAACGGTTAAAAAATAATATTAGGACCATAGGGGACGGTTCTTTCTGGTCAATTTTTTGTATTTTAAGCGATATTGACATATATTTACAATTGATATATAGTTATATAAATAATATGTTTGCAGCTAGGCAAGACATAATCCTGATTTATTCAATACATATAAGGGAGTGTGTTAAATTTCAGTATTTCGATACCATACAATATTGGTATCGAAATATTTTTTTAAATATGACGCTTTTGTCAGATTCAGAGGTCTCATGAAAACACCTGGCGAATATTGATAACTCCCATCTCTGAAAAACAGTGCAGGAGATGAATATCAATCCTCTAAGATGTATAATAATCGGAAATTTTTTGACTCGTGCTTTTTTAAGGATAATCCGTATATTCCAATAAAAACCCTTCGCCTAAAATAGGCTTTTCTCTGTAAAAAAAAGATTAAGCAGGAAATATCGTAAACTGTGTAAAGCATTTTTGCATAATTATTTCTTTTATTTTAATATCTTCGCATATGAAAACCTGCGCAAGTCATTTTGCTGGTTCTATTGCATTTATATTATGCGGAAAAGCATATGTTGATACAAGCATCTCTACAGCTATATAGCATAAACTACTGATTTTAACGGATATATAATGAATTAAATTCTATTTTGGCGCACTTGTGCATGTTTCCATGTAAAAGTACCTCGGGATAATCATAGACAAGGGAGTGGATGCATAATTTATTATATGGAAGTAGCGGTAGAGGAGGTATATATGGGAAAATTCAATAACTTCAGAAGCAAGATTGCGGATGATTTGGAGCTGCCGAATGATGCCATGTCGGATAATTTCAATTTGAGGATGCATGGAAATAAGAAGGTGATAATAGAAAACCACAGCGGAATAATAATTTATGAGGATAATGAAGTTGGGATAAGGACTATTGAAAATAACATTTTTATAAAAGGGTCAAAATTTAAGATAGAGGAGATAAACAGCGACAGTATCGTCGTTAAAGGAAATATTAAAGAAATAATGTTTTCCGAAAAGGAGTAAGTATGCTTACATTCAAGTTAATATCTTTTTTGAAGGGATATGTGGTTATACGCCTGAAGGCGTCAAACAGCGAAAAGGTCTTGAATTTACTCCGGAGAAAAGGCATCAGCATATGGGATGCAGAAAAAAAAGAAGATGGGATGAAATTTAAAATATCCTATGAAGATTATAAGGCATACCAGGAAATAATAAAAGAGACAAAGATGGAGGCTGTCAGCTCAAACGGTCTTGCAATCAAGCTTAGAAAGCTTAAGGTTCGGAAAGGATTCGTTGCAGGACTTTTTATTTTGGGTATATGCCTGTATGTCCTTTCGTCTCTTGTATGGAATGTTGAAATTATAGGAACAAATCAGATAACGGCAAATGACATTAAAAAGACTTTGGAGGATAACAGCATATCCATTCCGGTCGCGCGCTCAAAGCTGAAAACCGAAAAAATAGAGACACTGCTGTATAAAAATTTTGAAAAATTCAAGTTTGTGGAGGTACATATTGAAGGCTCAAACCTTATAATATTTGTGAAGGAAAAAAAGCCTGAGCAGGCAGAAATAAAAAGCAATGAGCCTTCAAGCATTATTTCAAAGAAAAATGCAATAATAAATAAAGTGGTTGCCAAGAGCGGTCAGCCTGTGGTAAAGGAAGGCGACGTGGTGTACGAAGGGCAGACATTGGTCATGGGAATGATAAAAAACAAGACTGAGGAATTCATGATGGTTCCGTCGGAAGGAATTATTTACGGCAAGACATATTATAATTTTGAGCTCCGGGAGGAAAAGGCTAAAAGCATTGAGGTTGATTCTAAAAGGAGTAAAAATGTTTATTACTTGCAATTAAATGGCAGCAGTATTAAAATAATAGGTGACAAAGCGCCTTTTGAAAACTATAATTATAGGGAGAGAACAGTTAAAATTCCTATAGTTTCAAATTTATCCGATATTGCGGTAGTAAAGGGTACCTATTATGAACAGGTTGTAAAGTCTGTGGAAATAGATGAAGAAACAGCCAAAAACAAAATGAAAATAAGTATGTATGACGATTTAATAAAAATGTGCGGTGTGGATGCGAGAATATTGAAGTCATCGCTTAATTATGCTGAAGATGATGCCTATTACTACCTGAGAGCGCAAATAGAGGTTATTGAGGATATAGGAGAAAAGGTCAAATTGTATCCTGTTCAGGACAACAATGTGGAAGCAGAGCAATAGGGAGGATTAATGGAATTACACGAAGAAAATATTTTGATGGCAAATGAGGAAAATCTCGTAAAGCTGTTGGGAATACATGATAAAAACATCAAGATTATAAAGAGCTATTTTGATGTGAATATTTTAATACGCAGCGGAGTTATAAAGGTAACCGGTGATAGGCCGAAAACTGAAGCCGTTGTAAAGATACTGAAGGACATGATTAAGGTGGTTGATACCGAAGGAGAAATCAGTGACCAGAAAATAGTGTACATCATTGAATCTCATAAAAACAACCAAAATGTGGATTACGATGTAATACTGAAGGATGCTATAGTGACCACCGCTTCGGGAAGAGTAATAAAGCCGAAAACAGTGGGGCAAAAAAGATACATGGACCTGATTAATTCAAAGGATGTCACATTCGGAATCGGTCCCGCCGGAACAGGAAAGACGTATCTTGCGGTTGCGGCGGCCGTCAATGCATTCCGCAAAAAAGAGGTTGAAAGGATTATACTTACGAGACCTGCGGTTGAAGCCGGTGAAAAATTAGGATTCTTGCCGGGTGACCTGCAGGATAAGGTTGACCCCTATCTCAGGCCTCTATATGATGCGTTGTTCGACATTATGGGACCTGAGAATTACCTGAGAAACGTGGAGAAGCAATTGATTGAGGTGGCGCCTCTTGCCTACATGAGAGGAAGGACGTTGGATTCTTCCTTTATTATTCTTGACGAGGCCCAAAATACCACAAATGAACAGATGAAAATGTTTTTGACTCGTCTGGGTTACGGATCCAAGGCGGTAATAACCGGAGATATCACGCAGATAGACCTTCCCGACGGCAAGAAATCAGGACTTAAAACTGTGACGAAAATATTAAAGGATGTGGAAGACATCGGATTTATGTATTTTCACACAACGGATGTTGTGAGACATAAATTGGTGCAGGATATTATAAAAGCTTACGAGAAATTTGAGGAGAAGAAAAATGATTGATGTTTTATTTGACGACAGGCAGGACATCATGGAAGTAACCGAAGATAACATGAAAGCAATAGAAGGTGCTATTGCCGCTGTTCTGAAGACTGAAGGTGCAGAGGGGGATTATGAGGTCAGCGTTTCCTTTGTAACCAATGATGAAATAAAGGAGCTCAACAGAGAATACAGGAATGTGGACAGCGAAACAGATGTACTGTCGTTCCCCATGGATGACGACGATGAATTTGACGGTGTCATAATTCTCGGGGATATAGTTATTTCAACACAAAAAATAATTGAACAAGCTAATGATTTTGGACACAGCCTTGAGAGGGAAATGATATATCTTACTGTTCACAGCATGCTGCATCTTTTGGGCTATGACCATATGGTTGATTCAGAAAAAGAAGAGATGCGTCTAAGAGAGAAGGAAGTTATGAAAGAACTGCAAATATTCAAATAAGGATGAATTATGAAAAAATATTTGATTTTTCTTATAATCGCTGTAACGCTGGTCACTTCCTGCAGCAGCAAGACGTCTTTGCCTCAGGAACCTGCCGAAGAACCGAATATTTCAGAACCGGAAGAAACTGAGCCGACCGAAGAGGAAGAGCCGGAGGACCCAAGGAAGGTTGTTTCACCTCTTGACGGTATGAAATATTATCCCGAGGAATTAGAAAGAAGGGTTGTTGCGGTGTCCCTGGATAACCACCCTGAAGCAAGGTGGCAGTCGGGACTAAAGGATGCCGAAATAGTATATGAATTTCAGGTTGAATACCCTTACACAAGGTATCTGGCAATATTCCTTGCAAAGGAACCGAAGCTTGTAGGCCCTGTAAGGAGCGCCCGGCCGTACATAATATATTACGCCATGGAAAATGATGCAATTTTCGTACATGTAGGAGGCAGTGAGGATGCCTTTTCGGAAATAAAAAGACTCCGCACAGCAGAGATTGACGGACTTTACTCAGGTGCTATGTGGCGATACTATGACACGGGAAAATATGCGCCTCATAATATGTATACAACGCTGAAATCAATCAGGGACGAAGCAGAAAGAAAAGGTTTCAGGGCGGAAAGCACCTTTGAAGCATACAGCTTCAACGAAAAGAAAATATTGCTTTCCGAAAAACATACAGTGATGAAGGCTGAAAGCATCAATATTACATATAATAAAAACAATACCACAGATTATGCATATGATGTGGAGGAGAAGCTTTATCTGCGCAGCAAGGACGGTGAAAAGCACATTGACGAGCTTGACGGAATACAGCTCAAGGCCGAAAATATAATAGCTCTGGAAGCACCTAAAAGTGTCCTGGATAATGCAGGCAGGCTATATCTTGCCTCAGTGGGAAAAGGGAAGGGAATATATTTCACTGAAGGTGAAGCCGTTGAAATAAGCTGGGAAAAAGGTTCTGAGAAAGACAGGACGAGGTTTTACGTTGGCAATGAAGAGCTTGTTTTAAATCCCGGAAATACATGGATACAGATTGTAGACGGATTGAGTACAGTTACATTCAAATAAGCATAGATAAGAAAGGGCGGTAATAGGTAATATGGAAGATAAATTATTGATAAAAATAGCAATGGAAGCAAGAGAAAAATCATACAGCCCATATTCAAGGTTTAAAGTTGGCGCAGCGGTGTATACTAAAAGCGGAAAGGTTTTTACAGGCTGCAATATTGAATCCGCGTCCTACACCCCCACAATATGTGCGGAAAGAGTTGCGATTTCAAAATGCATATCGGAAGGGTACAGGGATATTGAAAAAATAGCTGTGGTGGGCAGCGATGTGAAGACATCCTTTCCTTGCGGAGTGTGCAGGCAGTTTGTAGTGGAATTCGGAAGGGATATAAAAGTAATTTGCGCAAGAAATATTGATTCATACGAAATTTATACAATAGATGAACTCCTCCCCAACAGTTTTGGACCGGAGGATTTAAGATAAGAAAGGATAAAAATGTTTAAATCAGGATTTGTAACGATAATAGGAAGACCAAATGTAGGTAAATCAACATTAATGAATTCAATGATAGGTGAAAAAATTTCAATAATGTCGGATAAGCCTCAGACTACAAGAAATAAAATAAGGACAGTATACACAGACGATGAAGCTCAGATTGTGTTTTTAGACACACCGGGTATACATAAACCCAAAAGCCAGCTTGGTGAATTCATGAATTATGAAGTTGATACGGCATTGGAGGAAATGGATGTATTGATTATGCTGACCGATGAATACAACAAAATAGGACCCGGAGATGAATTTATAATTGAAAAAATAAAAGATATGAAGGTAAAAAAGATACTTGTTATAAATAAAATTGACAAGACAGATAAAGAGTCTGTGGTAAGAATGCTCAGTGAGTTTGGAAGCTATAATGTTTTTGACGACATTCTTCCAATGTCTGCATTAAATGGCGTAGGCGTGGATTCTCTGATTAAGCTCATAATTAAATATATGAAACCGGGACCAATGTATTTTCCGTCAGACTATATAACTGACCGTCCGGAAAGATTTGTTGTTTCGGAAATCATAAGAGAAAAAGCTCTCATGTACCTTCAGGAGGAAGTTCCTCACGGCATTGCGGTTGAAATTGAAGAAATGAAGGAACGCAAAAACAGAAATCTGGTAGATATACGAGCAAATATATTGTGTGAGAAGAAGTCACATAAAAGCATCATCATAGGAAAGGACGGAAGAAAAATAAAGGGAATAGGCAAAAGTGCAAGAGAGGATATTGAAAGACTCTTAGGAAGCCAGGTTAATCTTCAGCTTTTCGTTAAAATATCGGAAAACTGGAGGGACAATAATTTTCTTCTCAGAACCTTAGGATATGATAAAAAATGATAACAGACGAAATCCTTGTGGTTAAGGAAGTCAGCTACAAGGAAAATGATAAAATCCTTCATGCATTGTCCAGGATGAGAGGAAAAATACAGCTTATATCAAAGGGCTCGAAGAAAAGCAATTCACATCTCATAAATGTGTCCCAGCTTTTTGCATATTCAAAATGCTCAATGACACTTTCCAGAGATATGTATATATTGACATCTGCAGACCTTATAGATAATTTTTTCAATTTGAAAAACAATATAGATGCATTTTTTTACGGAAATTACATATTGGAGCTCATAAGCTATGTGGCTCAGGAAAATGAATATGACAGCCGCATATTTGACATGACTGTTGCAATATTGAAGCATCTTTCATCTTCATCAAATTATTATGATAAATTGACGGCTGCATATGAAATAAAGCTTGCATCCATGCTTGGATACAAACCTGATTTCCTGCATTGCGTTTCCTGCGGGGCAGAAATTAACACAGATGCCAGATTTTCAATAGCAGAAGGCGGACTATACTGTTCCGGATGCGTAAATTATGGAAGTGGAATAAATGTAACACTTAATGAAATAATAACTATGGAGAGGATTTTAAAAACAAGGTTTGAAGATATCGGCTCCATAGAAGTAAGTCCCAAAATTTATAAAATTATAAGAGACTTTTTGTTTTATTATATCGGTAAGGATAATTTCACTACACTAAAGTTGCTCTAAAGGAGGAAATATGGAAAACGACACGTTACAAAAAATTGATGATATTCTCAAGCGTACAAATACAGATTATTCAACTGCAAAGCAGGCACTTGAGGATGCGGGCGGAGATGTTCTGGAAGCCATAATAATGATAGAAAATCAGAATAAAAGCAAGGCATATTACCAGAGCGGTGCCGGAAAAGGCGAACAGATATTTAATCAATTGAAGGACATAATTGCAAAAGGAAATGCAACAAAGATTACAATTAAGAAAAACAACGATGTTATACTGAATTTACCGGTTACAGCAGGATTGATAGGTGCGTTCATCGCTCCGTTTTTATCTGCTGCCGGAATTACCGCCGCACTTTTAGCCCAGTGCTCGGTTGAAATAACACAGGCCGACGGAAATGTGGTTGACATAGGTCAGAAGGTTGATCAAGGAATGGATGCTGTTAAGGATGCCATGAAGGATGTAAGACAGGGCGCTTCAAATCTGAAGGATGAGGTCATCAACGGAGCCACGGAGCTGAAGGATGATATAGCAAGCTCTTTCAACAAAAATGACGAAGATTTTTAAATAGTTCTTGACATAAAAACGTAATTTTGTTACATTATATTTAATGTTGAGACTGTGAGAAAGAAGAGTAATCCATATTGAATTTACAGAGAGTCAGACCTGGTGGAAGCTGATAAGGATGTATGGACGAAGGGAGCTTTTGAGTTTTTTATTTAAAGAGGGTAGAGCTTCGGCTTTATCAAATAGGGTGGAACCGCGGAATTAATCTTTCGTCCCTATATGGGATGAGAGATTTTTTGCATGCCCTAACCCCATTTTTCAGAGTCTTTTTTCTGAAAAATGGCGGTAGGCCAGCCGCAACGAATTCCCAAAGTATGCGACCAGAGGGAGCTGATACTTTGGTGAATGAAACTGCGCACCTCGGACATGAGAAGTCTTTGATTCCCTAAATCAAAATAATTACATATGGGAGGCTGACATGGCAAAGAATGAAAAAAGCAAACTAGAGAAACTTGTTTCACTTTCAAAATCAAGGGGTATTATATTCCCAGGATCTGAAATATACGGAGGATTGGCAAATACATGGGACTATGGTCCTCTGGGAGTAGAGATCAAAAATAACGTAAAAAGAGCATGGTGGAAAAAATTTATACAGGAAAGCCCATACAATGTAGGACTTGACGCAGCCATACTTATGAACCCAACAACATGGGTTGCCTCAGGCCATGTGGGCGGCTTTTCCGACCCGTTGATGGACTGCAAGGAATGCAAGGCAAGATTCAGAGCTGACAAGCTGATTGAAGACCACATGCATGAAACAGGAACAGAAGAGGTAGTTGACGGCTGGTCAAATGCTAAAATGGAAGAATACATCAGCGAAAACAAAATTGTGTGTCCTGAGTGCGGTGCTTCCAATTTTACATCCATAAGGAAATTTAACCTTATGTTTAAAACATTCCAGGGTGTTACGGAGGATTCGCAGTCCGAAATCTACTTAAGACCTGAAACTGCTCAGGGGATATTTGTAAACTTTAAAAACGTAGCACGCTCCACACGAAAGAAAGTCCCGTTCGGAATAGGCCAGATAGGCAAGTCCTTCAGAAACGAGATTACACCGGGGAACTTTACGTTCAGAACAAGAGAGTTTGAACAGATGGAGCTTGAATTTTTCTGCAAGCCCGGAGAGGACATGGAATGGTTCTATTACTGGAAGGAATTCTGCATGAACTGGCTTCTGAGCCTCGGAATGATAAAAGAAAACTTGCGCTTCAGAGACCACGAGCAGGCGGAATTGTCACACTACAGCAACGCCACATCAGATATTGAATACCTGTTCCCATTCGGATGGGGTGAGCTTTGGGGAATTGCCGACAGAACAGATTTTGACCTGAAGGCTCATATGACTACTTCAGGAGAAGATCTGACTTATCAGGATCCGGTTACAAATGAAAAATATGTACCATATTGCATAGAGCCGTCACTGGGTGCTGACAGAGTTACACTTGCATTACTGGTTGACGCATATACTGAAGAATTGCTTGAAGATGGAACGGAAAGAGTTGTGCTCAAGCTTCATCCTGCATTGGCGCCGTTTAAAGCAGCCGTACTGCCACTCACAAAGAAATTGAGCGAGCAGGCAGAAGAGCTGTATCATTCACTGCAAAAACATTTCAATGTTGACTACGATGATGCTGGCAGCATAGGAAAGAGATACAGAAGACATGACGAAGCAGGAACACCTTTCTGCATAACCTACGACTTTGATTCTCTGGAAGACAACGCTGTAACTGTAAGAGACAGAGATACAATGGAGCAGACAAGAGTAAAAATTGACGAATTAATTCAATTCTTAAACGAAAAGATAGCATTCTAGTGAATGCGACTGTGATATGCCCTAACCCTATATTTTTTCGACCATATGGAGAAAAAAATAGCGGTAGGTCAACCGCAACACATTCCCAATTACCCCATTTTTCGGAGTTTTCTCCGGGAAATGGGGTTGAATAAAACGAGTCCCCAAGCATAGAGAGGAGCGATTCACATAAAACTTTCAGACAGACAAAATATTATTATAGAAATTATTGAAAAGCACCAGCCTATTACAGGAGAAGCAATTGCCGAAAAAATCGGACTTACAAGGGCAACCTTAAGACCTGACCTTGCTGTATTGTCAATGTGCGGGTTAATAGATGCAAAGCCCAAAGTAGGGTACTTTATTTCGGGCAAAAAAAATAACAGAGATATTGTTGAAAAGCTTTCTGCAGTCAAGGTTTCAGACATAAAGTCAATCCCCATAAATGTTTCGGAGAACACCAGTGTTTATGATGCAATCGTGACTATATTCCTTGAAAATGTAGGAACGCTTTTTGTTGTTGAAGATGAAGCTTTGAAGGGAGTAATATCGAGGAAGGATTTACTTAAGGCTGCCATGGGCGGTAAAGATTTAACGACCATACCTGTGGGCGTCATAATGACAAGAATGCCTAAAATTGTATATTGTTCCGAAGAAGACTCAATTATTGATGCTGCGGAAAAAATAATCGAGCATGAGATTGATTGCATTCCCATTGTAGCAAATATGGGAGACGGAAAAATCAAAGCCTTGGGACGCATATCCAAGACTAACATAACTAAAGTACTATTGGAAATTTCCAAGTAAAGTAAAGAGGTATTTATGGAAAAGATTAATATTTATGCAGTTTCTGATTCTCTGGGTGAAACTGCGGAACAGGTGGCAAAGGCTGTAATGAAGCAATTTGACATTACAGATTTTGATATAAAAAGAATATCCTACGTCAATGACCGGGAAGCAATCGACACTTTAATCGAGAAGGCTTCAAAGGAAAATTCATTTATTGTCTTTACACTTGTTGTTCAAGAATTAAGTGAATATTTAGCGGAAAAGGCAATGGAAAACAATATAGGAGCGGTTGATATAATGACACCGGTGCTTTTGCCTCTTGTAAAGCAGCTTGGACTTTCTCCGAAGCAGGAACCGGGCTTATTGAGAAAGCTTGACGAAAAGTACTTCAAGAAGGTTGAAGCCGTGGAATTTGCCGTAAAATATGATGACGGTAAGGATACACGTGGCATTCTCTTGGCAGATGTTGTGCTTGTGGGTGTTTCAAGAACATCCAAAACTCCTCTGTCGATGTATCTGGCACATAAAAATGTGAAGGTTGCCAACATTCCTCTTGTTCCGGAAGTAAGCCCCCCGGAAGAATTAAAGCTGATATCACCTAAAAAAATTATAGGCCTTACGCTGAACATTGAAAATTTGAATAAAATCAGAAGAGAAAGACTTAAGGCCATGGGGCTCAAGGATACAGCCAACTACGCAAATATGGAAAGAATTTTTATGGAGCTGGAGTATTCTCAGAAAATAATGAAGGATTTAAAATGCAAGGTTATTGACACCACAGATAAGGCAGTTGAAGAAACGGCATCTATAATAATTGATTATATTGCCGAAAATAACAAATAATACTGAGAGAGTGATGTGGATGAATATAAGAGAAAGATATGAGCAATTTGAAATCGACCATCTTTCTGAAAGGGCGGCGAAAAGCAGTCTTTCAAAAGGAAGGGAGCTCCCCGAGCAGAAATGTGAAATAAGAACCGAATATCAAAGAGACCGAGACCGTATACTGCACTCAAAGGCCTTCCGAAGACTTAAGCACAAGACACAGGTATTTTTATCTCCTGAAGGAGACCATTACAGAACAAGGCTGACACATACCTTGGAAGTGTCGCAAATATCAAGAACTATTGCAAGAAGTCTGAAGCTCAACGAGGATTTGACTGAGGCCATAGCTATGGGGCATGACCTGGGACATACTCCCTTCGGCCACACAGGGGAAAGAATATTGAACCAACTGTGCGAAAAAAGCTTCAGCCACAATGAGCAGAGCCTTAGAGTAGTTGAAATGCTTGAAATACGAAACGGCAATCAGGGTCTGAATCTTACATTTGAAGTGAGGGACGGAATACGCAATCATCCTCTCAATTGCAGCCCGGCAACATTGGAGGGGCAAATAGTCAGCATATCTGACAGAATAGCTTATATAAACCACGACATAGATGATGCTTCAAGAGCCGGCATTATTAAAGAAGGCCAGATACCTAAAAAGTTTTTCGAACATCTGGGATACACTCACGGACAGAGAATAAATACCATGATAGTAGATGTAATAAGAAACAGCATGGATAAAGACATTGTTTCAATGAGTGCAGAAACAGATAAATACACGAGAGAACTAAGAGATTTTCTGTTTGAAAATGTATATTACAACAAAGTGGCAAAAAGTGAAGAAGAAAAAGCAACTTTCATAATAGGAAAAATATTCGAATATTACACAATACATTTTGATGCACTTCCTGAGTTTTACCTTAAAATATACGAAAAAAGTAATAGCAGCAAAAGCGAAATAATAAAAGATTACATTGCAGGAATGACAGACAGATATGCGATGAAAATTTTTGAAGAGCTTTACATACCAAAGCCTTGGAGACAATAAAAAAAATTTGTTGACAAGCTTATTTTGCTGTATTATAATTTAGTTTCAACGTATATAAAAATGGAGATATTATGCCTTATAGATTAGATTCAGATGTTATAAGTCGTATACTTGATGAAAATAATATTGTGGATGTAATAGAGGAATTTCTTCCCTTAAAAAAGGCAGGAAACAATTACAGCACCAATTGCCCTTTTCACAAGGAAAAAACTCCTTCCTTCATTGTTTCTCCGGACAAGCAGATGTTCCATTGTTTTGGATGCGGAGAAAGCGGAGACAGCATAAGCTTTTTATCAAAATACAAGAACTACACATTTGTTGAAGCAGCGGAGTATCTCGCTCGAAAGGCCGGAATTGTATTGGAAGAGAAAGACACATCATCAAAATACAACGAAAGCAAGCAGCTTTCAGACAGGCTGTATAAAATCAACAGAGATGCCGCTATATATTTCTACAAAAATCTGCGCAGCTATCCCAATGTGATAAATTACTTGAAATCAAGGAAAATAGACATTGATGTAATAAAAAGATTTGGAATTGGATATGCTATAGACGGATGGGATAATTTGCTAAAATTTCTTACGGGCAAGGGCTACCTTGAAGAGGATATTCTAAAAACAGGGCTGATAATTAAAAAGCCGGAGGTTAGCTCATATTATGACCGCTTCAGAAACAGGGTGATGTTTCCCATAATTGATGTGAGAGGAAAGATAATAGGCTTCGGAGGAAGGGTACTGGATGATTCCTTGCCTAAATATCTGAATTCCCCGGATAGTCTGGTTTTTAATAAGGGCAATAATTTATACGGTATTAATCTGGCAAGAGAAGCTGTCAAAGATAAAAGCTTTATATTGGTTGAAGGATATATGGATGTAATTAAAATGCATACCTATGGCTACACCAATACAGTGGCAGCATTGGGAACCTCTTTGACAGACAATCAGATAAAGCTGATGAAAAAATACTCAAAGAGCTTTTATATTGCTTTGGACGGAGATAATGCAGGACGCAATGCCGCCTTGAGAGCAATTAATATGTTTAAAAAAAATAACCTTGATGCTAAGGTTGTTTTAATGAAGGATGCAAAAGACCCTGATGAGTATTTAATTAAATTCGGCAGAGCAAATTTCGACAAATTACTCGAAAATTCTTTTGATTATTATAGCTTTTTGGAATTTTATTATAAAGAAATTTTTGAAAATTCCGATAAAGTTGAATATATAAATAAATTTTTTGAAAATATAGCAAATGTAACCAGTGAAATTGAAAAAGAATTAATCTTTGAAAAATTATCCGGTAAGGTTGGTGTTTCAAAAGAATCTATTATAAGTGAGTACAATAAAAAAATTAAGAAGCATGTAAATTTTGTTAAAGCCCCACAACCTGCTCAGGTAAAGCTGCAGGTACATAAAATTAATACATCCCACGAAGAGGAGCTAATCAGACTCATACTTGTAAACAATGATTTTGCATTGCAATTGAAAGAGATAGTCAATGAAGATACCTTTAAGGACTTGGAGTACTATAATATATTCAAAGAAATTTATGAATGCAGAATCAATGATATGAGCATAGATGAGGAAAGCTTGAATAAAATTATAAAAAATAACGCGGATGTTAAAATTTTATTGCAGAATGACGATGTTGATTATGATGATTCAGAGGCTTTATTCAAAGATTGTATTAAAAGATTAAAAATTAAATATTATGAAAAGAAGAAAACTATTTTGACAGACAGTCTAACACAATCTGAAAATTCAGCAGAAAATAAGGATATAATGAATGAAATTTTTAGCCTCGCTAAAAAAATTAAATCAACTAAGGAGGAGGTTAACTAAATGGGTGAAAATAAAAATGTGAATGCAAAAGACGAGTCAGAAAAAAATGCCGAAGTCTTACAGAAAATTGATTCCATAAAGAACAAATTAATCGAAAAAGGCAAGAGAAACGGGTTCATAACATATAAAGAAGTATTGAGATCCTTTGAAAAGCTTGACATAAACCCTGAATTTATAGATGACTTTTATAAGCAGGCGGAGGATAACGACCTTGAAATACTTGGATTTCAGGATGATATGATTCCTGAAAAGGTTGATGATATGGATGATCCGGAGATTAAGGATGATGATGCGGATTTTTTTGTAAGTCAGTCGGATGATGATATACTTAAAGGAATCAACATTGATGACCCTGTGAGAATGTATCTGAAGGAAATAGGCAAGGTTCCTCTTTTGTCGGCAAACGAAGAAATAGAGCTGGCCAAAAGAATGCAGGACGGTGACGAAGAGGCAAAGAAAAGGCTGGCAGAAGCCAACCTTAGACTTGTGGTAAGCATCGCAAAGCGTTATGTTGGTAGAGGAATGCTGTTCCTGGATTTGATACAGGAAGGAAACCTTGGACTTATCAAGGCAGTTGAAAAATTTGATTACACAAAGGGCTTTAAATTCAGCACATATGCAACATGGTGGATACGTCAGGCAATCACAAGAGCTATTGCAGACCAGGCGAGAACAATAAGAATACCGGTTCATATGGTTGAAACCATAAACAAGCTTATAAGAATAAAAAGACAGCTTTTGCAGGAATTAGGCAGGGATGCCACTCCTGAGGAAATAGCTCTGGAAATGGAAATGGAGCCTGACAAGGTAAGAGAGATACTGAAAATAGCGCAGGAACCTGTTTCATTGGAAACTCCAATAGGAGAAGAGGAAGACAGCCATCTGGGAGACTTTATTCCGGACGATGAAGTTCAGGCACCGTCAGATGTTGCTACGTTTACACTTCTGAAGGAACAGCTTTCATCGGTACTTCACACACTGACGGACAGAGAGCAGAAGGTTCTGAGACTGAGATTCGGACTGGATGACGGCAGAGCGAGAACTCTTGAAGAAGTCGGAAAAGAATTTGATGTAACAAGAGAAAGAATAAGACAGATAGAGGCAAAAGCTTTAAGAAAACTCAGACATCCGAGCAGAAGCAAAAAATTAAAGGACTATTTGGAATAGAATTCAGAGGGGAGACCCTCTGTTTTTTTAGAAAATTTGATTTGGAGTATATGGAGAATATAATGAACAGATTAGAATGTATAAAGAGCATGGTTTCTGACTGCAGAGCTGTTGCCGACATAGGAACCGACCACGGTTATGTTGCGGAAATGCTTTTGAATGACAATGTATGTGAGAGAATAATAGCCGCAGATTTGAACGAAGGTCCACTGAAAAAGGCAATAGAGCATTTAACAGCTTCCGGATTGAGTTCACGCTGCGATTTCAGACTTGGAAACGGTCTGGAGGTATTAAGTGAAAATGAGGCTGATGCAATTGTGATTGCGGGAATGGGCGGAGAGCTGATTGCCGAAATAATAGAGAATTCAAAAAATGTCGCGCTTAGCGCAAGAGAGCTGATTTTGCAGCCCATGACAACCATTGACAGGCTTCGCAAATACTTGTATGAAAATGGCTTTAAAATAACCGATGAAAATATTGTAAAGGAATTTCACCATTATTATTTTATAATTAAGGCAGTACCTGGGGAAGATGAACCCTTTGATGAAATATATTTTGAAATAAGCAACATTCTGCTTAAGAAAAAAGACAGGCTCATGTATGAATATTTGAATAAAATTCTCAAAGTTAACGAAAATATAATCAGCAGTATTGAAAAAAACAGCGATAGCGTCTATAATGAAAAAATAGAAACGTTAAATGAAAAAAACAACAAAATAAGGGAGATGATGAAAAATTAAGATTGATTCAATCATTAAAATAATAGAAGATGAAATAGGATTGAAACCTCAGGAATCATGGGATAACAGCGGTTTGCAGATAGGATCGTTGAATGATGACATAAAAAACATTATGTTAACTTTAGATATTGATTATGAAGCTGTTGAGCAGGCTGTTAAAAACAATGTTCAACTGATAATTACTCATCATCCATTTTTGTTTTCTTCGCTGAAATCCATTGACTACAGTACATACGAAGGTAAAGTAATAAGAGAGTTGATATTGAACAACATAAATTTGTACAGCATGCACACAAATTTCGATATGGCTGATAAGGGAGTAAACCACCAGCTTGCTGAAAAATTGAATATTGGCGTCTATGAAACACTCAACATTGCAGGTGCAGAAGGAGCGGGATACGGCGGTATAGGAAACATATCGCCTCGCAATATAATAGAATATGCCTCTGAGGTTAAGACAAAACTCAACACGGGACATATTAAGCTTTACTGTAATGATAAAGGCAGGAATGTGTCAAGAGTCGCTTTTTGTGGAGGAAGCGGAAGTGAATTCATTTATGATGCGATATCAAAAGGTGCGGATGTATATATAACAGGAGATATTAAATATCACCAGGCTCAGTCTGCTCTTCAGAACAACCTTTGCATAATAGATGCAGGACATTATTACACGGAATATCACTCCATGAGAGCTATTGAACATGTGCTGAGCAGCTATAATGAGTTCAATGTCAGTGTGCTGGAAAGAAATACTGCTAATGAAATTATAATATAGAGGATAAAAAATGAAAAATTTTGAATATGTGAGAGTTGCTGTTGCAGTGCCTGAATTAAAGGTTGCGGACCCTCTTTTCAACGTTAAGGTAATTGCTTCAATGGCAAAAACGGCAGCTGAAGATAAGAAGTCAAAGGTAATATTGTTTCCTGAACTTAGTTTAACAGGGTATACCTGCGGAGATTTGTTTAATCAGAAAACATTGATAAAGGGTGCCGAAGATGCTCTTGAGAAGCTGCTTGACGAGACTGAAAAATTGGATATTCTGACGGCTGTAGGAATGCCGGTAAGAGCAGATAATCAGCTGTTCAACTGCTTGTTGCTCATAAACAAAGGAAAGATATTGGGAGTGGTACCTAAAACATATATACCAAACTACAATGAATTTTATGAGAAAAGATGGTTTTCACCTGCAGGCTCAAGAATAAGCGATGATATTGTTGTTTGCGGTCATAAAGTGCCCTTCGGTGAACATTTGTTATTCAGAGACGCATTATCATCTCTGTGCATAGGGGTGGATGTATGTGAAGATCTGTGGGTGAATATTCCTCCCAGCTCTTATCACACTATGTATGGAGCAAATTTGATATTAAATCCATCTGCAAGCAACGAAACAATCGGTAAAATCGACTATAGAAGAGATTTAGTGCGAGTTCAGTCCGCAAAGTGCACAACTGCGTACGCCTATTCATCAGCAGGCCAGACCGAAAGCACCACGGATTTAGTATTTTCAGGACATTCAATAATTGCGGAAAATGGTGAAATTTTATCAGAAAACAGGTTTGCCGACAGCTCAGATATAATTTACGCAGATATCGACATTGAAAAACTGACAAATGACAGATCAAGGTGCAACACATATATGAGCATTCAGGAAAGGTTGAGCTACAGGTACGTTGATTTTGAGCTTGGCTTCTCTGACAGCGATAATATCGAAAGAAAAATTGAACCGAGGCCCTTTGTTCCGTCAGACTCTGAAGAGAGGAACAAGAGATGCAAGGAAATTTTAAATATACAATCCACCGGACTGTATCAGAGGCTGCGTAAAATAGGAGCTAAAAAGGCAATCATAGGAATTTCAGGGGGACTTGACAGCACCCTTGCACTTCTGGTGACGGTGGAAGCATTTAAAAAACTGAAGCTTCCAATGAGCGGCATAGTGGCAATAACCATGCCCGGATTTGGAACGTCGTCGAGAACATACAACAATGCTCTTGTGCTCATGAAGGAGCTGGGAGTGACAACTCNNTATCCATAAAGGAATCATGTGAGCAGCATTTCAAAGACATCGGACACGATATAAATGTACATGACATTACATATGAAAATGCTCAGGCAAGAGAAAGAACACAAATACTTATGGATGTTGCCAACAAAGAAAACGGAATAGTTGTGGGAACGGGAGATTTATCCGAATTGGCATTGGGATGGGCAACCTACAACGGAGATCATATGTCCATGTACGGAGTCAATTCAAGCATACCAAAAACATTGGTCAAATATATTGTTAAATGGTATGCAGAGGAAGAGACCACCGGCGAAATTCAGAAGGCGCTGCTGGATGTATTCGATACTCCTGTAAGCCCTGAGCTGCTTCCTCCTGACAAGGACGGCAATATCTCACAATATACTGAAAAATCTGTGGGTTCATATGACTTAAATGACTTCTTTCTCTACAACGTAGTACGCAACGGTTTTGAACCGGCTAAAATTTATTTTTTAGCCCGTAAAGCATTTAAAGAAGAATTCACGGATGAAATTATACTTGAAACTCTAAAAAAGTTCTATAAGAGATTTTTCACCCAGCAGTTTAAGCGCTCATGCATGCCTGACGGAGTAAAGGTAGGTTCTGTTTCTCTGTCTCCAAGAGGGGACTGGAGGATGCCGAGCGACGCTTCATATGAATTGTGGCTTGAGCAGCTGAATAATATGGAATAGCAAAATGGATAATACTTCAATTGACTTTAGCTGTCAATTGTTGTAATATGTTAAAGAGTAAATTATACAGTCGCATGCGTAAGCATGAGGAAAGTCCGTGCTCCGCAGAGCAGGGTGCCGGGTAACACCCGGTGAGGGTGACCTCAAGGATAGTGCAACAGAAATAAACCGCCGTCAAACGGCAAGGATGGAAAGGTGAGGTAAGAGCTCACCAGCGGTTAGGCGACTAACCGGCTATGTAAACCCCACCCGGAGCAAGACCAAGAACGGACCGCAGAGTGGCTGCTCGTCACAGTCCTAATGGTAGGTCGCTGGAGCCTGTCGGCAACGCCAGGCGTAGATAGATGACTGTTTAATACAGAACACGGCTTATGTATTTACTCTTCAATTGAAATTTAAACAAAAAATTTATCATAAAAATTAATTGCCCACGTAAAAATAACTGTATGCATACAGTTATTTTTTATTATGGCGCAATATGCCATAAGTAACTCTCGTTTCAGCATTAGGACAAATATTGTAACATCCGGTAAATGCAGTCATAATATAAGACAACCTTTGAGAGGGGTGATTTTATGTTTTGTCTGCCATGGTTTATACTTGGTATAGGATTTGGAAGATGTTCAGGGCGATGCTGCAGGAGACGATGCTAATCTCGGATTGTTGAAAAAGCTCGACTGATTTTGCCGTTCAACCGGACGATTATGTATGCCATAACGCTTCGGCTGAACGGCATTTTTTATATATTAGTTTGTTCGTTTATCACGCTTGACGGTGCTTTTTTGAGCAGTGTTTTAGATATTACAACAACTGTCAGAAGAACTATTGAAGATGACAGCATCCATATCGCAGGAATGGATATATGCCTTATTAAAATGCTGTACAACAGGGAGCCGGACAATCCTCCAACCTGCAGCACCAATGAATTGACCGATAGCACGGAGGCCCTTACATTGTTTGGAATTTCAGCGTTCAGTATTACTCCTTCAGGAACGCTGGCCATTCCGAAGAACAGATAAATTATTGCATAGGAAGACATAAAAACCGGAATGTTCGTTTGAAGAGCTGTTACGACAATTGCAACAGACAGCAGGGCCCTGATAACTATGTACATATTTGCAGAACTGAATTTATATTTTTTAATTATTTTGTTGGAAGCAATGCTTCCCAAGGTTGCGGATGCAAAATACAAGAAGGCCATCAGACCCAGCAGCTTCATTGAATTTTCGGAAGGAAGCAATGTTATGAAATGAGGTTGCCAATATGTTTCCAGGCTGCTCAGAAAAAATCCCGTAGAAAAAACCGAGATAAAAATACAAATTACCGTGCTGTTTTTCGTAACAATTTCTGAACTGTTTATGATGTGCTGTTTCAGTGTGATTCTTTCTTCTTTGTTGTGTATTTTATCCTCCTGTATAAATGCAAAGGAGAGTATTGCCACGACTGCTGCAAGAGCTATTCGTATTATAATATTGAGGTCATATGTACCCAGTGACGCGAAATATGCATTTGATATCTCTGGGAAATATCCGCCTGATAATGCTCCCGCGGACATTCCGAGAGCCTCAAGCACCCCCAGGCGGGTTGTGATGTTGTGAAGCTTTTCTTTTCCGTAGTTATCGATGTAATAATCAATGAACATAGCTTCAAAGGATCCGGATGAAAGTGCTCGGCTGAGTCCGTAAAGTATTATTCCGATGCATAAAAATATAAAACCCTTTCCCATCAAAAAAGTTATCAGGCTCAATATTGAAATAACTATGGATAAGCAAAAGGAATTTTTTCTCCCAAATACATCCGCTATAATTCCTGTGGGCAGCTCCAGAGCAACCACGGTGAAGGCGTACAACCCAAGGATGATTGATAAATTACTTATGGTGGCTCCTTTTTGAAGAAGCAAAAGACTTAATACCGGAACAAGAAGACCGGACAAATAGGCGTTAAGAAAAAAAATTAAGGAATAAACTTTGAGTTTCATGTGGAGTTCCTTTCTTTAAATGGCATATTATGTATATATGATAACGTTATTATAACCTCTGTATGTATATGTCGTCAAGGCAAAACAGAAAAATCACGGTCGAAAAAATAGGTTAGGGCATACAAAAAGACGCTTGAGCACCTTATTGGGCATGAGCGTCTTTGATGTATTATCTGTGTAAAACAGGTGATATTTTCTTATATACCAGCAATGTAATTGATGATATAACTATGCCTTTGAATATGTTGAACGGAACTACAGCATAGAGCACAAAGGTTTTGAGATCCGAAATTGCCGGATTTATTGCATGCGCCATGTCTATGAATACCTGAATGGGAGCACCGTATATTTTTGAATATACCGGAAGGAGCACAAAATAGTTCATCATTGAGCCAACAACGGCCAATGTAACAGTTCCTGCAAGCATAGCAATAATTGCCGAAGAAAATGATTTTCTATGCTTGTAGATATATCCTGCCGGAATGACGAAGGAGCATCCCACCGCAAAATTTGCCAGTTCGCCTATACCGCCTGTGTCTGTACCGTTTAATACGAAATTGATTAATATTTTTACAAATTCAATTGCGACCCCTGCTGCAGGTCCAAGGGCAAATGTGCCAAGCAGCACGGGAACCTCGCTGAAGTCCAGCTTGTAGAAATTCGGAGCAAACCATAAAGGGAAGTCAAACAGCATAAGCACTGTGGCTACAGCTGACAATACTCCTATCTTTGCTATTGTTTTTGTGTTACCTCTTTCTTTTACCGAAAGTTCACTTTTCATTTTTTTCCTCCTGAAATTATAAGATTATCAGAGAATATAAAAAACCTCTGAAACCTTCAGAGGCTAAATTCGATAGAGCTTTTGCTTACATTAAATATTGCAAGTAATCTCTTCTACCATCCAGACTTTACTGTCGGTATTGGAATTTCACCAATTCAGCCTCTCGGCTCGCGGACTTTACCGCCGGTCGGGAATTTCACCCTGCCCTGAAGATATTTACAATGTAATTATACCACATGTTTTTGAAATGTAAACACCTAAATTTAAAATAATGATATTTTTTTATCATGCATTTCAGAATGAATTAATTTACATCATCAATAAAAAATTGAGCATAATTTTACGCGGCTTTAATAATATAGATTAAGAGGACAAGATTGCTTAGGAGATGAAAGAATGAACAGTATTGCAATGTTTTTGAGCAATAGCCTCAGGGAAATTGTGGCCAAGCATTCCCATGCATTGGGGAGCGACACAGTGGAAATAAGGCTGAGAATAAACAGTCCAATCCTTATTAAAAAAGTTAAATCTTCATTTTTTCTCAACGGTTATACCGTAAGCAAGAAAGATATAGAGGATACCATTGCAAATATTACAAGGAATTCGATTCATGCCTTTGAAAAGGAAATCAGGGGCGGCTATATTACAATGGAAGGCGGACACAGGGTTGGTCTTGGAGGTGACTGCATATACGAGGGAGAAAGCTTCAAGGGTTTTAAAAACATTACTTCTTTAAATATAAGAATAGCGAGGGAATATCCGAAATGCTCAGAAAATTATATAAAATATTTTATAAGTTCCAGCAAAAATATATACAACACGATTATTATCGGTCCTCCTCTTTCTGGTAAAACAACTCTCATCCGTGATTTATGTGTCCTATTCAGTGACGGAATAAAAGAGCCTTCCTTTGAAGGATGCGATATCACGCTCATTGATGAAAGAGGAGAAATATCTGCGGTTTATAACGGCACTCCTCAGATGTATGTTGGAAGCAGGACGGACGTACTGTCATACTGCCTGAAGAAAGAAGGATTTATTATGGGTATAAGAGCTTTATCTCCAAGACTGATAATTTCTGATGAGCTTGGCTCCAAGGACGATTTTGAAATATTGCAGTATGCTCTCAAAAGCGGTGTAAACATAATTGCCACAGCTCATGGTTTCAGCCTTGACGATGTAAAGAAGAACTTATATCTGAAAGAAATAATGAACAATAATTTCTTTCAAAGGGCTGTTATATTGAAAAACAACAGGGAGCCTTGCGCAGTCAGGGAGGTTTTTGATATGGAAAGGAACAGGGTGGTATTAAATGATCTGGATTAAATCATCGTTATTTGTTCTTATAATTGTTACCGTTAAATATATATTCAAGTTTGTCAATGATTACGGGGACAAATGCATTAACAATATGAAGGAACTCATAGATTTCACTAATTATCTGAAGCTCTATTCATGCCAGATGAAAATGTCCTATGAAGAAATATTTTTGAAATACAGTTATAAAAATGAATCTGTCAAAAATACATGCTCTGTTATGCTTGAAGAATTGGAGCATGGAAAGAACAAGAGTGAATTGGAGAGTTTAATGAAAAACTCCATAAGAACCCCGGAGGAATTCAACAAAAGCTTTGCAGATATATTGGATTACTACGGTAGCACATATTCAGACGCCCTTGACAATAAACTATGCTACAGTCTGAAGGAAATGGAAAGCGTAATGAAAAAATTTGAGAATTCACACAATGAAAAGAAAAATCTTAACAACAGAATTTCCATATTGGTGGGATGTCTGACAGCTGTTATCTTTATTTAGGGAGGAAAGCATGGATATTGATTTGATTTTTAAGGTTGGTGCCATAGGAATAGTTGTGGCTGTTTTTAATCAGATTTTATCAAAATCGGGAAGGGACGAGCAGGCTATGTTTGTTACACTAACAGGAGTGATTGTTGTGATGGCACTTATAGTCGGAATGATGAATGATTTGTTTATGGAGGTAAAATCGGTATTTAAACTTTATTGATGAGGGTAATGTCATGCTGCTAGCAAAAATTATATTCACTGCCGTAATTACAGTTATTCTCGGCATTACAATTTCAAATTTCAATAAGGAGTTCAAGGTGCACATAACTGTTATTTTCGGTATCCTGATGATGCTGATGCTGTTCAGGGAGCTGAAAATATATGTGCAGGAATTTATAGATATATTTATTAAATACAATATAAAAACAGAATATTTTTCAACAATTTTAAAAATTGTGGGCATAGCGTATATATGTGATTTCATATCGCTGCTCTGCAAGGACTTAAACTACGAATCCGTGGGAAAAAAGGTTGAAATGGCAGGAAAACTGATTATTTTAATATATTCAATAGATGTCATAAGGCTGTTTCTTGATCAGGTCTTGCTGTTAGTGAGCGGGTGATTATAATGAAGAAAGTAATTTTAATGGTTTTACTTATACTTGCGGTTGGAAATTATGGGTATGCATCCGTAATGGATGAGGCTATAGACGAAATTCCGGTTCAGGACTTTGAAAATTATATAAACAACAACAACCCGTATTTTGGAAGTAACGGAATTAATATAAAGGACCTTATTGTAAATGCTTTTAAGGGAACTCTCGATATAAGCCTGAAGGACTATCTGATTTTTGAGCTTAAGAATCAGCAGAGCTTTTTCAGCGATATTATAAAAACAGGTATCAATATTACCGTTATATGTATGATTTTGACAATCCTTAAATACTTTGCAGAGGAATACAAAAACCAAAGTGTTTCGGAAATTGTTGTACTGTTTTCTGTCATGATTGTTTTCGTCATTATTTTAAAGGATGTGCTTAATGTTAAAAATATCCTTAAAGCAGATTTCAGCAGATTTAAAACAATCACTGAGGAAATAAACGCCCTGTTTATGGCAGCCATGCTCACATTCGGTAAATTGAGCATTATGCAGTTTTTTCACATATCTCTGAATTACGTAATAGGAATAACAACGCGTTTTATTTATAATTTTACCGACATAATGACCATAGTGCTTATTGCGGTAATTTTAGTCAACAATATGAGCTCGCTCATAAATGCCAAGCTGTTGTACAAGTATTTGAAAAAGGCCACGTTGTTAATTTTGTCCGGATATATGTTTCTTGTAGTCATAAATTTTTCTGTACAAGGATATATATTATATAAGGCAGATAATATTTTCATAAGTACTATAAAGGCATTATCTCCTTCTGCGGTTCCTGTCATTGGAAATGCTGTGGGAAACTTTTTCGGAGTATTTCTAAAAAGCGTGCTCATTATCAAGGATATTATGGGAATAGTGGCTATTATCTTCATTTTTTCAGCATTTGGAGGTTCCCTGATTAAGATTGCTCTGGCACTTGTATTGTATAAGGCAGTTGGTGTTATTGCAGAGCCGTTTAATGAAAATATATCCAAGCTTATTTACGAAACAGCGGATATTTTTTATATATACCTGATTTGCCTGCTTACACCGATAATTATAGTAACAGCATATTATTCGATTTTAATAAACTATATGAATAACATTTTCGGGTAGCCTATGAAAAGTATAATAGTGAACATTTTAATTCTGATATTGATGTTTAACATCATAATGATTATCTTTCCGGAAGGAAAGACGCAGAAGTTTTGCAGAATTACAATTAAAATTTTTATCATGATTTATATACTTGATAATATATTTTTAAATGGAAGTATAGATTTAAAAGTGCTGGGTGATATACCGTCAATTGATTCCTCATATGAAAGGGAAGTTAGCATCGGCGGCATTGATCGTAATTTCATTGAATTAATAAATGTGAATCTATTCGATGGGGAGGATGTGGTAAAAAATATAACTTTGAATTTCACTGAAAATATGGATGTTAAAGCTGTGGTTTCACTGAATAAATTTATTAGCAACGAAGAAGTCGTACGATTAAAAGCGCACATTTCAGAAATATGCAAGGTGAGCTCAGACAACGTAGAGATAGAATAATGGGGGAACATATGAATAATTTTTTTAATATGTTAAAGGACAATAAAAATTTAAAGTACGCCGTGAATATTTTCATATTGTTGATTATTATTTCATTAATACTTAAATTCGATATTACCGGTAAGACCACCGATGCCGGCTCTCGGGACTTCTCCATAGGCAGTAAGGAAAACAGCGAGACAGCATCTGATTATGTATATTCACTGGAAAAGAGGATTGAAAGTATATTAGGAAAAATTGAAAATATTGAAAGAGTGGATGTTATGATTTATACGAAAAACACACCGGAATTGAAGCCTGTTTACAACGAAAATACAAGCAATGAAACAAATGTCGAAACCGGCGGTGATGGATTAAAAAGAGAGGTGAAGAGAGAAACAAAACAGAATCAAGTTGTACTGGGCAGCGACAGCCGGGTTGTGGAAAAATATTATCAATATCCTGAAATATCAGGAGTCCTGGTAGTTGCAAAGTATACAGGAAATAAAGATATTTACGCTGTTCTAATGAATTGTGTAAAAACTTTATTGGATATCAACATAAATGATATTGAAATAGTGCTATCCGGCTCATAGACCGGATGATGCTAGGCTTTTTCAGGCTGAAAAAGCAAGAAATTTAACTTAACATAAGGGGGCAATATGATTATGAGAAAGGAAACACTAGTTTTTTTAACTTCTTTGGCAATAATATTTATAATAGGGTATGTGAATATGACCATGCTGCCAAAGAATAATTTTAATGACGTACAACTTGAAGGCGAGAAAAAAGGCGTAACTGAAAATAATATAGCAGAAATATTGGAGAATAAGGACAGCGACCAAAGCGGTATAACGCTGGTTGAAGTTCTGAAGCAAACAGATACTACAGATATAGCAGCAAATCAGCAAACAGATACTACGGATATAGCAGTAAATCAGCAGCCAGAGACACCTGTAACACCGGATAAAGTTTCTGATGAGCCGAATTATGAAATACTCGGGGACATAACCAATATATTGAATGATAAAACCACAGAGGCTTCTTCAAATGGTGTAATAGATATGCTGAACAGCAGCTTTGCAAAGTTTAAGCTTAACAAGGAAAAAGGAAATATGGATGTAATTGACCATCTTGAGAAGAGCCTGAGCAATGAGTCAATTTCTGCAGACACAAAACAGACTTTCGAAGCGCTGCTCGTGAACAAAAGTGAATTCGTTGAAGCGGAAAAAAATATTGAGCTGATGCTCCAGTCAAAGGGCTACAATGAAACGGCGGTAATTGTAGACGAGGATACCATTAAGGTTGTAACCAATGATTCAATTGAACAGGCTGATGCGACAAAGATATTGGACGTTATAGTATCAGAAACAAATTTTGAACCGTCACAAATAAAAATTGTCAAATTTGACAATATTGATTTGTAAAAATTTACAACTTCTGATATAATATTTACAGGAGGTGCTAAGATGGATATGGAAAATTTAGAATTGGGTCAGGTAAAAATATCTGAGGATGTAGTAATTATCATTGCTGGAATAGCAACTGCAGGGGTAAAGGGCGTAAGCACAACTCGTACAGGGATGGCTGAAGGTATTTCGAATTTATTTTCAAAAAATAATTATTCCAAAGGAATAAAGGTTGAAATAAATGAAAATGCAGTTGTATTAGAAATATTCATAAACGTTGAATATGGATATAAAATAAGTGAAGTTGCAAGAGAAGTTCAATCAGCTGTTAAAAAGGAAATTGAAACTATGACAGATATGCAGGTGGCTGCAGTAAATGTTCATGTACTTAACATAATCCAGGAAAAAGAAAAAGACAAGGATAAAGATAAGGAAGTTATCGAAACAGAAATAATTGAATAAGATCATAAGCTAATATAGATTGACAATTTTATGTTGTCAATCTATAATTGTTTATGCATATTTAGTTTTCGGCATTCATTCGATAACTGAAACATGCGTCATACGGGTGCGGTGAATACCTATCCTGAACGGAGGAAATATGAAGCGAAAAGAAACAAGAGAAGAAGCGGTTAAAATAGCATATTGCATGGATATTAACAAGGAATTTGACAAGGAACTTCCGTGTAAGTATATCAACCATTTTGAAATTGAAGGCGTTGATTCAGAATATCTGAACAAAACAATGGACGATTTGATTGACAACCTCGATACTATAGACAAATATATCACAGATAATTCAAAGGACTGGAAAATAAACAGAATTGCAAAGGTGGACCTGGCGGTTCTTCGTGTTGCGATATCCGAAATACTCTATAACAGCTCCATACCTGCTTCTGTTTCAATAAATGAAGCAGTTGAAATCAGCAAAAAATATTCCAATGACGATTCACATAAATTTATAAACGGAATACTGGGTACCGTTGTAAGGTGCATAGAAGAATGAAAAAATATGTGCTGGGCATAGATACAAGTGCATACACCACATCCATCGCACTGTCGGCTATTGACGGCAGTGAAATAATAGCCGATAAAAGAAAGATTCTTGATGTACCCTCAGGACAAAAAGGATTGCGGCAGCAGGATGCGGTTTTTCAGCATCTCAGGAACTTTCAGGAGCTCTATTCGGAAATAGAGCCGGATTTAAAAGATATAAGTATTGTTTCAGTCAGCTCAAGACCGAGAAATATAGATGGCTCATACATGCCCGTATTTACCGTGGGGCAAAACTACGGTAAAATAATTGCAAAGACATTAGGCTGCAGTTACGTGGAATATTCACATCAGGAAAATCACATTGCGGCATCTCTTCTGGATAATTATAAAGAAATAAACGACAACATACTTGCTCTTCATATTTCAGGCGGGACCGCCGAGTTTTTAAGAGTAAAAAAGGCCGCAAAAGGATATGCCGCTGTTATAGAAGGCGGAAGCAAGGACATAACATTTGGACAACTCATTGACAGAATAGGCACGCTTATGGAATTTCCATTTCCATGTGGAATGCATATGGAAGGTTTTCTGGACTTGCATGTCCACACTGAAAAAATCAAGGCACCGGCAATAAGCGGTGATTCCTACATCAATCTTTCGGGAATTGAAAACTATTACAACAATCTGAACATGTCCGGCAAATACAGCAGAGAATCAATAATATATTCACTTTTTAAATATGTATCCGACTGCATACTTCATATAATCGGGCATATTAAGTCAATGCAGAAATTTGATACGGTAATTATTGCCGGAGGAGTTGCATCCAACAGCATTATAAGGAATTTGTTATCAGACGCTTTGAGCAAGGATTTCAACGTTATTTTTCCATCTAAGGAAAATTCATCTGATAACGCAGTGGGAGTTTCATTCCTTCCCGTTATAGACAGGTGGTACAATGAAATTAAAACCAATTAAGGTATCAGTTTTAAATCAGTATATAAAAAAATACTTAATGAGCAACTCAATTTTGAACAACCTCAGAGTCGAGGGAGAAGTATCCAATATACGCATGAGCAAGAGCGGATATACCTATTTCTCACTCTGTGATGAAAATTCATGCATTAATTGTGTTGCTTTTTTTGCTGACAATATTTCAAAAAACGGAGATAAAATTGTTGCCGAAGGAGAACTTTCGGTATATGAAGCAAAGGGAACATACCAGCTTGTGGTCCGAAGCATAGAGAGAGTGGGGCTTGGCAAAATACTGCTTGATCTGGAGGCACTGAAAGAGAAGCTTAAAGCCGAAGGAATGTTTGACAGGCACAGAGATATACCACTGTATCCTGCGAAAATAGGCATAATAACATCTAAGACTGGAGCTGCAATAAAAGATATTTTAAAAACCTTTGAAACAGTAAGAGCCGATTTTGAAATTATAATATATAACACACTGGTTCAGGGTGAAAAGTCCAAAGAGAGTATAATAGACGGAATAAGGTTTTTTAATAGAAATAAAACAGATGTTGTACTGATTTCCAGAGGCGGAGGAAGCTTTGAAGACTTGAATATATTCAACGATGTGAACGTTGCGGAAGAGATATACAAGTCCGAGATACCCGTTGTTACAGGCATAGGTCATGAAACGGACAGAACGCTTGCAGACTATGTGGCAGATATATATTGCCACACTCCTACAGCCGCTGCCGAAAGAATTATTTCAGGCTACAAGGACATAGAGGAAAAGCTGAGGAGCCTTAAATATACGCTGCAGTACACAACATTGAACAAGATTATGATAATGCAGGCAGAGCTTAAATCTGACAGATATATTTTAAAAAGCAGCCTGCCTATAGAAAAAATATTCAAATATAAAAATGATGCAGAAAATTACAAAAGCATAATTGCTGATCATACCACGGCCGCTTTGACTGATACTTCCCACAGACTTGAAATGCTTATGGAAAAGCTCAAGGGCTACAATTACAGCAATCATTTAAAAAATGGATTTGCGCTGGTTTCAGACAGAAACGGAAATATTGTCAGAAGCCTTGAACATGTTCATGCGAATGAAGTAATTGACATAAGGTTCAGGAACTTTAAAATTCAAGCGGAAATATTATCTGCGGAAGAGGTGAAATAATGGAATATAAAAGCTTTGAGGAAGCGCTGGAACATTTAAAAAAAACAGTTCAGGAATTTGAAGGTAATGACAGCCTTTCATTAGACGAATTATTGGCAAATTATGAGGAAGGAATGAAAGCATATTCCTTTTGCACAAAAAAGCTTGAGGATATACAGAAAAAAATCAAAATTATTGACGAAAGCTTAGAATAATACATAATATATTTCTGAATAAGAAAATAATTATTCATTAAAATTGCTTGATTTCTAATAAACTATAATTAATTAATTGATATTTATAAATTATTATGCTATAATTTTATTGGATTATTTCCGTTTGTTTTTTGATTAGAATAATTATGTTATGGAAGGGTATTTAATGGAAGATTACAGGCTTGATTTATTCCTGCAGTCGAAGGGCTTTACCGAAAGCCGGGAGAAAGCAAAGCAGCTGATACTTGGCAATTGCGTTTATGTGAATGAACGAGCGGCCACAAAGCCATCGATCAAGGTAACTGAGCTTGACAAAATTGAAGTCAGAAATAACTTTGAGTATGTAAGCAGGGGGGCATCAAAGCTTGAAAAAGCTGTTAGCTATTTTCGTATTAGTTTAAATAATGCTGTTGCTGCGGACATAGGTGCTTCCACAGGCGGCTTTACGGACTATCTTATTAAGAACCATGCAAAAAAGGTCTATGCGGTGGACGTTGGCCACGGTCAGCTTCACGAATCCCTGAGAAACGATAAACGTGTAATAAACTTGGAGGGTATAAATTTCAGATATGCCGATACATCAATTATTGATGATGAAATTGATGTGATTACTGCGGATGTGTCATTTATATCTTTGCAATTTATACTGCCCAAAATATCAGAAATAAGCAGTGAAAACACAGATATCATTGTTCTCATAAAGCCTCAGTTTGAGGCCGGAAGAGAAAATATCGGGAAAAAAGGCGTTGTAAAGGACAAAAATGTCCATATTCAGGTATTAAACAAAATTCAGTCTTACTGTAGTGAAAACGGTTTAATTTTAACTGATGTTACATTTTCTCCCATAAGGGGTGGAGATGGAAATATAGAATACTTGGGACATATCAAAAGATTTTCAGAAGGTAGTTCGTTTTTAAATGAAACAAAATTCAAAGACTTAGTAATTCAAGCTTTTGAATATTATAAAAATAATAGAAATGTATGAGGTGACTAATGAAAAAGTATACAAGACAAACAAAAATTCTTGAGCTTATTTCAAAGCAGGAAATTGAAACTCAGGAGGAGCTTGCAGACGGACTTAAAGCCATGAGCATCGATGTAACTCAAGCTACTATTTCAAGAGACATAAAAGAGCTGCGACTTGTAAAAGTTATGTCCAAAAACGGAAAATACAAATATGCAACAATCGGGCAAAGTCAGGAAGGCATTACAGACAGATTGTATAAAATATTTGAGAATTCTGTAGTTTCTATTGATAATGCCATGAACATCATAGTGTTGAAAACAATTCCAGGTGCCGCTCAAATATGCGCCTCCGCAATTGACTACATGGGAGTTGAGGACATTGTGGGCACACTGGCAGGAGATGATACAGTATTTGTTGCTATAAGGTCATTGGAAAAAGTAGATTACGTATTGGATGAATTTAAAAAGAACATAAGATAATGGTGATATTATGCTGCTTAACTTAAGTATAAGCAATTTTGCTGTATTTGAAAAAGAATCTATTAATTTTGACAAAGGATTCAATGTTTTTACAGGTGAGACAGGCTCCGGAAAATCAGTACTAATCGAGGCATTGTCATTGATTTTGGGAGAAAGAGCATCAAAGGATTTAATAAGGAAGGGAAAAAACAGCTCCGTAGTTGAGGCTGTCTTTGACATTTCCGGCAACAAAGATGTATACAATATCTTAGATGCTGTAAATATCGAAATTGACCAGGAAGATTTTCTTATAATTTCGAGAGAAATACTTGAAAACGGTAAAAGCATAAGCAAAATTAACGGCAGGACGGTTCCTTTAAGCTTATTGAGAGAAGCAGGCAGATGCTTGATAGATATATACGGTCAGTTCGGTCATGAAAGCATATTTAAAAAAGAAAATCACATTTTGCTTTTAGACAGTCTTATTCAAAAAGAGCTGGCGCCTTTATGTGCTGAGTATTCACAGCTTTACGGCGAATACAGCAATGTGCTGGAAGAGATAAGTACTCTTAAGAATAAGCTGGTCAACAAGGATGCAAAAATAGAACAGCTTCAATATGAAATTGACGAAATCGATGTAGCCGGCCTGAAGGAAAATGAAGAAGATGACCTGCTGAAAGAAATAAAAAAACTTTCCAATATCAAAGAATTGCAAGGTTCTCTGAATGAAGCATCCAACATTTTAAACAGCGGCGGACTTAATAACGTTTACAGTATGTTGAACAGAATAAAGACATATGATGAGGCTTTGGAAAAATTTCTTTTAAGGTTTGATTTACTTTTGGAAGAGATCCAATACTTCAATTATGATTTAAGAGATTATACCGAAAAACTTGAGCTTGATGAAAGCAAATTAGAAAGTATTGAGGAAAGAATGTCTCTTATAAACAGATTAAAACGTAAATATGGATTCACCGTTGAAAAAATAACCGAATACCGAAATGGAGCCTATAAGGAATTAAATATATTAAGAGAGGCAGAATATAGTTTAAATTCATTAATAAAAGAAAAAAATATAATATATGAAAAATTAAAAAATTATTCTGAAAAAATATCAGACAAAAGAAAGCAAGCCGCGAGACTTCTTGAAAATAAAATTATTTCGGAGCTTAAAGATTTGAATATGAAAAATATAATGTTCAGAGTAAATATTGACAGGAAAAAAGATTTTTCCTCCGATGGCATCGATGACGTTGAATTTTTAATATCTACAAATTTAGGAAGCGACTTAAATGCAGTGCAGAAGGTGGTATCGGGAGGAGAAGCTTCCAGAATAATGCTTGCCTTCAAGAAGATAAGTTCTGAAGCCGGAAGTACAGGCACATTGGTTTTTGACGAAATTGATTCCGGTATAAGCGGAAAAACAGCTCAAATGGCAGGAATTAAAATGAATTATATATCCGAAAATCATCAGGTAATATGTGTAACTCATTCACCGCAGATAGCTTCAATTTCAAAAAATCACTTTTTGATAGAAAAAAATGTTTTTGATGAAAATACTTACAGTTCTGTTAAAAGACTTGATGATGAAAACAAGATATATGAGGTTGCAAGATTGCTGAGTGGAATGAGAATAACAGAACAGTCATTAAATAATGCAAGAGATTTAATTAACCATATTTAAACCAAGATGCATAAACCTAAAAATATTTAATCTCAGAATATTATATAAAAAAGAATAATACAAGTACTTAGTGGAAAAAGTAAAGATAAAACTTTAAGGAGAGCATAATGAAAAGTTTCGCTAAAAGAGTTTTATTCTTTATTTTTTTTATTGCAATTTTATTGGCGGCTGTTTATTTTGGTTATGATTTAAAAACAAACCCATATGTGCTGACTAAAATTGATAATGAAGTAATAGAGTCCGAGGGTAAGTATATTATCCCAGGAGGACAGACAATAGGAGTAGAGTTAAATACCGAGGGTGTACTGGTTGTGGGATTGGCAGATATTATAAGCTCAGAGAAGGTTTCTCTTTCACCGGCAAAAATAGCGGGAATGCAGATAGGGGATAAGATTCTGGCAATTGATTCTCAAGACATTAAAGAAATAAATGACATATTGTCATACACTGAAAGCAATGGTATTAAGGACTATAATTTCACAGTTGAAAGAGAGAGAAATATATTAAATATAATCATCACTCCTGTTCAGGTATATGACAGCCCTGAAATAAAATTTGGATTTTGGGCAAGAGACGATATAGCCGGTATAGGCACCGTAACATTTGTGGACCCTCAGACAGGCAAATTCAGCGCCATAGGACACGGGATATCCGATTCGGATACGGGCTCGCTTATAGACATTGAGTCAGGAACAATTTCAAAAGCTAATATAACAAGTATCAAGCTTGGTAAAAAAGGAGAGCCCGGAGAGATCATTGGCTATATATTAAAGAATGAAGACAGTCTCGGTACTGTGGAAAGTAATACGAACTTTGGTATATACGGAAATATAAACAAGAAAAGCATGGGCTACTTCAGCAGCAATTTAATTGAGGTAGGAAAAAGGGAAGAAATAAGAATAGGTCCTGCGCAGATATATTCCTGCGTAAACAACGAAATAAAAAAATATGATATAGAAATATCAAAAATATTTTATCAGAATAAGCCCAGTGAAAAAAGCTTCGTAATAAAAATAGTGGATGAAGATTTGCTGAAGCTTACAAACGGAATTATACAGGGTATGAGCGGATGCCCCATAATACAAAACAATAAAATGGTAGGTGCTGTAACACATGTATTTATGAATGATCCAACAAAGGGTTACGGCATATATATTGAATGGATTTTTGATCAAATCTATAACAACAGATAAAATATTATGAGGCTCACTTCATTTTGATGGGAGCCTCATAATTTTAATATAAATCAGCTGCTGTCGTTCTTTAAACAAAAATCAGTAAAATAATGAATATATGTAAAAAAACAACATAAATATAATCATGTAGATGAAAAAGAAAAAATTTCAAAAAACATTATAGAAAAAAAAGGGTTTTGTGAAAAATTTGCGTATTATATATATAAATAAATACTTATAGGGGGATATAATGCAGAAAAGAGTTAAAGTGGTTATTGCGGACGATAATAAGGAATTCAGGCTCATACTAAAAGATTTTTTGGAAAGCAAAAATGTCTTTGATGTTGTGGAAATGGCCGATGATGGAATTAAGGCATTGGATGCTGTCGAAAAATATGAGCCGGATATACTGATACTTGATATCATAATGCCGCATTTAGATGGACTGGGAGTAATTGAGAAACTTCATAAAAAGGAATTGAAAAAATTTCCTAAGGTAATTATTTTGTCGGCAGTCGGACATGACAAGGTTACTCAGAGAGCAATTAATATGGGGGTAGATTATTATATTGTTAAGCCATTCAACTTTGAATCATTTGCAGATAGGCTTATTCAAATTTCTGAGCTTGAAACATCCAGAGTTCAAAGTAAAAACAAGGAAATCGTATACAATGAAAAAGTAAATGCAGAGCTGAGTCTTGAGGTTAAGATAACTGAAATTCTTCATGAAGTAGGTGTTCCGGCACACATAAAAGGATATCAGTATTTAAGAACATCCATAATTGATGTTGTCAATAATATCGAGCTTTTAGGAGCTATTACAAAGGAATTATATCCTATGATTGCAACAAGATACGGTACAACACCAAGCCGTGTTGAAAGAGCAATACGGCATGCAATTGAAGTTGCGTGGACAAGAGGAAAGATTGAAACAATAAATAATATCTTCGGATATACAATACATAACAACAAAGGAAAACCCACAAACTCTGAATTTATCGCAATGATAGCAGATAAGCTCAGACTGGAGCAGAAGGTATCCTAATATTCGTTACAGTTAAGCCTTGACAAACGCATTGATAGTTATTACAATTAATCGAATGTGTGTGACTTAAGCATTATTGGTCATGCTAATTAAGGAGGCAATTTTGAATAAGGAAATAACTGTTAAAAGCGAAAAAATATTTGAAGGAAAAATTATAAATTTAAGAGTAGATACAGTAGAGCTTGAAAATCAAAAATATTCAAAGAGAGAAATTGTTGAGCATAAAAGTGCATCAGCAATTATAGCTGTTAACGAAAAAAATGAACTGCTGCTTATCAGGCAGTATAGAAAGGCAGTTGAAGATTTTCTGTACGAAATTCCTGCAGGAATTACAAATATCGCGGAAGAACCCATTGAATGTGCTCTGAGAGAACTGGAAGAAGAAACAGGCTATGTTGCAGAAACAATTAAATTAGTGTATGAGTTCTACACTTCACCTGGGTTTTGCAATGAAAAAATTTATTTATTCAAAGCAGAAAATCTAAAATATACTTCAACAAAATTTGATGAAGATGAATTTATCGAAACTATACCTGTAAGCAGGGAAGAAGCAAAAAAACTTATTGAAACAGGAAGAATTACAGATGGCAAGACCTTGGTAGGTATGCTTTACTGGCTGAATTCTTAACTCAATAGCATTAAACCTTCTGTACAAGCATATATTATATAAAGCTGCAGGAGGTTTTTTTTATGAATAATGTACTGAAGAAATTAATTCAATCAGAAAACAAAAGATTTGTGTTTTTATTGTTTGTTTTAATTTTCTCTTTGATGCTGTCTTCGATAATTTACCTTGTTATAAGCGACGGGGACATAAGAACCGTAAATTATGACAGCATAGCACTTATGAAATTCAGTGAAATTTTTGTGTCTACAATAAAAAGAAATTTAATTTATTTCATTGTGCTCATATTGCTGACAATCCTGGGACAGAGTGAAATCATAATAATTCTTTTCGGAGCCATATCCGTTTACTACGGACTTTCGGTAATATATTTAATAAGGGCATTAAAGATGAGCACCGCATACTTTGCAATGATCTTTACAGACTATATATTTTTCTTTCCTGTCCTGCTTTATTTTACATTTATTTCAAATACAACGTCAAAATATACGAAAAAAGCAAAAAACATAGAGACTATTTCTCATAAATTTGATATAATCAAGTGGAGCTATATCAGGCTTTCTTTGATATATCTTTTTATTGTAACTATGTACAGCCTTTTCTACAGTGTATACATATTTATATTAAGCAGATTGTTGGTGGGATAAAAATGGATAAAAATATTGAAAACTACAAGTCATATTTAACTTCAAAAAACTTAAGCACTAACACAATAAACTCATATATTTACGACATAAACGGTTTTGGTGAGTATCTCAATGAGGAGTACGGACTTGAGCTTACAAACACCAGAAAAGCTCATGTGCTTACATATCTTGTGAATCTTCAGAAGAATGGAAAGAGTTCGGCCACAATTTCGAGATCTATTTCCGCAATGAAAAATTTCTTTGAATTTTTAAGAAAAGATAAACTTATTGAGGACAACCCTGCGGGAAGCATTCATAGTCCAAAACAAATAAAAAAAATACCATCAATTTTGACTGAGGATGAAATAAACCTGCTGATGAAGCAGCCGGATACAACCTCCTTTAAAGGAAGCAGGGACAGTGCAATACTTGAGCTTTTATATTCCTCAGGCATCAAAGTTACAGAGCTGATTAACCTGAAAATTAAGAATATTAATTTAGGAGTCGGAATAATAAATGTAGAAGGCACAAAAGAAAGAATTGTGCCCTTAAGTCAATATGCCATAAATTCAATCGGCAACTATTTGGAAAACTTCAGAAATAAGCGCTGCAAGGAAGAAAATGATTTTCTTTTTGCAAATATATCCGGTGAACCCATATCCAGGCAAGGTATATGGAAGATATTGAAATTTTATGAGAAAAAAATGAATCTCAATAAGGAACTTTCTCCTCAGATACTAAGAAATTCATTTGCGGTCCATCTCTTATCTCACGGAGCTGATTTAGGCACAGTTCAAGAGCTCATGGGTCTGACAAGCTTTGCCGCGACGCAGAATTATTTCAACAGCGTGGAATTTAAGTCTATCGAGGTGTTTAAAAAGACATTTCCGAGAGTATAATATTAACATAAGAAATATTGACTAATTGATAAAGGAGAAGATTTATGATAAACAGAGCAGTTTTAATAGTGCTTGACAGTGTTGGAGTGGGTGAACTCCCTGATGCCGCAGAATATGGTGATGCAGGAAGCAACACTGTGAAAAATATTTATAAGGCAATAGAGAATTTTTCTTTGCCCAATTTGGAAAAAATGGGGTTACTAAACATAAACGGATTTGAAGACATCAGAAAATCAGAAGAATATACTGGTACTGTAGCTAAGTGCAATGAAAAATCAAAAGGCAAGGATACTACTACAGGTCACTGGGAAATAAGCGGATTAATTCTTGACAAGCCGTTCCCCACTTATCCTAATGGCTTCCCGGAGGATTTCATGAAGGAATTCGAAGAAAGAGTTGGAAGAAAAACTATAGGCAACTATGCCGCATCCGGAACTGAGATAATTAAGATCCTTGGCAAAAAGCATGTTGATACGGGAAATTTGATTGTATATACCTCGGCAGACAGCGTATTTCAAATAGCGGCTCATGAGGAGGTTGTTCCTCTTGAAGAGCTTTACGAGATTTGTGCAGCAGCAAGAGAGATGCTGCAGGGAGAACATGGAGTAGGAAGAGTAATTGCACGGCCTTTTACAGGAACCGAAGGAAATTATATACGTACGAGCAATAGAAAAGATTTTTCGCTTGTTCCTCCAAAAGATACACTGTTGGATTATGTAAGCAAAAACGGACTTGAAGTATATGCCATAGGCAAAATTGAAGATATTTTTGTAAACAAAGGAATAACAAGATCAAATCATACCCATAGCAATGAGGAGGGTATTGAGGCTACCTTAGAAGCTCTTAAGGAAGATTTCAAGGGTCTTATATTCACAAACCTTGTTGATTTCGACATGATTTACGGGCACAGAAACAATGTGCAGGGATACGCTGATGCATTGAAATATTTCGATGATAAGCTTCCTGAAATAATTACAAATTTAAAGGATGGGGATGTTCTCATAATAACTGCGGATCACGGCTGTGACCCTACTACGGAAAGCACCGACCATTCAAGAGAATACATACCATTGATATTGTACGGAAAAAACATCAAAGGCAACAATAACCTGGGAGTGCTTGACACCTATGCTTCCATAGGCAAGACAATACTTGACATGTTCAAAATAGAAAATGATATAGCCGGAAAAAGCGTACTGGGAAATATAACTGTATAATTTTCTTGGAAATAGACTAATTATTAATTTTTTCGACATTTCACGGGAAAACCATCCCTGGAACGTAAGACAATTGTATTCGCATCACGACAGTTGCTAAGCATTTGATAAAAACCTCTCACGAAATGCATGACAATTCTATTACCAAAACTACTGTATATATCAATAAAATATGGTTATTATAATTTATAAAAAGGAGGTAGCTTTTTATGAAGAAAAATATAGCCATATTTTTTTTAGTGATGTTAGTTGTAAATTCAATGTTTATTCCGGTTTTTGGAATAGAGGCCGAAAGTCTGCAGTCACGGGCAGCAATATTGATAAATGGTGAAGATGGCCAAATTCTTTTTGAAAAAAATGCAAACGACAAAATGCAGCCTGCAAGCATAACAAAAATTATGCTGCTTTTGTTGATTTCAGAAAAGATGGCTAACGGTGAAATAGCTCTTGACAATGAGCTGACTGTATCAGAACATGCAGCAAGCATGGGAGGAAGCCAGATATATCTTGAAGCTAATGAAACACAAACAGTAGAAAATATGCTCAAAGCAATTTCTATGCGTTCAGCAAACGACGCTTCAGTTGCAATGGCTGAATTCATGTATGGATCTCATGAAGGTTGTGTAAAAGCGATGAATGACAGAGCAAAGGAACTGGGGATGAATGATACAAACTTTGTAAATGTTACGGGACTTCCTGAACCCGAACATTTGACAACAGCACACGATATAGGGATAATGACACAAGAGTTACTGAAATATAATTATGTAAATCAATATATGCTTACATGGATGGATTCAGTATATGTAGGTAAGGAAAAAGACTCCGAACAGGTGCTGGTAAACACCAATAGGCTGATAAACAATTACGATGGGCTGATAGGAGGAAAAACAGGCTACACAACAGAAGCAAAATATTGCCTTTCAGCTGCAGCAAAAAGAAACGACACAATGCTGATAGCTGTTGTGTTGGGATGCGATAATACAAAGATAAGATTTAATGAGGTTACTAAGCTGTTAAATGAAGGCTTTGCAAATTATAAAAACCTTGTATTCCATAAAAAAGGTGATGTTATTACGGAGGCTCCCGTATATTGCGGCAAAAATGATACCTTCAATGTGATAAGTAAAGAAAATATTGCATATTTTACAGAAAGTAATTGCAAGGCGGAGGATTTTAATTTAGAATATATAATAGACAAAAATTTAAAAGCTCCTTTAAATGCAGATGTTTCAATAGGAAAAGCAATCATGTCAAAAAACGGTGAAGTTCTTGGAGAATTTCAGCTTTTTCCTGAAAATAACATTGAAAAAGAAGGACTTTTCAAGTTTTATTTTAGTAACATAGTAGAAAGTATAATAAAATAAGAGGATAAAAATGTATTCCATAAGTTTAGAAATTTTCCAGGGGCCTTTTGACTTATTGTATCATCTGATTGAAAAAAAAGAAATTGACATATACGATATTCCAATTGCTGAAATAACAGATCAGTATATGGAGTATCTGGACCAGATGATTCAATTCAACATGAATGTGGCAAGCGAATTTATTTTGATGGCTTCAACACTGATTGAAATTAAATCTCAAATGCTGCTGCCCCTTAAGGAGAAGGAAGAGGACCCAAGGCATGAGCTGGTCAATAAGCTTTTGGAATACAAAATATTTAAGGAAGTATCCGAACAGTTAAAAAAATACGAAGATGAATGTTGCTACTATTATTCCAAGCCAAAGGAAGAAATGGCCCTTGACTCAGATGTTAAGACCGAGCAGCTTTCATTGAATGAAATAAATATATATGAATTGTATAACGTCTTTATGTCGCTTATTAAAAATCAAAATTTAAAGATTGTCAATGAAGAAAAACTTAAGGTGTACAGAGAGAATTACAGCGTCAAGGACTGTGTTGATGAGCTTGTTAAGAAACTGAAGTCAAGGGGCCGTGTATCACTGTTTGAAACATTCAGAGAGAAAGACAAGATTACTAAAGAATATGTAATAACAACATTTTTAGCTGTATTGGAGCTCTCTAACAAGCAGGGCATGAGAATCTATCAGACAGATATATACAGCGATATAATAATAATTGCTGCGTAGGAGTTAATAATGAATTTGAAAAGTGTATTGGAAAGCATGCTGTTTGCCTGGGGTGAGCCTTTGAATATAAGTGAAATTTCCAGAATTTTAAATATGCCTGCTCATAATCTGACTGCAGTGCTGGATGAGATGGCTGAAAAATTTGATGAAGACAAAGAAAGAGGGCTGATTATCCAAAAGTTTGGCAGCTCCTATCAAATTACAACTAAAAAAGAGAATTATGAATTTATTCAAAGTCTCTTGCAGACCACAATAAATAAAAGTCTGTCTACAGCCGCAATGGAGACACTGTCAATTATAGCGTACAAGCAGCCTGTTACAAGGGTTGAAATAGAGATGATACGAGGAGTAAAATGCTCTAATGTGGTTAAAGGTCTCTTAGATAAGCAGCTTATCAAGGAGGTAGGAAAGCTGGATAAACCCGGAAGACCTACACTTTATGCTACAACAGATGAATTTTTAAGGCATTTTGGATTAAACTCAATAAATGACCTTCCTGCCTTGAATGTAAAGATTGAGGAGGAACAAAAAGCAATATAGCAAATGGGAGTATTGATTATATTATTTATCGTCGGGGGGACAACATTCATATATTTCAATGCACGAATTATATGTAAAATTAATTTGTCAGCATCTTTTGCAACAATCAGCATCGTTTTTAAGGTGTTTAGAAATGAGCATGATTTCTACAGAAAATTTTTTTATGCCGAAATTCTGAGGACAACACCGGACAGATACAACAGCTACGTGAACCTGAGAAGCAAAAGATACTATCCTTACCTGAGGCATCTGAAAAAGATTGCACGTTTTTTCATGGTCAAAAACATATCCTTATATCCCGAATGTATCGGGAGCTATTCCTCATTTGCGGTTGAATTCATGGTTGTAAACAATATAATTAAGCGGCCTCTCATAAATAAATAGTGTTATATTTATCCTTTTTCAGGGCATACTATGTAAAAACTTAAGAAAGGGGATATTATGAGCAGAGACATAGAAAGCATCATTAAGACAACCTTGGATAATATCAATAGCTTAACCGAAAACGAAAAGCTCATCAGCAGCAAAATTTCCTATGACAGCACCAACTATCTCGCCATATCAAAATTGAACATGAACTTTGTAATAGGAGGCAGCGACATAGACAAAAAATTCAGAACAGTTGACTTGAAGCCTTTCGCCGGAGCGGCATATGTAAATCTTCAGCTTAATCCTCAAGTGCTCATTTATGAAGACAGAAACAGAGACGTAAGGTCAATCAACATTAACAACGAAACCGTTGCAAGCGATATAACATCATCTATTCTGAACATAATGTCATTCATAAAGGACGTAAGGGAGAAAAGGGACTGTGATTATTAAATACTCTAAAATAATTTTTCTTTGTGCGGCATTGCTGTGCTTTTGTTCATTCCTTGATGTTGCAAAGGCAGCTTCCATTCCGGATGTGCCGGCACAGTCTTATATTGTTGTTGATTCTGATTCCGGCAGAATAATCGGTTCAAGGAATCCAAAAGAAAAGCTGCCAATAGCAAGCACAACAAAAATACTGACTACAATTTTAGCCATAGAAAACATAGATGATTTCGAAAGAAAAATAGAGGTTCCCGATTCATGCGTGGGAGTAGAAGGCTCAAGCATATATTTAAAAGCCAAGCAAAGAGTGTCAATTAAGGATTTGCTGTACGGCACAATGCTCAGGTCAGGAAACGATGCTGCAGAAACACTCGCCGCATATGCGGGCAGAAACAGCGATGAAGGATTTGTATTTATGATGAATGAAAAGGCGGCAGAACTTGGAGCATATGACTCTAATTTTATGAATCCTCATGGCCTAAGTGATGAAAATCACTACTCAACAGCTTATGATTTAGCTCTTATAAGCCGTCATGCAATGAAAAATGAAATGTTTAAAGAAATTTCCTCAGCAGAAAAATATATTGCCGAAAGTATGAACACAATATTTTACAATAAAAATAAGGTTGTTTACCAGTATGAATACGGGAACGGAATAAAGATAGGCTATACAAAGGCGGCCGGCAGATGCCTTGTAGCCTCTGCAGAAAAAGACGGGACTGAAATCATAGTTGTTGTTTTAAATGACAATAACTGGTTTCAGGACAGCTACAAAATATTTGACTGGGCTTTTGAAAATTATAAAAGCTACAGCATTGTTGAAGCCGGACAATTTGCAGGCAAGACATCCGATGGAAAACCGGTATTTGTATCCGACAGCTTCAGCTATCTCATGACCGATGAGGAAAAAGAAAAAGTTAAATTTGAAGTCAAAATGACCGCTCCTCACATTACAGACAAAGATAATAAATCTGTATGCGGCGTCTACAACATATACATGGGCGATGAATTGATACATACAGGTGGACTTAATTTACAGGCAGACAATTGAACATTGTCTGCTTTTATTTTTCCTTCCAGTAAATATCTTAATAAATGAAGAAAAACCTTGAATGATATAAATATAGAAAGTATTATATCAATAAGGCGCACTAATATTAAATGCATAATAAAACCGAAATAAGAGGGAGGAATTTTAATGGCATTTTTTAAAATCAAAGGAGTTATACCACCAATGATTACACCTTTCAAGGAAAATGACGAGGTGGATTATGAGAAGCATGTTGCAAATGTGGAAAAATGGAATGAATATGATTTGACAGGATATTTAGTTCTTGGCTCAAACAGCGAAACTGTATACTTAAATGAGGTAGAAAAGTTAAAGCTCATTGAACTTACTGTTAAACACAGGAAAGAAGGCAGATTGATAATAGTGGGTACAGGAATGGAATCCACTATGGAAACAATAAGATTAACAAATAAAGCCGCTGATTTAGGTGCAGATTGCGCTTTAATTGTTACACCGTTCTATTATGGCGGCAAAATGAATGATGAAGCACTGATTAATTATTACACTGAAGTTGCTGATAATTCAAAGATACCTATATTGATTTATAACGTAACTAAATTCACTCATATAAATATTTCTCCCAAGGCTGTGGGGGTACTTGCAAGGCACCCGAACATAATCGGTATGAAGGACAGCTCAGGAAGTATACCTCAATTAGTGGACTTTAAAAAAGCAATAGGCTGTGAAGAATTTAATCTCATGGTGGGTACCGCATCCGCATGGTTCCCTGCGCTTACTTTAGGGATTGAGGCTTCCGTTATGGCTTTAGCTAATTGTTGCCCTCAGGAATGCATTGATATTCAAAAGAAATTCGATAATGGAGATGTTGAAAATTCCAGAGAATTATATGAGAGAGTATTCACTGTGAACAGTGCGGTAACAGGTACCTTTGGCATTGCAGGTCTGAAATATGCATGTACGATGTTGGGTTTCAACGGAGGCTATGTCAGAAAGCCATTACTGCAATTAAAAGAAGACGAGAAGGTTAAGCTAAAAGATGTAATGAGCAATATTTTACCTTAAATTATTGTGTACTGGCAAGTATAGTGATATAATTACTATAAATCATAAAAAAGGCGGAGTTTATGGAATTAGAAAGACTTCAGAAATATATTGCAAGGTGCGGTGTCACTTCTCGCCGAAAGGCAGAAGAGCTGATTCTTGAGGGAAAGGTAGAGGTTAATCATGTAAAGGTCACAGAACTTGGTGCAAAGATTAATCCCAATAATGATATTGTGACTGTTGATGGGAAAAAAATTTCTGAATCCACAGAATTTATATATTTGAAGCTATATAAGCCTGAAGGATACGTGACCACCGTCAGTGACCAGTTTAACAGAAAAACAGTTCTGGATCTGATTGATATAAAGGAAAGAATTTATCCTGTAGGCAGACTGGATTACAACACCTCAGGCCTGCTGCTTTTGACAAATGACGGCGATCTGGCAAATAAGCTCATGCACCCCAAGTATAATATTTACAAAACATACGTGGCAGAGGTGGAGGGGCGTATAAGCGATGCTTCGATACTTAAGCTCAGCAAAGGCGTTGCCATAGACAATTACAAAACAGCTCCCGCAAAAGTAAAGCTCATTAAGCGCCATGAAAATAAATCGGTGGTGGAAGTAAGCATTTATGAAGGTAAGAACAGACAGGTGAGAAAGATGTTTGATGCGGTGGGACACAACGTTGCAAAGCTTAAAAGAGTTTCATTCGGAGAAATAGGCTTGGAAAATTTAAAGCCGGGAACCTGGACGCATTTAAGCAAAAGTGAGGTACAATTCCTCAAAAAAAATCAGGAGGCATAAAATGGAAAATATAAAGTATGGAAAGCTTGTAGATTTTGTACATATGCTCATTAAACAAAGTTATTCTGATAGTGATGCACACTCTTTCGTTGACGCAACATGCGGAAACGGTTTTGATACCCTGTTTCTATGCAGGTTGGCCGGTGAAAAAGGATGTGTCAAAGCATTTGATATACAGGCTCAGGCTATTGAGAGAACTGAAATATTGCTGAAAAGCAACCTGAATTTTATAAACTACGAGCTTATTAAGGATTCTCATGAATACATAGGCAATCATTTATCTGATAAAATCGATGCGGCCATTTTCAATTTAGGATATCTTCCTTTTTCCGATAAAACGGTTACGACCAAGGGTGATACAACTGTAAAAGCTATAATGAATTTGCTGCCGCATTTAAAAGACGACGGGAGAATTTTCATTACTACATACATTACACATGATACCGGATATGAGATAAAAAATATATGTGAGTTTTTGAATTCACTGGATAACTCGGTGTACAATGTGCTCCACATAAATCTAATAAACAAAAACAACACTCCTCCGGAGCTGTTCATAATAGAAAAAAATGCATGAAAAGCGTAATCGCCTTCATGCATTTTTTTACTTAATATTCACTTACAGTGATATTTTATGAATTGATGAGATGCGATAATCTCAATCATTTTTTTGATTTATGCAAACTTTGTCGAAAGCGAAAATCAATGAAATCAGCTGTTGTTACGGCTATAATCATCATGTAGGCCATACGTTTTCATCTTTAAATTTGCATTATGTGAATTAAAAATTGCAAATTGCATAAATATTGAATTATTTCTTGCAAAACTTATTATTTGTGATATTATATACTTAAGGTGAGTAACAAGGAGGATGTTATAAATGGCTGACAATAAAAGTCTTTTACAAAACAAGGACTGGTGTAAGGGCTGTGGTGTTTGCGTAGGTTTTTGCCCTAAGCAGGTTCTGGTAATTGAAAATGAAAAATGTGTAATTGCTTATCCTGAAAAATGTATATTCTGCGGTCAGTGTGAGCTCAGATGCCCAGACAATGCTATTTATATTGCAGGAGGAAAAAAAGATGAGTAATAATAACGGATATAAGTTAGTTCAAGGAAATGAGGCCTGTGTTGAGGGAGCTTTGGCAGCGGGCATGAAATTCTACGCAGGATATCCAATAACTCCGTCCACGGAAATTGCAGAAATATCTGCTCAGAAACTGCCGCAAATCGGTGGAAAGTTCATACAAATGGAAGATGAGCTGGCAAGTATGGCGGCAATAATCGGAGGCTCGCTGGCTGGATTGAAATCAATGACTGCAACAAGCGGACCGGGCTTTTCACTAATGCAGGAAAATTTAGGATATGCTGCTATTGCAGAAATTCCTTGTGTAATTGTCAATGTTCAAAGAGGCGGTCCAAGTACAGGTATGCCTACATCTCCGGCACAGGGTGATATAATGCAGGCAAAATGGGGAACACATGGTGACCATCCGTCAGTATCTCTCACACCGAATTCCGTTCAGGAAGTGTACGAATATACAATCAAGGCCTTCAACATAGCTGAGAAATACAGAACTCCTGTTGTGCTTCTCATGGACGAAACAGTAGGGCATATGAGAGAAAAATTAAAGTTTATGGAACCTTCGGAAATTGAAGTTATAAACAGAAAAAAACCGTCATGCGAGCCTGAGAAATATTCAGCGTACAAGCCTGATGAAGATATGATTCCTCCTATGGCATCTTTCGGAGATGGATATAGATATCATGTAACCGGACTTACTCATGATGAAACGGGATTTCCTACAAACAATACCGAAATTTCAGGAAAACTTGTTCAAAGAATAGTTGATAAAATAGAAAATAACATAGATGATTTTACATATTACGAAGAATATTGCATGGAAGACGCTGAAATTGTAATAGTTGCATTTGGAGGAGTTTCAAGAGCTGCTAAAAGTGCCATTGACGATATGCGCCGAAATGATATTAAGGTGGGTATGTTCAGACCGATTACAATATGGCCTTTCCTTGAAAAACAAATCAACGATATTGCTGAAAAGGCTAAGGAAATATATGTTGCCGAAATGAACTTGGGCCAGTATTTCTTGGAGGTTGACAGAGTTGCAGGGAAAAAGTGCCCTGTTAAAAAAATAAATAAAATCACAGGTGAATTAATTACCCCTGATGAAATTACAAAAGCGGTGACAGGAGGTATATTATAATGAATTGCAGTGAATTGACACAAAAATATTTCAGAGTCAACAAATTACCTCACATATGGTGTCCCGGCTGCGGACACGGAACCCTGATGAATACAGTTGTCAGGGCAATAGATAAAGTTGGATATAATAAGGATGATGTGGTGGTTGTTTCTGGTATAGGCTGTTCCTCTAGGGCGCCGGGATATCTGGACTTTAACACACTTCACACAACCCATGGGCGTGCGCTGGCGTTTGCAACAGGTATTAAGCTTGCAAATCCAAAACTTCATGTAATAGTTATAATGGGTGACGGTGACAGCTCCGCAATAGGAGGAAATCACCTCATACATGCTGCAAGAAGAAACATCGACATAACAACAATCGTATTTAACAATAACATATACGGAATGACCGGAGGTCAATATTCTCCTACAACGCCTTTTGGAGATTTTGCAACCACGGCTCCTTTCGGAAACATTGAAAAACCTTTCGATTTGTGCAACCTAGCTCAGGGTGCTGGAGCAACATTTGTAGGAAGAGGAACTGCTTATCACGCACCTCTTATGCAGAAGCTTGTAGAAAAGGGGTTGGAAAATAAAGGCTTTTCGTTTATAGAAGGATTGAGCCTCTGTCCGACATACTACGGAAGAAAGAACAAGAGAGGAAACGCTGTTAAAATGCATCAATTCCTGAAAGATAACTGTGTTGATATTAAGGTTGTTGAAAAGACTCCTGAAAAAGGTGAGAATAAAATACTTATAGGTGAGTTTTACAATAATCCAAAGACAGAGTATACCGAAGGATACCAGGTTATAATTGATAAATTTCAAAAATAGGGGAGAGATTGAAATGTTTCGAAAAATAGAATTAAGACTCAGTGGTTCCGGCGGTCAGGGCGTAATACTAGCTGCAATTATCTTTGCCGATGCTGCTATTGAGGAAGGAATAAATGCAATCCAGACACAGTCATATGGCCCCGAAGCAAGAGGCGGCGCAAGTAAATCCGAGGTAATAATCAGCAGGGATGAAATAAAGTTCCCGAAGGTTACGGACTGTGATATTTTATTGGCACTTACACAGAATTCATATGACAAATATATTGCATCATTGAGTAAAAATGGTATACTGGTAGTTGACGAAGGTGTTAATGTCAATATGGATGTTCCTTATAAGGTATATAAGCTTCCCATATTGGATACTGCTCAGAATAAAATAGGAACACCGATGGTTGGGAACATAGTTTCTGTAGGCGCATTGTACGCGCTCATCGGTGAGGATGTAATCAGCAAGGATGTAATGATGCGTTCCATCGCTAACAGAGTTCCGCCTGTAACAGTTGATAAAAATATGAGCGCTTTCGAAGAAGGTATTAAACTAATTCGAGGTTGATTATGGCAAATAACAGTGATCTGATAAGTGTTATACAAAATAATTATTATAAATTCAGCAAGGGACAAAAACAAATAGCTCAATTTATTATTGATCATTATGACAAAGCAGCGTTTATGACAGCTGCTAAAATAGGCGAGACCGTTGATGTAAGTGAATCAACGGTTGTACGCTTCGCCAGTTCAATAGGGTATTCCGGATTTCCGGAACTTCAAAAAGCTTTGCAGGTATTGATAAAAAACAAGCTGACCACGGTTCAAAGAATAGGACTGGATGATGATATTATAAATGATGCGGACAAGCTACATAAAAAGATAATAAAGAATGAAATGAACAACATGCGGAGCTTGTATGAATCCATAGATACAAAAGCTCTGGATGAGGCTACGGAGATTATTCTCAATGCAAGCAAGGTATACATTCTCGGACTCAGAACATCTTCCACATTATCAAATTACCTTGGATTTTATCTTGATGTTATCCTTGACAACGTGAAGGTTTTAAATAACAGCGGCGTAAATTCGCTTTATGAAGAAATAATTAAAGTGAAAGAAACAGATGTATTAATTGTAATAAGCTATCCGAGATATTCTAAAATTACAATCGATGCCACGAAGTTTATAAAGGGAAGAAATGCCAAAATAGTGGCTGTTACTGATACCGAGGCATCTCCCATACATTCTCTGGCAGATGTGTCACTGCTTGCAAAGAGCAATATTGTGTCGTTTATAGATTCTTTGGTTGTACCGCTGTGCATGATAAATAACCTTATTACAAACATCAGCCTTAGAGAAAAGGATGATATTGTTGAATATTATAATCGTCTGGAGCAGCTGTGGGATAATCACAGCATATATCAGAACGAATAGCGAATCAAAATATTATGGGCTGCAGGTTAGTTACTTGCCGCCTTTTTTAATATGGGGTATAAAATTATGTTGTTATATTTTCAATTTTGTAATATAATATCTTAGTATTTATTAAAATTAACTGAAAGGAAAACAATATGATAATTGCAATAGATGGTCCATCCGGAGCGGGCAAAAGCACTGTTGCAAAGTTGTTAAGCAAAAAATTAAATTTTGAGTATATAGATACAGGTGCAATGTATCGCGCACTTGCATTGAAAGCACGAATGTGCCGCATAGAAGTTTGTGCGGAAAATGAAGGTGAAATTGATAAAATGCTTAAAACTACTTCGGTGGATTATTCGAACAGCTGCATATATCTTGATAATGTAAATGTGGAGAGCTCAATAAGAGCCGAAGACATATCCATAGGCGCTTCTAAAATTTCCGCACTGAAAAATGTAAGAACCAGGATGGTTGAACTTCAGAGAAAAATAGCTGAAAACAAAGATGTGGTTTTAGACGGGCGGGATATCGGAACAAAGGTTTTTCCTGATGCTGATTTTAAATTTTTCATAACCGCATCAGAACAAACAAGAGCTGAAAGAAGATACAGGCAGATTGAGGCAAGCGGAAAGACTGCTGATTTTAGTAACGTACTTGCTGATCTTAAGCAACGTGACATAAACGACACCACAAGAGAAAATTCCCCCTTAAGAATGGCAGAAGATGCAATTTTGATAGATACTACAGATATGGATATAGTTGAAACAGTTGAAGCCATTTCACGTATTATTGGAGGAAGCAATGTTTTATAAAATAGTGGTAGGATTTTTTAAATTTCTTGTTTTTATTGTTTTTGACATAGAAGTAAAGAATGCTGAAAATCTCAACAAGACTGAAGGCGGTTTAATTGCATGTGGAAACCACATATCTATGATTGATCCCGTTATCCTTGCAATCTCTTCAAAGAGACAGGTTCATTTCATGGGTAAAAAAGAATTGTTTGATAAAAAAATTTTGGGGTATGTATTTAGAAAACTGGGAGCTTTCCCGGTTGACAGACAGGGTGTATCCATGTCGGCGATTAAAAGCTCATTGGCTGTTTTGAGCAATGATGAAATACTTGGGATATTTCCCGAAGGAACAAGGGTTAAGCAATATGATGAAAGCAATGCAAAGCCCGGTATTGCCCTGATTGCAAATAAGGCAAAGGTAAATATTCTTCCTTTCTACATACAGGGGAAATATAAATTCAGAGGAAAGATTAAAATTATTTTCGGTGAGCAAAAGGATTATTTTGAAAATGTGCAGGGTAAGATAAACACTGAAATATACAATGAAATAGGAAAACAGATACTAACAGATATCTACAATTTAAAAGATAGGTAACGCTATGAAAATAGAAATTTCAAAATTCAACGGTTTTTGTTCCGGGGTCAAGGCAGCAGTTGAAAAAGCCGATAAAACTTTAAATGAAGAAAACAGACTTTACAGCTATGGTGAAATAATTCATAACAAAGACGTCGTAGACAGGCTTGAAAAAAAGGGTATGGTTGTAGTAGAAGATATTCCCGAAAATAATGATGCGCAACTGCTCATACGTGCTCACGGTGTAGGCAAGCATGTTTTGGAAAGACTTAGAGAAAATAATATAGAAGTTATTGACGCAACATGTGTAAAAGTAAAAAAAATACATAAAATAGTTGAAGAATACAAAAATAAAGGTTATGATATAATTATTACGGGTGACAAGAACCATCCTGAGGTGCTTGGTATTTTAGGATGGTGCGGAAATGACGCAGCGGTTATAGAGAATCCTGAGGAATTGCTTGAATTGAAATTGGATTCTCATAAAAAATACTGCATGGTTTCCCAGACCACATTTAACACAGATACCTTTCGTAAAGTTGAAAATGAAATCAATGCAAACAATATTCAAAACATTGAAATATATAATACAATTTGCGACGCAACAAGAAAAAGACAGGAAGCATGCGTTGAGCTTGCTTCAAGAAGCGATGTAATGCTTATAATAGGCGGAAAAAACAGCTCTAATACCAAGAAGTTGTATGAATTGAGCAGCAAAGTCTGTCCTAATACATTCTTAATTGAAAATTATAAGGAAATACCTTATAACTATATTGATAAAAATACTATTGTGGGAGTGTCCGCAGGAGCATCTGCACCTGACTGGATAATTGAGGAGGTTATTAATATGTTGGAAAACCTAAATAACAACATGAATGAACAGGTTGAAAAGAACGAAGACAATCAGGCTGAGAATGGAACAATGCGTGATTTGTTTGAAAATTACGGTGGAGTATCATACATCAGAACTGGCGAAAGGGTAAAAGGAACAGTTATATATGTAAGCCCTGATGCTATTTCTGTAAACATCAATTATAAATCTGACGGAATAATTACAAGAGACGAATATTCTTTATCCGATGTTCAGGACTTGACAAAAGAAGTTAAAGAGGGAGACGAAATTGAAGCTCAGGTTCTTAAAATTGCGGACCAGGACGGAAATGTAGTTTTAACAAGGAAGCCTTTGGAAGAGAACAAAATCTGGGAAGAGCTTGAAAAAATGAAAGCTGACGGAACAGCAATCGAAACAAATATTATTGAAGCTTCACAGTATGGAATTTACGGAAAAGTTAAAGGAATTAAAGGATTCATACCAAGAAACCAGATTTCTGTAAGAAGAAATGCAGATCCTTCAGAATATGTGGGCAAAACCATAAAGGTTCAGGTTTTGGAAACAAAGAATAACAAAGGAAGAAAACAGCTTATACTTACATCAAGAGAAATAGAAAAATTAGAAAAAGAAGCAAAAGACAATGAAGTTTGGGCAAGCATCAATGAAGGTGAAATTTACGAAGGAACTGTTAAAAACATTCAGGATTACGGTGCCTTTGTTGAAATCAATGGAATTGACGGACTTCTTCACATTAATGAGATTGCATGGACAAGAATAAAGCATCCTTCAGAAGTTCTGAAGACAGGCGATAAAATCAGCGTAAAAGTGAAGAGCATCGATAAAGAAAACAAAAAACTGTCATTGAGCTACAAAGCAACTGTTAAGAGTCCTTGGTCAATATTCCTTGACAAACATCAAAAGGGAGATGTTGTTACAGGAAAGATAACAAGAATAGCAGATTTCGGAGCATTTGTTGAAATAGACGGAATTGAGTGCCTGCTTCACATTAAAGATCTTGACTGGGCAAGAACAGAAAAGGTAACAGATGTTGTTAAAGAAGGACAGGAAGTAACAGCAAAAATATTAAACATTACAAGAAAAGACAGAAAGGTAAGCTTAGGCTTAAAACAACTTGTTGAACATCCTTTCGACCAATATGCAAAGAACTTGAACAAGGATGATATAATTCCTGTTGAAATAACTCGTATTTTGCTTGACGGTGTTCATGTAAGCGTAAATGGAAATATTGACTGCTTTATTCCTATTGCTAAAGTATCCTCTGAAAAATTAAGAACACCTGCTCAGGTTGTAAAAGTTGGTGAGGTAAAGGATGCTAAGGTTCTTGGAGTAGATATGAAAGGCAAAAACTTAAACCTTACATTCATACTTGAAGATAAGGGTGATGATTTTGTAACTGAAGAAGAAGCGTATCAGAAAGAGGAAGCAAATTTCACCATCGGTGAGTCACTTGGTGACGCTCTTGGAGAATTATTTAAATAGTGATTGTTAAGCAATTGAAGGCAATTGGTTAAGCGATTGGTTAAAAATCGCTTGGCTGATTGCCTTTTAAATGCGTACTAAGGTACCATAAAATAAGGAGGCAGTATGCTAAAAGAATTTTTGTTTGAAGTCTGCTCAAATCAATTTGTTTCGGGCTTCGAACATGTTAACGGAGACATTTTAAAAAAACATTTCGCTCCATACACAGATTCGGTGGAAAACGACAAATTAGGAAGCTATATATTCAGGCAGGACGGATCTAACGACAAAAAGATAATGCTGGCAGCTCATATTGATGAAATAGGCCTGATGGTTACTAAAATAACCGATGAAGGATTCCTTGGCTTCACATCTATTGGAGGCATTAATCCTGCATCGCTGGTGGCACAGGATGTAACTGTGTACGGAAGAGAAAATATTTTCGGAGTTATAGGAATTAAACCACCTCATGTTACAAATGAGGAAGAAAGAAAAAAATCACTGGAATTAAAGGATTTGTACATAGACACGGGATATTCAAGAGAAAAGCTTGAAAAATTGGTGAGAATAGGTGATGCTGCAACAATAAAAAGAGAGCCTGTTTCACTTCAGGGCAGCGTTATCTCAGCCAAGTCCTTTGATGATAAAGCATGCGTTGCAATAATGCTTGAAACTGCAAAGGAATTAAAAAAGATTTCTCATAAAAGCAGCATATACTACGCAGCGACAGTTCAGGAAGAAACTGGTCTGAGAGGTGCGACAACATCCAGCTATAAAGTTAATCCGGATATAGGCATAGTGTTAGATGTTGATTTCGGGAAAGCTCCGGGAATGCCTCCCGAAACCTGTGAATTGGGCAAGGGACCCATAATAGCATTTGGAGGCAGGTTTAATCCCAAGCTTATAAAAAAATTCATCGACGTATGCAAGGAATATAATTATCCTCTCCAATATGAAGCTTTGCCGGGAGGCTCCGGTACAGATACCGATTCTATTCAGGTTAGCAGAGAGGGAATACCGTGCATATTGATATCCGTTCCACTCAGATACATGCACACATCGGTTGAAACAGTCGATTTAAGGGATATTGAAACTGCTGGAAAAGCAATAGCTCGATTTATAAATGAGCTTGATAATTCCGACTTGGAGGAAATATTATGTTTTTAAAAGAATTAACCGACCTTTCCGGCGTATCAGGCTGTGAATACGAGGTAAGAAACTATATAAAAAGTAAGTTAAACGAAATAGGCTGCGAGTATTATGTTGATAAATTAGGAAATATCATTGCCCACAACAATGGGACAAAAAACAAAAAAATCATGGTTGCCGCTCATATGGATGAAGTTGGACTGATTGTATCACATATTGATTCAGACGGATTTATAAAGTTTCAAGCAGTTGGCGGAATCGACCAAAGGGTGCTGAATTCTAAAATAGTATTGGTGGGAGAAAATAAAATTCCCGGCGTAATTGGCTCAAAGGCAGTTCATTTGATGAGCGCCGACGAGAGAGGAACATCTCTGCCCATTGATAAACTTTACATTGACATAGGTACATATTCTAAAGCTGAAACTGAAAAACTTGTAAGCATAGGTGATTATATAACATTTAAAAGTGATTATGTCGAGTTCGGAGACGGCCTGATAAAAGCAAAGGCACTTGATGACCGCGCCGGATGCAGTGCTCTTCTGGAGCTTTTAAGCATGAAGCTTGATGCTGATTTCTATGGTGTTTTCACCGTTATGGAAGAGGTTGGGTGCAGAGGAGCTATAACGGCAGCCTATGCTCTGGAGCCTGATTATGCTTTGATTTTGGAAGGCACAATTTGTGCTGATATGCCTGAAATAAAGGACCATTCAAAGGTAACGCAGCTTGGAAAAGGTGCTGCACTATCACTTATGGACAGCTCAACAATTTATAATATTGAAGAAATAAGAAGAGTTGCTGAAATAGCCGAAAAGTATGACATACCATATCAATACAGGGCATCATCTTCCGGCGGCAATGATGCCGGTGCAATCCATAAGTCAAAAGAGGGAGCCATTGTGGTCGCTGTGTCAATTCCGTGCAGATACATACATTCAGCGGTTAATGTTGCCAGCATAAATGATTATAACAGTGTTGTAAGCCTTGCAAAGGCTTTAATAACCGAAAAACAGAAAGGGGAATAAAATGAATTACAACAGCCAATTAATGAAAAATTTATCCGATTGCTTTTCTCCCTCAGGAAGAGAAAAAAATATCCGTGAAATAATTATAAATGAAATAAAAGATTATGCTGACGAGATTAAGGTTGATGCCCTCGGCAACGTCATAGCAAGAAAAATTGGAAACGGCAAAAAAATACTCTTCTCAGCCCATATGGACCAGATAGGTCTTATAATAACTCACGTTGATGAAAAAGGCTTCCTTAGATTTTCAAATGTAGGAGGCATACACGCAAGAGAAATAATAGGACTTCGTATGATATTCGACAACGGTCTGGAGGGTGTTGTGTGCTCCGAAGAAATAGGTGCTAAAGAAAAGGTTGAAATGAACAAGCTGTTCATCGATGTTGCTTCCACATCAAAGGATTTTGTTAAAAGCAACTTTAAGGTTGGAGATATGTGTGTATTCAAGTCTGAATATTACGAAACTGAAGATTGTGTAATATGCAAAGCAGCTGATGACAGAATAGGATGCTATATACTTATAGAAGCTCTTAAAAACCACCCTGAAACAGATAATGACATATACTATGTGTTTTCCGTACAGGAAGAGGTTGGCTGCAGAGGAGCAAAGACAGCAGGATACAGCATAAACCCTGATTTGGCAATTGCTGTTGATGTAACAGCTACAGGAGATACTGAGGACGGGGTAAAGATGGAAGTAAAGCTTGGTGATGGAGCTGCCATCAAACTGATGGATAAATCGTTGATTACTCATCCTGAAGTGAAGGAACTGCTCACAAATCTGGCAATTGAAAAGGGAATAAAGTATCAGTATGAGGTTTTGACTTTCGGCGGAACGGATGCAGGTCCTATCCACATGTCAAGAGAAGGTGTTCCAAGCGGAGTTATTTCCATACCTACAAGAAATCTTCATTCATCCGGAGAAGTTTTCAATAAATCCGATGTGATGGAATGTATTAAATTAGTTCAGGCTGCGGCTGAAAAATAATATATGGCTGTCATGCATATACAGTACCGACAGAAAATTGCCGGTGCTGTATACGCATGACAGCCTCTTTTACATATTTATTGACCTATATGATTTTGAATGATAATATATGCCCTATAAATTTAATAGATGAGAGATTGATATGAATACGTATATTGCATTTTTAAGAGGAATTAATGTGGGCGGGAAAAATATAATTAAAATGAAGGATTTAAAAATGCACTTTGAAAATGCCGGACTTTCCGAGGTACAGACATATATCCAAAGCGGTAATATATTATTTCGGTCTGAGTCCGATGAAAAATCGCTGATTGAGCTAATTGAGGGTATTGTGCAGTCTGAGTTTGAATTGACAGTTCCCGTAATCATAAGGACTTCCGAAGAGCTGAATAACATATTATCAAGACTTCCATTTTCTGAGGAAGAAATAGTGCGTGCGGAAAAATCGTCTGACGCCGAAAGCCTGTATGTTGCACTGCTTACACATAATCCTTTTCAAGAAAATATCGAAATGAAAAATGTGAAATTTGTGGAAGAGAGGTATACTTGATATTTTCAAACAGCATAAGAAATTCAAGGTTTGCAGCCAATTTACACAAATTAGATGCATCGGCAACTGTCCGAAACTGGAAAACCTTATTGAGGCTCAATGAATTATCAAATACTTCATATGGAGGCGAAAATGAAAAGTGAAATCGAAGGCATAATTAAAAGATATGTCGAGCAATATCCTGAAATCAAAAATGTACAGACCAGGTGGAATGAGCCATTGATTTTTTATGCGGATGCAAATGATGAGATGTTTAATATTCTTAAGGAAGCAGTCAGTAAAACCCACGCTCTTCCAAAAGATTTGATGCCGGATGGGCAGACAGTTGTTGCATATTTTTTACCTTTCGACGTTTCGGTAGTACGAAGCAATATAGGGGGGAGAGAATGTTCAAAAATTTGGGCGACGGCATATATAGAAACAAATCAACTGATTTGGGATTTGAATAATCATATTAAAAACGAGCTGGAAAAAGCAGGCCATAAGTCAAATATTATACCGGCAACTCATAATTTTAACGAAGAAAAATTAATGAGTGATTGGTCTCACAGACATGTTGCATATGTTGCAGGCATGGGTACTTTTGGCATAAATAACATGCTCATCACGGACAAAGGCTGCTGCGGAAGAATAGGATCATTCATTACAGATGTGAAATTAGAGCCTACTGAGAGAAAAAACAACGAAAATTGTCTGTACAAGCATAGTAACATATGCGGAAAATGCGTGGACAGATGTGTGAATGATGCACTGACAGATAGAGGCTTTGACAGATTCAAATGTTATGAAATGTGCCTGTACAACGATAGTTTCCATTCTGACATAGAAGGTATTGCGGATGTGTGCGGCAAATGCCTTGTTAATGTTCCATGCTCAACAAGAAATCCAATTAAAATAACCGCTGAGTATGTTTAAGGAGGATTGAATATGAAGGAAATGATTGTAAACGGTGAAAAAATAACGATACGTGAATCACTCAAATCCGATGCAAGAGCAGTTATAGAATATCTTCATATCATCGGAGGGGAATCAGACTTTTTGACATTCGGAGCAGGTGAATTTGAAATGAGTGTAGAAGAAGAGGAAGTTTATATTGAAAACACCAATAAAAAACAAAATGCCATTGCCGTAGTTGCAGAAATAAACGGCAGAATAGTAGGCAACCTAAATTTCTCCGGCGGATCTCGCCAGAGAACTGCCCATGTAGGCGAATTCGGTGTAAGCGTCCTCAGGGAATACTGGGGTAACGGAATTGGTGAAGAGATGATAAGGTATCTCATAAGCTGGAGTAAAAATTCAGGAATAATCAGGAAAATAAATTTAAGAACCAGATCCGACAATATACGTGGCATTAATTTGTATAAGAAACTTGGCTTTACAGAAGAAGGGCTATTATCAAGAGATTTTTATGCCAACGAAGAGTTTTATGATTCCCTCGCCATGGGGATGCTAATAGATTAACTGACTATGAATGTGTATGTATTATGTAAAAGTATAAAATACAATATTTGAGGAGAATCATATGAATAAAGAAATTTCACTTATACGTTCCGGAAATTTAGCTGATGTAAGTTATGCTTATGCAAGTAAGGTGCCATCAGACATGGAATTAATTTTTTTAGCAGGCTCATGCCCGCTTGACAAATGCGGAAATGTTACTTTAATTAACGACTATGAGGGACAGGCAAGGCTATGTATTGAAAACTTAAAAGAGGCATTGAAAGAATGCGGTGCAGAACTTAAAAATATCGCATATACAAGAATTTTAGTTGCATCATCAGAAAGAGTAAATCTGGTAAAAGTATGGGGTGTAATAAGCGATGAATTTGGAGAACATGATGTACCAAGCACATTGTCCGGAGTTTCTGTACTGGGCTATGAGAATCAACTTGTGGAAATTGAGGCTGTGGCCACAATATCAAAGAAATTCGCCAAATAGGAGATTTTTAGTATGCGGGATAGTTGTATGAATAATATATCTATAAGGGAACGCACCGCTGATGATGCGGAAATGTTTTATGACTTCATTACCAAACTCGACAATGAAACTGATTACATGCTTTATGAAAAGGGAGAACGGATTATCACATCTGAAATTATAAGAAGCAATACAGAAAATATAATTAAAGACGGAAATTTCTGCGTCATAGCTCTGGATGAAAATATAATTGCCGGATACCTGATTGCCGTAAGAGAAAAATACATAAGAACAAAACATGTTGCAAGTTTAGTTATTGGCATTTTAGAAGAATATTGCGGAAAAGGCATAGGCTATGAAATGTTTAATCATCTGTTTAAATGGTCCGGTACTAACGGCGTAAGACGTCTTGAACTACTTGTAATAGCTGAGAATATAAGGGCAATAAATTTATATAAAAAAGTAGGATTCCGAATTGAGGGTGTAAGAGAAAACGCAACTTATAAAGACGGAAAATATTATGATGAATACTACATGGCTAAAATGCTGTAACTATAGAATACTATAGAATAATAAAAAAGGAGAAATGAAATGTTCAGAGAAATGAGAAGAAAAGACAAGCAAATATCAGCAGAAGAGTGCAATCAAATATTGAATACTACCGAAACAGGTATACTGTCCACCATATGTGAGAACGGATACCCATATGGGGTCCCGCTTAATTATGTTTATTTTAACGGATGTGTTTATTTTCACAGTGCTACCAGCGGGCAAAAACTTGATAATATCAATCTAAACAGCAAGGTTTCATTTTGTATAACCTGCGATGTGGAGCTTTTATCAGATAAATTTGACACAAATTACAGAAGTGTTGTATTATTTGGAAATGCTTCGGAAGTAAATGAAAATGAAAAAGCAGAGGCCTTGCTTGAATTTATTAAGAAATATTCAAGTGCTTATATTGAACAGGGAAAAGAATATATTAATAAAGCAAAAGGTGCTGCTAAAGTCTATAAAATAGATGTAGAGCATATGACCGGAAAGGCCCAGAAATAAATTATAAGTGTTTTAAACAAATAGCAGCATCTTGCAACAGGATACCGTAAATGGTATCCTGTTCATTCATTAATAATAATTTATTGTAAGGTTAGAAAGACTGTTGTATAATAAAAACAGTTTGACTAAAAATACCTATATAATGAACATCTATACCAACAGTCTACAATGGAGTATATATGCTTAATGAGAAAAAAACATGGATTTATATATTGATCTTTACATTTATTTCTGTTCTTGCATTGACAGTTAACCAATATGCATACAGCCTTTACGGCTTGAATCTCTATGAATACATTAAATATTCTCAAGACTTTACATATGAAGAAAGAGAGTATCTGGAGAAGAGGCAATCTCTGCACTATACATCTGACAGCAAGGCCCCTCCGTTTTCATTTCAGGACAAATACACAGGTGCATACAAAGGATTCGTTTTAGACTATGTTTCTGCCATATCCATTGAACTGAATACAGAAATCGAATTTGAGCCAAAGGTCTGGGAGGAGGCAATTCAAAGTGTAATCTCGGGAGAATCGGATATGACTGAATTATATCCAAGTGAAGACAGAAAAAAACATATGCTATTCACTAAGGGCATCTATAAAATCAGAGCTATCATTATGACAAGAAATGGCTATACAGACATAAAGCACGGCAATGACCTCACAGGGCACAAAATTGCCATAGAAGCAGGTGATTATGCAAATGAATATATAATTAACAACATTCCAGGTGTTGAAATAGTAAATACATCCGATTATCTTGAAGCTATAAATTTGCTTTTAAACAAAGAAGTAGATGCTGTCATCGGAGATGAACCCATACTTATATATTTCATGGGTGAGCTAAGCATTGAAAATAAGGTGAGCATATACGAAAAGCCTTTATATGAGCTTGATATATGCTTTGGTGTAAACAAATCCAATCCGTTGCTGGTAAGCATTCTTAACAAAGGCATACTTGATTTGGAAAAAAATGATTTTGCACCTAAAATCCAGCAGAAGTGGTTTGGTCTTTCGACTCCCGTTCATAGGGATAAATTTTCGGCTCAAATGATGTTTATGCTCATTATTATATTGATAATGATGGCAATAGTAGCATCAACTGTATCAGTTTGGACATATGCTCTGAAAAAGAAAGTCGTTAAACGTACAAATGAATTAAGTGAGAGCAGAAATGATCTACAGCTTACATTCGACGCATTGTCAAGCTTTCTGATACTAATAAATGAAAACGGTATTATAGAAAATTTGAATAAGGCATTTGCAGAATGGCTTAATAAGGATAAATATGATGTTTTGGGCAAGGACTATAAAAGCTTACCGTTGCTCAGCAGTATCAACATTGATTTCGAGAAGGAAGGAAAAGAAATAACCTTTAAAGGAAAGCATTACACCTACTATATAACGCATCTTGAATATGAGAAAAACAGACTCCTTATTTCAATAGAAGACAATACAAACGAAATAATAAGCAGGACCCAGATGCTTCAGCACAACAAGATGATTGCCATTGGGCAGTTGGCGGCAGGCTTTGCACACGAAATAAGAAATCCTTTGGGAATAATAAGAAATTATTGCTATGTTCTGAAAAGCAAGCTCGTCGATAGTGAACCTTTAATTGAAAAATCAATTTCAAATATTGAATCTTCTGTATTGCGAGCAGGCAAAATGGTCGAGAATCTGCTTGATTTCTCACGTTCCGGAGAAAATGAGCTCAAAACTATAGCTCTTAACGATGCCATCAAAGACATAACCTTGCTTGAAAAAAAAATACCAAATAAAAAGATAACTTTAAAAGTGATATGTGATGAAGACATTAAGATTTACACAAGTATTGAATCACTGACTCATATAATTTTAAATTTGCTTTCAAATGCTGCGGATGCCGTAGATGACGGAGGAAGTATAACGATTAATTGTTACGAGGACGATGAATATGTATATATTGATATAAAGGATAACGGAACGGGAATAGAAACCCACAATTTAGAACACATATTTAATCCATTCTTTACTACAAAGCAAATAGGGAAGGGAACAGGCCTTGGCTTATATATAGTATATAATGAGCTTCAAAAAATTAACGGTGAAATAGCAGTGGAAAGTAACGTAAATGAGGGTACGGAATTTAGATTAAAGTTTAAACAAAAGGACGATAAAGATGATTGATTTTAAAATACTGGTAGTAGATGATGAAGAGGAATTCAGAGATGTATACAAAATCATTTTTGAAGATAAGGGATATGATATTTCTGTGGCTTCATCAGGAGAGCAATGCTTATCAATGCTTGGAGATGATGATTTTGACCTTGTTATTACCGATTTGAAAATGGTTGGCATGGACGGAATAGAGCTTCTGAAATCAATAAAAGAAAAGCAGCATGGCTGCGAGGTAATAATAGTCACCGGTTTCGGAACAGTAGACAGTGCAGTAAATGCAATGAAGCAGGGAGCCTTCAGCTATTTCATCAAGGGAAGTGATCCTGAGGTCCTGCTTAAGGAAATAGAAAAATTAGTGAGAATAAAAAGCCTTGAGATAGACAACAAGTCCATCAGAGACCAATTGATTAACTTTGAATACCTCCTGGAATCAAATAACGATAAATTTAAAAATATGCTGAAGATTGCCGAGAAAGCTGCCATAAGCAATTCCAATATTCTCATCCTTGGGGAATCCGGAACCGGAAAGGAAGTTGTCGCTAAATATATTCACCAAATGAGCAAAAGAAATCATGAAAATTTTGTTGCAGTTAACTGCCAGGTATTTTCAGAAGGCGTTCTGGAATCGGAATTGTTCGGACATGAAAAGGGTGCGTTCACAGGGGCAATAGAAAAACGTATCGGAAGGTTTGAAGAGGCCAATGACGGAACATTGTTTCTTGATGAAATCGGTGAGTTGTCCCTCAATACACAAGTGAAGCTTTTAAGAGTGCTGGAGAGCAGAACATTTGAAAGAATAGGGAGCAATAAGAGCATAGCTGCGGATATACGCCTTATCAGCGCCACAAACAGAAAGCTTAGTGAAGAAATAAAGTCCGGAAAATTCAGAGAAGATTTGTTTTATAGGATAAATACAATAACTGTTGAAGTGCCGCCATTAAGAGACAGAAAAGAAGACATTCCAATATTAATAGATTTTTTCCTGACACAGGCTCAAAAAGAGATGAAGAAAAAAGTCAACAAAATAGAAAATGGTCTCATGGAACTACTCGTTGTATATGATTATCCGGGAAATATAAGAGAATTGAAAAATATTATAGAGAGACTTGTGGTATTAAGCGATGACGGTGTAATAAAAAAAGCAGATTTGCCTGATCTGAAAATCTTTAACTATGAAGAAAACACCGAAATCAGATCGCTTAAGGATGTACGCCAAATCGCTGAAATAAAGTATATTAAATACGTGCTTGAAAAATGCAACGGCAACATATCCGAATCGGCAAGGCTGATGGACATAAGCAGGAGGCAGCTGTTTAATAAATTAGTTGAGTATGGCATAAGGCAATAGGGTGGGAAATTTATTTCCTAACCAAGGAAATTTCTTGCCCATATATTTAGCTTGAAATAATCAATTATGTTATTTCAAGCTTTTTTTATTGGTGAAAACGTTGATATATGTATATTTTAGTGGCTTATGAAAATAATACTTTCATATTGGTATGAAAATTGCTTTAATATAACATGCAAATATTAATTAATACTTGGAGGTATTAAATGAAGGAAAAAAAGGTAGCAAGAAAACCTTATTTATGGGAGGCATTGCTCTCATTCGGATTTTTAATTGCAGTAATGGCAATAGGTATTGTAGTATATGAAGCTAATCCGCATATACCTATGCTTATCGGTACATTATTTGCAGTATTGATTGCATTCAGGCTTGGATTTTCCTGGAATGAAATTGAAAAGTCAATGTTTGATGGTATTTATCAAGCATTGCAGGCAGTTATAATTTTAGCTATTATAGGTGTGCTCATAGGTGTATGGCTGTTGTCAGGCGTTGTTCCAAGCATGATTTATTATGGTCTCGCAATTTTAAAACCAAGCATTTTCTTAGTTGCAACAGTTATTATTTGTTCAATTACTTCTTTGGCAACAGGTACAAGCTGGGGTACGGCCGGAACAATAGGTATTGCCCTGATGGGTATATCCAAAGGTCTCGGAATACCGGCGCCAGTAGCAGCTGGTGCTATTATATCAGGTGCATACTTTGGTGATAAAATGTCTCCTCTTTCAGATACAACGAATTTGGCTCCGGCAGTTTCCGGAACAGATGTGTTCACTCATGTGAAAGCAATGCTTCCTACAACTGTTTTAGCATATGCAATAGCTCTGGTTTCTTTCTTAATAATGGGCTTCAAATATGCGGGCGCCAGCTCAGATGTAACGGCAATAGCTGCAATAAGAGATGGATTATCAGCTAATTTTAATATTTCACCTTTATTGCTGCTTCCTCCCTTGGCTGTAATACTGGCTATGGCTTTCAAAATACCTGCCATTCCGGGTATAACCATAGGAATAGTAATCGGGGCGCTGGAAGGTGTCATATTCCAAGGTGCTAATTTCGGAGATATCTTAACAGCAGCTTACGATGGATTTACATCACAAACAGGTCTGGCTGCCATAGATGAGCTTTTAACGGCAGGTGGTTTAATGGGAATGATGTATTCAATTTCACTTACTATAATAGCGATGATGTTTGGCGGAGTTATGGAAAAAACAAGCCAGCTTGAGGTAATTGTAAACAAGCTGCTCAGCGGTATAAAATCCACAGGTGGATTGATTTTAATGACAGTGTTGACATGTATCGGATGTAACGCAACAATACCTGAGCAATATATTTCCATAGTTATACCAGGAAGAATGTACAATAAAGCATATAGAGAAAAAGGACTTCATCCTAAACAGCTTTCAAGTACTCTTGAAGGTTCGGGTACAGTTACCTCATCACTTATTCCATGGAACACATGCGGCGCCTTCCTTTATGGTGTATTGGGAGTTACTGCATGGGAATATGGGAGATATGCTATATTTAACTACATGATGCCATTGGTTGTGGTTATATTCGGATTCCTCGGATTATTTATATATAAGATTTCTGATGACCCCTCCACTGTTATCGGAGCTGTAAACCCTGAAGAAAAATAATATATCATAATAAATGCTCTGAAATTATTTACGAATAATCTCAGAGCATTTTTAATTTAACAGTGCAATGAAAATACTTAATTAAAATACCCTTTTATGCTATTATACCAATTAAATAACATACTTGTATAAAACTATTGTATTTTTTGCGGAAGTATTATAAAATATGGTTGTTATTTTTTTAACGTTTCTTAACTTACCAACAAAATAAAAATATAGGAGGAGAAAATGTTTAAAAAATTTACTAACAGCTGTGTATTTATAATGAATAAATACCTGCCTGACGCATTTATTTTTGCAATTGTACTTACAATTATTACTTTTGTCGGGGGAGTGGCATTAACCGGTCAGACACCCTTTCAAATGCTTCTTCACTGGGCAGGTCCTAAGGGATTCTTCGGCCTTCTTCCATTTACAATGCAGATGATTTTAGTGCTGGTTTTAGGCAGCGCTATGGCACAGGCAAAAGTATTTAAGAATCTTCTTAAAAAAATTGCAAAGACTGCTAAAACACCAGTAAGAGGTATTATGATAACTGCTTTTATATCAGTTGTTGCATGCTGGATAAACTGGGGCTTCGGTCTGGTTATAGGTGCTTTGCTGGCTAAAGAAATTGCCAGGGAAGTTAAGGGAATTGATTACAGACTTCTAATAGCTACCGCATATTCAGGATTTATTGTTTGGCACGGAGGAATATCCGGTTCCGTACCACTTCAGGTAGCAAATCAAGGTGCTCTTGCGGCAGTTGCTCCGGAAATATTTGATAAGAGCTTTACTATAGCTACAAGCAGTACTATTTTTTCACCAATGAACCTTTTCATATCGGGAATAATTATTTTTGGACTTCCATTTGTTTGCAGAGCTATGATGCCGGACAAAGAGCATACTGTAGAGGTGGATCCTGCTAAATTAATAGAAAAAGAACGTGCTCAGGTAGAACCGGCCAATTTTACTCCTGCGGATAAAATGGAAAGAAGTAAGATTTTATGGATTATAACATTAGCTTTAGGTTTTTCTTATATCATATATAACTTTACAAAAGTAGGCTTAAATCTAAGCCTGGATTTTGTTAATTTCATTTTCATGTTTGTGGGAATACTTCTTCACGGAAACCTGAGAAACTATATTGATGCCATAACTGATGCCGCCTCAAGCGCAGCCGGAATAATCCTTCAGTTCCCGTTCTATGCCGGAATAATGGGCATGATGACAGGAGGTAACGTTGACGGAGTATCATTAGCAGGTGTAATATCAAATGCCTTTGTAAGCATTTCCACAATAAAGACATTTCCTCTGTTCACATTCTGGAGTGCCGGAATAGTAAACTTCTTTGTTCCGTCAGGTGGAGGACAATGGGCTGTTCAGGCACCAATTATGATGCCGGCCGGAAACATACTGGGCGTAGCTCCTGCCAAGACGGCAATGGCTATTGCCTGGGGAGATGCGTGGACCAATATGATTCAGCCGTTCTGGGCACTGCCCGCATTATCAATTGCAGGGTTAAGCGCAAGAGATATTATGGGCTACTGCGTAATAACATTATTATTCAGCGGACTGGTAATATCAGCAGGGTTCCTCATATTCTAAGAAGTACTCTTAAATTAAATAAATAAAGGAATAATATCACAAATTATGGGAAATAATATAATTTGTGATATTTTTTTATTGGAGGTAATATGAAGGTAGGAATTCCTAAGGGGTTGCTGTATTATAAATATCATCCCTTTATAATTACATTTTTCAGCGAGCTGGGCGCTGAAGTAATAACGTCCGAAGAAACCAACAAAAGCATTTTGGATTTGGGAGTTAAGCATTGTGTAGACGAAGCATGTCTTCCCGTTAAAATTTTTCACGGCCATGCGGCATCTCTAAAGGACAAATGCGATTTAATACTAATCCCACGAATTATGCAACTCAGAAAGAACGAATTCATATGTCCGAAATTCTGTGGTCTGCCGGAAATGGTTTTAAACAGCATCGAGGATATGCCTGCGGCAATAACGGAACCAATTTACGCAACATCCAAAAAAGACCTGTACAGATGGGCGCAGTCAGCCGGCAGGAAAATTACGTCAAACAGCTTTAAAATAAAACAGTCCTATAAAAAAGCATACGATAATCAGATGATTCATACTACAGGTGTCAAGGATGATTCTAATGATATAAAAATAGCTCTTGTAGGACACCCTTATAATATATACGACAGCTTCATAAACATGGAATTGATTTCAAAGCTTAGTGAGCTTGGTGTATCTGTAGAAACCATGGAATTCACCCATGACTTTTTAATCAATTTAGAAATCAACAACCTTTACAAGAGACCATTCTGGACATTTGCCAGAGAGAATTACGGCTTTTCCGTCAATGCCGTAAAGGAAAAGAGAATTGATGGAATTATTTATGTTTCATCCTTCAATTGCGGCACCGATTCAATAATAATTGAGCTTATAAAGGATAAAATAGGCAGCTTTCCTTTTTTAACGCTAAAGCTTGACGAGCATACAGGGGAGGCAGGAATATATACAAGACTTGAAGCATTCACAGACATGCTGGAAAGGAGGATGAAGAATGAAAGTAACCTTTCCGCACATGGGTAACATATACATTGCAGCCAAGGCGCTGCTGGACGGCATGGGAGTAGACTACGTCATACCCGAAAAAAATAACGATGCAGTACTAGAAATAGGCTCTCTTCATTCTCCTGAAGAAATATGTCTTCCCTATAAACTAATGATTGGAAATTATATACGTGCGATCGAACAGGGAGCAGATACGATTATTCTTGCAGGAAGCTGCGGACCTTGCAGGTTCGGTGAATACTGTGAGCTGCAGATGAACTTAATGAAATCATTAGGCTACAATATAAACTTTATTGTAATAGATTATCCAAAGGATATTGGATTGAGAGAATTATACAGGAGAATAAAGGTGTTGTCATCAGCCGGAAGTAAAAATATCATACAAAAAATACATGCGTTTTCAAGTTCTGTGAAAGTAATGAATTTAATAGATGAAATAGAGCAATCAGCATACATGTACGCCGGATATGAGAGAAACAAAGGGGAGTGCAAGAACTTACTGAACAAATGCAAGGCAGATGTAATGAACTGCACCAATCCCAAAGAAATGATTAATTTTCTTAAAATATACAGAGAAAAGTTTAATCATATTAATGTAGATATAAACAAAAATCCGTTACATATTGCAATAATAGGAGAAATCTACACAGTCATAGAGCCTTTTTCAAATTTTTATATAGAAGATAAACTGATGGACTATGGCGTATCATCCAGCAGGGGACTTACTCCAAGCTGGTGGGTAAAGAATGCGGCCCTCAGTCCTCTTAAAATTAACTCCTTACATATAAGAAAAAACGCCAAAAAGTACCTCCCCATGCAAATAGGCGGGCATGCAGTTGAATGTATCGGTGAAGCAGTGACGGCATGTGCAGAAGGCTTTGATGGTGCCATTCAGATATTTCCCATGGGATGCATGCCTGAAATCGTATCTAAATCAATACTTCCCACCATATCAAAGGAAATGAACTTTCCTGTAATGTCATTGGTGGTGGATGATATGACCGGAGAAGCAGGGTATGTAACGAGAATAGAGGCTTTTTTGGATTTGCTCGAAAGGAGGCGGCAAAATGTATTATCTGGGTGTTGATGTTGGTTCTGTCAGCACTGATATTGTGCTTATTGACAAGAACATGAACGTTATAGAAAAAATATATCTTAAGACCAAGGGTAACCCTATAAAGGCTGTTCAGGAAGGTTTCCGAATGCTTAAGGATAAGTATAAGGAATCAGAAATAGCAGCGGCAGGAACCACAGGAAGCGGCAGAACAATCGCATCTTCAATAATCGGTGCCGATGCGGTGAAAAATGAAATCACTGCTCATGCCACTGCGGCTCTGGAAATTTACCGCGATGTCAGAACAATTATTGAAATAGGCGGGCAAGACTCCAAAATAATAGTATTGAATGACGGCATTGTTTCTGATTTTGCCATGAATACAGTATGTGCGGCGGGAACCGGCTCTTTTCTCGACAGACAGGCTGAGAGGCTTGGCATACCCATAGAAAAATTTGGAGAATACGCCTTAGACGCGAGTACATCCGTAAGAATTGCCGGAAGATGCGCAGTATTTGCGGAATCGGATATGATACATAAGCAGCAGCTCGGATACAATCAATCTGAAATAATCAGGGGGCTGTGTGATGCTCTGGTAAGAAACTATTTAAACAATATTGCCAAGGGCAAGACAATACTTCCTAAAATATTATTCCAGGGAGGAGTTGCCGCCAACATCGGAATGAAAAAAGCCTTTGAAAATTCCCTTAGATGCGAAATATTTGTTCCTGAGCATTACAATATGATGGGCGCCATAGGAGCAGCCATTATAGCAAAAAATGCAGTTCAGAAATCAGGAACAAGTAAATTCAGAGGATTTAATTCAGCTCTCAGCAACATAATTTCAAGAAGTTTCGAATGTGAAGGCTGCCACAACATGTGTGAAGTTGTAAAAATATCCGAAAACAACTCAGCAATTGGTTTTTTCGGTGACAGATGCGGAAAGTGGAGCAGCAAGACCTCACATCAGGTGAATGATTTATTAGCTTGACAAATAAGTAAAATAAAAACCAGTATCCCTGGTTTTTTTTACTTATTCAACATGAACCATACCGTACTTTATGAATTCATCAGTAACCCATATTGCCGTAGTTATACTTATTGCCTATTGATTATAACTTGTCTATTGCCGAATTTCCAATGAATTAATTTCATACATTCTTGATTAGGTATAATTTTTATTGATGAATACAAATTAAATTATATGCTATAATTAATTACTTAATTTATTACCTGGAGGTAAAAATGAACGCAATACTAAAAAAATATCCCGTCCCCATATCAGGGCTTATACTGGGATTAGCTGCAGCAGGAAATTTGGTACAATCCTACGGAGAGATATATCGAAGTATTTTCGGAATTATTTCTGCAGCACTTTTTATTTTAATGATTGTAAAAATGGTAAAATACACGGCAGGGGTGAAGGAGAGTCTCCAAAACCCTGTTGTAGCAAGCGTATTTCCGACACTGTCAATGGCCGCAATGCTTTTGGCATCTTATTTAAAGCCTGTATCTTCGATTGTGGCATTCATCATGTGGGTTGTGGGACTGATTGCTCATATATTGATGATTTTTTGGTTCAGTAAAAAGTTTGTTTTAAGTTTTAAAATAAAACAGGTATTTCCATCCTGGTTTATTGTTTATGTAGGTATTGTGGTAGCAAGTGTCACGGCTCCGGCATTTAAAATGAATACTGCCGGACAGATTATTTTCTGGTTCGGATTTGGATCATACATTGTTCTGCTGCCTATTGTGCTGTACAGAACATTAAAAGTAAAAGAAATGCCAGAACCGGCTTCACCTACCTTAATTATTTTTGCGGCACCTGCCAGCCTCTTGCTTGCAGGATACATTAACTCCTTTGCGGAAAAAAATATGTCAATAATGTGGTTTTTGGCAGCAATGTCCATAATCATGTACATTTATGCCATAATAATGCTCCCTAAGCTTTTAAAGCTTAAATTTTATCCAAGCTATTCAGGATTTACCTTCCCTTTAGTAATCAGCGGCATTGCAATGAAGCTTATGAGCGGATTTTTGTCCAAATCGGGTAACCCCGTATCATGGTTGAAATACCTTGTGAAATTCCAGGAAGCAGCAGCTGTTGCAATTGTATTATATGTTTTATACAGATACATGCAATTTCTTACAGCAAAAGAAGCACCTATGCAAGCTTAAGTGACCGCATATATAGAAAACACAGGTAAACACGCCTGTGTTTTTTGCATTTCTTATATCAAAAGGCTTATTTTTTATTATGAATATTTTCTTGCGTATGCTATAATGTAGGAAAAGATATAAAGATTGGGAGTGATAGTCTTGTATAAAAAAATACTAATAGTATTGCTGTTAGTAGCTTCATTGTATTCATTGTGCTCCTGTACCTCCGGCGGCAATACTGCGGACAATGAACCCTTCACTGTCCTGTCCAGCAGTGAAAATGAGGATTTAGAACCGCTGCTCATGGAATTTGCCTCCAAAAATAAAATAGATTTAAGGTTTGTATACACAGGCTCACTGAACATTCCGTACATGCTGCAGGCAAATCAGAGAAGCTATGATGCAGTCTGGTCATCAAACAGCATATGGAATGCTTCCATATCAAGCTCTGTATTAAAAAATTCCAAATCCATATCCGTTAATCCTGTAATATTTGCGGTGAAAAAGGCCAAGTATGACAGTCTTGGCTTCAGCAGAGATACGGTTGTAAGTGATTTGGTATCAGCAGTTGAGGCCGGACATTTAAAGTTTTTGATGCCTTCTGTTACACAAACAAACAGCGGAGCTTCAGCTTACATCGGATTTTTAAACTGTCTTGCCGGCAATCCTCCGGTATTGACGGAAGAAGACCTCAATTCTGAAGCGCTTCATGAAAGCCTTAAAAAGCTGTTTAAGGGCGTGGCAAGAAATTCCGGAAATGACGAGTACTTAATAGACATATTCAATTCCGGCGATTATGATGCGCTTGTGAATTATGAATCTTCGCTCATAGAGCTGAACAATCGGCTTATAAAAAGCAATAAGGAACCTCTGATGTTCATATATCCCTCGGATGGCGTATCTGTATCGGACAGTCCCTTTGCCTATGTGGACAACAACAACGAAAATAAGCTGAAAAATTTCAAGCTCCTGCAGGACTTCCTTTTATCAAAGGATACCCAGAAAAAGCTTGAGAGCATGGGAAGGAGAACTTCTTATGGTGGATTGGTGGAAAACGAAGAAGTTTTCAAGGAATCTTACGGAATTAATAAAAACTCTTATATTTCTCCAATTAAATATCCCGCCGGGGATGTTATAAAAAAATCACTGGCACTTTATCAGGATATGTTCAGAAAACCGTCTGCCGTAGTTTTTTGCCTTGATTATTCGGGAAGCATGTACGGAGTTGGGAACAGGCAGTTATTGGCCGCAATGGAAAAAATATTGAACGCAAATGAAGCATCAAAGGATCTTATACAGTTTGCTCAACATGACGAAATATTCGTAATTCCTTTTGAAGCAGAACCTATCTGGGTTGATTCTACGGAATCCGGGACTGATACTGAACCTTTGATTTCAAAAATAAAAAGCACGGAAGTAAACGGCGGAACAGACATATACAAGCCGGTGGAGCTGGCTCGTGATATATTGTCAGACTTTGACTCAGATACATATACTAAATCAATCGTGCTGATGACTGATGGTGAATCCAACGGGAGATTTGAAAATAGAGAATTTGACATACCTGTATTTTCTATTATGTTCGGAGATGCAAACCCTGAGCAGCTGGATGAAATCAGCAGGCTGACAAACGGCAGGACCTTTGACGGAAGAACAGACCTTATCAATGCTTTTAAAGAAATACGAGCTTATAATTAGAATGGAGAATCATAATGAAAGAAATATTTCTCGGTATTGTTTCAGCCTTGGTATTCCTGACTGTCTGGCTTGCGGGAAGAAACATTTTAATATCGGCAGCATGTGCTGCGGCATGTTTCGGAATAGCTTATTTAACAATTAGATCTTTTGAAAAAGAAAAGAAACTGAAAATACATCTGAACAGTGATGCAGACGAATACCAGAAAATTAAAGAGTCGATTTTGGAGCATTCTTCCAGGCTTGAGCGTTACATTTCCTCATTAATGAAAATGAATATAGACAAAGGTATCACGGAGCTGCTTAGATCAATTCACAAAAGCTGTTCGAAAATTCTCGGAGCACTGGAAGAGGACCACTCACTGCATTCTAAGCTCAATGATTTTTCCTCTTACTACTTGCCGGGACTGATGAATATTGTAGATACATATGAAAATTTAGCATCAGGATCTTTCAGGACAGATGAAGCCAAGAAGTTTGCAGATCAATTTTACACATTTTTAAATCAGATATCAGATGCATTTGAAAGAAAGTACGACAGTCTTTTTTCCAAGGATGTCTTGGACAGCAACGCTGAAATGGCTGCTATGACAGCCATATTTAAATCAGAAGGCCTTGTGGACAACAAGGATTTCATGGGAGGTTTGAATAAATGAAAAAAATATTAGGCGGAGTTATTGCTTTTATTGTAGTTATTGCCATCGGAATTGCGGCATCATCCATGGCAAAGCCTAAAAATACGGCAATAACAGTTACCGGGGCGGTAGGTGGAGGAAAGGAAAATTTTCTTGCAGACCCCGATGTGTTGGCAATCCTGCATGATAAATACAATATAAATCTCAAGGTTGACAACTGGAGCAACAACAAGCTCATTAAGGACCCAATAGAAACAAATGAAAAACAAAGCTATGATTTTGTATTTTTCAGCGATGAAAGATTTTATGAATACTACAAAAAGCCCGCAGCACAGGGAGAAGCACCGAGGCAGAGGGTTTTAAAATCTCAGATTGTATTGTCCACTCCAATAGTAGTATACAGCTGGGACAGCATATGCGATGTGCTTATGTCAAAAGGGATAGTTGAAAAATCCGGTGATACATACTACATTGCCGATATGCCCGCAGTCCTGTCATATATAGAAAATAATACGAAGTGGTCCGACATAGGTATAAAGGATATTTATGGCAAGATTAATATTGCAAGTACGGACCCTGTAACATCTTCTCCGGGAGCAACATACTACGGACTCCTGGCATCAATCATGAATGAAGGATATGTGGACGAAAGCAATATTGATAATGTGCTTCCAAAGCTTAAGGATTTCTACAAGCTCTCGGGATTTATGAACAATACACCTGCTGATTTGTTTGATTTATATCTTCGAATGGGCAAGGGTGCATATCCCATGATAGTTGATTATGAGAAATCCATAATAGATTTTGCAAACAGCAATCCAGACGGATTCAGCAAGGTAAAAGAGAAAATACGTATTTTGTACCCTAACCCAACAATATGGAATTCTCATTGCATAATGAGCTTTACAGATGCGGGGACATCCTATGTAGATGCGCTGACAGATCCGGAAATTCAAAAAATAGCATGGGAGAAATATGGATTCAGAACAGGAGTTGTGGGAGGAGAGTATGATGTCAAGTCAGTTCCAGTGCTTGGTATACCTCAGGAAATAACCTCCGTAACAAAAGGTCTGCAAAAGGAAATTTATGATGAAATAATTGAAGCATTGAAAAATTAAAAATTGAGAAATTAATTTCAAATATATAAAGGAGACTACCCATGGAAGAAATTAAATTAAACTTTGGAGAAGATACACAGGAAGCCACAGAAAAAGTCAACGAAGGTGAAAACAATGTAAGCTTAGCATCTCTGACACCCGAAGAACAAACCCAGGTTTTAGATTTTGTGAGTAAAATTGATGTAACCGACAGCAACTCAATAGTTACCTACGGCTCTGGTGCTCAAACAAAGCTTGCAAAGTTTGCCGATGATACGCTGCAGAATGTTAAAACCAAAGATTCAGGCGAAGCAGGAAAACTTCTATCTGATCTTGTTGTAACCATAAAAAACTTCGATGCCGTAAGTGAAAACAAGGGACTTTTCGGGAACTTATTCGGGAAAGCTAAAAATGAAATTGACAAGCTGGTTGCAAGGTACAGCGATGTGGAGGTCAATATTGATAAAATAACCAATACACTGCAGTCTCACAGGCATACAATGCTAAAGGATATAGCAATGTATGACGAAATGTACAAAACAAACCTGGCATATTTTAAAGAGCTAACTATGTACATAGTTGCGGGCAAGGAAAAAATAAAGGAACTGAATGAAAATGTGATACCCGCACTCAGGGAGCAAGCTGTTAAATCAGGAGATGAGGCAGAAGCTCAGAAGCTGAATGATTTGATGAATGCAGTCAACAGATTTGAGAAGAAAGTTTATGATCTGCAATTGAGCAGGCAGATATCTCTTCAAATGGGGCCGCAAATACGCTTAATACAGAATAATGATGCTCAACTGGCTGATAAAATACAATCTTCAATTGTAAATTCAATTCCTCTATGGAAAAATCAAATGGTGATTTCCCTGGGACTTGCCAATGCAAAGGCAGCTCTCGAAGCCCAGACAAAGGTTACAGATATGACGAATGAGCTTCTTAAGAAAAATTCTGAGATGCTCAAAACCGGAACTCTTGATGTGGCCAAGGAAAGTGAACGCGGAATAGTATCCATGGAAACAATCAAGAAGGTAAATCAGGACTTAATTGAAACTATCAACGGAGTACTGGAAATACAGAGAAAAGGCAAGGAAGAAAGATTGGCTGCAGAAGTTGAGCTTGCCAATATAGAAACAGAGCTGAAGCAGACTCTCATGTCAGTTAGATAATACAATAATATAATGGCGGTTAAATAATTTAACCGCCATTGTTATTTCTTATAATTCGTGTTGTTCCACTTCAAGTGCCTCAATCAGCACCACATCTTCATTTCTTTCCTGGAAGCTTTTTAATGCATATGAATTGGTAAATAGCAGAACAGGTCTGTCGTAGTGGTCAAATACCAGCATGCATCTTGAATTCTGATATTTTTTTAAGCCTTCCGGATTATCTGTTTTAACCCAGCGTGCCACCGAAAAATCCATACTTTCCATTCTTATATCCGTGTTGTATTCATTTGTCAGGCGATACTCAAACACCTCAAACTGCAGCACACCAACGGCACCTAAAATAACCTCGTTGTATTCGTTTCTGTATACCTGAATTGCACCTTCCTGAGCCAATTGCTCTACACCTTTTTGAAAATTCTTGCCCTTAAGAGAGTTTTTGGCGCTTACTCTACTGAATAATTCAGGAGGGAACGTAGGAAGTGGCTCAAAAAATAATTTTTCTTTACCGTTTGTCAGCGTATCTCCAATCTGGAAATTTCCTGAGTCATATATACCTATTACATCTCCGGCATATGCAGTATCAACCGTTTCGCGCTCATTGGCCATAAGATGTGTTGACTGGCTGAGCTTCATTTGCTTTCCTGTCCTGGACAATGTAACGTTCATTCCTCTCACGAATGTACCTGAACAAATACGCAGAAATGCCAGTCGATCACGGTGATTTGGGTCCATATTAGCCTGTATCTTAAATATAAATCCGGTGAAGCCTTCATCTGTAGGCTCAACACTGCCTGTTGTTGTCTTTCTTGCTGACGGAGGAGGGGACATCTGAAGGAAATGCTCCAAAAATTCCGTAACTCCGAAATCAGCTAAAGCAGAACCAAAAAATACAGGGGACAGTTTGCCCTGACGCACTTTTTCAATATCAAATTCATTTCCTGCACCGTCAAGAAGATCCATGGCATATCTCAAATTTTTCAGATTAGCCGGGCTTATTGCACCTTCAAGCTTGTCAGAATTGACTCTTTCATCATCTAAATGTATTTCTTCGTTCTTTCTGAACAAATATATTGTGTTTCTCAAACGATCATATACACCTTCAAATTCTTTTCCGCAGCCTATAGGCCATGTAACCGCAACTGAGGGGAGGCCAAGCACATCCTCCAATTCCTGCATGGATTCTAAAGGATCCTTTGCTTCTCTGTCCAGCTTGTTTATAAACGTAAATATTGGAATTCCTCTCATGCTGCACACCTGAAACAGCTTTTTGGTCTGAGTTTCTATACCTTTTGCCGCGTCAATAACCATTACTGCACTGTCAACAGAGGTTAGTATACGGTATGTGTCCTCGCCGAAATCATTGTGACCGGGCGTGTCCATTATTGATATTACCTTGCCGTCATATTCAAACTGCATAACGGAGGACGTAACAGATATTCCACGCTGCTTTTCTATTTCCATCCAGTCTGATTTTGCAAATTTTGAATTTTTTCTCGCCCTAACTGTTCCGGCTTCGCGTATTGCTCCTCCGTGCAGAAGAAGTTTTTCCGTCAGTGTTGTCTTACCAGCATCAGGGTGCGAGATTATACCAAAAATCCTTCTTTTATTAATTAAATCTATGTTATTCATCTGTATCCCTTTCTAATTTCTTTATGCTTTTGTTATTTTACATCATTTTCGTCAAAATATAAAGATATTTTTTTATGTAAGGCAGAAAGCTTATGCCTTCCGCCGACCTATCAGCATCTTATAGGTTCTTCAATGCCTGTTGCTACATTTACACAATGTCTGTGTCCGTCATTGCAAGTTGTAAAACCCTCTATTAAATGAATGTGGTTGCCAAACCCAATGGGTATGGCCGGTCCTGTTCTCCCGCAGATCCTGTGGCAATGGCAGTCAACTATGTCAGTTGCAAAATCTACTTCATGCACATGGCTGCATCCGCAGGGAATTGCCTTGCCCGTTACACAGTTGAAGCAATGCTTGTGCAGCTCACATCTGTCGCCTGCCAACTGAGTGAATCCTTCCACCGGATGCACGTGCTGGCGTATTTCCTCACAATTGCAATTTCTATTAAAAAGCATATCTCATACTCCCTTTAATCCTTTAAATTAGTTATCATTTGTTGTCCAAAGAAGAATATCAGTTCTTAATGATATAATATGTCCGAAATGCGCCACTGTTCATTAAAACAAGAAATAATTACTAAATTCATTAAGGAAAAATACGGAAATTATTTAAAAAAAATAAAAATAAAGCATGAGCTATAAGATACAATTGACTGTTTAAATTCATTGTGATATAATTTTGAAGAATTAAATATGAAAAGATTTTGGTAACGAAAGTTATAATAGGGAAAACAGTAAAATCTGTTACAGCCCCCGCTACTGTGAAAGGTGATATCGCTTAACAGCCACTGTGCAATGCATGGGAAGGCAAGCATTAGATGATCCGAAAGTCAGGAGACCTGCCAAAGTTTTTGATATTATAGATTTTCGGGAGGAATGTCTAAATAATGATACGAAGCTCAGGCCAATACATTAATCTTCCGGACACCGGAAGATTTTTTTATGCCCTAACCCCACTTTTTCGACCGACAAGGAGGAAAAATGGCAGTAGGTCAAACGCAACGATTATGACTCGACCCAATTTCTTCGACCGGGAGGGAGAAAGAAATTGCAGGTGAGTCAAACGCGATGAGTTCCAGATTTGCATGAGCGGTAGCGAGTAAGCAAATTTGTGAACGAAACTGCGCTTCCCAAAGTATGCGACCAGAGGGAGCAAATACTTTGGTGAACGAGACTGTGATATGCCTTTATTATGCTTTGTTATCTATTTAAGGATGAAATTATGAAAGAATATGTAATTAAAAACGGAAAAAAACTCAGATGTGGGTACACCACCGGAACATGTGCAACTGCAGCATCAACTGCTGCGGCAATAATGCTTCTGTCGGGTAATGTAATAAGCAAGGTATTTGTCAAGCTTCCAAAAAACGAAATGATTTTAATTGATGTCAACGAGCCATATTTCGATGTTGAAGGAGTGAGCTGCTGTGTAAAAAAGGACAGCGGAGATGATCCTGATGTTACAAACGGCATACTTATATATGCAAAGGTGGTCTTGGACGATACAGGCTTAATCAACATACATGGCGGCAAGGGAGTTGGCAGGGTAACTCAAAAAGGGCTTGATTGTCCCGTAGGTGAGGCTGCAATCAATTCCGTACCGCGAAAAATGATTGAGGAAAACTTGCGCAGGATAGCCGGGGAATACAAATATAAAGGCGGTATGAGTGTTACAATTTCGGTGCCGGAAGGCGAAGAAATAGCTAAAAAAACCTTCAATCCTCACCTTGGAATAATAGGCGGAATATCTATCATAGGTACAACGGGAATTGTGGAACCAATGAGTGAAAAAGCGCTTATAGAAAGCATAAAAGTTGAAATGAATGTTATTAAAGAAAAAGGATATAACAAACTTCTTGCTTTTCCAGGCAATTATGCGGAGAAATTTATATCAAAAAATATGGATATTTCATTTGAAAACAGCATAAAATTCAGCAATTATCTGGGAGAGGTACTAGACTATGCAGTGGAGCTGAATTTTGTTGAAATATTGATTGTAGGCCATATAGGTAAAATGGTGAAGGTGGCAGGCGGCATGATGAACACACATTCTAACAACGGTGATTTCAGAATGGAGGTCTTCGGATGCTATGCCGCTTTATGCGGAGCAAGTCAGGCAGTTGTGGGAGAAATACTTTCTTCTGTAACCACTGAGCACGCTTTATCCATATTGGACAGAGAGAATATAAAAAAGAAAGTTGTAAGAAAAATCAGTGAAAGAGCTGAATTTTACATAAACAAAAGAGTTAAAGGCAATATAAAAACGAAATTGATTATTTATTCCAGCGAGGATGGAATTATAAACTGAGAGGAGACAGTATGGTACATTTTATAGGAGCGGGACCGGGAGCAGCGGACCTTATTACAGTAAGAGGATGCGAGCTGTTGAAAACAGCGGATGTGGTAATATATGCAGGCTCCCTGGTGAACCCGGACCTTCTGAAATATACTAAAAGCGGATGTGAAATACATAACAGCGCTTTTATGACTTTAGAGGAAGTAATTGATACAATAAAAAAAGCAGAATCGGAAAATAAAACGGCGGTGAGGCTCCATACAGGTGACCCCAGTATATATGGCGCAATAAGAGAACAGATTGACCTGTTGAAGAAGTACAATATATCCTATGATGTGATTCCGGGAGTGAGCTCTTTTTTCGGAGCTGCGGCAGCCTTGGGTGCTGAATACACTTTGCCTGGCATAAGTCAGACTGTAATTATAAGCAGGATGGAAGGAAGAACTCCTGTACCTGAACGAGAGAAAATCCGTTCGCTTGCAGCTCACAAATCAACCATGGTTTTATTTCTGAGCTCCAGCCTGACAGAGGAGCTGTCTGCAGAGCTTATTGACGGCGGATATGAGCCGAGTACACCGGTTGCCGTAGTTTACAAGGCAACTTGGCCTGATCAGAAGATATTTAAGTGCACAATCGAGACCCTGCATCAAACAATGAAAGAAAACAGTATATACAAAACTGCCTTAATATTAGTGGGTAATTTCCTCGGGGAAAAATACGACAGAAGCGAATTGTACAACCCTGATTTTACTCATGAATATAGGAACAGCAAGAATGAATAGGCTGAATATATGCATTTTTGGAGGAACTACCGAAGGAAGGATATTTGCCGAATTTATTTCAAAAAACAATGCAACTGCAGATCTGTTTATTGCGACAGAATATGGATTGCAATTTGTTGAAGGCATTGAAAATGTCAGTGTACATCAGAAACGTATCGATGAAAATGAAATGGCAGAAATATTTACTAAAAAAAAGTATGATTTTGTGGTTGATGCCACACATCCGTTTGCGTCAATAGTTTCTGAAAACATATTAAAGGCTTCGGAAGCATGCGGCATTAAGTATCTCAGAATAATAAGAAAGTCATACAGAGATAAAAACTGCATATATTTTGGCTCCTTCAGTGAATGCGTAGAGTTTTTAAAGGGAAACAGCGGGAATGTGCTGCTTGCTACGGGAAGCAAGGTTCTTGAAGAATTCACAACCCTGGAAAATTACAAGGAAAGGATTTTTATCAGAATACTCCCAATGGAAAGCTCCCTCACTAAATGTATTAAGTTAGGCTTTCTTAATAAAAACATCATATGCATGCAGGGACCCTTCAGCGAAGAGCTTAATGCTGCAATGATACGAAGCATCAATGCTAAATATGTGGTTACAAAGGAAAGTGCCGATTCAGGAGGATTCGACGAGAAGGTACGTGCCTGCATCAGTACCGGCGCCCAATGCCTTGTTATAAAGAAACCTTCCGAAGAGGGGCATACAATTGAAGAAATATGCGAAATTTTTAAAGGTTTATTAAATGAGGTGGTTAATTGAAAAATGTTTATATTACGGGCATCGGTACAGGACATAAAGATTTGATGCATCCGAGAGCGCTGTCTGCCATTGAAAGAGCTGACTGCATCATCGGAGCCAAAAGAATGATTGACGACTTCTCATATCTTGGCAAAACATCTTTTATAAGTATAAATATTGAAGAAATTTATAGCTATATTTCAAATTGTACTCATGAAAAATATTGTGTACTTGTTTCCGGAGATACGGGCTTTTACAGCATATCAAAAAAATTAACGTGGATGCTTTCACAAAGTACTCAATATTACATTGAAAATATTCCCGCTATTAGCTCACTTCAATATTTCTGCTCCAAGCTCAACATTCCTTGGGACGATAAAAAAATTATGAGTACCCACGGAAGGAATACAAATATAATTTCTGCAATTATGTTCAACAGAGATGTTTTTCTGCTTACAGGAGGAGAATTCACTCCCGACATCATATGCAGGGATATGTGCCGAAAAAACTTAGGGCACCTCAAAGTGTGGGTTGGTGAAAATCTTTCCTATGAAAACGAAAGAATCGTTCAATACACTGCGGAAATTATTGCAAGGATGAAATTTGACAGTCTTTCCGTAATGCTCATTCACAACCCTGACGCAATAGACAAAGACATGGGTCTCCGTTCTATAAAAGACGATGAATTTATAACAGGCAACACGCCCATAACGAAGAGCGAGGTCAGAACCGTGTCCGTAGGAAAAATGAACTTAAAGTGCGGTTCAACCGTATATGACATAGGTGCCGGAACAGGCTCCGTGTCCATAGAGGCATCCATGAAGCTCACGGAAGGAACTCTTTACGCAATTGAAAAAGATAAGGATGCCTGTGAGCTTGTAAAGAGAAATATTGAAAAATTCAAGGCATACAATATTGAGCTCATAGAAGAAAATGCACCTCATGGATTGGATGCGCTTCCTGCTCCTGATTCTGTATTCATAGGAGGAAGCGGCGGAAATTTGGATGAAATATTGAAAGCAGTATTAGCTAAAAATCCCTGTGTGAATATAGTCATCAATGCAATAGCTTTAGAGAGTCTGAATGCAGCTCTCAGGTGCATGGACAAATACAAATTTGAAAATGTGGAAATAACAAATATTTCAGTTTCAAAGGCTAAAAAAGCAGGGCCATACCATATGATGATGGGACAAAATCCTATTTATGTAATAAGTGGAAAGGGCTGCGGGCATTAAGATTAAAAGGTGAATTATGAATATAGATATTTATGCTTTCTCTAAAAGCGGAGCCGCCTTGTGCGATAAAATAATAGAAAAAGTAAACAGACACAACATAGAAGCATTTGTTCCGGAAAAATACCTGGATGCCGCAGCCCACGTAAAACTGCGTCCGGACTCTCTTCATAACTCCACGGAGAAATCATTTAAAAACAAGGACTGTATCATTTTTATAGGGGCGACGGGAATTGCGGTGCGTGCTATTGCCCCCTTTGTTAAAAGCAAGAAAACAGACCCTGCCGTAATATGCATGGACGAAAAGGGAATTAATGTTATTTCACTGCTTAGCGGTCATATAGGAGGTGCAAACAAGCTGACACTTGAAATAGCAAAAGCCGTTGGAGGAAATCCTATTATTACAACAGCTACGGATATTAACGGAAAATTTGCTATAGACGAATGGGCTCACGGCCATAACCTTCACATAACCAGCTTAAAAAAAGCAAGAGATATTGCAGCTCATATACTTGAAAACAATAAAATAGGATTTTACAGCGACTTCAATGTATGCGGCAGGCTGCCGGAGGAGGTCGATTTGAATGAAAAAGGCATTGGATTTTGCGTAAGTCTCGACAGCTATATCTCCCCCTTTGATAACACGCTGAATTTAATCCCCAAAATAGTGTCTGTGGGGATTGGATGCAGGCGAGGTGCAAGCTTTGACACGATTTACAATGCTGTGAAAGCAATACTTTCCGATTGCGGAATTTCTCCACTTGCAATAAAGTCAATAAATTCAATTGAATTAAAGAAAGATGAGACAGGGCTCATAAAAACTGCGGAAGCATTGGAAGTCCCATTCAACACATACAAAGAAGAGGAGCTTAACAGCATTGACGGAGAGTTTTCACATTCGGAATTTGTTAAATTTACTGCCGGTGTGGATACTGTCTGCGAAAGAGCGGCGGTAATGGGAAGTAAGAGCATGAAGCTGCATATAAAAAAGACGGTAATCAATTCAGTCACTGTGGCAGCGGCCATTGACGATTATGAGTTAGATTTTGAGCAATGATATGAAACGGAGAAAAAATGAATAATATTAAATTTGTGGAGCCACAAAATATTGAAAAAAGAAGCTTTGAAATTATACAAGAGGAAATAGGCATTGCATTAGATCCTGAAAAGGAAGCTATTATAAAAAGAGTTATACATACATCGGCGGATTTCGATTATCTGAATAATTTATGCTTTTCCGAAAATGCGGTGCAAACAGCATACAATGCCATAAAAAAAGGGGCCACCATAGTGACGGACACCAATATGGCACTTGCGGGAATAAATAAAAAAACTGCCGAGAAATACGGAGTAACAGTAAAATGCTTCATGGCTGACGAGGATGTGTTTCAAGAAGCAGCAGAAAGAAAAGAAACGAGAGCCACGGTATCCATGGAAAGGGCTTCAAAAATAAAGGGTCCGGTAATTTTTGCAATAGGAAATGCACCTACAGCTCTTGTGAAGCTCTATGAGCTTATAAAAGGCGGAATATTCAAACCGGAGCTTATTATAGGGGTTCCGGTAGGATTTGTAAATGTAGTTGAAGCAAAGGAATTGATTATGAGCCTTGATAATATAGAATTTATCGTGGCGAAGGGAAGAAAGGGAGGAAGCAACGTAGCAGCAGCAATATGCAATGCGCTGTTGTACAACGTTGACTGACAGGAGGTAGCATGTTTTACGGAATAGGAGTCGGAGTAGGTAATCTGGGTAAAGTGACAATGGAGGCAATAAATATACTGAATATATTAGATGTGCTGTATGTTCCCACAGCAAAAAAAGAAGAGAAATTCAGTGTCGCCCATGAAATAGTAAAGGATTATTTAAACACGGATACAGAAATTAAAAGCAGGCATTTTCCCATGAATTATGATACCGAGGAACTGCAGCATGCATGGGAATCAATTGCCGATGAAATCATGCTTGACGTGCAAGGCGGTAAAAAAGTAGGTTTTGTTACAATTGGCGACCCCATGGTTTACAGCACATATATATATCTGTTGAGGCTTTTAAGAAACAATATTGAAATAACTACAATACCGGGAATTACATCATTCTTGGACATTGCATCAAAAAATAACTTTCCGTTGGTTGAAGGTGAAGACCCTCTTTTGATTTTGCCGGCAACTATGGGGACGGAGAGGCTTAAACGCTATATTACAAATGAAACATCCGTTGTAATTATGAAGGTATATAAAAATTTCAATGAAGTAGTTCAACTTTTAATAGATGAAAAACTTGAAAATTGTTCCATTGTGGTAAGCAATTCATCAAAAAATGAAGAGGTTGTATTCAGGGATATAAAAAATGTAAATAAGGATGATATTTCTTACTTTACTACAATATTAATAAACAGGAAATGGGAGATAAAATGATATACGTAATAGGAATAGGACCCGGTAGCCGGGAAGCAATGACATTTGAGGCTATGGAAGCCATAGAGAAATCAGATGTTATTGTAGGATACAAGACATACATTGACTTAATCATGGACCTTGTTTCACACAAGGAAATTGTATCAAACGGCATGAAACAAGAAATTGACAGGGTTAAAAAAGCAGTCGAAATTTCCGGAACAGGCAAGACTGTCGCGGTAATCAGTTCAGGCGATGCCGGCGTTTACGGCATGGCAGGCCTTGTGCTCGAGATGGCAAACGGTGAAGATGTAAAGGTCATAAGCGGAATAACAGCCTCGACGGCTGCAGCTGCAGTGCTTGGAGCACCGTTGATGCATGATTTCTGTCACATAAGTTTAAGCGACCTGCTTACACCGCTTGAACTTATTTATAAAAGAGTCGAGCTGGCAGCGCAGGCTGATTTTGTAATATGCATATACAACCCCAGAAGCAAGGGGCGCCCGGAATATCTGAAAAATTCATTTGAAGTAATTAAGAAATATAAATCAGGCACAACACCTGTGGGAGTTGTGCGCAACGTTTACCGCGATAATCAGGAAATTAATATATGCACATTAGATACTATCGATTTTGAGATAGTGGATATGACAAGCATTGTAATCGTAGGCAACAGCTCTACTTATATCAAGGATGACAAAATAATCACCAAAAGAGGATACCATTTAAAACAAAATTACACTGAAAAAAATTTGGAGGCATAATGAAATCAAATAAACTAATATCAGCAATTCTGACCGCTTCTCTTATGTCGGTACTTCTTATAGGATGTTCCAATAATGTAAATAACATTAAAAATCCTGATGTTCCTGTTGAAACACCGGATGAACAAAATGAAAAGGAAGTACCGCAAGAGCCCGAATATGGAGTTACAATAAATGAAAACAGCGTTATTTTTACAGATTCGAGGGATGTGGCAGTTACAATAACCAAGAACCCTAAGAGGGTAATTGTATTGCAAAATTCTCTTTTGGAAATATGGGACCAGGCCGGCGGAACCGTAGTTGGCAGAGTGGAGGAGTCAGAGGACAAAAAGGTTGAAAATGCAAGTTCTGCAGAGGTTGTAGGAAGTCTTGGCTCGCCAAGCTTGGAAAAAATACTATCACTTCAGCCTGACTTAGTAATAGCTCTGAGCAACTACAGCGGCCACAGAGATATAATCCCCGCACTGGAGCAGAGCAATATTGAGGTTGCGGCATTTGACAATGACCTGTTGGAAGACTACTACAGGACTGTAAGAATTTTTACAGCTATTACAGGCAGAGATGATTTGTACGAAAGTCATATAGAAAATGTTAAAAAGAGTGTTGATGCCATAATTGGAAAGGCACCGAAAGATAAAAATTACAAGGTTGTTATATTATTTGCCACTGCTAAGGGAATCACCGTCAGAGATTCAAACACAATGGTGGGGGAAATGCTCAAGGATTTGAATACTGTAAATATATCAGACAATTCCGGAACAGCAGATACCAAGACCTTCAGCATGGAAAAAATAATACAGGAAGACCCGGATTTTATCTTTGTGCAGACAATGGGAACTGATTTGGGAAAAATTGAAGAACGTCTGAAAAATGATGCAGTAAGCAATCCCGCATGGGCAAGTTTAACCGCCGTAAAGGAAGACCGATACATTGTTCTTCCTAAAGACTTATATATTTTCAAGCCAAATCAGAGATACGCAGAAGCCTACGAGGGTCTGGCAAAAGTATTGTATCCGGAAGTGTTTAAATAGAATGAATGTCAGAAATACCGAAGAAAAGAAAATTAATAAGGGATTTATTTTATCTGTATTTATATTTATATCCGTACTGAGCTTTTTTATAAGCATGTCTAACGGTGCTGTTAAATTATCCTTCAAAGAAATAGCAGATGTATTGTTTACTGAAAGCAGTTCGGTAAATTATCAAATAATATGGAATGTGAGGCTTCCTCGTACAATAACTGCAGCTCTGGTAGGTACATGTTTAGCGCTTTCAGGAGCGATTTTGCAGGGAATTATGAGAAACCCTCTGGCAGGACCCAATATAATAGGAGTTTCATCGGGAGCGGGACTTATGACCTTGATTGTAATAATACTATTTCCGAACTACTATTATCTGGCACCTGTAGGCTCTTTTACCGGAGCACTGCTTTCCACATTGTTTATTTATTTTCTTGCCTGGAGAGACGGGGCCGCCCCTACGAAGCTTATACTTGCCGGTGTTGCTGTTTCATCACTGCTCAGTGCTGGAAACAATATAATAATGACATTTTATCCAGACAAGGTTTCCGGTGTAATAGGTTTCATGGTTGGAGGACTTTCATCTGTTAACTGGAAACACGTATACATGATATGGCCTTATGCACTTACCGGTATTGTATTATTAATGCTACTTCCAAACAAGCTGAATATTTTGATGCTTGGTGATGAATCTGCGGTGGGACTTGGTCTTAACGTAGAAAAAACAAGATTCATTTTCATTATTATATCATCTCTGCTTGCAGGAGCTGCTGTAAGTGTGGCTGGACTTTTAGGCTTTGTAGGACTGATAGTTCCTCATATGACAAGATTATTTATCGGTTCGGATTACAGGTATCTGATGCCCGCAACAATTTTTACGGGCTCTGCCACGGTGCTTTTGTGCGATACCCTGGCAAGAGTATTGTTTGCTCCGGTTGAGATACCTGTGGGAATCATAATGTCAGCACTGGGAGCTCCATTTTTCTTATTCCTTTTAAGAAGAAAGGGGGAATATTAATATGAATATATCTGTTGAAAATCTAAGTGTTTGCTACGGCGACAAGGAAGTTATCAATAATATAAACTTCCAAATAAACTCAGGTGATATAGTAACAATTATAGGTCCCAACGGTTCAGGAAAATCCACGCTCATAAAAGCAATGAGCCGGTGTATGAAGCCATCAAAGGGGAATGTCTTTTTAAACAAGTACAATATTAACAGGATTAATACAAAAGAACTTGCAAAAAACCTGGCAATTTCACCTCAGGTGAAAAGTGTACCTTCCGACATTTCTGTAGAAGAGCTTGTTTCATACGGAAGGTATCCTCATTTGAATATGCTGAGCAGGCTTTCCATAAAGGACAATGAAATTATAGACTGGGCGCTGGAGAAAACAGGTCTCGGGGAATTAAGGAAACGGCTTGTATTCACACTCTCCGGAGGGGAGAGGCAGCGCGCGTGGATTGCAATGTCTCTTGCTCAAAAACCCAAGGTCCTGCTACTTGACGAACCAACGACCTATCTGGATATATCGTACCAGCTTGAGGTTCTGGAGCTGGTTAAGGAGCTGAATAAAACTTTGGGAATAACCGTAGTAATGGTTTTGCACGATTTAAATCAGGCGGCAAGGTATTCCGACAAAATCATGGTAATGAACAAGGGTAAGCTGTACGAATTTGAAGAACCGTGCAAGGTTATAAGTAAGTCATTGCTTCGAAATATTTTTGGAATAGATGCGGATATATACAATGACGAAATCAATTGCTGCCCATATTTTATCCCTAAAAAATACACCGCGGAACCCAAGGGGGCAACAATATGATTGATATTAGAAATTTGACTAAAAAATTCGGCAGCTTCACCGCAGTTGACAATCTCAGCCTTCATATTGATAAGGGCGAATTTGTAGGCTTGCTTGGCCCCAACGGCGCCGGAAAAACAACCACAATAAAAATTCTTACAGGGCTTTTAAAAGCCACCAATGGTGTAGTATATATTTCAGGAGAACCCATGAACAGCAGCAATAAGAATGCGAAGGGCAAGATGGGAATAGTTCCCCAATATTCAAATTTGGATAAGGAACTAACCGTATATGAAAACCTTGTTTTTGCTTCCAAGCTTTTTCGTGTTAAGAATTACGACAAAAAAATACATGAGCTTCTTGATTTGGTTGACTTGACGGAATATGCAGACAGAAAGGTCCTCTCGTTGTCAGGCGGAATGGACAGACGTCTCATAATAGCAAAGGCTCTTATTAATGATCCTGAAATAATTATATTTGACGAACCAACCGTTGGAATAGACTTAAACGGCAGAAGAAAGATATGGGATATATTGAAGTATATGAAATCCGTTGGAAAAACAGTTATAATGACAACTCATTACATTGAAGAAGCGGAATACCTGTGCAGCAGGGTATGTCTTATAGACAGCGGAAAAATAATCGTGGATGATACGGCAAAAAATTTAAAAGAGAAATTGGGAAGCTATATACTTGAGTATTTTGATGAAAACATGCTTACCAGATATGTGTTTTTTCAAACAAGGACGCAGGCTCTTGAGCATGCCAAGACCATAGAAAATTACAGCTACACCGTGAGAGAAACCACTTTGGAAGATGTGTTTTTCAATTACACAAACAGAAAGGTAACATAATGGAAGTATTTACAGTACTGTGGAGAGAAATGATATTTTTTAGAAGGCGAATAGGGAGAATTACTTCGTCAGCAATTATAAGTCCTGTTTTATATCTTATTGCATTCGGTTGGGGACTTGGAAAAAATGTAACAGTGGAAGGCTCATCATACATGCATTTTATAATTCCCGGCATTGTGGCTCTGTCTACCATGAATACAGGCTTCAATGCTGTGTCAATACGAATAACTGTTTCAAGGCTGCATGAGAAAAGCTTTGAGTATTATTTGACTTCCCCAGTGAGAATGCCGCTGATGGCTCTGGGACACATACTGTCTGGAGCCCTTAGAGGAGTGTACGCAGCAGCACTGATTATATTGGTTTCATTCCTATTCGGTATAAAACTCAGCATAAATGCTTATTTTGTTCTCGTATGCTTCCTGAACAGCTTTTTGTTTGCGGCATTCGGATATGCCGCAGCCCTGTCAGTTGACAGCCATTATGATATGAGCAGATTCAATACGTACATACTGACACCTATGTCATTTTTGTGCGGTACATTTTTCTCATTGGACAATCTGCCTGCCGCTGCAAGAACGTTAATTAATATTTTACCTCTTTCCCATGCATCTGCATCTCTAAGAGGCATTGTTCTTAAGGGAGAGTTTTCATATATTTCAATACTGGTGTTAGCTTCTTATTCCTTGATTATATATGGTATAGGAGTATATATGAGCTGCCGGGAAATGAAATAATCAATAATATATACAAGGAGGAAACATGAAAAAAGCAATTGTTGTAGCAAGTTTCGGATGTTCAATAAAGGATTCAAGGGAAAAATATATCGAAACTATTGAAAACGCAGTAAAAAATAACTATAAAGATATGAATTTCCACAGGGTGTTCACCTCAGAAATTATCAGAAGAAAAATGAAGAGAGAGGAAGACATAGATGTGGACAATATGAAAACATGTCTTGAGAAGCTGAAAAGTAGCGAATATACTCATGTATATGTCGTTGTGACACACATTCTTCCGGGATTTGAATACGAGAAGATTACCAGGGCCTGCCATGAATATGAGGACTGCTTTGAGTCAATAAAGGTTACAAGGCCATTCCTGGATGACAAAATGGGGAGTGAAGAAATAGATGCACTGACATCCTATATCGGCTCCTCAAAAGATGAAGCAACTGTATTGGTTGGTCATGGAACACACCACAGCTCCCACAAATACTACAGTGAATTTGAGGCGAAGCTCCGCGGCGTATTTCCAGAATTATATATTGTAAACATTGAGGGTGACCCGTATATTACCGATATTATAGATGAATTGAAAGAAAAAAATTATGCCAAGGTTAACTTATATCCATTTTTAATCGTTGCCGGAGACCATGCATTGAATGACATAGCTTCAGATGAAGAGGACTCCGTTAAAACGATACTGAGTGAAAATGGTTTAAATCCTAATGTATTTGTAACCGGCCTTGGTGCTGATGAAAAGTCTATACATTTATTCTTAAACAGAATAAATGAAATTATAACAATTTAAAATTTAAAGGAGAATAGAAATGAAAAGAAGAATTTATTTGTCAATGGCATTGATTTCTGTGCTTATATTAATGCCTGAATATGCCTTTGGCATGCACATTATGGAAGGTTTTCTTCCACTTCCATGGGTGATTTTCTGGTTTGCCGTGAGTGCACCATTTGTTGCGCTGGGCATGAACAAAATCTCAAAGGAATTTAAAAAAAATCCAAGCCAGAAACTTTTATTTGCCCTTGTAACAGCATTTGTATTTATTTTATCCGCACTTAAAATGCCATCCGTAACCGGAAGCACCTCACATCCTACGGGAACAGGTCTTGGCGCAATATTGTTCGGGCCTCTGCCTATGGCTGTATCCGGACTTATTGTACTGCTGTTTCAGGCGCTGCTGCTGGCACATGGTGGTATTACAACATTGGGAGCCAATGTATTTTCAATGGCTATAGCAGGTCCGTTTGTATCATATTTCACTTATAAGATACTAAAGAACAAAAACAAAAAAGTAGCAGTGTTCTTAGCTGCAGCCTTGGGAGATTTATTTACTTATATCGTTACCTCCATGCAGCTTGCTTTTGCACATCCTGATGCTGTTGGAGGAGTGGCTGCATCTCTTGTTAAATTTATGAGCATATTTGCTGTTACACAAATACCGCTTGCCATAGCGGAAGGAATTCTGACAGTTATAATCTATGATTTGATTGTGAACTATAAAAATGAAGGGGGATATACACTTGAAAACATCTAACAGAAACATATTATTGATATTGATTTTAGTGGCAATGCTTTCAGTTCCGCTGCTTGTTCTTAAAGATGCGGAATTTGGAGGAGCCGACGGACAGGCAGAAGATGCCATATCAGAAATAAATCCTGATTACGAGCCATGGTTCAGTCCGTTTATTGAGCCTGCCAGCGGAGAAATCGAAAGTCTTTTGTTTTCGCTTCAGGCAGCAGTAGGAGCAGGAATTATAGGTTATTTCTTAGGATTTGTAAAGGGTAAACGAAACGTACTCGGCAATCCCGTTGTTAAAAATTAGTTCTGAGGTTAAGTTAAAATGCTTATAATAGATCGCTTTGCATACACGAACAGACTTAGCAGGGCTAATCCCTACATCAAGGTCCTGTTGTCCGTTCTATTAATATTTGTTTCAATCATAAACAGTAATTTATATGGGGCCTTAGCTATAGCTGTGTGTATTATGGCATTGACTGTACTTTATGCAGGTATACCTGCCGCAGCATATATAAAAATGGTCTTGCCTCCCTTTATATATCTATCAATAAGCATTTTAACCATTATTCTCATTTTTGGTTCATCCGGAAATGTTTTGAACATCTCTGATGCAGATTATATTTATTTGAGAGTATTCAATCATGCAGGCATATTTATGGGAATAACAAAGGCTTCTTTGAGAAACGGATTACTTTTAGGATTTAGGTCTGTGTGCGGTATTGTAAGCATGTATTTTTTGATACTTACCACACCTTGTACCCAGCAGATAAAGGTCATGAAAAAAATCAGAGTTCCCGCTGTTTTTATTGAATTGTACGTGCTCACCTATAGATTTATAGCTGTGTTCTTTGAAGAAGCTATACAAATTCACGCGGCTCAGAAGATGAAGTTTGGATACGTAAATTACAGAAATTCAATGAACTCATTGGCAATTTTGGTTAAAACACTATATGTAAGAATGATGATACGATTTAAGGATATGGAATCAATATTGGAGATAAAACATTTTGACGGAAATTTTTATGTTGATTGATGAGGTGCTGTTATGCTAAAGATGGAAAATGTGACATATATATATGAAGACAAGACTGTTGCCTTGAAGGATGTCAGCATAAATTTAAGCAAAGGCTTAAAAATTGGGATTGTCGGCTCAAACGGAGCGGGAAAATCAACATTGTTCATGAACTTCCTCGGACTTTTTAAACCGTCTAAAGGTACAGTAATATACAAAGGCAGCCATCTTAAATATGACAGAACATCCCTCAATGAGTTAAGAAGAGATGTGGGTATAGTGCTTCAGGACCCGGACAAACAGATTTTTTTCTCGAATGTTTATGATGACATAGCATTTGCGCTGAGGAATCTTAAGTTTGACGAAACAGAAATAAGAGAGCGCGTAGAAATGGCTATGAAAATAACCAATACAGATGCTCTCAGAGAAAAGCCTGTTCATTTTTTAAGCTACGGCCAGAAAAAAAATGTATCGATTGCCGGAGCCGTCGCCATGGATTATAAAATAATATTTTTTGATGAACCCACAGCGGGCCTGGACTTTGTTTCAAAAGAAAATGTCAAGAAAATACTTGATAAATTAGTGTGCGATAAAAACAAATCCATAGTAATTTCCAGCCATGATATGAATTTTATATATGAGAACTGCGATTACATCTATATTTTAAACAACGGACAAGTTTTGTCTGAAGGCGAGGTACAAACAGTATTTCTCAAAAAAGAAATTCTTGACCGGGCATCGTTGGAAGAACCGTTTTTAGTCAAAGCACATAAATATCTTGGAAAAAATTTATACCGCACTGAAAAAGAGCTGTTTAACAGTTGAATAATATTGAAAAATAAATCCCTACTATGGGGATTTATTTTTATGTGCATTTTCTCTCGTCTTTCTTTCCTTACAGTCGAAAAAATTGGGTCAGGTCATAAAGGGCATATAAAATAATGATAATGATAATAATTCTCATTTAATCTATTGACATACGCCTTAGGTTACCGTATACTAACCTTAGAATATAAATGAGAGTCATTCTCAATTATTAGGAGGGCGTATGTCATTAGCTATGGTTGCACCAGGAGAAATCCGAGAGGTGTTTGAATTTAAAGGCAAGGATGAAATGAAGCGCAGACTTCAGGACTTAGGATTTGTAAAAGGCGAAAAAGTGCAGGTTATCGGCGAGAACCAGGGCGGACTTATTTTGCTTGTAAAAGGCGTGAAGGTGGCTCTTAATAAAGGGTTGGCTCAGCTTATAATAGTAAAATAACAGGAGGAAGGTATGACTTTAAAAGATTTGAATCCCGGACAGGAGGGAACCGTTATATCAATCGGACAAAAGGGCCCTATGAAAAGAAGAATTATGGATATGGGCGTAACTCCAGGTATAAAGGTAAAAGTAATAAAGGTAGCTCCTTTAGGAGACCCTATTGAGATTAACATCAGAGGATATGAACTGAGCCTTAGAAAAGCTGAAGCTGAAAATATCGTAGTGGAATTATAGTAATATCTTATTTTAGGCGAATTTATTTAATGTTGGGTTAGCTGATGCTAACAAGGAGGTTATATGAATTATACAATAGCTCTTGCCGGAAATCCAAACAGTGGTAAGACAACACTTTTCAACGAACTTACAGGTTCAAGACAGCACGTGGGCAACTGGCCCGGTGTTACGGTAGATAAAAAGGAAGGTATTTATAAGAAAAACAAAAATGTTAATATTATGGATCTTCCGGGAACTTATTCTTTATCTCCATATTCAGAAGAAGAAGTCATTGCAAGAAACTACATAGTAAATGACAGACCGGATGTGGTAATCAATATTGTAGACGGTACGAATATAGAAAGAAACTTGTACCTTACGCTTCAGATTCTGGAAACAGGCATTCCCACGGTCGTTGCTATAAACATGATGGATGAGGTTGAAGCCTCGGGAAACAAAATTGATTTTAACGAACTATCAAAGCTATTAGGAGTACAGGTATTACCTATTGTCGCAAGAAGTGGAAAAGGGCTTGACGAACTTATGCGTGCAGCCGTATCCGTGGCCGAAAGCAAGGTAAGCCCCAAAATACTCAATGTATTTGATGACAATATAAATTCTGCGGTAAACTCAATTTCTGAAATACTTGAAGACGAATATATGGCAGATTCAAGTTCATCAGTTGGGACGACAGCAGCTCAGCTTCAGTGGAAAGCAATCAAGGTAGTTGAAAATGATCAGCTTGTTATTGATTCCTTATCAGGAAGCCAAAAGATTGCCGTAGAAAAATTTGTAAAGGAAGCTGAAAAATATGCCGATGGAGATACGGAGGCAAAGATAGCCGATTCGAGATACAGATTTATTTCTGAGTTGGTAAAAAGCTCTGTAAAAAAAGCAAAAATAGGCTATGTTGAAACAAAGTCAGATAAGCTGGACAAAGTTCTTACAAACCGTCTTTTGGCACTTCCTATATTCGCAGTAATAATGTACATCTTGTTTGCATGCACGTTCAGCGAAAACTTCCTGTTCATTGAGGGACTTTCAAGCCCCGGAGTTTGGCTTGCAGGTGTTGTGGAAACTGCATGGGGTGCAGTTGCGGAAGTCATAGACGGATTAGTTGCAGGAGCTTCACCATGGGTTTATTCATTGGTTATGGACGGTATAGTTGAAGGAATAGGAGCTATATTGGGATTCATACCTTTAGTGCTGGTTCTGTATATTTTGATTTCGATTCTTGAAGATTGCGGATACATGGCAAGAATAGCTTTCGTAATGGACAGGATATTCAGAAAATTCGGATTGTCGGGAAGATCCTTTATTCCTCTCCTTATGGGCTTTGGATGCGGCGTTCCTGCTGTTATGGCTACAAGGACTCTTGATACTGAAAAGGATAGAAGAATAACAACTATTATCACAGCGTTTATGCCTTGCGGAGCTAAGCTTCCTATATTTGCAATGTTTGTTTCAATATTTTTTGTAAACGGAAACAAGACTCTTATAACATATTCCCTTTATATGTTAAGCATTGTTGTAGCAATTGCGGTATCTTTAATATTAAATAAACTTGTTTACAAATCTGCTGCTTCAAACTTTGTAATGGAGCTTCCGAGATACAGAGTTCCTACTCTTAAGAGTGTATTAATACACGGCTGGGAGAAGGTTAAGGGCTTTGCAATAAAAGCCGGTACAGTTATNNTCATATCCACCATCATAATATGGGGGTTAAGTAATTTTAATGTTGATTCATTTAACGGTGTCAATGCAGCCAACAATGAAGACGGAAGCAATATGGCTGAGATGGATGAAAGCTTCCTTGCTTCTTTTGGTAATGTAATTGCACCCGTATTTAAGCCTTTAGGATTCGGTGAATGGAGACCGGCCGTAGGCGTTGTAACAGGATGGATTGCTAAAGAAATGGTTGTTGTTACATTTGCTCAGCTTTATGACGATGATGTCAGCCCGGAATACCTTGAGGAATATTTCTCTCAGTATGGTCCGGAGGAACTTGAGGAATTAGGCTTTGAAGGCGGAGTTTACGATGAAGAAGCAGCGTTCGATGTTTATTCCGAAGCTGTGTTATTTGAAGGAGCCGATGAGAATGCACTGCATTCCATGAAGACAGATATTAAAACTGATATGGCAGCATACTCATACATGGTTTTCAACCTTCTCTGCATGCCTTGCTTTGCAGCTGTGGGAGCTATAAAAAGAGAGCTCAAAACATGGAGGCTTACCGGAGGAGCAGTCGGTATACAAATGCTCACAGCATATATAGTTTCGTTTGTAATCTACACTATAGGAAGTATTTTAGCTTAATCACACGGAGATGGTATGGAGAGTTTATGGGATAATATACGTTACGAAAGAAAAGTTTATAATAAAGATACTATCTTGGCTGAACTTAAAGAAAAAGGGTGTAGAATTACCAAAAAAAGAAAAATACTTATTGATATCATACTAAAAAATGAATGTGCCTCCTGTAAAGAAATTCACTGGGAGGCCGTTCAAACTGATTCCACAATAGGAATCGCTACAGTATACAGGATGCTCAAGTGTCTTGAGGAGATAGGAGTCATTAACAGAAAAAACTTATACAAAATTTCTGATGATTACGTTGACTGCCTCAAGAGTGAATGTACAATAGTACTAAAGGACAATAGTCTTTTTAAGATACCGGGAGAACTGTGGGAAAAAACAATAAAGAATGCATTGATTGAACTTTGCATTGAACCGGGTGATGTTGAGTCTGTTTTATTAAAAAAAACATATTAGAAAGGAGTACAAAATGGCAGATTTTATGATATTAGGCATTATAGTTGCTTGTGTAGCAGGCGCTGTCTTTTACAGAATTAAATTAAAAAAATCAGGAGAATCCGGATGCGGGTGCTCGGGCTGTGGCAGCAGCTGTTCATCAAGCTCCTGCGGCAGCGGCATAAAAACTGAAAAATAATATTGGTACTGGATTATTTCTTTAAAATAGTATATTATATATGTAATATTTGGAGGATGTCTATGTACGAATCGGGAGAAATGTATTTAGAAACAATATTGCTTTTAAAAAAACGTATAGGTAAGGTCAGATCTATTGATATAGCAAGGGAGCTCGAGTTCAGCAAGCCCAGCGTCAGCCGTGCGGTTTCAATATTGAAGGATGACGGATTTATTGAGATTGATGCAGAAGGCTTTATTGAGCTGACCCATGGCGGAAAAGACAAAGCGGAGAAAATATATGAACGACATGAGCAGCTCACTGCATTCCTATCAGATTTAATCGGTGTTTCTAAAGAAGCGGCGGAAGCAGATGCCTGTAAAATTGAGCATATCATCAGTGATGAAACCTTTAGTGCCATAAAGAAGTATTATAAGGAACATAAGAAATAATTATACAACAACCATATATGATACAATTCATTATGGATTATAATTTATCACAAAGTTAGCCAATGCTAACTTTGTGATATGCAGAGAACTTACCATAACCAATTTTTTTATTATATAGTTATCAAAAGCTAACCACGGGAGGATTTATGAGCGTAGTAATAATAGGCGGACATGAACGCATGGAAACACAATATAAGGAAATTTGCAAGAAATATAAATTCAGGGCTAAGGTTTTCACTAAAATGCCTGTTAATTTGAAGGAACAAATTGGATGTCCGGATTTAATGATACTTTTTACAGCAACAGCATCACATAAAATGGTGCATTGCGCAATGTCTGAATCGGTAAAAAACAACATTGAGGTCAAGCGTTCTCACAGCTCAAGCGCAAGTGCGCTGAAGGGAATATTGGAGCAGTATTCATAGAGCACAAGTTTTTCAATCAGATTTTTCATTTAATTGACCAAATAGAATTTTTATAGTAAAATAACGTTACTACATATAAAAAGGTGAAAAGCTGTGATAAAAAAAATAGCCAACAATAATAAACATATATCCACACTGTTGCTTCTGTGCTTCATCACAGCTTTTTTGCTATCTGTTGCTTTCATTGATACCCATGCATCTCATGTATGCACCGGGCATATATGCACCACATGCGAGAACTTGAGCTTTGCCTCCGGTGTTGTAAGGCAAATGGGAATGTCTGCAAGGACAGACAGCATCTTTTCTTTAATATGCATTGTATTTTTAATGTACAGTGTTCCTTTTCTGTATTCACTCAAAAAACACATTACCCTCATAAGCTTAAAGGTAAGACTTGACAATTAAATCGACCGAATTTTACACCAATTAATTAAATAAATAAATTCGGAGGTTATCATGAAAAAAATATTAAATATTATTTTGGTTGCGCTGTTGGCGTCAGCCTTGTTTGGGTGTACTCAAAACCAAAATACACCCAATGTTATAAAAGATGAACAGGTAAACAAGAAAATAATGGTTGTTACAACTCTTTTTCCGCAATATGATTTTGCACGTCAGATTTCCGGTGATAAGGCTGAAATTGTTCTTTTGCTGCCACCCGGAGCTGAGAGTCATTCCTTTGAGCCCACACCTTCTGATATTATATCCATAAACAAAGCGGATATATTCATCTACACCGGAAAATATATGGAGCCATGGGCGGAAAGAATTATACAGAGCATTGACAGCAGTACAGTAAATGTATTGGATGTTTCAAGCGGCATAGCTCTTGTAAAAGAGGAACATGACCACGATGAAGATGAGCATCACGATGGTGAACCCGATGAAGGTGAACCCGAACATGAGGAAGAAGTACACGGAGGAGACGGACACAATCACGAGTATGATCCGCATATTTGGACCAGCCCCGTCATTGCGATAAAAATGGTTGACAACATAGCCTCATCACTTTGCTACGCAGATCCTGAAAATGCGTCTTATTATAAAGCTAATGCAGAAAGCTATAAGTCAAAGCTTGAACTTTTGAATGATGAATTCTCTGAAATAGTTGCATCCGGCATGCGCAATAAAATATATTTCGGCGGCAGGTTTGCACTGCATTATTTCACTGAAGAATACGGTCTGGAATATGAATCTGCCTATGACAACTGCTCATCGGAAACTGAGCCAAGCGCAAGAGATATGGCTCATATAATAGATGAAATCAAGGAAAATAATATACCCGTAATATATTACGAGGAGCTTACGGATCCAAAGGTATCCAGAAGCATAAGTGAGGATACAGGCGCTGAAATGCTGCTGTTCCACTCATGCCACAACCTGTCAAAAAAAGATTTTGACAGTGGTGTGACATATTTGGACCTGATGAAGCAAAATGCGGAAAACTTAAGGAAAGGACTGAATTGATATGACGCCTTTAATAAAATGTGAACATCTTAATTTTTTTTATGACAGACATCAGGCAGTCAGGGATGTGAGCTTCACTGTACATGATGGTGATTACCTGTGTATTGTTGGAGAAAACGGTTCAGGAAAAAGTACGCTGCTTAAAGGACTTTTGGGGCTTATAGCCCCTTCCTCCGGTTCTGTCTCATTTAATGGAATAAAACATACACAGATGGGTTATTTGCCTCAGCAAACCCATGTTCAGAAGGATTTCCCAGCTTCTGTATTTGAAGTGGTACTGTCCGGATGCCTTAATTCAAAAGGTATGAATCCGTTTTACAGCCGTAAGTTCAAGCAAAGAGCATATGAGAATATGGAAAAGCTTCGGATTGAAAAGCTGGCTAAGATGTCCTACCGTGATTTGTCAGGAGGACAGCAACAGAGGGCGCTTCTTGCCAGAGCTCTTTGCGCTACTGATAAGCTGTTGCTTCTGGATGAACCCGCTTCCGGTCTTGACCCCATAGTAACATCGGAATTTCTCCGTATTATCGATGAGCTTAACAAGGAGCATGGTGTGAACATCATAATGATTTCTCACGATATTTTGAGTGCTATAAAATATGCTGGCGTAATTTTGCATATGGATACATCAGCTAAATTTTACGGTCCTGTTCAGGAATATAAGGAAACTTCATTATTTAAACGCATGATTGGAGGTGCAGAGAATGATTAGCGTACTTTATGAGCTGTTTTCATATACATTTATAACGAGGGCATTGCTGGTAGGAATCCTTGTGTCCTTGTGTGCATCCGTATTGGGGGTAAGTCTGGTATTGAAAAGATATTCCATGATTGGAGACGGACTGTCACATGTTGGCTTCGGATCATTGTCAGTTGCCATGGCGTTTAATCTTGCACCTCTTCAGGTATCAATCCCCGTTGTTGTTTTAGCGGCATTTTTGCTGCTTAGAATAAGCGAAAACAGCAAAATAAAAGGAGATGCTGCAATTGCTCTTATTTCCAGCAGTTCTCTGGCAATAGGTGTAATCGTAACATCACTTACCACCGGCATGAATACGGATGTATGCAATTATATGTTCGGCAGCATTTTGGCAATGGGAAAAAGTGATGTGTATCTCAGCGTTGCATTGTCAATCGTGGTATTAATCTTGTATGGTTTGTTTTACAACAATATATTTGCCATAACCTTCGATGAAAATTTTGCAAAGGCAACAGGCATCAGGACAGAGAAATACAACATGCTTATAGCGCTTTTAACAGCGCTTACCATCGTGGTGGGAATGAGACTCATGGGCGCTCTGCTCATATCCAGCCTGATTATATTCCCTTCCTTAACATCCATGAGAATATTCGGAAGCTTTAGGGGAGTAATAATAACATCCGCCATATTATCGGTTATATGCTTTTTCATAGGCATTGTAACCTCTTTCCAATACAATATCCCCGCGGGAGCAAGTATAGTTGTTGTAAATCTTGTCGCATTTATTGCAGCCTCAGCTCTGGGAGCTGCGAAAAAAATAGGGAGGTAAGTCATGAAAAAAGTAGGTGCTATTTTTATAATCATGCTTCTGATTACAGGATGTTCGAGCGGAGCTGCAAAGTATACCGCTGAAAAAAAAGATAACAATGCAAATAACAATAATACTGAACAAATAAATGAAGGGACCCCTCCAACCACTGTGGAGCAAGTATTGGATAACACTTTTAATTTTGACCGTCCTGAGGGAAAGGAAATTATAATACGGGATAAGCTTTTTATCGCACAGTGCAATGATATTTATCTTAACCCCGACGAATATAAGGATAATACAATAAGATGGCAGGGCATTTACACCGAATCAACTAATCCCCAGACAAATGAATTGTATAGATTCGTTATCAGATACGGTCCAGGCTGCTGCGGAAATGACGGTGTGGCTGGATTTGAAATTATGTATGACGGAGAAACACGGCCAAATCAGAACGACTGGGTTGAAGCTGTGGGCGTAATTGAAATGATTGAGGAGAACGGAGCAGAATTTGTTTCCGTAAGATTGTCAGAGCTCACAATTCTTGATGAGCGAGGCCAGGAATTCGTATCAAATTGATTAATAATACAATAACTCCGGACCTTTCCACACTTCATTTTTTTATTGAACAAATGGTTGTTAAATGATATAATACTCAGGATATCACAATGATAACCAGAAAGTTGGAGGAACATGAACAAAGATCATATAGAAGCAATAAATACTGAGAATATGAAGCTTGCAGGAGATATGGCAATTGAGCTCCGCAATATAAATGAACAATATTTCATTATGAACGGAAAGAGAAAAACATACAATATACTGACCTACGGCTGTCAGATGAATGAGCATGATTCAGAGAAAATAGGGGGTATGCTTACCTCTATCGGCTATGAAGAGACTAATGACGAAAGCAACGCAGACCTGGTAATTTTCAATACATGCCTCATCCGTGAAAACGCAGAGCTGAAGGTTTACGGAAAGCTCGGCGAAGTAAAGGGACTTAAAAGGAGCAGGCCGGATATGATAGTTTCAGTCTGCGGATGCATGATGCAGAAGGAAGAAACGAGACAAAATCTTCTTAAGAAATTTAAGTTTGTTGATATAATTTTTGGTACAAATACCATACAGGAGCTTCCGGGGCTCATATACGATGTGGAAGTCAACAAAAAGAAAAGTGTAGATATTATAGACAACACCGAATTGATTTATGAAAATATGCCTAAGGCAAGAAAGTTTAAATATAAAGCGCTGGTCAACATAACATACGGCTGCAATAATTTCTGCACATATTGTGTTGTTCCCTATGTAAGAGGGCGAGAAAAAAGCAGGTTGCCGGAAGAAATCATCAACGAGGTTAAGGCTCTTGCGGCTGACGGCTGCAAGGAAGTGACACTTTTGGGCCAGAACGTAAATTCATACGGCAGCAATCTTGAAGAAAAGTTTACCTTTGCACAGCTGCTGTACGAATTAAATAAAATAGACGGAATCGAAAGAATTCGTTTCATGACCTCTCATCCTAAGGATTTGACGGATGATTTAATTACGGCAATAAAAGAATGCAGCAAAATATGCAACCATGTACATCTTCCTGTACAGGCTGGAAGCAACTATGTTTTAAACAGAATGAACAGAAGGTATACAAAAGAGCATTATTTGAAACTTGTTGAAAAATTAAAAAAAGAAATACCTGATGTTGCGATTACAACAGATATTATAGTTGGATTCCCCGGCGAAACAGAGGATGATTTTTTAGAAACCGTGGATGTTGTAAAAAATGTTCAGTATGATTCGGCCTTTACGTTCCTATATTCCGTAAGAGAAGGTACAAAAGCGGCTGAAATGGAGGACCAGGTACCTGATGATGTGAAGCATGACCGTTTCAACAGGCTTCTTGATGTACTGTATCCTATAGTATTGGAAAGAAACATCCAGTGCATTGACAAGGTATATCCCGTGCTTGTGGAATCAGTAAGCAAGACAAGCAACAATTATCTCACAGGCAGGACGGAGCATTTCAGACTGGTTCATTTCATGGGCGGCGAGGATTTAATCGGTGAAATAGTAAATGTGAAAATAACAGATGTTAAAACATTCCACATGGAAGGAAACATCGTGCAATAAGAATACCATTGGTGAACCATGGGTGAATTGTTATGTTCATCTCTGAGTTCACCTTGTGCTATTGTGAAGAAAGGTGGTTGTGTAATGGCAAAATATACTCCTATGATGGAGCAATACATGAGTATTAAAGTTCAATATGAGGACTGCATATTAATGTACAGGCTTGGAGACTTTTATGAAATGTTCTTCGATGATGCAATAACTGCTTCTAAGGTTTTGGAAATTGCTCTTACCGGCCGTGAATGCGGGCAGGAGGAAAGAGCGCCTATGTGCGGTGTTCCGCACCATGCGGTAGACAGCTACATTCCGAAGCTCATAGAAAACGGCTACAAGGTTGCCATATGTGAGCAGCTTGAGGATGCATCCGAAGCAAAGGGAATAGTAAAGCGGGATGTTATAAGAGTTATAACACCCGGCACAATAATAGACCAGAACATGCTGGATGAAAAAAGCAACAATTATCTGTGCTGTACATATATAGACAAGGGTTTCGGAATGTGCTACGCCGATATTTCCACCGGCGGACTGTATGTAACCGAAAGCATAAGCTTAAGTGATTTTGATATAAACAGCAGCAAAAAATTTGATTTATTGAAAGAGGAAATATTAAAAATAAATCCTTCTGAAATTATTTCCAATAAATTTACCGGAATTGAATCCGTGGATTCAATGATGAGCTGTTCTGAAACTTTAAGCTACAATGAATATAAATCAACTATATTGAAGCATTTCAATGTAGTATCCTTAGATTCCTTTGGACTGTCAGACAACAACTATGCGGTTATGGCATTGGGAATGCTTATTAATTACTTGTACCGGACACAAAAAACATCCTTGGAACAGCTTAATAAGCTTCATTTCTACAACGTGGGCGAATATTTGTATCTGGATTCCAGCACAAGAAAAAATCTCGAGCTTACAGAAACTGTGCGTGGCAAGAAAGGTCAGGGAACACTGTACCATGTGCTTGACTATACAAACACTGCAATGGGCGGAAGGCAGCTTAAAAAATGGATTGAAGAACCCCTTAAAAACATAATTTCAATAAATGGCAGGCTTGACGCTGTTGAGGAACTCTACAACAATGTAATGATTTCCAATAATATAAGAGAATATTTAAAAACAGTATATGACATAGAACGCCTTATAAGCAGAATAGTATTCGGAAACTGCAACGGCAGAGATATGAATGCACTTAAGCAGTCAGTGTCAAATTTGCCTGATCTGAAGTCTGAAATATCGAACCTGTCATCGAAAGTATTTACTGATATTTCCGGACGCTTTGATACTCTGGATGATATTTACAATCTCATTGATGGAGCAATTGTGGACGAGCCTCCTTTTTCAGTTAAAGAAGGCGGAATAATTAAACCGGGCTTCAATGAAGAGCTTGATGAAATAAGAGAAGTTACAATACACGGCAAGAGCTGGATTTCAGAGCTTCAAAGCAAAGAAAGAGAAGCAACAGGTATCAAAAACTTAAAAATAGGATACACAAAGGTGTTTGGATACTATCTTGAGGTTACAAAGTCTTATTTAAGCATGGTACCGGACAGCTACATACGCAAGCAGACTCTTGCAAATTGTGAAAGATACGTAACTCCTGAATTAAAGGAAATGGAAGCAAAAATTCTTAATGCCGACGAGCAGCTTATGAAGCTGGAATACGAATTGTTTATGCGGCTTAGGCAGTACATCAAGGAGCAGGTTGTGAGGATACAAGAAAGTGCCAACAGCATTGCCGTTATAGACACCTTGAATTCGCTGTCGGTTGCGGCAGTAAAAAACAATTATGTGAGACCTGAAATGAATAATCAGGGCTTCATAGAAATTACCGACGGGCGGCATCCTGTAATTGAAAAAATAATGAGGAGCGACATGTTTGTTCCCAATGATACATTTATTGATAACAAGGAATACCGTATGTCAATAATCACAGGCCCCAACATGGCTGGTAAATCAACCTATATGAGGCAGGTGGCGCTGATTGCCCTGCTTGCTCACATAGGCAGCTTCATCCCTGCAAAGAGTGCAAAAATATGCGTCTTAGACAAGATATTCACCCGTGTGGGCGCTTCGGATGACCTGTCTCAGGGGCAAAGTACCTTCATGGTGGAAATGAGCGAAGTATCTAATATATTGAACAATGCCACGGAAAACAGCCTGCTTATTTTAGATGAAATCGGCAGAGGAACGAGCACATATGACGGATTGAGCATAGCATGGAGCGTTGTTGAATACATAACAAAGAAAATAAAGGCAAAAACGTTGTTTGCAACTCACTATCATGAGCTGTCTGAGCTTGAGAGCAAGCTTAAGAGTGTAAAAAACTATAAAATATTAGTTAAAGAAGACAGTGACAAAATAATCTTCCTAAGAAAAATTGCCGAAGGAAGTGTTGACAGAAGCTATGGTATTCAGGTTGCCAACCTTGCGGGACTTCCCGAGGAAGTTGTAATGAGAGCGAAAGAAATACTGAAGCAGCTTGACGACAGCGACATAAACAGGCCTTTTGCAAAAAGAAAAAAAGAGAGAGTCACTGACAACTTTCAGGTTTCAATGTTTCAGTCAGACTCTGCGGAGGAAGGCAGAAAAAATGGATACATGGAGCTTGCAGAAACAGTGAAAAATATTGATATTGACAATATTACACCTGTAAAGGCATTTACGCTGCTGAATGAATTGATAGACCGAGCGAAACATATTTAAGAAGGTATAGCATGGCAAAAATACATTTGTTAGATAATGAAACCATAAATAAAATAGCTGCCGGCGAAGTTATTGAAAATCCCAAATCAATAGTAAAGGAATTGGTCGAAAACTCCATAGATGCGGGAGCCGATGAAATAATCGTTGAAATAAAGGGCGGAGGAAAGGACTTAATTCGCATAACAGACAATGGCAAGGGTATTGAAAAGGACCAGGTTGAAGATGCTTTCAAAAGGCACTGCACCAGCAAGATTGAATCTTCCGATGACCTGAATTCATTGTTCACTCTTGGATTCAGGGGTGAAGCTCTGGCGAGCATTGCCGCAGTTGCACATGTGGATATGATAACAAGGACAAATTCCGACCTTACGGGAACAAAAATAACTATTGAAGGCGGAAAGGTTGTGTCCAAAGAATACATAGGCTGCCCTGTGGGAACAACCATTGCGGTTACGGAGCTTTTCTTCAATGTGCCCGCAAGAAAGAAATTTCTGAAAAGCGATGGGGCAGAAAGCGGAAACATCAATGAAGTAGTGGTTTCTCTCGCACTGAGCAAGGAAAATATATCATTCAAATATATAAACAACGGAAATACTGCCTTCAGAACGCCGAAGACAGATAACCTGCTTAATACCATTTCAAGCCTGTATGAAAGAGATTTATACAATTCTCTTTTAAAGGTAGACTATGAAAGTGATGTTGTTAAGATTACCGGGTTTACCACTAATTTGAATTATTACAGAGGCAACAGGAAGCAGCAAATAGTTTTTGTAAATCAGCGCTATATAAAACATAAAAGAATGAGCTACTATATTGAAGTAGCATACAATACTATGCTTCCAAAGGGGAAATATCCCGCATGCTTTTTGAAAATTGAAATTGCTCCCTCGCTGGTGGACGTAAATGTTCATCCCGCTAAAACAGAAGTGCGTTTCCAAAATGAGGAGCTAATATTAAATGAAATCAAAAGAGCGATATTTTCCGCACTTCATTCCGTAAGCATAATCAAGGAAGTAAAAGGTGAGGATGTAGTAAAGGATAATAGAGTAAGTAAAAATAAAGGTAATTCTATTTTTGAAAGCTTTAAAAAATATGAGTCCGTGAATAATGAAGACAGCATATTTGAAAGTCCTGCACATGATGAATACAGCAATATAAAATTAACCGAAATAAAAACGGAATATTCTGAAAATATATTTGAAGAAGCTCTCGAACAATCTATAGCGGAAGAAAAAGCAATAGTATATGAATATAAAAACACTGCTGAAGACAATGATACAATGTCGGTGACCGAGCTGTCACCACAGGAACAATATGAACCTGTACAGCAGAGCTTCACTGAAATTGCGGAGGATGAGAGTAAGCTTCCTGAACTTTCAGTCACCGGAATTGTAATGGATACATATATAATATGCGAAAATATGGAAAAGACTGAAATGTACATGATAGACCAACACGCTGCCCACGAAAGAATAAATTATGAAAAGTTCCTGAATCAATACAACTCTAAGGAAATTATCATACAGGAGCTTTTGATACCAGAGGTAGTGAATCTGTCATATGAGGATTACCACGCAGTGATGAGCAATGAGGAAATATATGAAAATTTGGGCTTTAACCTTGAAAATTTCGGAACAAATGCTATACTAATAATTAGCATACCCAACATCTTCAGAGACTCAAATATAAAAGAGATTTTTTATACCATACTCGACTCTCTGAAAAGCGCAAACAAATCTAATATTAATTTAGAGCTTGATAAGATTATAAAAAATGCATGTGTCAAATCGGTCAAGGCAGGTGACAGGCTCCATATCCAGGAAGTAAAAGCTTTGCTCAAAAGCCTGGGGAAAACAGAAAATCCGTATACATGCCCTCACGGCAGACCGGTTATAATAAAGATGACAAAGTATGAAATTGAAAAAATGTTTGAAAGAATACAAAACTAACTAATAAAGGATTTTTAATAAATGTCTGATAAAATAATAGTTATTGTAGGTCCTACGGCTGTTGGAAAGACATATGTTTCCGTGGAACTGGCAAAAAAACTTGGCACAGAAATAATTTCAGCAGATTCAGCACAGATATACAGAGGAATGGATATCGGAACTGCAAAAATCACAAGCGATGAAATGCACGGCATAAAGCATCATATGATAGACATTGTTGAGCCGGATGAAAATTATTCGGTTTCAGATTTTAAAGAGGACTCTGAAAAAATAATTGATTCTCTGATTGAAAATGGCAAAATCCCCATAATAGTAGGCGGCAGCGGACTTTATGTAAATTCTCTCATATATGATTTGGATTTCGGAAATGCAAAATCCGACGAGAAAATCAGGGACTACTACATGTACTATTACAGGGAACACGGTGAAGATGCCCTTTATGAGAAGCTTCAAAAAATTGACCCGGCATCTGCCGAAAAAATACATAAAAATAATGTAAAAAGAGTTATACGTGCATTGGAAGTTTATGATATAACAGGCACCAGGTTTTCTGAGCTCAATACGGATATAAGAAAACCAAGCAATAAGTATGAGTGCATACTGGTAGGCCTCAGCATGGACAGAAAAATTTTGTATGAAAGAATTAACATGCGTGTGGATAATATGATTTCATGCGGGCTACCGGATGAAGTCAGAAAACTCCTCAGTATGGGGTATTCCAAGGATCTGGTATCCATGCAGGCAATAGGCTACAAAGAGATAGTTGATTACCTTGAGGAAAGCATAACTCTTGAAGATGCCGTAAGCACCTTGAAGCGCAACACGAGAAGATTTGCTAAACGTCAATACACATGGTTTTTGAAAGATGAAAATGTAAAATGGTTTGATGTTAACGACATACGCGAAATTGATCTGACGGTTAATGAAATATACGAATTTTTAAAAACCACTATATGAGGAGGAAGGTATGAATAATATCAATTTGCAGGATTCTTTTTTGAACAATGTTAGAAAAGAGAGGGTAACCATCACCGTATTTTTAAATAACGGTTACAAGCTGACAGGAACAGTCATAGGCTTTGACAACTATGTCTTATTCATTGAAACAGATAAAGGCCAGCAATTAGTCTACAAACATGCAATAACATCAATACTGCCATTTAAGCAATTAAAATTATTCAGCAATGATACAACAGAGGAGTAATAAATGTTAACAGAAAATATATTATGTAAACAGTTTGGCATAAGCGCGGCTGTTTATAACTATGTAACACAAATTGAAAGCGAATTAAAGTCAGAATACTTTAATAAGATCGAGGAAACAAGAGAATACAACCAGTACAAAGTAATAAGCGCCATGCAGGAACATAGACTTGATTACACAAATTTCTACTGGAATACCGGATACGGCTATGACGACCCGGGCAGAGAAAAAGTTGAAAAAATATTTGCATCTGTTTTTCATACTGAGGATGCCTTGGTAAGACCATCCATAGCCTCCGGAACACATGCACTGTACTTGACGCTTTCAGGAATTTTGAAGCACGGTGATGAGGTAATTGCAATATCCGGTCGTCCTTATGACACCATGCTCACCGTATTGGGAGAAGAAGGCAATGAACCCTGCAACCTGAAGGAAATGGGCATTGTATATAAGGAAGTTCCTCTGTACAACAACGACATAGACTGGGAAGATGCCATTAAGGCAGTTACTATGAAGACAAAGCTCCTCATGATTCAGCGATCCACAGGATACAGCTTCAGACCTGCTCTTACACTTTCAAAAATAAAAAATGCCATAGAAAAAATAAGGGAAGTTTATCCCGATATTTATATAATGGTGGATAACTGCTACGGTGAATTTACTGATGCAGTAGAGCCATCAGATGTCGGAGCAGATGTTGTTGTAGGATCGCTGATAAAGAATCCCGGCGGCGGTATTGCATTATCCGGAGGGTACGTAGCAGGTAAAAAATCAATTATTGACAGAATTGCAAACAGGCTTACAGCGCCCGGAGTAGGAAAGGAAATAGGCCTTACATACGGCTCAACAAGAAATACTCTTCAGGGATTATTTTTTGCGCCCCATATCGTATCTGAAGCTCTGAAAGGTGCACTGCTGTTTGGAGGAGTGTTCAATTCACTGGGCTTTGAAATAACCCCTTCTTTAGATGACGACAGAAGCGATATAATACAGGCAATAAAATTTAACAACAAGGACATGGTAGTTAAAATATGTGAAGCAATTCAGGCTGCCTCTCCGGTTGACGCTCATGTGTCTCCCGTTCCATGGGAAATGCCGGGCTATTCAAACCAGGTAATAATGGCTTCAGGCGCCTTTGTTTCGGGTTCTTCAATAGAATTGAGCGCTGATGCTCCCATGCGTCAGCCATATATTGCATACATTCAAGGCGGTTTGTTCTATGATCACGCCAAGCTTGGAGCAATGCTTGCACTGGAAAAGATGACTGAATTTGAAGAAATAAAAAATAAGATAGTATTGTAATCATATAAGCATTTAGGAGTATTTATGGCAATAACAATATTGGAAGCTACAAGACTAAATACCTTTAAAAATTTCAAATTAATCTCCGGCTTTGACGGACTTAACAACCTCATTGAAAAGGTAGGAATACTTGATTGGGAATTCTTTTCCGATATGAAGGGACAATTTATTAAGGGTGAGTTTGTATTGTCAAGCTTGTTATTTGCAAAAGACAACTCTGAATTTATTTTTGAAGCGGTTAAAAATCTGGCTGAGGACGGAGCATGCGGACTGGCTGTTAAAAATATATATTATGATGAGCTTCCGTCCGAAGTAGTGGAGTATGCTAATCTTAAATCTTTTCCTATTTTCATATTTGACACCGGCACTTACTTTGAAGACATTATAACCGAAGTAATGGAGAAGATTAAGACTTCTGACAATTTTGACCTTCTCGAGGGAAAGATTGATATTCTTATAAAGCAAAGCCTCAACAAGACATCAGTGAAAGAGATGGCATTTGAAATAAACGGCAGCTTCAAAGATCAGCTGTTTGCTTTATACTGTAAGAAAAAAACGCACTCAGATAATTCAAGCCTTATATCTTCAGTGAAAAATCTGGGAAACAACAAGCAATTAAGCCTTTACAGTACAGCATTAAGATATAGAGGCGGAATTTTATTGATTTACACCGATGAAACAATAAGCAATAAACACAGCATATTAAATTATGCGCTGGATAACCTCGATATAAACAGAGAAGAGTATTATATAGGTGTAAGTGATTTGCATTATAATCTCGGTGAACTGAATGATGCCATAAATGAAAGTATTTATGCCGAAAAAGCGGGAGAGGCATCAGGCTGCTCCTTTAATGAATTTAACGATATAGGAATATATATGATTTTGTTCCCATATATAAATGATTTGTGGATTAATAAATTTTATAACAAAATAATACAGCCCATTAAAAGCTATGATGAAAAGTATAATACGCAATTATTTGATACCGCCGTTAAGTATGTTGAAAATGACGGAAAGGTAGTAGAGACTTCCGAGGCATTGTTTTTACATAAAAACACGGTTAGATACAGGATAAGCAAAATAAAAGAGCTGCTCCACATGGAAAACCATGAGGGCAGCTTTTACGAACAATTGTCGATTTCAATAAAATTGTATAATATTATCAATAACCTATAATGAATTTATTCGATTTTTTCACCGCTCTTTACCTGAGTCATAATTACTGCGGCAAACATAAGAACGCATCCGGCTATTTCTTTTATTGTCATAGTTTCTTTTAAAAAAACAGCTCCGCTGATTACGGCAAACAATGATTCCATACTCAGTATTATAGCCGCGATATTTGGGTCTGTAGTCTTTTGGCCTATAATCTGCAATGTATAGGCAACACCCACAACCATTATGGCGGTGTATAGTATCGGTCCTGCACACTCGATTATTGTTGTCAGGCTTGGATTTTCAAAAATAAGGGCAGCTACTGCGGATAAAATTCCTGCCGTTATAAACTGGGCGCATGATAATTTAAGTCCTTGGGTTTTGTCGTTATATGCATCCACTATTAATATCTGCAAAGCCCAAAAAATTGTTCCCGCCATTACAATGGCATCCCCAACCTGTATTGTGAAACCTTCTTTGATGCATAGAAGATACAGACCTCCTGTGGCAAGAGCCACCCCAAACCATACGAGCCTGCTTATTTTCTTTTTCATGAAAAGACCAAAAAGCGGAACCAGCACAATGTACAGTGCTGTAATGAAACCTGCTTTTCCTGCTGTGGTATAGACTATTCCAATTTGCTGAAAAGAAGCCCCTAAAAAGAGTGCCGATCCGCACAAAATACCACCGGTAATTAAATCCTTGCGACTGTATGAATCATTAATTGCTTTTCCGTTGTTTTTATTATTGCTTCTGTCAAAAATTAAAATAACAGGTATTAAAACGAGAGCTCCCAACAAAAATCTTGATGCCCCGAACGTAAAAGGCTCAACATAATTCATGCCCAGCTTCTGAGACACAAAAGAGGTACCCCAGATTACCGCAGTAATTATCAGCATCAGTTCACCTTTAATGTTCTTTTTTACTTCCATTTTATCATCCTTCCTAAAAATTTAGTCATTTAATTATAGCAGTTTATAGAAAATATATCATTAGATAAAAAACAAAATTAATAAGTTTGTTTTGTTCAAAAAACAAAAGATATGTCATTTGACATATCTGCTATGTATGATTTTAAGATTCGATAATCTTTAATATCTTCTGACTACAGCCTTTACAACTCCAAGGATAGAAGGGTCTTTTATTAAAATCGGATCCATTAAACTGTTTTGAGGCTGAAGCCTTATATGATCCTTTTCCTTATAAAAAGTTTTTACAGTCGCTTCATCGCCAATAAGCGCAACTACAATATCGCCATTTTTAGCGGTATTCTGATGGTTAACTACTACATAATCGCCATCTAAAATTCCCGCATCAACCATACTTTCACCCTTGACTTTCAATACGTATGATTCCTTGTTTCCAACAAAATCAATAGAAATAGGAAGAGTATCATCCACATTTTCAACTGCGAGTATAGGCTGTCCCGCTGTTACAGTTCCTATAATAGGAACATTTACTATTTCCTTTTTAGGCATATTACAGCATATATCATCCGCATCAATTAATTCAAGAGCTCTTCTTTTATTGCTGCCTTTCCTGATATAGCCTTTTTCCTCCAATGTGTTCATATGAGCATGGACGGATGAAGTAGAGCTTAAACCTACAGCCTTACAGATTTCACGGATGGATGGAGGATAGCCCCTCAATGTCAGCTCATCCTTTATATATTGGAGTATTTTAATTTGCTTATCGCTTAAGCCTTCAAAATTCATAGGTTCACCTCTTTTGTTTTTCTATATTCTAACATAGTATGAAAAATAAATCAAACATTTGTTTGAGAAAATTAAAAAACATATTGACATCGAACTTTTGTTCTGTTAAAATGAAAACAGAAAATATGTTCGAGGTGGACTATGATAATATTAAACCGATACAGGATAGCTGATATAAAAAGATTCAAAAGATTTATGTTTATAATAACATTATTGGTAAGTATTCTTGTTTTTGCTTCAATGGCAACTTTAAAGGCATATTCAAAAGACATACCTCAGTTTGATTATATAAAGGTTGAAAAAGGGGATACCCTTTGGTCAATTGCGTCCTACTATGCAGGCCATAAGGAAATAAGAGAAGTTATATACGAGATAACAAAGACAAACAAAATACATAATTCCTTGATATATCCCGGAGATGTTATTAAAATACCCTTGGATTAATTCCATAGTTAAAAAGCAGGGAAGTGGCTTCTATATTATTGCAGATTTAAAAGCACCTTGAGAAGAACTCGTCTTACAAGGCGCTCTTTAGATTATGAATTACTCATTTAGGGGGTTATTCTTAACCGCATCACGGAGCTGCTCCTTATCAATATGGGTATAAATTTGGGTTGTGGATACGCTCTCGTGTCCCAGGAGCTCCTGAAGAGCACGAATGTCAACATGTCCATACTGGTACATAAGTGTTGCTGCCGTATGCCTCAGTTTGTGTGGAGAATAATTCTTGCCTGCAAGACCCGCTTCATTTAAGTACTTGTCCACCATGTGCTGAACACCGCGCTGAGTAAATCTTGTTTTTCTATTGCTTATAAAAAGCGCCTTTTCATGTCCGGGATTTGCTTCCGGTCTTACTGCCAAGTAATTTTCAATTGCTTCCACGCATACATCATTCAAATAAATTGTTCTTTCCTTATTTCCTTTTCCGATAACAGTCAATGTATCGCCTTTTATTTTATCAATGTCTATACCTATGAGCTCTGACAAACGAAGACCACAGTTTAAAAATAGTGTTATTATGGCATAGTCCCGCTTTTCATTGGAACCGCTTATGGAATTAAGCATCCCCTTAGATTCATCCAGGGTCAAGGCAACGGGAAGACGGCTGTTCTTCTTTGGAGTTTCAAGGTCTATAGCGGGATTTTCAGGTATGAGCTTGACAATGGAATACAAGTATTTAAAAAATGAACGGATACATGCAATTTTGCGCGCTTTTGTCCTGTTTGAATTTTTTCTTTCCCTGTCGATAAAGGCAATGAAGGCATGAAGGTCCATAATTTTAATTTTCTTCAATATATCAAGGGTAATTAGGTTAATATCAATCTCTTCAAAATTATCGGTAGTTGAACTCAGCCTAAATCTGATAACTAAAAATCTATAAAATGTTCTAAGGTCAAGGTAATACTCACTAACAGTCTTAGGTGATCTGCCTTTAATAGAAAGCATATATTCCAAAAAATCGCTCATTGGAGCAGGGCACAAGTCACTATAATTTATGTACATAATTTTCTCCTTCATAATGTCGCAAAATCTTTTATTAAATTATATATAATTACAAAAGAAAAGACAAGCAGTTTTATTTTATCATTTTATGTAATAAGCTTGAATTTATTACGGTATGGTATTAAACTATTGATATATACCGGAGGTTATCTATGGATTCAATGAAGCCTGTAAAAAGAACAAAACTCAGATTATTGGCAGGAAGGATTTATTATATCTTGAAACGCCATTGTTATTGGGCTTTTGGCGGAATGAGATTTGCCAAAAGCCGGAGTGCCAAGCTAAAGCACGAATGCTTCAGTCATGAAACTCCTTTAATAAGGAATTTACATGATACAGATATTGCACTTCAATACAATAAAATTGATAACCTTAAGTTAGCGGTACAAAGGCTCAATAAGATAGTAATAAATCCAGGTGAAACATTTTCATACTGGAGGCTTATAGGAAGGCCCACATATAAAAAAGGGTACAAGGACGGGATAGTTTTGTTTTGTGGAACTGTACAAAGAGGAGTTGGAGGAGGATTGTGCCAGCTGTCAAATTTGATATACTGGATGACTCTTCACACGCCATTGACAGTTGTAGAAAGGCACAGGCACAGCTACGATGTCTTTCCCGATTCAGATAGAACTCAACCTTTCGGAAGTGGTGCGACATGTGTTTACAACTACAGAGATCTTATGATCAGAAATGATACCGAGCATGTTTTTCAGCTTATATTAAACGTCTCGAACAAATATCTGTCAGGCAGTTGGTATTCAGATATGCCCATACATACAAAATATGAAATTTATGAAATTAATCATAAAATGGAAAGACAATACTGGGGTGGATATATAAGACACAATGAGCTGCGAAGAAAAATATATACATTGGACGGAGATATCATCGCGGACGAATTCATAACCGAAAATAACGCCATAATGATGTATCAGCCGTTTATTGATTGTAAAGGCACACAAGCTGACAGGTTATGAAAAAACAAAAGGTATAATAGGTCGATAAATGAAATAACTTTCGTTAAAACGCATTTTAAAGCCCCGAGTTTTTTGATAGTTTAGAAAAAAGTTTAGTAGAAATATTCATAAAATATATTACCAACATTTTAAATTGTAAAAGATTTTTTATTATATTAATTTTATCATAATAGAAGTAAGTTTATCATAAAAATCTAACTTTACAAAAACGTTGGAATTTAGAGGTTTTAAGACCTCTCTCGTTGATTTTAAATATATTATGTCGCAAAATAGATATTTTGCGACATAATTTAGGTGCCTCTTAGTGAAGATTTTTGTCAAATCTTCACTATTTCCAAGTAAATTTAATTTATGTTTTATGTCGCATTAATCTATAAATCTTTTCAAATGATATTATAGTCATTATTAATCACCAATCAATCCAAAAACCTACGAATATTTCCTATTTTAATTTCACTCATTAAAGTATTATAAAATTGCATGGAGATGTCTTTTCTTTTTTCGGCAATATTTTTTGCTTTTTCAGTATAGAAACTGTCATATAGTTTAATCAGCTTAAAATTATACTCCTTGATAAACGATTCTGGAGAATCGCAGTTACCTTCATGCACAATCATATTCTCATCAATCGTATACAGTGGCTCGTTCATTATTCCTCCATAGTTCAGAGTTCTCGCAATACCTATGGCACCTGTGCTGTCAAGCTTATCAGAATCAAACAATATTTTGGCCTCAATTGTTTTAGGAGGATTTTCAACTCTGTAGCGATGAGCCTGAATACATTCTTTTACATGTGGGGCATCTTCACTGCCCCATCCAATACTGATAAGAAAATCATATGCCATTTCTCCACCAATTTTTGCATGACATATATCCGGATTTCTGTATTGAGCTTCTCTTCCTATATCATGCAGCAATGAACTTGCCAACACAATCTCATTGTTTGCCTCCGGATATTCTAACGCTATTTCCATCGCCTGATTAGTTACTCTGTATATATGCAGATAATCATGAGCCGAGTCCTTCATTTCTTTTAACATAAATTCTTCTATTGCTTTAAACGTCGATTTATACATGGCAGTCCTTTCAATTTAAAATTTTATTTTTATTAAAATTAATCTATTTATCAATATATCAGAATCAGTTTATGCCTGTCCAAATATTTTGCATTCAATTTTTCATCTCAATTTATATTTATTTTATTAATATATCCCTTGGATGTGGCGGAATTATTATAATTTCTTCGTGACCTGGCTGTCCTGTTACTATTTTATTTAAATTATAAAAAAATGCAGCTTTTACGTTTGGGAAAAGGCGAATATTTTGTGTAATAATTCTATAGTACCCCTCCTTCTCTATGGTTAAATTATATGGTGTAAAATAGTATTCGGGTCCTTCCACCAATGTACCTGACGGATGTGCTATGGGCAATTCAATCAAGGTAGGATTTTCTGTAGGTGATAAAGTAACTACAGGAATCTGGTCGCCATCCTGATTAACGTAGATAGTCAATACAGCATCAGTAGCAATTTCCTGCCCCAAATCTTTAGTAATACTAATCTCTATATATCCCACATCATTGCTGATAGGTACTCTATTAGTAGATACAAAATCTAAGCCTTTCTTCTCATTCTTCCTATATCTATTATAATATTTACGAACTTCATAACGATTCAATTATTATCTCTCCCTTAAAATAAATTATATATTATTTTATGCAAGCTAATGAATGAATGTATATTGTCTCATTACTAATTTTTTTATTCTCAATTATTTAACTATTTAACTATTTCACAATTTATATTCAAATTAAATTCTTTAGATGAGCTTAACATCCTTCCTATATTTTCTCTAATAACACCATTATCTTCAACCGGTAAATATTTTGTATTGAAGTATCCCATCCTTCCATATATATTTACTCCAAGCTCCGACAAGGATTCACACATGCACTCAATGGTATAACCCATACTCTCCTCTGCCCTGCCTCTGCACACTCCAACGATTATTGCATTTTTATCCTGTGAAAGCCGGCTTGTACACACTTCATAATCATAAAGGCAAAAAGTTCTGTCTAAAAAAGCTTTCATCTGCGCAGTCACATTATAATTGTAAGATGGCGAAGCAAATATAAATCCGTCCGCATTTTTCATAGCATCTATTATATTACTAACATCGTCATTGATTACACATTTACCATCATCCATGCAGCATTCACACCCTGAACATGTTGAAATATTTCTACTATCAAGTATAAATTTGTCTACCTGAATATTTTTTTCATTTAGCGCTTCAATTATGTAATCAGTTAATAAGTCAGTATTCTTGCCACTTCTCGGGCTGCCAACCACTGCAATCCATTTTTCTTTCATATAGTCTACCGGTTCCTTCTTATATCTTTTCTTGCCAAAATAATATAACTATTATATCATACATATAAAAAACGAACCATGATTATTACATAAAATGTCATAATATGGTTCATTTTTTTATGTATTGCTTATCAGGCATGGAATTTATCCGTTTACTATTTCTCCGCCATTTATATGAATCGTCTGCCCTGTCATATAAGAAGAATTGTCTGTTGCCAGATAAACGTACGCTTCTGCAAGCTCCACAGGCTGACCGGGACGCTTCAGAGGTGTATCCTTTCCGAATGTACCTACCTTGAGCTTATCAAATGTTGACGGAATTAATGGTGTCCATATGGGCCCCGGAGCAACTTGATTTACCCTAATTTTTTTATCTGCAAGATTCTGAGAAAGAGACCTGGTAAATGATGTTACCGCCCCCTTGGCTGCAGAGTAATCAACTAAATCCTTACTTCCCTTAAACGCGGTTACCGAGCTGGTGTTTATAATGCAGCTTCCTTCCTTCAGATACGGCATAGCAGCCCTTGTTAAATAAAACATAGAATAAATGTTTGTTCTGAATGTATCATCCAGCTGTTCATCGGTTATATCTTCAAAATTAACCTGTGGGTGCTGTATTGCTGCATTATTTACAACAATGTCCAATGCTCCGAACTGTTTGATTGTCTTGGATACAACCTCGTTGCAGAAATTTGAATCTCTTAAATTTCCTTTAATCAGTACCGCCGTACCTCCGTAGCTTTCAACCGCCTCTTTAGTTTCGTTTGCATCATCATCAGCTATATTATATACTATGGCAACATTGCAGCCTTCCTTGGCATATGCAACAGCTACTGCCCTTCCGATTCCGCTGTCCCCTCCCGTTATAATGGCAATCTTTCCTTTTAATCTGTTATAACCCTTACAGTTAAAATCATCATATATAGGCTGAGGCCTCATTTCGCTTTCCTTGCCTGGTTCCTGCTGCGTCTGACCTTTAATATCCTGCGGTGTATACATTAAATTTGTATTCATTGCTTCCTCCTGACATATTATACATTAATTGTTTCCAAAAAAAACAAATATAATACACATTAGATTTCGAAGCAAAATTATAAAGGACGTATAAAATGAGGTACGTCCTTTATTTTACATATAATCATTAATTTAACAGAACCTATTTCTCATAGGATCCTTTCTGTTAACCGTTTCAAAGATATCCAAAATTTCTATGTGATTGTCAGAAATACACTTTTTTACAGCAGGAATATCTTCCTTATTTTTAATCAGAAGTGAAATGCCGCAGCATTTCGTAGCTTCCCTCGGTGTAGGGGCTATAGTAGCAGAAATTTTTTCTGCCTTCAACAGCTCATTAAGCTTCAATCCGTTTTCAACGTTGGGAAAGATTACGTAATACTCCATTTCAGACATCAATTTCCTCCGTTACGCATGCTGTTTTGTTCCCAGCATCTCTACAAAAGCACCGATTCGGGTTCTTAGCTGCTCAGCATCCTGGTCTGTATAGTCAGTCTCAATTCCAAGTACAGGAATACCTGCTTCCTTTACAGCTCTTTCTACCTTGAAGCCTTCTACATCATACAAATTGCAGAATTTAAGATTAACATCGATAATTCCGTCAACATTATACTCTTCCGCCAAACGGAGTATATCTTTTATTCTTCCTTCGTTAGGAGTAAAGCAGGCACAATTGATACTCATATATCTGTTTGATAAAGCATCTATTTGTTCGTCTATACTTTCCTTTGTTTCATCTACCAGGTTTTCAAAATATCTGGTGCCTGTACACATTTCTTCTACCACAACAGCAGCTCCGCTGGTTTCAATTATATGGTGAAGCTTCCAATTCGGGATGGCCAGCGGCGTGCCCGTAAGCATAATCCTCTTTGTTCCGGCAGGAAATAAACTTACATTGTTATTAACTCTTTGCTCCAACTCATCACAGAGTTTGTTGGTCATGGAGGTGAATCTTGCCGGATCATCATAAAATGCAATTTGTGATATTAAAAGTACATCCTTACCGCTTATAGGAAGGTTTTCATTTTTTCTTAAGGAGTACAGCCTTGACAATGCACGTCTTTTATCGTTTATGAGCTTAATAGCGGAAGCAAGCTTTTCAGGAGTAACCTTGTTGCCGGTGAACTCTTCTATTTTATTTAAGAATATTTTTATTTCATCAGCCCAAGCGGCAAAATCCTTTGGACGCTTCATCTGAGGTATGTCCATTACATGTACGGGCACATCTTCAGCAAGTATTTCCCACGCCTTTTTCTTTCCGTCACATGTTGTTTCACCTACATACATATCCGCAATTCTAAAGAATGGACATGTTTTATCAAGGCGTGCACCCACAGATGCCTTAATCAGTGGACATGTACTTGTAGGCAGCACCTTTTCCCCTCCCGGAACCCAAAATTGGGAACCGCCGCATAATCCCGTCGCAATCGCATCTGCCGCAAAAACGATTTCATCCGGAACATAAACACAGAATGTACCAAATACCTTCCCACCCTTTTTCTGATGCTCGAGAAGCTCAGCAGGACGAACCCCGTGAATTTCAGATACTACAAAATTGTAATAGTCCATTGATTCGGGACGGTTATCCTGAGTCAAATATACATCACCAAATGCCACAGGCAATACTTCACACAGCTGGTCATGCAATTCTAAATTCATTCCCAGGCTCTCCCACATTTCTTTATAATCTGGCATTATAAACCTCCATGTAATTATTTTTTTAACAATCTAATATAAATTATAGTGGAAAAACATTGAAATTACAAGAAACTTAAACTTATGTGAAATGGTGTTTCCATGAAAAAATTTTATTACTTGTCAAATAGCTTACACTTAGTTTATATTAGAATCTGCTTATTTAAGAATTCCTTGATGCGCATAACAATGTTTTCATAATCATCATTGTAATCTGCAGTTATGTGCAAGCATGGTATATTCGTGTTTTCATATTCTCTGTCCATAAGGCAGCATCTTTTGAATGTCATATGAACTATTACTTCTATGTTGTATTTTTTTATAATACGATCCAAATGCGATGTCCTGCCTTCAGAAATATACTTTTGAGCCAAACCCAAATACAAGTCGCACTCCTCATTAATAATATTGTAGTTTTCACCCTCACAATAGGATTGTGATAAAATTGCGATATCAGGAGAAGACAGTTGCTTTACAACCTCATCCTTAAAGCCTGCAACTGGAGCACCTGTTATTAATATGCGCCTTGCACTGAAATTTACTGACGATTCCGCCAATAACCTCTTAAGAGTTTCCTTAAGTTGATATATCTTGTTTATACGTTCATCCAAATCAAAAATAAACTGACTTCCATATACAATGCTTATTAAATCATCACTTCCCATAATGTACGGATGCTCTATATAAATGTCTGTGATTTCCTGGATCAACCTGACTGCAGTATTATTTTTTTTAACAATATCCTTAAGCCTGTCTTCACAAAGCATTACATTGAATCTCTGCTGAAGAAAATATACTAAATCTTTATATTCCGATATCGCACTACTTTCACTTGTATTTTCATTTAATATGTAAACTTGTTTTAACCCGTCAAGCATCTGAATCATTCTTTTCTTTTCATGACAATAATCTGTACCAATAATAATGTCCGCAAAATGAGAAAAAGGGCACTTGTCAGTAACTATATATCCATAGCTTGCCTTGACAAGAGAGCAGCCTTGTTTATCAATATATCCTTCAGCAGCCTCAATATTTGAACCGTCAATTCCGAAAATATTTATCGGTATAATATCCAGTGCCCACAATATCTCTCTCGGTACATTGACACCGTAAATTCCTGCAATATGTTTTCCGCTGCTTTTCAGCTCCAGTGCAGTTATAAAGGCATTATGCCGCATTTCCTCAAGTTCTTCCAATTGATTGCGCAATTTTATATTCATATATCCGGCCTACTTCGAAAGTGCCGCGCCTATAGCACCTGCATATCGCGCCATATGATTTGAATTCACAGTTTTATTAAGCTTCTTTCCAAGCTGCTCACGCATATACCTGCTCTCACAAAAACCTCCGGTTAAAAAGTATGTTTCATTATCGGAGTTAATTTTAGAAGTTAAGGTGTAAACCTTATTAGCAATAGAGTTGACAACACCCCATGCTATATCTTCTTTTGGTCTTCCGTTTCCTATTAAACTAATAACCTCAGATTCTGCAAACACAGTGCACATAGAGCTTATGGAAACCTCATTTCCTCTTTCTGACAAATCAAAAATTTCCTTGAGGTCAACACCAAGCGTATTTGCCATTATTTCTAAAAAACGACCTGTCCCAGCTGAACATTTATCATTCATTATAAAATTTGAAACCATTCCGTTTTTAACAGATATTATTTTTGTATCCTGTCCTCCGATATCTATTACAGTACAGTCATTTCCATTTAAATAGTAGGCGCCTCTGCCGTGACAGGTTATTTCTGTTACAACTTTGTCAGCATAGGGCACGGAAACCCTTCCATATCCTGTGGCCGTTATATGCGAATTATCCTTTGTTACATTTATTTCTTTCAGCTTTCCTTGTATATTTAATGCAGTTTCCTTGCTGCTCCACCCCGTAGGCATAAGTAAATGATGAAGTATTTCACTGTTATCCTGTGACATTACAATTACTTTAGCAGCGGCAGAACCTATATCTATTCCAACACAATACATACTAATGCTCCTTATAGTTTATGAGTTACTAATATTTTAACATGTATAATCTGTAAATGCAATGATATGCGTAGCCCTGCCAATGACGTACATTTTTGCAGCCAGGCTTAAAACAGTCCGTAATATTTAAACTAATCCGATTTTATTTATCTTCATTCTTTTTATTTTCCGATTTGCTGTATATATTTTTGTTGCTAAGCTTGATATTTTTATTTCTATTAAAAACATCTTTGCTTTTATCATTAAACGTATTATTTAATTCATAAATCATGTAGCTGTTACTATTAGTCAGCTCGCTATCATTCCTGTATATATCGTTGGTATTGTGCTTCTCTTTGATGTTATTTTCATTTGCTTGATATTTATTTTCCATTCTATTGCCCTCTCCGATAATATATTCTTTTTTAGTCCTACAATTATATTATTAGAATTATTTAATCGAAATATGCATTTAATGCTCTATTATCAATAATAAAAAATTCGGACATTCCGGCCTTTGCCGTATATGTCCGAATTTTTTATTCAAATGATTCAGGAGCCTCCTTAGGTGACTCTTCACTGTATATATCAGCTGCCTGTATTATTTTTGAGGTGCCTTCTTCCTTGACATTCTTCTCATACTTTTCGGCTAAAGCCGGGGCCTCTTTGTTTATAACCTTGTTTATAAGATCAACCATATCTAATCCGGTTACATCCTTTAATACCTGGAACCCGTTGGCTGTAACATCTGTAACAAGCTTTGAGACCTTTGATGCTCCCCCGGTTCCGCCATTATCTATAATTGTTATTTTGTCAACCTGTTCCATTGGCTTTGCAACTTCCTTAACTATTTCAGGCATTCTTGAAACCATCAATTCTACAATTGCGGCTTCTCCGTACTTAGCCATAGCTTCCGCTAACTTGCCTTTAGCTTCCGCATCCGCTATACCCTTAGCTTTTATGGATTCTGCCTCTGCTCTACCCTTTGCAATAATAGCTTCCGCTTCTGCTTCCGCCTTTATTTTAATTGCTTCTGCCTCTGCCTGAGCCATTTTTATAGTAATAATCTTATCAGCTTCTGCTTTAACCTCGGCTTCGTATTTCTTTGCATCCGCCGGTTTTTTTACTTCAGCGACTAAATTTTCTTCAACAACTATGGCATTTTTCCTTGCCAGCTCAGCCTGCTGTTCTGCAATCTGCCTTTCATTTTCAATTGCCTTCAGCTTGTATGCAATATCTGCATCTGCCTTAGCTCTGTCTTGTTGGGCCCTGTAGCTTTCAACCTTTATTGATTTATCTCTTTCAGACTCAGCAATAGCTGTTTCAGCCTCTAATTTAGCTTTTTGCCCTATCCTTACCGCATCAGCAGTCTTGATTTCCGTATCTCTGTTTCTTTCTGCCGTCGCAATATCAGCATCGGATTTTGCCTGTGCAATTTGAGGTATTGCCCTGTTTTCAAGGTATCCGCCCTGGGTGCTTATTTTCAATATTGTGTAGGATACCAGCATCAACCCCATTGATTCCAGCTCAGCCCTGATATCTGCCTCTATTCTTTGTTCAAAGGAGGCTCTGTCTTCGTTGATTTGTTCTACTGTAAGAGTTGAAATAATCCCTCTTAGCTTACCCTCAAGAATTTGTTCAACAATACTTTTTATGGTCAGAACAGAATTTTTGGCTCCTCCGCTGCAAAACTGCTCTACTGCGGCAAAAATACTTTGTGTATCGTTTCTTACCTTAATTACCGCCGTACCTACGATGTTAACAAAAATCCCCTGCTTTGACGGTGCTTCGTTAACATCTGTAGTCATTGACATGTTTTCTAATGATATTACGCAGGAAGTCTCTAAAAACGGCACCATAAAACCGCCCCTGCCGGTTAAAACTCTCTTTTTAAGTCCTGTTATGACCATTGCCTTATCTGCCGGCACTTTTCTCCAAAACAAGAAAATTACCACTATTACTAAAATAAAGACTGGTACATAAAAAATAACTGATGGCATACTTACTCTCCTCTTCTTTAATATATTTAAAATAATATTCTGACCTGTGCTGTGCCAGAATTTCTCTTACTATGAATATTTGACGTAAACTAAAATAAAAAGTTCCTAAGGTAATAAAAATAAGAACAGATGTAATCTAGTAATCCGATCTTCTTGATATTCTCATATGCTGAAGTTGCAAGATTTACATCTGATTCATTACTGTAACAGCCTGGTGGCTTTATATTAATTCATAGGAATATATCCTGCCTGCTCAATGCACTTCTGACCTGCAGGCGACAGCATCCATTCTAAGAACTTTCCTCCGGTTTTCTGTTCGTCCTCTTTTCGAATTACTCCATAATAGTTTGTAGTGAAGGGGTACTTTTTATTTCTAAGATTTTCAGGTTCAGGTGCTATTCCGTCTATCTTAAGTACCTTTATATTTTCATTTTTATAAAGTGTGTCGATATAATATTTATATGTATAGCCAATGCTTGACTGACTATTTTCATATTCGCCCACTGCTTCCACAAGCATGCCCATTCCTTCGGCAACCTTTACCATCTCCGGAGGCAGCATGGGAATACCCTTCATTACCATATTCTCCATTGCAGTCTGGCTTCCTGAATTTTTCTCCCTTTGGAACGCCTTGATTTTTTTGTTCTTTCCACCAACTTCCTCCCAGTTGGTGATTTCTCCCGAATATATTTTCTGTATTTGTTCTACCGTGAGGCTGTCAACGGCATTATCTCTGTGTGTTATGAAAACAAAGGCATCATGGCATACGGGGGTAATTGTCATTTCCACATTATTTTGTTTTGCCATCGCAATTTCCTCATCCGATGGCTCTGTTGCTATAATCAGATCCACAGGGTGTTTATCGTCTAAAAATGTGTCTGTAGATCTGAACATACCTAAAGTATTCGGTCTTTTCATTATTAAATTTTCATAAGCATAGTGAGTGGTGGAAAAACAGGCAAAGTCATTGACATCTTCATCAGAAAGCTCCAAGTGCTGCCGTGCAAATTCTGCAGCCATGGGAACTGCAACTGTCGAACCATCAATACTTGGATACGTTCCAAACCTTACCTCATAATAATCCTCCTTGCCATTAGGAGTATTCCAGCTTCCCCTGACATATTTCTCTCCCAACTTAAAGGGGCTGTTCTCAACAATTTTTTTCCAACCTTTACTTCTCTCTACTGACTGGTTGATATGAGCCCACGAACCTGTTCTGTCAGGTATTCCTGTCTTATTATTTATGTTAAAAAAAGCAAAAAGCAACGCTGCTGCAATAATAAAACATCCAATAATTATTTTCTTTTTCATACATACTCCTATCTCACCACACCGCTATATGCCCGTCTGTTCTTGGTTCTGTTCCTCCGCAGAGTGTACCCTCTTCGGTCCTTAGTATCATCTGCCCCCTTCCGAAGGTGCCTGTATCTGCTTGTACGCTGACTTCATGGCCGCGCTTAATCAAATCATTTATTATATGAAGCGGAACGGCAGGCTCCACTTCGATTTTTTTATCCTTTATCCACTGCCACCTTGGAGCGTCCAGGGCTTCCTGAGGATTCATGTGAAAATCTATGAGGTTTGTAATTACCTGCACATGTCCCTGAGGCTGCATAAATGCTCCCATTACTCCGAAAGGACCTACAGCCTTCCCGTCTTTCATAAGAAATCCCGGTATTATTGTGTGATATGTTTTTTTGTGAGGCATAAGGCAATTGTTATGATTAACGTCATAATTAAAATTATGTAACCTATTGCTGAGAGCTATTCCGGTTTCAGGAATTACGATTCCGGAGCCGAATCCCATATAGTTGCTCTGAATATAGGATACCATATTTCCTTCACTGTCTGCCGCACATAAATAAACGGTACCACCGCTGAATGGGTCACCTGCCTCAGGAGCTATTGCCTCGTTCTGTATAAGCTTTCTTCTGTTGCTGCCATAGTCGCTGCAAAGAAGCCTGTCCACTCTTACCTTCATTTGCCTGCTGTCTGTTATGTATTTTATTCCGTCCGCAAAGGCAAGCTTCATAGCCTCAATCTGCTTATGATATGTTTCTCCTGTATCCTTGTATTTAAAATCAAAGCCATTTAATATGTTCAGTGCCATTAATGCCACAAGCCCCTGTCCGTTGGGAGGTATCTCACAGACATCATATCCTTTGTAGTTTACATGTATGGGTTCAACCCATTCCGGACTATATGCGGACAAATCTTCCTTGGACAGATAGCCGTTGTATTTCTTGAAAAATTCATCTATTTTATCAGCAATATAACCATTGTAATATGCTTCTCCATATGTGTCCGCTATGGCTTCAAGTGTGTTGGCATGATGTGGAAGCCTCCACAGCTCCCCAAATTCCGGTGTCTTTCCGTCCTTGGTAAATGTATCGAACCAGTACCTGAATTCTTCTCCTTGTTCCTTATTATAGATACGGTACGCCGCATCCCAGTTCTGCTTAACATTAACCGAAACGGTAAATCCGTTCCTTGCATAGCTGATTGCAGGACTCAAAACTTCCGATAAAGGCAGCTTTCCAAATTTTTTGGATAATTCAACCCAGCCTGCAGGAGCACCGGGCACCATCACAGGTACAACACCATACTTCGGTATTTCCTCGAGGCCTCTTTCCTTAAGCTTTTCTACGGAAATGCTGTAAGGTGAATAGCCGCTTGCATTCAGTCCGTGAAGCTTGTTATCAAACCATACCAATGCAAATGCATCACTTCCAAGACCGTTGGATGTGGGTTCAACCACGGTCAGGCATGCTGCCGTTGCTATAGCGGCATCTATGGCATTTCCGCCGGCTTTTAATATTTCCAGTCCCGCCTGCGCCGCAAGAGGATTTGAAGTTGCAACCATTCCCTTATGGCCGTATACTGTACTTCTTCTTGACGGGTACTTATATTCTTCAGGATTATATTTCATTCTAATTCCCCTTTACTGTATATGTATTTTTTTCCACGGACGTGAGCTACCGAGCCATCCCTGTTCTTCCCAGTATTCTACATCAGGCTTATTGAAGCCGCCTCTTTTCTGAGCCATACGCATTGCATAAAACAATGCTTTTGTTTTTATACTTGGCGTCACATGTTTGGACCTTCTCGTTATTTTTGCGGATATTTTATCGACATCCTTGTAAATTGCAGACTTTTTCTTATCACTTACGCCGCTCCAGTTAATCGCTGCAACGCCTCTGCCATATTTGAATATTCTCGCAACTCCCCAGAATGTAAGACTGTCCGCTATATCCTTATTCGTTGATTTCATGCCTGCTCCTGCAGCTGTAGATATTACGAGTGCAATTTTTCCGAACATTGTTTTATTTGGACGGTGGACCATCCATTGATACCCGAAGTGGTCAAGCAATGCTTTCATCTGTCCTGTAGTGTGATATACATATACAGGACTTGCAAAAATCAACAAGTCAGCTTTTTCAAGCGCTATTCTGATTTCATTCACCTGTTCATAATCAGGGCAATATTCCTCTCCCTTCATGAAACACAGGCTGCAGCCTTTGCAAAAATACGGCATATCCTTTGGAAGAAAAATTTCTGTAACCTCTGATTTTTCATCTCTCAGCTTGCTTAAAAACAATTGTGCGATGTTGTACGTACTTCCTTTGCGTTGTTCAGTACCATAAACCAATGCTATATTCATAATATTCTCCTGCCTTGTAAGACATTTATATAAAATTTACATTTACAATGCCTAAACCGCTGAAAGCACACTCGAATCTGTCACCGGCGTGCGCCTCCGGAGCTGCGGTTATAGCTCCCGATAAAATTACTTCTCCCTTGTTTAACACAGCGCCAAATTCATACAGCTTATTTGCCAGCCAGGCTACGCTTATTGCAGGATTGCCTAAAACGGCTTCCCCTGTGCCTGTGTTTACAACCTCACCATTCTTATACAGCGTCATTGATATGTCTGTTAAAGATATATCCTCTGTCTTAACTTTCGTATCTCCCAAAACATACATACTGCTTGAGCCATTATCTGCAACCGTGTCAACCAATTTGATTTTCCAGTCCCTTATTCTGCTGTCAACTATTTCTATGGATGCGCAGATATAATCTGTGGCTCTGTATACGTCCTCCACTGTAACACCGGGACCTCTTAAATCTTCTTTAAGCACAAATGCGATTTCGCCCTCCACTTTTGGCCTTATTTCATTATTCATACTTATTGTGCCGCCGTTCTTAACTTCTGTGCTTGCATATAAATATCCGTAATCAGGCTCGTCAATACCTAAAAGCTCCTGCATAGCCTTTGATGTAAGTCCGATCTTTCTGCCTGATACAATCTCTCCGTCTTTTAATGCTCTGCTTACATTCATCAATTGAATTGCATATGCATCTTCTAAATTGACTTCGGGATCTAAATCACTTATGGCATCCATTGCCTTACAGCGTTTCGCAGCATCGTAAAGCATCTCGGCTAATTGTTCATTGGTTAATTTTCTTTCCTTCATAATTTCCTCCAGAATTTACTACACCTTAAGTTCAACATTCACACCCAGCAAATCACGATTTTCTTCAAGAAGGGGCTTTATTACTTCATTATAGAATTCTTCAACCTGCTGAGGTGCCCTTCCTGTATAATTTTCCGGATTTATTGTTGCTTCAATCGCTTCCCTGGACATGTTTATTACACTGCTGTTTGACATTCTCTCAATAAGGTCATTCTGCATACCGAATTTTTTAACCTGCTCTGCCGCTTCCATTGAAAGTACCCTTATTTCCTCGTGGAGCTCCTGTCTGTTTCCGCCCCGCTTAACTGCTTCCATAATTATATTTTCTGTTGCCATGAAAGGAAGCTCTTCATTTATATGCTTTTCTATAACCTTGTCATTAACGACCAGGTCCGAAAATATATTTATTGCAATACCAAGTATTGCATCTGCTGCCAAGAATCCCTGTGGTATAGCCAATCTTTTTATTGCCGAATCGTCCAATGTTCTTTCCAGCCACTGAGTTGCCTGTGTATTTGCCATATTTGCCTCATTGGAGATAATGAATCTTGAAAGAGATGCAATCCTTTCACTTCTCATGGGATTGCGCTTATACGCCATGGCTGATGAACCTATCTGATTTTTTTCAAAGGGCTCTTCAAGCTCCTTCTGGCTCTGAAGTATTCTTATATCGTTTGTTGCCTTGTGAAGACTCTGAGCGATACCGCTTAAAGCTGATAATACATAAAAGTCAACCTTTCGCGTATATGTCTGTCCGGTGAGCTTAAATGCATCATGAAAGCCCACTTTTTCCACCACTGCTTTTTCCAATGCCTTAACTTTTTCTCCGTCGTTGTCAAACAAGCTCATAAAGCTTGCCTGTGTACCGGTTGTTCCTTTTACTCCCCTTAATTTCACCAGGGTGAGAACATGGTTTATTTCCTCGTAGTCCAGATATAGGTCCTGAAGCCACAGAGCTGCTCTCTTTCCCACAGTTGTAAGCTGCGCAGGCTGGTAGTGCGTATATCCCAATGCAGGCATATGCCTGTACTTCATACAAAATTCAGACAATGCACTTATAGCATTTACAAGCTTTTTCTTGATTACGAGCAATGCTTCCTTCATGAGGATGGCATCCGTATTGTCAACCACATACATGCTGGTTGCTCCCAAATGTATTATCGGCATTGCCTTTGGGCACACTGTACCAAATGTATGCACATGAGCCATCACGTCATGCCTGAACTCTCTTTCCTTTCGTTCAGCCATATCATAATCTATGTTGTAAATATTGGCTTTCATTTCTTCTATTTGTTCATCTGTTATATTTAATCCAAGTTCTTTTTCCGCCTCTGCCAATGCAATCCAGAGCTTTCTCCATGTGGAAAACTTCTTTTCATCGGAAAAGATATAGCTCATTTCCTTGCTTGCATATCTCGTATTCAGCGGATTTTCATATGTGTTTCTCATGTTTATCATATTTTCGCTCCCCGTCTGCAATTTCAACCATTATTTCGAACGGCCTTCTTATACAGATGCCATTCACATTGCTGTATTTCTCTATTGTTAGTTTATAACTAAATTAAAAAGAAGTAAACAATAAACTTGTTTACTTCCATATATTTCATATCTCTTTTTTACTATTTTACTATGTCATTATTCTATTTTGCGTATTCAGTTGCTCTTGTTTCTCTGATTACATTTACTTTTATCTGACCAGGGTATTCCATTTCTTCTTCTATTTTCTTGACAATGTCTTTTGCAATAAGAACAATACTTGTATCGCTTGTAATTTCAGGCTTAACAATAATTCGTACTTCTCTTCCTGCCTGTATAGCAAAAGATTTCTCTACCCCTTCAAATGAATTTGAAATTTCTTCTAATTTTTCTAATCTCTTAATATAAGTTTCAAGTGTTTCTCTTCTTGCTCCCGGTCTTGCCGCTGATATAGCATCAGCTGCCTGAACCAATACCGCTTCAACTGTTTGAGGCTCAATATCACCGTGGTGAGCTGCTATTCCATGTATTACGGCCTTGCTTTCCTTATATTTTCTTGCCAGTTCTTCGCCTATTTCTACGTGAGGACCTTCAACTTCATGGTCTACAGCCTTACCTATATCATGCAGCAACCCGGCACGCTTTGCTATTTTTACATCCGCACCCAGTTCTGCAGCCATGATTCCTGCAAGGTATGAAACTTCCATAGAATGCTTAAGTACATTTTGGCCGTAGCTTGTTCTAAATTTTAATCTTCCTAATAATCTTACCAACTCAGGATGAAGTCCGTGTACGCCGGTATCCAGCGTTGCCTGTTCACCTTCGTCTTTAATTTGCTGCTCTACTTCTTTTTTAGCCTTTTCAACCATTTCTTCGATTCTTGCCGGATGGATTCTTCCGTCCGCAATTAATTTTTCAAGGGCCAATCTTGCCACTTCTCGTCTAATAGGATCAAATCCGGATATTACTACTGCTTCCGGCGTATCATCTATTATAATATCTATACCCGTCAGTTGTTCCAGAGCTCGTATGTTTCTGCCTTCTCTTCCTATGATTCTGCCCTTCATTTCGTCATTAGGCAAATCTACAACGGATACAGTTGTCTCTGCTACATGGTCTGCAGAACATTTTTGAATTGCATATGTAATAATTTCACGTGCCTTTCTTTCTGCAGTTTCTTTTGCATCTCTTTCAATTTCCTTGACTGCAATTGAAGCTTCCTGTTCAGCTTCTCTCTTTATGTTGTCAATCAGCATATTTTTTGCTTCGTCTGTTGAAAGTCCGGAAATTCTTTCAAGCTCTTCGACTTGTTTTTCATGAATCGCTTCCAGTTTATTTTGCTTTGTTTCAATTTCCTTAAGCTTTTTCTGTAACGTTTCTTCCTTCTTTTCAACCTGAATACTCTTGGAGTCAAGCATTTCTTCTTTTTTGATTAATCTCTTTTCAGATCTTTGTAGCTCGTTTCTTCTCTCTTTGTTTTCTCTTTCATATTCATTTCTCATTCTGTGAGCTTCATCTTTTGCTTCAACAAGAATTTCTTTTTTCTTTGTCTCTGCATCTTTTGCTGCTTCATCAATAATTCTTTTAGCTTCTTCTTCAGCACTACCTATCTTGCTTTCAGATATATTTTTACGAATTATAATTCCCACTATTATACCTATTATTGCGCAGATAATACCTACTATAATTTCATTGAACAATTCAGCACCTCCCGTTATTAAATTTTCAAGCTGCGAAATACAAACACTATGTATTGGCATTCAATACAAATGCTTATTTTCTAATATATATTTGAAATATTAAAATTATTTCTAAATACTTGAATATACTTATATTCTATAATTTTTTAAGACTTATGTCAAGACATAATGTGTAACATTGCATCCAAAATATAAAGCATATATACAGCTTTGATTTACATAATTTAATTTCTGTAATCTGTTATAGGCATATATATGATAATAAATAGAAAAACAGGAGGGCATATTTATTCAACAACTGTTGAATAATAATTTCCCTCCTGCAGTATATATTCGTTATTCGTCTGAACCGCCGGACTTATCAGTATCATCAGAGCTAAGATTTAAATCTCCCAGTTCAAATTTTTCTCTTACCTTCACTTCTATTTCATTCATAAGCTCAGGATTTGAAGCCAGATAATCCTTTGAATTCTCTCTTCCTTGTCCTATTCTTGTACTTTCATAAGAGTACCATGCACCTGATTTATTAACTACGTCAGCTTCCACAGCCATGTCAAGGATACATCCTTCCTTTGATATTCCCTTGCCGTATATAATGTCAAACTCTGCCTGTTTAAAGGGAGGTGCAACCTTGTTTTTAACAACCTTTACTCTTGTTCTGTTTCCGTATACATCATCGCCCTTTTTAAGCGATTCTATCCTTCTTACGTCAAGTCTCATGGAAGCATAGAATTTAAGTGCTCTTCCCCCCGTAGTAGTCTCAGGGCTTCCGAACATTACACCCACCTTTTCACGAAGCTGATTTATAAATATTGCAACTGTATTTGATTTGTTGATTGCACCGGCAAGCTTTCTAAGAGCCTGTGACATAAGTCTCGCCTGAAGACCCACATGGGAATCTCCCATTTCTCCGTCTATTTCCGCCTTCGGAACCAAAGCTGCAACGGAGTCAATTACTATTACATCAACTGCACCGCTTCTTACGAGAGCTTCTGCTATTTCCAGCCCCTGCTCTCCTGTGTCCGGCTGAGAAATAATTAAATCTTCAATTGAAACTCCAAGCTTCTTGGCATATCCAGGGTCAAGAGCATGCTCTGCATCAACGAAAGCAGCTATACCTCCCTTTTTTTGTGCTTCTGCTACTATATGTAATGCTACCGTTGTTTTACCGGATGACTCAGGTCCAAATATTTCAATAATTCTTCCTTTAGGAACTCCACCAATACCTGTTGCAATATCAAGGGGCAGAGCACCTGTTGGTATTGCCTCAATGTTAAGCTTTGCATTTTCGCCAAGCTTCATTATAGAGCCTTTTCCAAACTGCTTTTCTATTTGAGCAATCGCCAGCTCAAGGGCCTTTTCTTTTTCCATTCCACAACTCCTCTACGAACATTTGTTCACTTTAACCTATTATATAAAATAATACTTCTATTGTCAATAAATAAAATATAAAAATTACTGAATTACCTCAATATTCTCATATATGTATGTAGCTCCTGATGTCACTGTCAGAAGCACTACAACAGCCACGAGAGGTCCTATCCAGAATGCTGTAAATGCAGCGCCTGCATGATTCAGCAATATAAATATAATCAATATCATCTGGAAAACCGTCTTAATTTTTCCCCATGGATTTGCGGCAATTGTGATTCCTTTAGAAGCTGCAAGTGTCCTGAAGCCTGAAACGAGAAATTCTCTTGAAAGAATCAAGATAACAACCCAGGAGCTCAAATACCCTATTTCAACAAATGCCACGAATGCTGCTGCAGTAAGCAGCTTGTCTGCAAGAGGGTCCATGAATTTTCCGAAGTCTGTTATTAAATTATCTCTTCTTGCAATATAACCGTCAACTGCATCTGTTGCGGCGGCGGCAACAAAAATCAAGAGGGGCAGCACTCTGAATGCTCCCTTGCTTATATAAAGAAAAACCAAAAACAAAGGTATTGCCAATNNCAGCTTGTTAGGCAGGTTCAAGTTTTTAAACCAGTTCATCACTACATCTCCCATCATAATATATTTAGTTTGTACAGCTATAAAATAATATCTCCCATCATGTCATATTCCATAACATCATTTATTTTAACCTTGTAAATACCCCCAAGCTCCAGATCTTCATCGGAGGTTACGTACACACATCCGTCTATATCAATTGAATCCATGTATGTTCTTCCCACCCAGATATTTTCAACGTCCTTTTCCTCAATGAGTACATCAAATATCTTGCCGATATTGGCCAGGTTGTTTTCATACGAAACTCCCTGCTGCAGTTCCATGAGCTCATCATGCCTCTGGTCCTTGATTTCTTCTTCTATCTGCTCTGGAAGTCTGTAGGCGGGAGTGTCTTCTTCTCTGGAGTATTTGAATATACCAACTCTGTCGAGCTTGTATTCCTGAAGGAATTTCAAAAGCTCCTCATGCTCTTCCTGAGTTTCTCCGGGGAATCCCGTAATCAGCGATGTTCTTATGACAGCGCCTTCAACCTCGGTTCTGATTTTATTTATCAAATCAACTATCTGCTGCTTATTTGTATTTCTGTTCATCCTTTTCAGTATTCTGTCATTTACATGCTGCAAAGGAATATCGAAATATTTAAGCAGCTTGCTGTTATTTTTAAATTCGTTTATAAGCTCATCATATATGTCTTCAGGATACAGGTAATGAATACGAATCCATTGTATTTCTTCTATTTCGGATATTCTGCGTATAACTTCATGAAGCTTCTTTTCTCCGTATAAATCAACGCCGTACTTGCTTGTATCCTGCGCTATAATTATAATTTCTTTTGCACCGTTTTCCGCAAGCTCCCTTGCTTCTTCAACTATTTTTTCTATTTTTCTGCTTTTGTAAGGTCCTCTGAGCTTTGGAATGACACAGTATGTGCAGTTGTTGCTGCAGCCCTCCGCTATTTTCAGATATGCATACCATTCCTCTGTCAAAGTGTTTCTTGGAAGGCTCTCATCATCCAAATCCTGCATATTTACATCAACAACAAGCTCTTTGCTGCTTTCATATTTTTCAATATAGTCATCTATTTTATCAAAGCCGCTTGTTCCAACTATAATATCAACTTCAGGTATTTCTTTTGCAAGCTCCTCACCAAATCTCTGGGCAAGGCAGCCTGTTACGATTATTTTAGCCTTATTGTTCACGTCATTTTTGATTTCGGCTGCAGATAAAATAGCATCCACCGATTCCTGCTGTGCGTCGCTTATAAAGGAGCACGTATTTATTATGATGTAATCCGCCTTGTCTGCATAATCGGTTGTTTTAAATCCCTTTTTCTCAAGTATTCCTACCATATGCTCCGAATCAACAAGGTTCTTGGAGCATCCAAGGGAGTGCATGTATATTTTTTTCATTAATTTCCTCTCATTTCTTCTAATTCTTCTTTTGTTATAAGCACCTTGCGGGGCTTACTTCCTTCATGTGGTCCTATGATTCCTCTTTCCTCAAGCTGGTCGATTATTCTTGCAGCACGGGCATATCCAACCTTGAATTTTCTCTGTATATATGATGCCGAAGCCTGTCCGTCGTTAACAACCAAGTCAACGGCCTGCTCTAAAAATTCATCAACATCTTCATTCTGGCTGGGTGCTTTCTCTATTTCATTGATTATTTCATTTTGTCTTCCCATTTTTATTTCTATTTGCTGAGCCTTTATGCTTTCCACCACACGCTTGATTTCATCGTCGGAAATGAATGTTCCCTGTATACGTATAGGTTTAGGCAGACCGATTGGGTGATAAAGCATATCTCCCTTTCCCAAAAGTTTTTCTGCGCCACCGGCATCAAGTATTGTACGGGAATCTATCTGTGACGAAACGGCAAATGCTATTCTTGAAGGAATATTTGCCTTTATTACCCCGGTGATTACATCCACCGAAGGCCTTTGTGTGGCAATTACAAGGTGCATTCCGCAGGCTCTTGCAAGCTGTGCAATACGCGTTATGTACTCCTCAACCTCTGATGAAGCGACGGTCATTAAATCAGCAAGCTCATCTATTATGATTACAATATGAGGCATTTTTTCATTGCCTTCTTTAAGCATCTTCTCATTGTATGTGGCTATATCTCTCACGCTGTTCTGAGCGAATATCTTGTAGCGGCTGGTCATTTCAGACACTGCCCAGTTTAATGCGTTGGCCGCCTTCCGAGGGTCTGTCACAACCGGAATCAGAAGATGAGGAAGCCCATTGTACACGCTGAGCTCCACAACCTTTGGGTCAACCAAAATAAGCTTGACCTCGTCAGGCTTTGCTTTGAAAAGTATGCTCATAATAAGTGTGTTGATGCACACGCTTTTTCCTGCTCCTGTAGCTCCGGCAATAAGCAGGTGAGGCATTTTATTTATTTCCGCCACAATGTTTTTTCCCGCTATGTCCTTACCCAGGGCGAAGGGTATATTTGTACCGATTGATTTATATTCCTTTGAGTCTATAAGGCTCTTCAAATATACGCTTGTCTTGTTTCTGTTTGGAACCTCTATCCCTATGGCGGATTTGCCCGGGATGGGAGCCTCCATACGTATGTCGGACGTAGCAAGTGCAAGGGCTATATCGTTGGACAAACTTGTTATCCTGCTTACCTTGATTCCCGGAGCAGGCTGTATTTCGTACCTTGTAATTGTTGGACCTTTGTTTATCTGCAGTATGTTGCAGGGAATATTGAAATTATTGAGCGTTTCAATTAATTTCTCACCGTCTTTTCTCAAATCCTCCTTATCTCCCTTCACATGCTGAGGAACAGCATCCAGGAGCGAGGTTGAAGGAAGCTTGTAATTATCAGTTTTAGCACCAGCAATATTTATTATATCATCCGTTATTTCCTTAGGTTTGAACTTCTCTTTATCATTTTCTTTTTTCTCTTTTATTTCTACTGTTTCTTCAACTGCTTCATTTTTTATTTCTTCCGTTTTTTCATAGGATGTCTCGGTATGTCTGCCTGTCTTTCTCACATCATCTATTTTAAGCTGAGTTATTTCAGCCTTCTTGCTATTTTCGGAAGGGCTCATATAATCATAAATTTTTACACCCTCAGGCTCTTGCTCTTCTTTTTCTGTATTTTGTTTTTCCTTTGATTTTTTCTTGTTTTCCGGCTCAACCTCCGTAAATACAAAGCTGTATACTACCTTCAGAAATCTCTTGAAATAGTCGGATAGCAGTCTGCATATCCCTATTATGCTCTGGTTAGTAAGCAGTATAAAATTTGAGAACACCAATGCTCCAAGCACTATATATGTACCATTTTTGCCTACAAGTTTAAGGAAAATAAATGTAATTATATTACCGATAATCCCTCCTCCCTGCTTCAGAATCCCTGTTTCAGAGGAAAATTTAATTAAGCTTCCGATACCTGTGCTTACGTTCAGCACCTCACCATCCTTCAGTGCGGAATACATTATGTAACATGCAAAAAAACCTATAATAGCGACAACCTGATTGTTGTCGCTGAACACAATAATATTCAAAAGCCTCATTATTCCTATTGTTAATATAAAGAAAGGCAGTGCATCTGCTCCTTTTCCAAATACAGAATGAGTAAATACATTGATTGTTCTGCCTATAATACCTGTTTGGTTTTCCTTTGTTGTAACCACTATTAAAAAAACCGCAAATGCGACTATGAATATTCCGGTTATTTCCTTTTTAAGCAATTCATTTGCGCTGTTAGTCTTCTTTGTGCTTGTACTCTTTTTTTTAACAGTTGCCTTTTTTGGTTTGCTTTCACTTTGAACTTTTGCCATTTTGACACAACGTCCCCCTGTATATTCTTTTTTTATTATATCATAAGTTATTGATTAGCCGCAATGTTTTATTTGTTTTCGAAGTTCTCTAATTTTCAGTGTTCATTTCATCGATTAACTGCCTGAGCGCATTCATTGAAGCACTGAACCCGCCAATTTCATCTATGAGTCCTATTTCCACAGCCTCGTCTGCATTCAGCACGGTTCCCACATCATTGGCGATTTCATCGGTATCATACATATATTTCAGAAGAGCCTCTCTGTTCACATTAGAATTTGACACTATAAAATTAGTAATGCGTTCCTGCATTTTTTGGAAATATCTGAATGTCTGTGGAACTCCAATTACAAATCCGTTTGTTCTTATGGGGTGTATTGTCATGGTCCCCGTAGGCGCAATAAATGAACGTTCTGCTGATACGGCAAGCGCTGTGCCAATTGAATGTCCTCCTCCCAGAACCAGAGATACTGTAGGCTTCGTAATGCTTGCTATAAGCTCCGAAATTGCAAGACCCGCTTCCACATCTCCACCCACAGTATTTATGAGCAGCAGAACTCCTTTTATCTGTGGGTCCATTTCCGCTCCTATTATCATGGGAATAATGTGCTCATACTTTGTAGTCTTGCTTTGAGGAGGAAGGGAGGTGTGCCCTTCGATTTCTCCGATTATGCTCAAAAAACAAATATCCTTTATGGGACTTATGTCGGTGATGCTTCCCATCTGCTTAACATTTTCTATGGGCTGGTCTGAGCTGTCATCGTCGCTGTTATTATCTTCTCCGTTGAACAGAAAAGGATTCACTGGCTCTGTGTCCTGACCGCTATTCTCTTTTTGTCCGTATTGATGGCCCATATCTAAATTCATATTTTGAAATGATTGCTGCTGTATATCCTTTGTATTCTGATTGTTATTTTTCATTTAGTCCTCCACATAAAAATAATCAGGTTATTCCTGATTATTCTTTGGAGTTTTTCTTTTTTTATTCATTTTCAATAATTATCATGTCACTGCCTATTTTCTTTATGCTCTTCCAAAGCACTTCTTTTTTCTTAGGTTCTTTAAAAATGCTAAAGTGAGAATTATTACCGGAAATAAAACTCAATATCTCCCCAGTTTTTTCATCGATGACTAAATCGCAGTCTCCGAATATCCCCAAATTTTCCCCAGTATCAATATTAATTATCTCCTTGCTGTACAATTCACTTAGTTTCATCATACCCCCCCTTTAATTTCTATACTCCTGTATGTCCGAAGCCTCCCGCTCCTCTTTCGGTATCGTTAAGCTCTTCAGTCAATTCAAAATCAGCCTGCTCATGCTTGATGAAAACCATCTGGGCTATTCTGTCTCCGCTATTTATTATAAATTCCTTTTCACCTAAGTTAATAAGTATTACCTTAATTTCACCTCTATAGTCGGAGTCAATAGTTCCGATGCCGTTTACCAGACTTATTCCATGCTTTATGGCAAGCCCGCTTCTGGCACGAACCTGCGCCTCATAGCCCTCAGGAATCTCAATGAATATACCTGTGGGAACCAATGCTCTTTCCATGGGCTTAAGCACAACAGGATTTTCAACATATGCCTGCAGATCCACTCCTGCAGAGCCCTTTGTTTCATATTCCGGAAGCTTAAACGGATTATTTTTTATTATCTTAACCTTCATATTCTTCTCCAAGTACATTATTTATTATTTTCTCTATGTTTTTGTGTTTGCTCAAATTTCCCGTAAAGGTAATGCTGAGTCTGTCAATGTCAAAAAGCTCTGTTGCAAGCTTCAATACATCCTCTAATTTAACATTGTTGATTTTTTCTATCACTTCTTCAGGATATTGTATTTCATTGTACAGAAGCTCTCTTCTTCCTATGGACGACATGCGGCTTGATGTACTTTCCAGCCCTAAAATGTAGTTCCCTTTAATCTGCTGCTTTGCCCTGTTGAATTCCTTCAAGGTTATATCACCCTTTTTCATGCCTGCCATTTCTTTTAAGATTGTTCTTAAGGCATCTTCTGCCTGTTCATATGACATACCCGCATAAATACTGAAAATCCCTGTTTCAGAATAGTTAGATACAAATGAATAGATTGAATAAACTAATCCCTTCTTTTCACGTACCTCCTGAAAAATTCTGGAGCTCATTGTTCCGCCGAATATGTTGTTCAAAACTAAAAGAGGGTAATAATTTTCATCATGCCTGCCTATTGTTTTGTTTCCTATGCACATGTGCAGCTGCTCCAAATCCTTGTGTATACCTTCAACCTTACGTATATATTCTCCCTGCAGCTCTACATGCTCAGTTTGTGTATTTTGCCAATCCCTGAATTTTTCTTCCACAAGTCGTACAAACTTCTCCTCGTCAAAGCTGCCTGCAATTGAAATTACAGTATTGTGCGGAGAATATTTCTCATTCATGTACTGCAGAACTTTTTCCGTTGTAAATGTGCGCAGATTTTCTTCGGTGCCAAGTATGTTGTATGCCATTGGACTGTCATTAAATATTATTTCGGTAAGCTTGTCATGAACCACATCTTCCGGTGAGTCCTCATACATCTTTATTTCCTCTATAACAACGGAAATTTCCTTGTCAATTTCTTCCTGCTGAAACAGTGAATTAAAAAACATATCTGCAAGTATATCCATTGCCTCTTCTATATTTTCATCAAGAACCTTTACATAGAAGCACGTGCATTCCTTGCTTGTAAAAGCATTGAGCTGCCCACCTAAATTGTCCATATCCTCGGCAATTTCATTTGCCTTTCTGTTAGTTGTTCCTTTAAAAAGCATGTGTTCAATAAAATGAGACAATCCGTTTGTCTCTTCAGTTTCATTGTTGGAGCCTACATTGACCCAAATTCCTATGGAAGCCGATTTAACATAATCTATTTTTTCCGTCACTATTCTTACGCCGTTGTCTAATGTAAATTTATTTATCATTTTTCCTCCGTGATTGCCTATCCACTACCAAAACATCCGTACCCTGAAGGTGCTGCATCTTGCGGTTATAAGCAATATTATAATAACTGCAACTAGAATTACTATCATGAGCCTTTTAAAGAAGGCTATGTCATTGCAAAAAAATTTCATAAAAATCCCCCTTGATTATATGTATTAATAAAAGGGTCTATTTATGATATACAATATTATATTTATATTATCAAACTTTCATATAAATTACAACAAATTAATTTGGGGAACTTATCCTCAATCAGATTTTCTATGCAGTGAAACAATCAAGACAGCGATTAAACTTCTGAACAGTTTCATGACGACTCCTGTGTTTAAAATTTAACTATAATACTATATTATCAAATTTTCTTATATATTACAACATACGAGTGCATATCACAGTCTCGCTCACCAAAGTATTTGCTCCCTCTTGTCGCATACTTTGGGAGCTCGTTGCGGTTGACCTACCGTCATTTTTCTCTCCCTGACGATCGAAAAAACGGGGTTAGGGCATACAAAAATAACGAATATGCAAATGCAATTCGTTATTTGGTATTTATGATAATATTTAATTTAAGCTATTTATACATGCTGTAATACTGCTGTCCCTGAGTCAATGTCACATCTCTGTACTCAGACATCTCGCTGACGGTTACCAGCTGGTAGCCCTGCTCAACAAGCTTCGGTATAATTATTTTCGCTGCCTGAGCTGTACTGTCGTACAAATCGTGCATCAGTACAATATCACCGTCCTTCACATCATTAAGAACTGCGGCTACTACCTTATCCGTATCCCTGTTCTTCCAGTCAAGGGTGTCAATAGACCATTTAACGATGGGCTTATTGATTTTTTTATTCAGCTCCGCATCGCTAATTCCATAAGGAGGTCTCATCACCTTTGGGGTATATCCTGATGCAATGTACACCAGGTCATCAGTGCCCTGGACCTGCTTGTACAGTTCTTCGTCAGTTATTGTTTTAAGATTTTTGTGGTTATAGCTGTGATTACCTATTTCGTTTCCTTCTGCTATTACCTGGTTTAAAACATCCTTATACTTATTTACTTCTGAGCCCAGTACGAAAAATGTAGCCACCGAATTATTTTCTTTCAGCACCTTCAATATTTCTGCGGTGTATTTAGAAGGACCGTCATCAAAGGTTAGTGCTACCATGGGCTTGGTAGGGTCAATTACTCTTTTGTTTACTTCCTGTTCCTCATATGTTACTTCCACGGCCTCAGCCGGTACCTCTTCAGCAGAAGCCTCCTCTGCAGGGGTCTCCTCCTGTGGAGGTGTGTACTGCACATTTTCTTCAACGGGTAAAACTTCTTTTTCACGTGCTTCTACATTTGTAAATGTACCCATGTTTAATAAGGACATCAATAATGCCAGTGAAACTGCTAATACTTTTTTTGTCAATATATATCCCCCCTCTTTGTAATACAATCCGTATATCTGTATCATATATCCGATGCACAACATAATCAACCCTTAATAACAGGATATGCAGGAATAAATATCTTACTAATAGCATAATTAAAATATTTTCCATATATGTTCAAAAAACAAAACAATATCCAGGACTTGCCTTGATATTGTTATTATATAGGCTTCGGCTCTTAAGCCGAGCCTAATGTTTCACTTATTGATTTTCTGTTTCCTTTAAAGCTTCTTTTCTTGAAAGCTTGATTTTTCCCTGGTTATCAATTTCAATTACTTTAACAAGAATTTCATCACCGATGTTTAAAACATCTTCGACCTTGTTAACTCTCTTGTCTGAAATCTGGGAAACGTGCAGCAGTCCGTCCTTATTGTCAGTAAGTTCAACAAATGCCCCAAAAGTAGCAATTCTTACTACCTTTCCAAGCAATATTTCTCCTACTTCAATTTCTTTTACAATGCCTTCAATAATTTTCTTAGCCTTGTAAGCACTTTCAACGTTTTCTGCAGCTATCATTACTGAGCCATCATCTTCAATGTCAATTTTTACGCCGGTTTCTTCGATAATTTTATTGATTACCTTTCCGCCTGAGCCTATGACATCTCTGATTTTGTCAGGATTAATTGTCATGCGGATAATCTTCGGAGCATACTTGCTTACTTCTTCTCTTGGCTTGTCGATGCATGCTATCATTTTATCCAGAATAAACAATCTTCCTACTCTTGCTTTTTCCAAGGCATCTGTAAGTATGCTCTTGTCTATTCCGTGCACCTTTATATCCATTTGAATTGCAGTTATTCCTTCCTGAGTTCCGGCAACCTTGAAGTCCATGTCTCCCAGGAAATCTTCCATTCCCTGAATATCTGTAAGAACAACTACGTTGTCTCCTTCTTTCATAAGACCCATAGCAACACCTGCAACAGGTGCCTTTATAGGAACTCCCGCATCCATCAGTGACAATGTGCTTCCGCATACAGATGCCTGAGATGTTGAACCGTTTGAGCTTAATACCTCAGAAACAAGTCTTATGGTGTACGGAAATTCTTCTACCGGCGGAATAACAGGCTCAAGTGCTCTTTCTGCCAATGCTCCGTGTCCGATTTCTCTTCTTCCCGGTCCCCTTGAAGGTCTTGTTTCTCCCACAGAATATGAAGGGAAGTTGTAATGATGCATGTATCTCTTTGAAGTTTCTTCGGAAATGCCGTCTAAAGTCTGCTCATCGCTTGAAACTCCCAGTGTAGCAACATTGAGAACCTGAGTCTGACCCCTTGTGAACAGAGCGGAACCGTGTGTCCTCGGCAGCAGACCAACTTCACATGTAATTTTTCTTATTTCGTCAATTTTTCTGTTATCCGGTCTTATTCCTCTCACAAGGATATTTTCTCTTACTTTTTCTTTTATAATTGTATAAAGAGCATCATCTATATCGGCTGCATCTTCAGGATATTTCTCCAGAAATACTTCCTTTGCCTGAGCCTTGAAGCTGTCTATTCTTTCTTGTCTCTCCAGCTTATCTTCAACAATTATTGCTTCGTTTATTATCGGAGCAGCATACTCTCTTATTTCCTGCTCGATTTGTTCATCGCATACATACTTGGTATAGTCGGACTTTTCTTTTCCCAATTCAGCCTGAATACTGCTGATGAAATCGCAGATTTTCTTTATTTCTTCATGCCCGTACAATATTGCATCAAGCATGGTTGCTTCTGATATTTCATTGGAGCCTGCCTCAACCATCATTATTGCGTCTCTTGTTCCTGAAACAGTCAGGTTCAGTATGGTAGTCTCTCTTTCCTTGGTGTTTGGATTTATAATAAACTCACCATTTATAAGTCCCACGTTAACTGCTCCCGTAGGTCCTTCCCAGGGTATATCCGAAATTGCTATTGCTATTGAAGATCCTATCATACCTGCTATTTCAGGTGAGCAGTCCTGATCAACGGACAGCACTGTACAAGTTACTGAAACGTCATTTCTGTATCCCTTCGGAAACAGCGGTCTTATTGGTCTGTCAATCAGCCTTGATGTCAATATTGCCTTTTCACCGGGTCTTCCTTCTCTTTTTATAAATCCACCCGGAATTTTTCCCACAGAGTAAAGCTTCTCCTCAAAATCAACACTCAGGGGAAAAAAGTCAATGCCTTGTCTCGGTTCTTTAGATGCAGTCACGTTCGCCATTACTACTGTATCCCCGTACTGTACCAAACATGAACCGTTAGTAAGCTCTGATATTTTGCCTATAGTTACCTTCAACTCTCTTCCGGCAAGCATATATTTAAAAACTTTTTCTTCCATTGGTACCTCCTTTTAATTTTTTTCACTGACTATAAAGACAGAGCGGGTTTTCCCCGCTCCTTAATTATCTTCTTAATCCTAATCTTGCAACAATACTTCTGTATCTTTCGATGTCATTTTCTTTTAAGTAGTTAAGAAATCCTCTTCTCTGACCAACCATTTGTAAAAGACCTCTTCTTGAGTGATGGTCTTTCTTGTTGTCCTTTAAGTGTTCAGTAAGGTTGTTGATTCTGAAAGTCAACAATGCTACCTGAACTTCAGGAGATCCTGTATCCTTTTCATTGATTCTGTACTGTTCGATAATTTGCGTTTTTTGTTCTTTTGTCATTTTTTAATCCTCCGATATTATATTATTTCACCATAACCCAAGCAATACGTTGAGGAATCATAGAACTTAGACTATGGAAATACAATAAATTCTACCATAATACTTTATTTTTGTAAACATATATTTACTTATTTCATACAAATTTTTCAAGAAAAACAATATCGTCTCTATCTTCGATTTTTCCGTCAAATGTCATTAAACGTCCATTTTTGACAGTAGTAACAACCATAGTCATTTCCCTGCTGCCTGCCGCAATTTTATACTTGCCGTCTGGCGGCAGAATTATACTGCTTTTATTATCTACAAAAGCGGCATTTTTATTATAATCAATATTAATTTCTTCATTATACACAGTATAATTATTGATTAAAAGATGGTTAGCCTCATTGACTTTTCCTTCATTTATCAGATTCCTGACCAATGTGCTGCTTACTGCTATACCGTTGTATTTAACCGGATAAATTTCTTCAACCCTGTATTGGTACTTGTCCTGAAATTCCCTCAGCGTATTTATATTTCCGGACGCTTTATGTCCGAAGGTAAAATTGTATCCAACCACGATATTTTTAGCATTGTACCGCTCTATTAAAATTTCCCTGATAAATTGTTCAGGCGAATATTTAGAAACAACCTCATCAAGCTCTATTTCAACCACATCTGTTACACTGTAGGATTTAAGCAGTTCCAGTTTGATATCTCTGCTGTTTATATACTTTATATTCGAGCTTGACTTTCTGAGGTCTTTTTTTACAAAACGGAAAGTAATTATTATGCTATTCTGATTCGTTTCATAGCTCAGTTCTATCATGCGTCTGATAAGTGCATCATGACCGATATGAATACCGTCGAAATTACCGATAGCAACACATGCTCCCTTTACATTATTCATTTGCACCACCTGTAGCTACATAAGCAATTTTTCTATTTTAACAGAGTCTGCTGCTGTTTTCTTTCCCATGCCCACTAAGGTATTCTTGCAATATATATAAAACTCACTGCCTGCTAAGTGGGAAGCATCTGCATAAACATCATTTCCTGAAGTAAGCCTGTCATAGTATGTTTCGTCTACAGTTATTTTTTCAAGCGGATACACAAGATCGACAGGCAGAAGGCATTCGCTCAGCCTGTTGTTATCAGTAAGAAATTTCAACCTGTCGATGGTCACAGAATCCTCTATCCTGAGTCCCTTAGCTTCTGTCCTTATCAAGACGCCCATATGTCCGTATGTCCCAAGCTTCTCTCCAATATCATTGCACAATGTCCTCATATATGTACCTTTGGAGCATCTAACCCTAAACACAGCTCTGTTATCTTCAAATTTAATGAGATTTAATTTCTTTATTTCAACTAATTTTCCCGGCTTTTCAACCTGAATATTCTGACGCGCATACTCGTACAGCTTTTTGCCGTTCAGCTTAACGGCAGAATACATGGGTGGAATCTGAAGCTGCTCTCCTAAAAATTCCTTTAAAATATTGACGACATCTTCCCGGCTGACGTTGAATGAATCGTTTCTTAACACATCTTCTCCATAGCTGTCCTGGGTGTCTGTGCTTTTTCCCAGTATCAGTTCGCAGATATATTCCTTGTCTCCGTTCATGAGATAATCGCTGATTTTTGTTCCCTTACCAACACATATCACCATAACTCCCGCGACATTAGGGTCAAGCGTGCCTGCATGGCCAACTTTTTTTGTATTTAAAATTTTTCGGACGCTGCTTACGACATCGTGAGAAGTCATACCGGTAGGTTTTAATATGTTTAATATTCCGTTCATTGCTCTCCAAAATATTCTTTAAATGTATCTATAATTAATTTTTCCGTATTTTCCACAGTGTCTGCTATTTCAAAGCCTGCTGCCTTTGCATGTCCTCCGCCGCCAAACTTAACGGAAACTGAGGAAACATCAATATCGTTTTTTGACCTCAGGCTTACCTTGGTCAATCTTTCTTCGTATTCCTTCAGCACGCATGATACTTCAACTTCTCTGATTTCTCTTATGAATTCAGCAACTCCGTCTATATCGCCCATATCTACATTGTTCCTCTCAAGAGTTCCCTGTGTTATGGAGGCAATTCCAAGCCTGTTTTCATAGTAGAGCTCAACGCTTCCTATACATTCAATAAATGCTTTTACAACGTTTGAAGGCTTTGAATTATATACCGCATTGTCCACAACTGCAACATCAACCCCCAGTTCAATGAGCTCCGCAGCCTTTCTGTGAGTTTCGCTGCTTGTGCTTGAATAGCTGAATTTGCCTGTATCCGTCAATATGGCAACATATATGTATGTTGCCGTCTCTCTTGTTATTTCCTGTCCGGAAGCTTTTAAAATATCATATAAAAGCTCTCCCGTGGAGCTCATGGAGGGCTCAATTATATTGATTGTGGCATAGCTTTCGTTGGTTTTATGATGATCTATACATACAGATACTTTTGAACTATCAAGCACTGTTCTGAATTTCCCAAGCCTTTCAACATCGCTGCAATCAAGGATGAACACAAGGTCAAATTCATCACCGCTTATATCTTCGGCTATTATTCCTTCGTGGACAAAATCTCTGTAGTTAAAAGGTATAATTCCATCAATGCACACAGTCAGATTCTTTTTAAGTGGCTTCAGGAAGCTGTACAGGGCCATTACAGACCCTATACAGTCACCGTCGGGCGCCTTGTGCCCAACTATGCAGATATTATGAGAATTATTTATTAAATCAAATATTTTCTTAACATCATTCATAGTCTTACCTACTCACCCTGTTCTTCAAATTCATCATTTACTTTTCTGCTCTCTTCGTCCTCTATGACCCTGTTGATGAGCCTTGACATATATATGCCATTTTCGATAGAATCATCTTTTTCAAATATAAGCTCGGGTGTTATGCGCATTTTTATTTTTCTTCCCACTTCACGCCTGATAAAGCCCTTTGCACTGCTTAGTGCCTTCAATGTAGGTTCTGCATCACCGTATACGGAAATATACACCTTTGCGTATTTTAAATCCTCCGTAACATGCACATCCGTTATGCTGAGAAGCTCTGATATTCTCGGGTCCTTTACATCGTTTCTGATTATTTCAGATATAACCTTCCTCATTTCACCTGACAATCTGTTATTTCTTCTATTTGCCATGTTATACCCCTCTTTACTGTCTATCTTTTTATTTCTTCCATTATATAGGCTTCCATCGTGTCGCCTTCTTTAATGTCGTTGTATTTTTCAATGCCTATACCGCCTTCATAGCTGGTATTCAGCTCAGATACGTCATCCTTGAACCTCTTAAGCGAAGAAATTTCTCCTTCATGGATAACTATGTCATTTCTAAGCAATCTGATTTTTGATTTTCTTGTTATTTTTCCGCTGGTCACATATACACCTGCTACAATTCCGATGTTAGGAACCTTGAATGTCTGTCTTACTTCCGCTCTTCCCTGAACAACTTCCTTGTAAATAGGCGCAAGCATTCCTTTTACAGCCTGCTGTATATCTTCAATAGCCGCATAAATTATATTGTAGGTACGGATGTCAACATTTTCTTTCTTTGCAAGCTCCATAGCCGCAATTGAAGGTCTTACGTTAAAGCCTATTACGATTGCATTTGACGCTGATGCCAACATAACGTCATTTTCGTTGATACCGCCAACACCGCCGTGTATAGGATTAACCTTTACTTCATCCATGCTCTGCTTAAGCAGCGACTGTTTTACCGCTTCTATTGAACCGCTTACATCAGCCTTGATTATGATGTTCAAATCTTTTACTTCGCCTTTTTGAATTCTGTCAAACAGGTCATCCAGCGAAACTTTTGAAGACGCGTTCATCGTTTCCTGATGTCTTTTGTTTTTGCGTTTTTCAGCAATATTTTTAGCGTCCTTTTCATTTTCCATCACAATTAAAATATCCCCTGCCTGAGGAGTTTCATTCAGACCAAGTATTTCCACAGGTACAGACGGTCCCGCCTGGTTTATTTTCTTGCCCTTAGAGTTAAACATTGCTCTGACCTTGCCGTAAGCACCTCCAACAAGAACTGTATCTCCCTTGTTCAGTGTTCCCTTTTCTATAAGGACTGTTGCAACCGGTCCTCTTCCTTTGTCGAGCTTCGCTTCTATTATTGTTCCTTTTGCTGCTCTGTTTGGATTTGCCTTTAATTCCTGAACCTCTGCAACCAGAAGAATCATTTCAAGTAGATCTTCAATCCCCATATGCTTCTTGGCTGAAACAGGAACAAATATTGTGTCTCCGCCCCAATCCTCAGAAATAATACCCTGCTCAGAAAGCTCCTGCTTAACTCTGTCCATGTTTGCAGTTGGTTTATCAATTTTATTTACTGCGACTATAATGGGAACTCCTGCTGCCTTTGAGTGATTGATTGCTTCTATTGTCTGAGGCATAACTCCGTCATCGGCTGCAACAACTATTATTGCAATATCCGTAACTTTTGCTCCTCTTGCTCTCATTGCCGTAAATGCTTCGTGACCAGGTGTATCCAGAAGAGTTATTTTCTTTCCGTTTATTTCTACCTGTGAAGCACCTATATGCTGTGTTATCCCTCCTGCTTCGTTGGCAGTAACCGCAGTATCCCTTATGGCGTCAAGTAGTGATGTCTTACCGTGGTCTACGTGACCCATTACTGTCACTATAGGAGGTCTCGGCTTCAATTGGCTCTCATCGTCCTTTTCCTCAACGGACAATGAATCCTCCAGGTTCTGAAGCTCATCAACTATTTCAATTTTTGTGATTTTAGCTCCCAGCTCTTCACCAATTATCTGCGCTGTGTCAAAGTCAATCTCCTGGTTCATGTTAACCATTATTCCAAGAAGTATAAGCTTGGAAATAATCATATTTGCACTTACACCTAATTTGTCCGCAAGCTTTCTCACAACAACTGGCCCGTCGAGCTCAATATGCCTTACCTTTGGCTGATACTCTCTTTTTTCCTGTTCAGCAGGTTTCTGCTGTTGGTTGTTGTATCTATTTGGTCTATTATTATTCTTCTGTTTGTTTTGATTCCTCTGTCCGAAGTTCTTATTGTTATTGTTGCTATTGTTATTTGTATTTGTAGTGTTGTTACTGCTGTTGCTCTTGTCTCCGCCTACCGGCTTCTGTTTCTGTGGTACTGATTGCTTTTTAACAGGAGCAATCAGGTTTTTGTCAACCTTTTTCAGCTTTGCTTGTTTCAGGTCTATATTTTCATCAACTAACGGCTCATCGTCTATAACGGCACTTTTCACACCTTTGACCGGCTTTGCCTTTTTATTGTTGTTTATTATGCTTAATGCTTTCTTGAGTCTTATAACCTCCAAGTCCGAAATTGAACTCATATGGTTTTTTATAGTTATTCCTAACTCTTGCTCTGCCAGAGTAACCAAATCTTTACTGTTCATTTCAAGTTCTTTTGCAAGTTCGTATATTCTCATAGCCACCTCCGAATTATAAATTATTTAATAAATATGATGCAATGTTTGTATCCTTAATTGACACAACGCTCACCATCCCTTTCCCGAGACTCTCTCCCAGGGCTTCTTTTTCTCCGTACTCGACATATTTTATGCCGTATTTATCACACATAAACTGCGTATTTTTCTTTGTTTTATCCGAAGCATCTTCCGCCAACAGAACCAAGACGCTTTTCTTATCTTTAATATCAAGAACCGTCACATCATAGCCGATTGAAATTTTTCCGCCTTTTCTGGCAATTCCCAGCATGGAATAAATCTTATTCATTTTTGGAAATCTCCGCCTTTATGGCCTCATATACTTCATCGGGTATTTCAGCCTCCAATGATTTTGACAACCTTTTTGATTTCATTGCCTTTTCAAAGCATTCAGCTTTTTTGCATATATATGTACCCCTGCCGTTAAGTTTTCCCGTGGCATCGAAGTGTATTTCATCTTCCTTATTTTTAACTATTCTGCACAGCTCTTTTTTAGGAAAGCTCTCCATGCATCCGATACATTTTCTCATAGGTATTTTTTTGGTTTTCATAGTACCTCCTGTGAGCTTCTTTCCTTCTCCTGAGATTCACTTATTATATCTATTTTCCAGCCTGTAAGCTTTGCTGCAAGCCTTACGTTCTGACCTTCCTTCCCTATTGCGAGAGAAAGTTGATTATCCGGAACAACTGCCACCGCACTCTTTTCCTTTTCATTGGCGGTTACCTTCACAATCTTTGCAGGTCCAAGGCTGTTTGCTATAAACTTTTCAGGGTCCTTGTCATAGATTATGATATCAATTTTTTCCTGACATATTTCATCGATTATGTTTTTCACTCTCGTTCCCTTATTGCCAACACATGAGCCTATGGGTTCAACGTTGGGGTCGTTTGAGTGAACAGCGATTTTTGTCCTTGAGCCAGCCTCCCTGGATATTGAAAATATTTCAATTGTTCCGTCGTGTATTTCAGGAACCTCAAGCTCAAACAGCCTTTTCACCAGGTTGGGATGGCTTCTTGAAAGCATTATGCTCGCTCCCTTTCCTGAATTCTTTACTTCCACTATAACAGTTTTTACCCTGTCTCCGGCATTGTATGTTTCGCCAGGTATCTGCTCGCTTACAGTTATTATGCCCTCAACCTTTCCAAGGTCCACATAAATGTTTCCCTTGCTCTCTCTTTGAACTACACCTGTAAGTATGTCCGACTCCCTTCCGTAAAATTCGCTGAATATGGATTCTCTTTCCGCTTCACGAATTTTTTGAAGAATTACCTGCCTTGCTGTCTGTGCTGCTATACGTCCGAAGTCTTTTTTAGGTTTGATTTCTATTTTTACTATATCACCCTCATCATACTTCGAATCTATTGCTCTTGCATCCTCTAAAGTTATTTCCATATTTGGATTTTCTACATTTTCTACAACTGTCTTATCCTGAAACAACTTATATTCGCCGTTTTCTTCATCAATATCTATGCTGAAGTTCGTAGCCTTGCTGAAATTTTTCTTGTATCCGGTCTCTAATGCTGCTTTTATTGCCTCCAATACAATGTCCTTACGAATACCCTTCTCTTTCTCCAACTCGCTTAAGGCACTTAATATTTCCTTGTTCATCATACCCTCCGTTAAAAGTCCTCTAACAATTTATTTATTTTTGAAATATCCTTAAGATCAATCGTTATTTCTTCATCAGCACACTGAATAATAACACTGTCCTCACCTTTTTCAATTAGTATTCCGCTTAATGCCTTTTTTCCGTCAACGGCCTTAAATAGTCTTACCTCTACCTTTTCTCCAATATTCTTTTTGTAATCCTCATCGGTTTTAAAAGGTCTTTCAACACCCGGAGAAGATACCTCCAGGAAATACTGCTCCTTTATTAAATCAGCTTCATCAAGTTTTTTATTAAGCGCCCTGCTTACATCGGCAGTATCGTCAACCGTGATACCTTCCGGCTTATCGAGAAAAACCTTCAAATATTTGAACGGTCCTTCCTTTACATATTCAATATCAACTATTTCCAAATCAGAATTTTCAATTATGTCTTCAACCATTTTTCTTACTGATTCTTCTACAGACTTCTTGTTCATATTCTCTCCTTTACCCAGCCTAATAGCATACAATCAGAAAGAGTGGGCTCCCCCACTCTTTCTGTCAAAATTTCTATCTTTTTTATAGTATATCACAATTTTTATGATTAATCAAATAAAATTTTAAATTTTTATGCCGAGATTAAATATTTGCCGCCTATTGTATTGGTATGTATCCTAACACCTCATAGGTTTCGCTGTCACAAACAATAACTGCAAAATCATGGCCTGAGGTTTCACCTATGGTTATAACCCAATCCGTTGAATCCACCATGCTTTCTTCTATTTTATGAGTGTCATTCCATACTGATTCCCACGTTTTATCAACTGCATTTTCAATCTTTACAACTTTGTAGTCTATTTTTCCTTTTGAAGAAAAGGCTGAATTTTTAATAAATACAGTGCTGTTTTCAATAGCCTTCTGCTGACCTTCAGGAAATGACTCTTTCTTTGTATTGCATCCGCTTAATGTAAAAATTAAGCATATTATGATTAAAACCCTAAATATTTTTTTCATATCTGATACCCTCCATAACTTATTAGACGGAAAACACCTCAAATTAGTTCCATGAATTATTATCTGCTGCCTGATTCTCAAACCAAAGTCTTTCAATGTGTTTTCATCCCTAATTGCTTCTATCTCCGTACCGGCTACGAAGTCATAGCATGCACAAAGATAATTGTAACAAAGTTTGTATCGCTGCATACTATAATTAGGGTTTTGTATAAAACAAATGTGAAACTATTGCTGAAATGACCCTGTATTCTTCCAGGATGACTTTTCAAAAGCATAAAAGAGTATAAAAACAGGGATTTTTACTGAAATTTCAACAAATTATGTTTTTTACAAATTTTTTTCAGTTGTAAATGGTTCTGACCATAAGCTTTATTCTCTGATCAGCATTTTACATAAAAAAAATGTTAAACTATTGCTGAAATGACCCNNGGATTTTTACTGAAATTTCAATAGATTATGTTTAAACAAAAATTATTTCAATAATCATCTTCCTACAAAATATAAATATTATATAAAACAATTTATAATCGTCAGGTGGTGATTAGAGTGAAAATACTTTATGAACTCAATATAGTTTCAATAACTTTCAGAATTTTTCTTTCGATGGTCTGCGGAGGGTTTATAGGACTTGAAAGAAGCAGACGAAGCAGACCCGCTGGATTCAGAACATACATGCTGGTATGCCTCAGTTCTGCACTTGTTATGATGACAAANNAGCGGCATCGGTTTTCTCGGTGCGGGAACGATTATTGTTACAAGCAGGAGCCAGATTAAGGGACTTACCTCTGCAGCAGGATTGTGGGCGTCCGCATGCCTGGGGCTTGCAATCGGAACAGGCTTTTATTACGGAGCTATAATAGTTGCGGTAGCGGTGTTTTTAATCATAACACTTTTTAAAAAAGTCGATATATGGCTTACATCCACAAATAAAATGATTACTGTTTACACCTCTTTTTCATCAATAGAGCATTTTGATAAGTTTATCGCTTTATGCCATAAATCGGATTTCAAAATACATGATATTGAAATTACAAAGGACCCTTCATTGAGAGAAGCAACTGTAATAGCAATAATTCTTCTGGAATCAGGCAAGCGGTTTAATCATGCTGAGGCAATTCACATGCTCAGCTCATCCGAAGGGCTTATACACATTGAAGAGCTTTGATAAAGCTTGAGCGAAAGCATTGACGGCTGCGGCAAAATTCTTACTGCAGCCGTTGTTTCTTTTAAAATATGTACGGAACAGCATACAGCATCAAAGCTAAAATGCATACTGCTGCAACAACAGTCTTCCACACATTGAATTCCCTGTCCAGATTCTTCTTCTCCTCAGGTGTCGGAAGAGGTATGCTGTTAATAGCCACAGACTGCTCTTTTCGCTTAAGCTGTATTTCTTCAGGCGTCTGATGCCGTGCATATATCTTGTAAATAGCAAGCCCCAATATGTTCCATATTATTCCGAAAATAACTGCATCCCTCTGAAGCTGAGTCATCATAATAAAATATATGACTATGCTTATAAATGCTCCTGCTTTTATTGCCGGTGCCATGTAGGGCCTGTGCAAATCTGCCCTATTCTTCCTCAAAGCAACTGCCGCTGCAATACCTATTATGTAATAGAACAAATCAGCAAACAAGCTCAGTGAAGATATGTACATCAGAGACCCCGACAATATAAATACTATCGACATAGCTCCCAGCAATATTACGGAAATATAAGGAGTTTTATACTTAGGGTGTACCTTGCAGAATATTTCAGGCACAACACCGTCTCTTGCCATGCTGAACAAATACCTCGGCGGAGCAGCTATGCTTGCGTTCAGAGTTGAAAAATCCCCGCCCAATGCTATACCCGCAGCAAGAAGTATGAGAGGAAACCCTAAGATTCCTGCCGTTTTCATAGCTTCGGCATATGGTGCGGCAGCAATGCTTATAGCCGCAAGATTTTCCTTCGGAACAATTCCCAGCAGAAACCATTGAAATAATATATTTACGGCAAATACTATAAACGGTGAAAGAAACATCGCACGGGGTATATTTATTTGCGGATGCTTTATTTCCTCACCCATTGCACAGCATGTTTCAAATCCGGCAAAGCACCACCAAACGAGAGCAACTGTCCCTATAAACGTAGTTACACCGGTGCCTTCAGGCGCGGCGAACGGTCTGAAATTATCCAGGTGGATATTCGGTATCATGCTTAAAAACCACACAATTGCCACTCCCCAGAAGAAAAACATGAATCCGTTCTGAAGCCTCGCAGTAAGTTCTATACCCTTATAATTGGTATATATGAATACTGCTATGATTATAACCGCAATAGCCTTGTCTCCCAAGGGTATTGCCAGCCCCAGAGCTTCAAAGAGTGTTGAGAAATAGAAGCTGAAAGCCAGAGCTTCCCCGCTGGTAACGGCAACCAGCGATATTATAAAATTCCATCCGGCGAGCATTCCAGCAGGCCGCCCGAGACCTTCGGTAGCATAATTGTAGGTTCCTCCCGAGAATGGAAGCGCCGATCCCATTTCCGCATAAAGCAGTGCGGGATATGCGCTGACAACAAGTGCTATACATGTTGCCAAAAAAATCTGCGGACCCAAAATCCCTACTGAATTGGCCCCAACTGTAAACAAGCCCACGCCTATTACCGTACCTACAGTTATGGTAACCGATTCTTTCAATCCCATTGTTCTCTTAAGAACAGTTGTTCCTTTTTCTTCTTTCACCATGTCTTCCTCCTTGTATTATTAGTTGAGCCTTACTCTTGCCGCATTTGCGTGTCCGTGGAGACCTTCGCCCAAAGCCAGCTCCACTGCCGTCCTTCCTATACTGTCAACTCCTTTTTTACTGATTCTCTGGTATGAGCATACCTTCAGAAAAGTTCCCACATACAGACCTCCGGTATATCTGGAAGCTCTCACCGTAGGAAGTGTATGATTAGTACCTGATATATAATCTCCAAAAACCTCTGCTGCATTTTCTCCTATAAAAAGTGAGCCGTAATTGTGAAGCATGCTCATTGCATATTCCTCATCCTTCACATGGATTTCAAGATGCTCAGGTGCATAGTCGTTTGAAACGTCAAATGCTTCGTCCAGCGATGAAACTAAAATTATTTCACCGTTATTCTCCCATGATTTTCCGGCAACTTCCTTAGTTTCAAGCTCTTCAAGCTGCAGCTTTACTTCCTTTAAAACATCTTCTGCCAGCTTTAAGCTGGTTGTAACCAGTATGCCCTTCGCATTGTAATCGTGCTCTGATTGGGCAAGCAAATCGGCAGCAATATACCTTGCATTTCCGCCTTCTTCGGATATGATAAGAACCTCGCTTGGGCCTGCCAGAAAATCTATTCCCACCTGGCCGTAGCACTGCCTCTTGGCTTCGGTTACGTACCTGTTGCCCGGTCCCACAATTACATCAACAGGTTTTACCTGCTCTGTTCCGTATGCAAATGCCGCAACGGCGTGGGCCCCTCCAAGGCAGTAAATTTCACTTACGCCCGCTATATCCATTGCAACCAGTGTAACGGGAGCAATGCCGTTCGTACCCTTCATGGCAGGAGAGCATGCCGCAATTCTCCTCACTCCCGATGTACGTGCGGGAATAGCCAGCATCAGCGCCGTGGAATACAGAGGATACCCTCCACCCGGCACATAGCAGCAGCATGAGTTCACAGGCAGTATTTTATGACCTAAAAGCACACCGGGAGATGTTTCAAAGTCATCCACGGGCTGAATGGATTCCTTCTGCATTTGTGCAAACTTAGCTATATTAACCGCCGCTTCCTTCATGTGCTCTATAAGCTCCTTATCCACCCTGCTGTAAGCAGACTTTATTTCCTCAGCACTTACTAAAAAAGTTTCTCTGTCATTGCCGTCAAACTGAATATTATATCGGAGCAGCGCCTTGTCTCCGTTTTCTTTTACGTCTTTTATCATATTTTTTATATCTGTTTCCAATGAATCACTTTTATCACTGCATCTGCAAACCGACTTTTTTAGAAATTCCATGTATCCCTCCCGTGTTTACGTTTTCTCATTATTTAAAATGTAACTTATCACGGGAAGTATACTGTATGTCAATACATAAAAACAGCCATTAAAAAAAATACATGGAGTATACTCCACATATTTTAATTTGTATTTTTCTTTGCATGAAAGGAATATAGGGACATCTTTTCATCTTTAATATGAAAGCTGAAAGCCAGATTATCTCCTGAATCCTTTGTAAATCCTATATCCTCATAATTTATTACATTAAAGGATGCCCTTCTGAGTGATTCCCTGTATTTCTGAATGTCGAAGTTATACTCATAATTTTCCGGATATTCCTTTGTAAGAAGTTTTATTGATTTTGAAAAAGGTTCGAAATAAAAGTATGTTCCTATTATTTCGGCACTTTTTCCGAGATATTTCAATATATCTTCAGCTAAAAATGAATGCCTGTAGATACAGTATTCATTGGTTCCGAAAAAGTCTATCAATATGTCAACACAGCCTTTTCGGAGCGGATAATCGCTTCCGGCATCAGCTATGTACAAAATATCCAAATCAAGCCCCAGAAATTCTATTCTTTCCTTGTACATATACAATGTTTCGGGAAATTTATCTGTGATTACAAACAAGCAGTCATTGTTTCGTATATTCTTTAAATTCGTATATAAAAAGAAATAGGCATTCACATTGGTTTCAAGTATTACTTTGTTTTTCAGGTCGATTTTGTCAATTTGGTTAAGCATATAGTTGTATGATTTCTGAAACAAGGTTACCAAATCAGCCGGAATATCCTTATATAATTCGCGGGTCACATCAGGCTTGTCATAATTGCTTTCATTTTTATTTTTAGTTATAACAATTCCGTTTACAATCTCAATCTCATACCCGCATTCACATTTCAGCCTGCCGTTGAAAATATACTTGCCGCTTATTCCTGCTCCCTCCACAGACATCTGGCTGTTGCAGCACGGGCAGCATAAAAGTTCAAGAGCCTTCAGCGGCACTCCGGTTTTTTTAATCTGGTGATTCATACCGTATGAAAACGAATTTATTTCTTCATCTATTTTTTCAACCGTATCCCTGAGCTGTAAAAGCTCCGCATTTATCCAGCCCTTTTTTTCCTTCAGCTTAAAAATATAGTCTTCTATGTCCTCGGGCTCAACCCAGTTGGAAACGCGCCTGAGTGATATGATGTCATAAATTTCCTTCAACGTAAACCTTAATGATTTGAGTTTGATAATCCATCGCAAATCATTAACAGCCGTTTCATCAAAATCAATCAGATGCCCTTTCCTTTGGGGTACTATGATTCCAAGCTCCATGTAATACCGAATTGTATCCTTGGATAAATTGAATAATTTTGATACCTCTCCTATTTTCAACAGCTTCACCCGCTTTACAGCTTATCTGCGGGGCTTGCTCTTCTACCCTGCCACTTCATATACTCTCTCCTTTGATATCAATTACATTTTCTCTATTTCTTCCAGCAAAGTCTGTACAATTTCTTCTTCCTTTATTTTCTTAATTATCTCACCTTTTTTAAACAAAAGAGCCTCACCGCAGCCTCCGGCGATACCTATATCCGACTGCCTTGCTTCTCCCGGACCATTTACGGCACAGCCCATTATGGCAACAGTAACAGGCTTGTCAACATTTTTCAGACCTTCCTGGATTTTTTTCGAAAGCTCTATGAGCTGTATTTTTGTCCTTCCGCAGGTAGGGCATGTAATATAGTTGATGCCAAAGTTTCTGAGACCGAGGCTCTTCAATATTTCTCTCGCTACCTTTACTTCCTCTCTCGGGTCATCTGTAAGAGATATTCTCAGAGTATCTCCTATACCATCTGCAAGAAGGCTCCCTACCCCTATGGCAGAGCGTATGCTCCCTTCAAACAGCGTTCCTGCATGTGTAATGCCAAGGTGCAGAGGATAATCAACCTTTGCTGCCACGGAGCGATAAGCATCTATGGTCATTTTGATGTCCGTGCCTTTCATAGATATGACAATGTTGTTATAGTCAAGATCCTCCAATATCCTCACATGCTCAAGTGCTGATTCTACCATCCCTTCGGATGTAACCCTGCCGTCATATTTTTTCAGTATTTCTTTATGCACGCTTCCTGCATTTACACCGATTCTTATGGGTATATTTCTGGGCTTGGCCATTTCGACTATCTTCTGAACCCTGTCTGTACTTCCTATGTTTCCCGGATTTATCCTCAGCTTGTCTATGCCGTTTTCAATAGCTTTTAATGCAAGCCTGTAATCAAAATGAATATCTGCCACAATGGGAATGTGTATTTGTTTCTTTATTTCCCCTATGGCATCTGCATCCTCCATATCAGCTACTGCAACCCTTATAATTTCACATCCGGCTTCCTCAAGCTGCAGTATCTGCCCAACTGTTGATTTTACATCCTTTGTAAATGTATTTGTCATGGATTGAACGGGGATTTGCGCTTCTCCTCCGATTTGAACATTTCCTGCCATGACACTTCTTGATTTTCTTCTTACTATATTGTCCATACTTCCTCCATAATGAGCTGATGATGAGAAACAGGACAGCAATATCCCTTAATTGCTGTCCTGCAAATAGCCCTATATTCTGAATAACCTTAAAATATCTTTATAGGTGATAAATATCATAAATCCTATCAGAACAACGAAACCGATAAAATGGATGTAACCTTCCTTTTCAATGGGTATTGCTTTGCCCCTTACACCCTCCAAAGCTAAAAATACAAGCTTGCTTCCATCCAATGCCGGTATTGGCAGCAAGTTCATGAAGCCTAAATTTATACTGATGAATGCAGCTAAATTTAAAAGTGAAAGTATTCCGTTTTCTGCAGCTTCTCCCACCATTGATATAACCATTACAGGTCCGCCCAATGCATCACTTCCCAACTTTCCTGTCACAAGCTGTTTTATTGTTTTAAACATGAGCTCTATGTAGTATACAGTCTTGTAAGGCGAAGATAATACTGCTGTTGTAAATGATTTTTCAAGTTTGGTGTTAAACCGCATATCTATCTGTGTGCTTGGAACTACACTGATTTCCATTGTGTTTCCTTCTCTTTCAACGGTGAGCCTTACTTCCTGAGAATCAGGTGTATTTTCAACTCCTGCTATTATTTCCTCCCATGTACTTACGGGCACATCATTTATTTTTAAAATTCTGTCTCCCTTTTTAACTCCCGCTTTATAAGCTGATGATGTAACATCTGAAGGAGAAACTTTCGTCGTAGCCTTTCCGTCTTCTGTCTCAGTTGTTATGCCTATTATCTTTCTGTAATTGTTGTCTATTTTGGACTGCATAAGCTGTCCGTCTCTTTCATATTGAACAGTGTAGTATGTATTATCGGGATTGATTATTTCATAAAAGATATCTTCCCATATATAGACCTTATCTCCGTTTATTGAAACTATTTTATCACCGGGCCTGAGTCCGGCTCTGTATTCATTTGAATTTTCCGCCATTTCGTTTATTTGATTGCCCGGAACACCGTATGAAAAAGCAATCAGCATGAACAAAACAAGCGCCGTAACAAAATTCATAAACGGCCCTGCTGCAATTACAACAGCTCTCTGCCATATAGTCTTTGTGTTGAAGCTTGTCGCTGTTCTCACATCCTCATCTTCGCCCTCCATCTGGACAAATCCGCCTATGGGAACTGCTCTTATGGAATATATTGTATCGTTCCTTACAATTTTAAACAGGGTTGGTCCCATCCCTATTGCAAATTCATAAACTCTTATACCGACACTCTTAGCTGCTTTATAATGACCGAATTCGTGAACAAGCACAATTACCGAAAAAACGAGTACCGATGCTATTATTGTCAACAATATTTTACCTCCGTCTTACAGAAAATGCTGAACAAAGTAATAAACCGTAGGCGCGACAAAGAGTACGCTGTCAAATCTGTCTAATATTCCTCCGTGACCCGGAAGAAGATCGCCAAAGTCCTTTATTCCACTTTCCCTTTTGATTTTTGAAGCTGTAAGGTCACCCACCATTGAAAAAATAGATGCACTCACACTAAATATTATAATGTAAATATATTTATTTATTCTTAAATATTTAAAAAATATAATCGATATGATGGTACATCCGATTATTCCGCCAATGGCACCTTCTATAGTTTTATTCGGGCTTACTTCCGGATAAAGCTTGTGTCTTCCAAGCATTTTTCCCGCAAAATAAGCAAAGGTATCCGTGCCGAATGCTATTATGTATACAAGCCATACATAGACCGAACCATTCATAAGCATCATATGATACATGAAAAATACGGCGTATGTTCCAATAAAAATAATTTCCCCAAGCTTTTTAATGTCGATTTTTTTATTGAACACAAACATTAGAAAATTCATTGATATGTACAAAAACATGAAAAAATCAAAATAATGATTATATTCGGTAATTTTCTCAATAAACAGCGCAATGGCAAACATATAGTTCACAATTGCTCCGTAAGCAAAACCATCGTTGAAAAAAACTCTTGAAAGCTCGTAAATAGCTATGCAGGTTATGCCGAAGTAAACAAAATCATATGCTATGCCGCCCATAAGCGTCACAGCAGCTATGAATGCCCCTCCTGCAACACCGGTAATAACTCTTTGTCTCATAACAACACCGCCCTAATTTCCATATCTCCTTTTTCTGTTCTGAAAGCATTCTACAGCCCTCAGCAGTTCTTCTTTTTTGAAGTCCGGCCACAAAATATCCGTGAAATAGAACTCCGTATAAGCCAACTGATATAAAAGAAAGTTGCTTAAACGGATTTCTCCGCTTGTCCTTATAAGCAGGTCCGGGTCAGGCATATCATGTGTAAACAAGTATTTTTTAAAACTTTCTTCGTCTATACTATCTATATTAATTTTATCGTTTTCAAGATCATTGACTATGTTTTTTACTGCATTTATTATTTCTGCTCTTGAACCATAGCTCAAAGCTATGTTTAGATGAAGCTTCCTGTTATTTTTTGTAAGCTCCACTGAGCGTATTACTTCTCTTTTTGTTTTCTCTGGCAAGTCTTCTATATTGCCCATCAATGTTATTTTAACATCGTTCTTATGTAAATAGTCCAACTCTTTTACTACAAATTCAACCAATAGATTCATCAAATAATCTACTTCTTTTTTGTCCCTTCTCCAATTTTCCGTAGAAAATGCATAAACAGACAAATATTTTATACCTATATCAACAGAATTTCTGACAAGGTCCGTTACTCTCAGTGCACCCTCCCGGTGTCCGTCCCTTGCAGGAAGGTTGTTATTTTTTGCCCATCTTCTGTTTCCATCCATAATAACAGCAAGATGTTTCGGAATAATACCCAAACGCACTCTTTCTTCTAAATTCATATAAGGCCTCTCTCATTAACCGCTACAAAAAAATGAAACTCAGGCTTATGATACTATCACAAGCCCTCATTGCAGACTAAAAGTATGAAACATACAGTGTGACATAATCTCTGCCGCTGTTCTTCCTGACAACATGTGCCTTTGTCAAGTTATTAAACTTCTTGTTTGTTCCCTCAATTTTTACTATATTAATAATTAAACGGCTATCTTTTTCAATAATTTTAAGGGCATCTCTCAATGGATAACCTGTCAAATCATCCATTCTATACCTCTAATATTTCTTTTTCCTTGTCCTTGTAGATATCATCCATAAGCTTTATGTACTTGTCAGTGAGCTTCTGCATTTCTTCCTCTGCCTTTTTGAGGTCATCCTTAGTCAGCTCACTGGATTTTTCCAGTTTTTTAAATTCCTCGTTTGCATCCCTTCTTATATTTCGGACAGCAATTTTAGCGTTTTCAATTTCTTTCTTTACCTGCTTTATCAGGTCTTTTCTTCTTTCTTCTGTCAACGGCGGTATGACAAGTCTTATGAGCTTTCCGTCGTTTGTTGGATTAATGCCTAAATCTGATACCATTATAGCCTTTTCGATTTCTTTCACCAGGCTTGANNTGAATAATAATTGCTCTCGGTTCCGGTACAGATATATTTGCTACCTGGTTAATCGGAGTCATGGTACCGTAATAGCTAACCTGGATTTTATCAACCAGTTTCGGGTTAGCCTTGCCTGCTCTTATGGTACCAAGCTCATCCTTCAGAAAATTGATTGATTTTTTCATAACTTCTTCTGATTTTGATATTAAATCTTTATACATCTCATACCTCCTTGATAATTGTTCCTATATCATTTCCCATAACGATTTTTTCTATATTTTCAGGTTCTTCGATTCCAAAGACCAGTATAGGAATCTTATTGTCCATGCACAAGGATGTTGCTGTTGAATCCATTATTTTAAGCCCTTTGTTCAGAACATCAATGTATTTCAATTCATCATATTTCACAGAATCAGGGTTTTTCTTTGGGTCATCACTGTATACGCCGTCAACGCCATTTTTAGCAAGGAGAATTATATCAGCATTTATTTCAGCCGCTCTCAGCGCCGCTGTTGTATCTGTCGAGAAATATGGATTTCCCGAGCCGCCTGAAAATATCACAACTCTTCCCTTCTCAAGATGTCTCACAGCTTTTCTTCTGATATATGGTTCAGCAATCTGTCTCATTTCAATTGCAGTCTGAAGCCTTGTTTCAACGCCGATTTTTTCGAGAGCATCCTGTAATGCAAGTCCGTTTATTATAGTTCCCAGCATTCCCATATAATCGGATGTAGTTCTGTCCATTTCACGTGCGCTGGCACCTCTCCAGAAGTTTCCTCCTCCAACGACTACTGCAACCTCTACACCTATTTCGTTGACATTTTTTATTACATTGGAAATCCTTGTTACGATTTCCTCATTTATTCCATGCCCGGCGCTGCCTGATAAAGCTTCTCCGCTTACCTTTAAAATAATTCTTTTATATTTGTACTCCATTTTTTCCTCCTGAGCTATTTTTGATTAATGGAGAACTATTCAGTTCTCCATTATAATATACATTTTCCCTCAGGATTATTTACCCATTTGCTTTGCAACTTCTTCAGCAAAGTTTTCAGATTTCTTTTCTATGCCTTCGCCTACTTCAAATCTTTTAACTCCGGTAACCTTTATTGGCTTTCCTGCCTTCGCTGCTGTATTTTCGACATATTTCTTAACTGTTATATCTCCGTCCTTAACAAAAGCCTGCTCCAGTAAGCATACTTCTTTAAGCTCCTTCTGAAGTCTTCCCTCAACCATTTTTTCAACTATGTTTTTAGGCTTTCCTTCGTTCAATGCCTGAGCTATGAGTATTTCTCTTTCATGAGCAATGAAATCCGCATCAACATCATCAATTGATATGTATTTAGGGTTCATGGCAGCAACCTGCATTGCAAGGTCTTTTCCTAAAACTTCAAGAGCTTCCTGATCACCTTCAGATTCAAGAGCTACTATAACAGAAATCTTTCCGCCGGCATGAATATATGAAACAACTCTTCCTGCAGCTACTTTTTCAACTGCAAATCTTCTGATTGACATGTTTTCGCCTATTTTAGCTATTTTATCAGTCAGTGATTCCTGAAGTGTCTTTCCGTCTTCAAGTTTTTCTTCCTTTAATGTTTCAACGTCAGCAGGTTCTTTTTCAAGTGCTGTTTTTGCAACAGTTTCCACAAAGCCTCTGAACTCATCATTTTTTGCAACGAAGTCCGTTTCTGAGTTAACCTCTACAACAACACCTCTTTTACCGTCTGCTGATACCAGGGCAGCCGTAAGTCCTTCGGCAGCAATTCTGTCTGCTTTCTTTGACGCTTTGGAAAGACCTTTTTCTCTCAGATAATCTATTGCCTTTTCAATATCTCCGCCTGTTTCCTGCAGCGCTTTTTTGCAGTCCATCATACCTGCATTACTTTTTTCTCTCAGTTCCTTTACCAATGAAGCTGTAATTTCCATTTAATAACCTCCAAAATTTAAAAAAGCAAGGCGTAAGGAAAAAATTCCTAACCCCTTACTTTGTTTATTATTTTATTTTTCTATTTTTCTATTTTTCTATTCTTCTGTAGTTTCTTCTACTTTTTCAAGCTCTTCTTCAGATGTTTCGTCATATTCAGGTTCTTCGTCTGTCAATTGAACGCCTTGTCTTCCTTCAAGAACAGCATCTGCAATTGTTGCAGTAAGAAGCTTTACCGCTCTTATAGCGTCATCATTCCCAGGAATTACGAAATCAACTTCGTCTGGGTCACAGTTTGTATCAACTATTGCAACAACCGGAATACCTAATTTTCTAGCTTCTTCAACAGCAATTTTTTCTTTTCTCGGGTCAACAACAAACAATGCTCCCGGAAGTTTATCCATGTTCTGAATTCCGCCTAAGAATTTCTCAAGTCTTTCAGCTTCATTTCTTAACTTAATAACTTCCTTCTTTGTAAGAAGTGCAAATGTTCCGTCTTCTTCCATTGTTTTCAAAGCGTTTAATCTGTCAATTCTCTTTCTGATTGTCTGGTAGTTTGTAAGCATACCACCCAACCATCTCTGGCTTACAAAGTGCATTCCGCATCTTGCTGCTTCTGACTTTGTTGATTCCTGAGCTTGTTTCTTAGTTCCTACGAACAGTATTTCGTCTCCGCTTGAAGCAACCTCTTTAACAAAGTTGTAAGCTTCATCAACCTTATCGCTTGTTTTCTGCAAGTCGATAATGTATATACCGTTTCTTTCCGTAAAAATGTACTCTGCCATCTTAGGGTTCCATCTTCTTGTCTGGTGACCGAAGTGAACTCCTGCTTCAAGCAGTTTTTTCATGCTAATTATAGCCATATTTTTTTCCTCCTTTTGTTTTTACCTCCAGAATTTTCACTTCATGCTCAAGACCTTTCGGCACAACTCTCGCATAATCTAATTCTGTGCGTAATTATGTTCAGTATAGCATAGCCAAAATTATTTGGCAATATAAATATTATTTTTTTGCATATTTTATTATTCGTGTTTTACATGCAATTTTTACTGCTGCATACTTCAGTGTTTTCCTTCATAACCATCATTTCACCGCACTTTTCACATTTCTTGCCGGTGGGCTCCAACCATGACACATACTTACAGTCAGGAAAGTTAGTGCAGCCGAAAAATCTTCTTCCCGCTTTAGAGAATTTGACTGCGATTTTACCACCGCATTGAGGACAGTTTGCATCAATTGTCTTGACTATGGGCTTTGTATTCTTGCATTCAGGGTAATTTGAGCATGCTAAGAATTCACCATATCTGCCCTTCCTCTTAAGCATTTTAGCGCCGCAGATTTCACATACTTGGTCCGTTTCCTCCGCTGCCTCCTTCTCCTTGAGGGGTCTTGTGTTTTTGCACTCGGGATAGTTGGGGCACGCTAAAAATTTACCGTATCTACCCTTTTTTATAACCATAAAGGAACCGCAGTTTTCACATTTTACATCGCTTACCTCGTCCTTTATTTCAATTTCTTCCATTTCCTTTTCAGCAACAGTCAACTCTTTTTCAAACCCGGCATAGAATTCGTTTATTACTTCATGCCATTCTTTTTTTCCCGTAGCTATTTCGTCAAGGTTATTCTCCATTTCGGCAGTGAATTTTTCATTAACAATGTTTGAAAAATACTTCTCCATCATCTCGGTAACCAGGAATCCCATATCTGTGGGCATTAAATGCCCTTTTTCCTTTGCCACATATTCTCTTCCGGTTATGGTTGTAATTGTTGGTGCATAGGTGCTGGGGCGCCCTATTCCTCTTTCCTCCAAATCCTTTATCAGGCTTGCCTCGGTATAGCGTGAAGGAGGTTGGGTAAAATGCTGCTCCTGCTCTATTTTTTCAATATCGAGCTGTTCATCAGGCTCCACCTCGGGAAGCAGCAGCTTGCTTTCAGATTCGTCGCTGTATTTATATACAGACTTGTATCCGTCAAAAACAAGGATTTTCCCGTTTGCTTCAAATATATTGCCATTGTTGTTCAGCAGTATCTTTGTAACATCATACTGCGCATCCGTCATCTGAGATGCTATGAACCTCTTCCATATAAGGCTGTAGAGCTTGTATTGGTCAGCTGTCAGGCTATCCTTTATGTCCTCAGGGCTTCTTGAGACAGATGTTGGTCTTATGGCTTCATGTGCGTCCTGCACCTTGCTGTCGTTATTTTTTGACTTTGTATACACTCTGTTCTGATAGTATTTTTCACCAAAGCTCCCGGTAATATACTCCTGTGCACCTTTAACAGCTTCGTCCGACAGCCTGAAGGAGTCTGTTCTAATATAGGTAACAAGACCCACACTGCCTTCTCCCTTGATGTTGATTCCTTCGTAAAGCTGCTGAGCCACCATCATTGTTTTTCTGGCAGTGAAATTTATTCTTCTGTTTGCTTCCTGCTGAAGACTGCTCGTGATAAACGGAGCGCTTGGCTTGGAATAGCTTTTTGACTTATCTGTTTTATATACAGTTATTTTTTCCTTGTTGAGGCTTTCAACAATGTTCCTGACTTCGTCCTCACTTTTGATTTTTACCTTGCTTACTTTATCGTTCTTTAAAACACCGGTAAACTTAGCCGTAATTTTCTTTTTTAACTTTTTCGCTTCTAATTCAAGGGTCCAATATTCTTCGGGCTTGAACTCCATTATTTCTCTTTCTCTGTCTATTATAAGCTTCAGTGCAACGGACTGAACTCTTCCGGCACTTAATCCCTTTTCAATTTTTTTCCATAAAAGAGGGCTTATGTTGTATCCCACCAATCTGTCTAAAACACGTCTTGCCTGCTGTGCATCAACAAGATTATGGTCAATTTTCCTCGGGTTTTTGCTTGCCTTTTTTATTGCATCCTTCGTAATTTCATTAAATTCTATTCTTATATCCTTTGTTTCATCAAGGTTCAAAATTTTTGCCAGATGCCAGGATATTGCCTCTCCTTCACGGTCAGGGTCTGTTGCAAGCAATATATTATCAGCCTTTTTAGCTTCCTTTTTCAGCTCCTTTATTACATCCCCCTTGCCCCTGATGGTTATATAATTAGGCTCAAAATTATTTTCTACGTCTATGCCCAGCTTGCTTTTGGGCAAGTCTCTCACATGCCCTACAGAAGCTTTAACAGTGTAATTTTTTCCTAAAAACTTTCCTATGGTTTTTGCCTTTGCAGGTGATTCCACTATCACTAAGTTATTCATTATTTCCTCCAATACCACGTACATAAGATAATGCATTAATAACATATACTACAATTTTTTATTTGTCAACAAAATAAAATTAGATTTGTCTGCATAGCCCGCACAATAACAGATTGCATTTTTGTTTCAAATAATATTTTTCGGTAATAATATATTAAAAGAGGAGGTAAATATGAACGACTACTTTGACAACTATGATGCTATTGAAAAAAACCTGAAATATTTTGTTGACAATCATGGAGAAATTTACGATGCATATGAAAAATTCGGTAAGCTCATTCATGAAAGCGGCGGACCTTTGGAGGAAAAAACGAGATGGCTTATTAAGGTTTCGCTTTCCACACAATGTCAGAATGAATATTCTCTCAGAACCCATATACTCAAAGCCCTTAACGGCGGATGCTCAAAGGAGGAAATAGAGCATGCAATTCTTTTGGTAGCGCCTACATGCGGTTTTCCAAAAATGATGAAAGGCCTTATGGTATTCAGACAGGTAATTGATACAAATAAATAGCAGCTGCGCTAAATACAAGAATAGTACCACAGGTAATATTTTTGTATTTTTTTAATACAATTAATTGATGAACATTTTTAAAAGGGCAGGTGAAATATGGACAATAAAGAGTACAGAACATTCAGCGAATATATGAAAAATAATGAAACCCTACTCACCGCTTCTATGGAAGACTATCTTGAAATGATATACAGGCTTTCATCCAAAACAGGATTTACAAGGATTAATGAACTGTCAGAAGCCTTGAATGTCCATCCTCCTTCTGCCACAAGAATGGTTCAGAGGCTTGGAAATTTGAATTTATTGAAATATGAGAAGTATGGTGTAATTCTGCTTAAGGATGATGGCAAATTTTTAGGCAGCCTTCTTTTAAAAAGGCATAATACAATTGAATCATTTTTGCGCATAATGGGCATACCGGAAGATATACTTCTGAAGGAAACCGAAAAAATCGAGCATACCATAAGCGAGTACACAGCCGAATGCTTTGAAAAATTCATATTCTTCATGGAACTGCATCCGGACATTTCAGAAAAATTTATTGAATTTAAAATTTCCTGCACAGACTCCTCCAAAGGATAGTTGTAATTTTTAAGCATTATTTTCCAATTACATGTTGTAATAACCTTGCAGATAATATATAATTAAAAAAACGTTTCCACATCTGCGGAGGTTGTATGTTTTCCAAAATAAAAACCTGTGTTCTTTACGGTCTTGAGGGATATGTAGTTGACGTAGAAACGGACCTGTCCGGCGGATTACCAAATTTCAGCATAGTGGGTCTGCCAGATGTATCCATACGCGAATCCAAAGAAAGAGTGCGCTCTGCGTTGAAAAACAGCGGCTTTGGGTTCCCCGTTAGCAGAATAACCGTTAACCTGGCTCCGGCAAACCTGAAAAAGGAAGGCAGCCAGATTGATCTTCCCATTGCAGTAGGTATATTGTCTGCAAACAAAGACATTAAAAAAAATATTGATGATAAAACCTGCATCATAGGTGAACTTTCATTAGACGGAAATATTACCAAAATCGACGGGGCTCTTCCCATGGTTATTTCTATGCGTGAAAACAGCTTCGAAAGAGTTGTTGTTCCCGTGGAAAACAGGGATGAATGCGGTGCTGTTGACGGTATAAATATAATACCTGTTGGAAACATCAAGGATTTGGTCAATTACTTCAATGACTCGTTAATCATAGAACCTTACAGAACCGAATACGGCAGCTTCGAAAATACTGATTTATCCGAAGTTGACTTTTCCGAAATAAAAGGACAGCCCGCAATGAAAAGGGCTGTTGAAATAGCTGCTGCCGGAATGCACAATATATTGCTCTTAGGCTCACCGGGAGCCGGCAAAACAATGATTGCACAAAGAATACCTTCCATACTCCCTGATCTTACATTTGAAGAATCTCTTGAGGTTACTAAAATATACAGCATAGCAGGACTTTTAACCACAAACGGGTTAATAAATAAGAGGCCTTTTCGCTCTCCGCACCACACATCATCCCGCGCTGCCATAGCCGGAGGGGGTTCAAAACCAAGCCCGGGAGAGGTATCACTTGCCCATTGCGGCGTGTTATTCCTCGATGAAATACCCGAATTTCCCAAAAGCGTCATAGAGGTCTTAAGACAGCCTATGGAAGACGGCAGTATTTCCATTTCAAGGGCTAACGGCTCTTTTACATTCCCCGCTAAGTTCATGATGATCGCCGCCATGAATCCATGCATCTGCGGTTATTATGGAGATCCCACACATGAGTGCACATGCAGCAGGAGCCAGATTGACAGGTATCTCGGAAAAATATCCGGACCTCTGCTGAACAGGATTGATATTCAAATTGAAGTCTCCCCTGTCAAGTATGATGATCTGAAAAACGAAAGTGACGAAGAATCTTCATGCGAAATAAAGAAGCGTATTGCAAGAGCAAGAGAGATTCAGAAAAATAGGTATGCAAATACAAGAATCCTAACTAATTCAGAACTGAGCGGCAAATATATTTCAAAATACTGTAAAATTGATAAAGAGTCTGAGATGCTTTTAAGAGAAGCATTTGAAAAACTTGGCCTTAGTGCGAGAGCATACGGGAAAATTATTAAGGTAGCCAGAACCATAGCTGATCTTGAAGAAAATGAATTCATAGAATGCAGACATATAGCCGAGGCATTACAATATAGAGGCTTAGACCGCAAATACTGGAGGTGAAAAATGGACAGGCTGAATATAAATCAAAAAGCAATAGCATGGCTCAATTCTGCAAAAGGAATCTCAAATAAAAAAATTAAAAACCTAATTGATTATTTTAACGGAAGCCCCGAATACATATGGGAGAATTTTGAAAGTGAGAAATTTAATTTATCACTTTTAAAGCCCGAAACTATAAGTTTCCTTATAAACACAAAAAACAGCTTCGAAGAAAGGCTGCTTAAAAGCCTGAGCGATGAGAAAGCGAGCCTTGTTACAATTTACGATGAGTGTTATCCAAAAAAATTGAGAGATATTTATGGTGCTCCTGCCATTTTATATTATAAGGGAACTTTGGATGGAATTGATAATTTGTCAATATCCATAGTTGGTTCACGTAAGGCTACTTCATACGGAAAATGGGCGGCAGAAAAATTTGCTTCAGAGCTTGCCGCCTTGGGTGTCAACATAGTAAGCGGGCTTGCCGCCGGAATAGATTCTGTCGCTCATAGGTCAGCTTTAAAATCAGGAGCCAAAACCATAGGAATCATAGGCTGTGGAATAGATATCATCTATCCTAAATTCAACGAAAGACTGTATTCGGAGTTGGAGGAAAAAGGCGGTGTCGTAATTACAGAGTATCCTTTCGGAATGCAGCCTATGCCCAATAACTTCCACGACAGAAATCGAATAATAAGCGGCTTATCCGATGGCGTGCTGGTTATCGAAGCTCAGGAAAAAAGCGGAACGCTTATAACCGCAGGACATGCAGCAAACCAGGGCAAGGAAATATTTGCCGTACCCGGCAACATTGACAGCCTGTACAGCCGCGGAACCAATTCTCTCATAAGAGACGGAGCAAAACTAACAATATCCGTCGACGACATTATCGAAGAAATTCCGGAACTTAGAAAAAAAGCAGCTGTTAAGAGCAAATATATGTATTTTCAGGAAATTACTGATGAAAATGAAATAAAAATCATTAACTGTCTTAGCTCGGGGAGCAAGACGGTCCACGAAATAATCGAAGAGCTTAGAATAGATTCAGGTAAAGTGTTAAGCATGTTAACTATGCTTGAAATAAAGGGAGCTGTAATTCAGATTACAGGCAGCAGATTCACGCTTCTCTAACTGCTGCCAGCAGCAGCCTCATTGCATTTCCAGCATATATTGTTATTTCACAAATAAAATAGTAATATTAGTATCTCAATACTTTATTAACAGCATATATTAATATAAGTTATTGAGATTTTTTAATACTGATTTTAAAACATACAGAGGTGGATGGCATGGCCTTTATCAGTTCCGTAAACAACCCGAATCAAAATCAAGGATTAGTCGTACCCGGAGGTCCTCCTACATACTTTGTTACCATTCCAGAATATATAACTGTTCATTTAGGCAATCCCGATGAAGATGCAGAAAACGTGACTGTTCCTTTTATAGACTATATTAAAAACGTTGCATCATCAGAGCTTTATCCTACATGGCCGGAGGATGCCCTTAGAGCCAATATACACGCAATAGTATCAGTGGCTCTAAACAGATATGTGCTTGAATGGTACCGGTCAAGAGGGTATGATTTCGATATTACAAATTCAACTCAATTCGATCAGGCATATGTTCAAAACAGAGGTATTTTTGATAACATAAGCCAAATAACAGATGAGATTTTTAATCAATATGTGACAAGAGACGGCCAAGTTATTCCTCTTTACACAACATTTTGCGACGGAAGGATTTCACAGTGTAACGGATTGTACCAGTGGGGTACGGTTGATTTGGCCAACAGGGGATATTCTCCTTTGGACATATTGAAATATTACTACGGAACAAACATTTCCATAGTTGAAAATACTCCGGTGGGAGGCACAGGTCTGACTTATCCCGGAGAACCCCTTAAACCGNNGGGGGATTCAAGTATACTCGTTTTAAGACAGCAATTGGGATTAAACCGTATATCGGATAACTTTCCTGCGATTCCCAAAATTGTTCCTGCAGACGGATATTACGGAGAATCCACTGAAGCTGCAGTGCGACAATTCCAGAGAACCTTTAATCTGCCGGTAACAGGTATCATCGACCAAGCAACATTCTATAAAATAAGGCAAATTTATGTCGCAGTTACAAAGTTATCCGAGCTGACAGCAACAGGTTCCATTTATGAGCAAATAAATGAAATAGCCAAAAATGTGCTGCTACAGGGAGATATACGTCCAAGCGTCGGCATCCTGCAATATTTTCTGGATGTTTTATCTCTTTATTACGGAAATATACCCACAATTGCTTATACGGGGATATTTGACGAGCAGACAAGGCAGGGCGTAATAGAATTTCAGAAAGCTATGGGACTGCCGCCTACAGGAGTAGTTGACAGTGAAACATGGACCAGGTTGTATGATGCTGTAAGGGGTATATTCAATACATTACCGCCTGAAAATGTCTATTTGCCGAATTTGGGTTTTCCGGGCACCGAATATCATATAGGAGCCGGGCTTGAGCAGCCCGGGGTATTTATAATACAGCAGATGCTGGATTATATATCTCTGGTTATTCCTGCCATACCTCCTACTCCGGAGAACGGTATATTTGATGAGCAGACTGAACGAGCCGTCATTGCTTTTCAAACAATGTTCGGGCTTCCTCCCACAGGCATCGTGGATGAAGCAACATGGAATGAACTGGTACGTGTCTACAGAGAGCAGAGGTACGGAGGAGGAATGCAGCCTCCTATTCTGTAATATATTGAATCAGTTAAAATTGTAAGCTGTCAGAATGCTGTCTCTGTTTAATGTTTTATCGTTGAAATATTCGAATAATGAAAGCCCTATATAACTCCCTGCTATGTTGTACAGGTTGTCATACCCCAATTGCTGAAGTGCGACTATGGCATTATAGCTCCTCTGTCCTGACCTGCAATGAAAATATACGGACCTGTCCTTCGGTATTTCGTCAATTCTTTTTCTCAGCTCGCTGAGAGGTATGTTAACGGCACTCTTTATGTGACCGCAGTCATACTCATATTTTTCACGCACATCAATTATATATTCTCCGTTTTCAACAAGCTCCCTGACCTTGTCTGCATTCACCTGCCTGTATTCTCCGTTCAGGAGGTTTGAACCCACATAACCGGCATAGTTTACAACATCCTTTGCCGTTGAATACGGTGGTGCATATGACAGTTCCAGATCTTTAAGGTCCTCCAAAGTTCCGCCGAATTTTATTACGGCGGCAATCAGGTCAATGCGTTTTGTTGCATCTCCCTTACCTATTGCTTGTGCGCCCAGCACCTTACCTGTGGGAACCTCGTACAGCAGCTTGAAATGAAGCGGTGATGCATCGGGCATAATTCCAACCTTGTCAGAAGGAACTATTCTGACAACACCGTAATCGAGCTTCATATCCAAAACTTTTATCAAAGCTTCATTCAAGCCTGTGGAAGCGCCGTTATAATCAAATACCTTTATTGCGGAAGAACCGATATACCCTTTATTTGATGTACTCTTGCCATGAATGCTGTCAGCAGCCGTTCTCGCCTGCTTCAACGCCGGACCGGCCAATGCAAGCTTTGATTTTGTACGTGTCAGAGAATTATATATTTCCACGGCATCTCCAACCGCATATATATCATCGTCACTGGTTCTGTAATTCTTATCTACCTCTATTGCTCCGGTAATTCCGATTGAAAGATTCGCATCTTTTGCCAGCGAAATTTCCGGAGAAACTCCTATTGCCATTACAACTATATCTGCATCCAGCTTCTTTCCTGATGCAAGGACTACCTTGTTTTCTTCAAACCTTTCTACCTTATCCCCTACAATTAAATTAATTCCTCTGTCATAAAGCTCCTTGTGGAATATCTGCACCATGTCATAATCAAAGGGTCTCAATATTTGTTCTGTACCCTCCACTAAAGACACATTATGCCTTGCTTCTCTGAGATTTTCAGCTACCTCCACTCCTATGAATCCTCCGCCTATAACAGCAATATTTCCTTTTTTCAGTTTCTGTGCCGCCTTATTAAGCTTTTCAATGTCCACAACATTTCTTACCGTAAATATCTTCACCTGTTCTATTCCCGGAATTTTCGGAACAATGGGCCTTGCTCCGGGAGACAATATCAATTTATCGTAGTTCTCGTCATATTCTTGTCCCGTAAGCAAATCTCTGACTGTAATGGACTTTTTTTCCCTGTTGATTGAAATTACCTCACTGTTTACTCTTACATCAATATTGTACTGTGATAAAAACAGCTCCGGCTCCATAAGAACCAAATCATCCGCATCCTCTACCATTCCACTTAAATGATACGGAAGAGAGCAGTTGGAAAATGAAACGTGAGGCCCCTTTTCAAACATTATAATTTCATCAAACTCACTGTTCCTTCTCAGTCTTGCCGCCGCGGACGCTCCCCCGGCAACTCCGCCTACAATTAAAATTTTTCTTCTCATGATAATCTCCTTAATTATATAATATTCTGATTTTTATTTTCTTTTGGTTCCAGAATACGAAGCAAATCCGCCCCCTACATTAACCACATCATAGCCTTGCCTTGCAAGATACCTGCATGCCCTGCTGCTTCTCGCGCCTGAATGACACATTAAATAATATACCTTGCCTTGCTTCAGATAGGCCGATGGGTCACTCAACAGCTTCTGCATTGGTATATTTTTAGCACCTTTTATGCTCCCTCCCAAAAATTCATAGGGTTCCCTTATATCTATCAGCTCAATTTTGCCCGTCAATTCATCTATATCATTGATACTCAATGTCCTGTATTCTTCTTTTCTCAATAATCCAAACATACCATCACTCCTTGGTTTATAATTTTCATTAACTAAATTATATATTTAATTATACTATTGACAGTGATTATGTCACATAACATTACATTATGCACGTATAATTGTGCAATATTTATTATAACAAAAATCGTCTGAAAAATGGAAGTAACTTGTAAATGTTCCTTGACAACAAACGTTTTTAATTATACTATTATATCATATAAATAAACATTTAACTTTATAATATTTACCTATGGAGAATGCCATGTATTCTGATTTCACGTATAAAGATGAATTGTACAAGTTGATTGACGATGAGAATAACTTTGATTTTTTCAGGAGCATATTAAAGGAGCAAACAACCTATAACCCTGAGCATGCGAAGTATGTCTTAGACACCATTCTCAAATTTTCAAAAGAAAATAATATGGTGATTCCGGAAGCTTGGGCATACTATTACTTTGGATGGTACTACATAAATTTATCAGACTATGATACTGCATTAAATAGCTTCCTTGAAGCAAATGAGCTTTTTGAAAAAAACAATTACAAGCAGGGGCTGATTTTTATCTGCAACGGTCTTAACAGCTTGTATTGCCTGACCGGTCAGTTCAGTCTTTCCAGCGAATGGGGACTTAAGGGCATTTCATTATCCGAGGAAACTGACAACAAAGATGCTCTTGTCACACTGCTCATAAATACAGGTATTAATTATATACAGATGAAGGATTTCAATATGGCCAAGGAAGTGTTGACCAATATTGTAATGAATGATTACGAGCTTACCAATCTAATGAAAGTTTCAGTCAAACTTTCTCTTGCTGAAATAGAAATAAACATCGGAAAACCGGAAACTGCTCTGAGATATATCCGCGATGCTGAAGTGCTTGAGCACAATACCGAAATCTCCTCAAACACAAGTGAAATATGCAAACTTAAAGGAATGGCTTATTCAAAGCTGGGCAACTATGACCTGGCTGAAATTGAATTCATGAAAAGCTATGACATTGCAAACGTATTCGGCTATAATCACGAAAAATGTTATGCAATAATTGAATGGTCCAAGCTGTCAATAAAAAAGGGGCAGAGTATAAAAGCTATAAGCTTGCTTAATGAATCAGTAAATATATCAAAATCCAGCAATTTTAATGTATTGCTTAAGGAATCAAGCATTTTGCTGTATGAAACATATAAAGAAATCGGAAACTCCGAAAAAGCATTATTTCATTTAGAGGAATACATAAGAATTGATGAAGAAATTTATGACTATGAGCAAAACCAGCTTATGGTAAAACTTAAGTTTAAACATGCTAAAATGGAGGCTTCTCTTTACAAGCTTCTTTATGATAAAACAGAGCTTCTGTCAAATATAGGCCAAAAAATTATCTCTAATCTGAACTTTAATTCGATAATAGAAATTATAAGCAAGGAAATCAACAGCCTTATTAATTCCGACACCTTCGGCATAGCAATATATGACATTGAAAGAAACATGGTGGAATATTACTTTGTTGATGAAAGCGACGGGTCGACCGAGTCAATGACCTTGGATATGGATGACAATTCCTTCGCTTCCTATTGCATCAAGAACAGAAAAGATATAATTATCAATGATGTTTCAAAAGAATATACGGAATACATAAATTCCTTGAGATACAGCATAGTCTTTAAGGATAAGCCTTTAGAGAAATCCATGATTTACACTCCTCTTATAATAAATGACAACGCTGTAGGTGTGATGACTGTTCAAAGCTACAATACAAATGCATACGATAAAAACGACCTGAACACCCTTAAAATAATTGCCAACTACGCTTCAATAGCCATAGATAATGCAAATTCATATAAAAGGATTGAGTCTATTGCAACATATGATGCCATGACCGGTTTCCTTACACGTTTCGAAATTATAAGGCTTGGTGAAATGATATATAAAAAATATATGGATGACAAGAAGGCATTCAGCGTTATTATGATAGATATTGACGATTTTAAGGTAATAAATGACACCTTTGGTCATGTATGCGGTGACAGGGCTATAGCAATGCTCACAGACACCATATCACGCTGCATCAGAACAAACGATTACATCGGAAGATACGGCGGCGATGAATTCCTCCTTATATGCCCGGGGCTTTCTCAAAACGAGGCATTTGATGTTGCGGAAAGAATAAGGAGCGTCGTAAGCGGAAAGGCATATTTGATTGATGAAAATGTTCTGGTAAATATTACAATAAGCCTCGGAATATATGAATTCGGTAGCAATGAGCTGTCCTTTATTGACGGAGTCAAGGAGGCTGACAAATATTTATACCATGCAAAAAAATCTTCAAAAAACCGGGTTGCATGCAACCTTTTAGGTAAATGTTAAACATAATTAAGATAAGCTGCGGCGAACAAATAGCTGCAGCCTTATTTATGAATCAAGAGCTCACTGAAAGACTCAATATAAAAATCGCTTATTGATTCAATTATATTTCTTTTATTCCTGTATGCTTCATCGTAAACACCCACAGTATAAAAGCCTGCTTCCTTTGCAGTTATCAAAGCAAAATCGGCATCATCAAAAACTGCGGTATCACATACTTTCGCGCCAAGTTTTTTAGCGGCAAGATAAAATACATCCGGTTTATTTTTTCCGGCACCTACGTCATCACAGCTTATTATGCATGAAAAATATTTTATTATTCCGTTTCTCTCCAGTGCCGCTTTGGCAAAGCTCGAAGGAGATGCTGTTGCAATGCACATATTTACGCCTTCTTCTCTAAGCTTTAGGAGATATTCCTTTACATATGGCTTAAGAATAAGCTCATATTTGTATTTGTCTTCTATAAGGCTCTTTATTCCCCAAATAATATCCTCGTTTGAAAACTTAAAGTTAAAAGTTGACCTGAAATATTCGGCAGCTTCTTCCATAGACATGGCTGCAAGTATTTCGTTCAATCCACTGGGCGGATTAATTTTATTGTGCAAAAGATAGTCCATACCCAGATTGCGCCAGGCCGCCATGGAATCAAGCAGCGTTCCGTCCAAATCAAAAATTGCATTTTTAAATTTTTTCAATATAATTCTCCCATAATGTTATTATTTTATCCGTTTTATTATACAGTCTGAAGACAGCAATTTCAAGCTGAGTTCATTCCACCACGCATTTTTAAGCATATTGCTTTATTTTACAAATTATCAAACAATTTAGGTTTATAAAAACTGCATTAAACTGAAATAATAACTATGAAATAATTTTTTTATTTCAAATTCTTCCAAGAGAGGTGTTTTATACGAAAAATAAAGTTTCTTTTTTTGTATTTACCATGCTGATATCCTTATCGAGCATTTCAGTCTTTGCAGTGTCCGGAACAGCTCCCACTGTAAATGCTTCTTATGAGGCAAGAGTGGTTCAGCTTGTCAATATTGAAAGGCAAAAGAACGGGCTGCCTTCTCTGAATTTAGACAAGGCAATATCTGATGTAGCCAGGACAAAATCGCGAGATATGGCTGTAAACAATTATTTCGCCCATTATTCACCAACCTACGGAATGGCCAGTGATATGCTTCTGAAATTTGGTATAACATGGTCAACATGGGGTGAAAATATTGCCTCAGGTCAAGATACACCCGAGATTGTTGTATCGGAATGGATGAATTCACCCACACATAAGAAGAATATTCTTTCCCCGAATTTTACATTTATAGGTGTGGGGTATTATGTTGACTCATCAGGAACACCCTATTGGACTCAGATGTTTACAAGCGACGATAAGTAATGTTGAATTATTGAAAATAAAAACTGCGTTAAAAACGCAGTTTTTATTTTATCTGTTATTCATAAACTCCGGCTTAGGCATTATGAACAGCCGAGGCTCCTGCAAGTAGTCCTGGACCTTTCTAAGCGCCTCCCCAAATCTTTGATAATGTACAACCTCTCTTTCTCTCAGAAATTTTAAAGGTTCAATTACGTCAGGGTCATCAGCCATCTGAATTAAGTACTCATACGTTCCCCTCGCCTTTTGTTCAGCGGCCAGATTTTCTGTCAAATCAACTATAGGGTCGCCCTTTACCTGCAGAGCTGCTGCGGTAAACGGTGTTCCTGCCGCACTTTGAGGATATACTCCTCTTCCGTGATCCGTGAAATATGCTCCTGCTCCCGCCTTTTCTATTTCCTCAACAGTTGCATTCTTCATAAGCTGATATACCATAGTTCCAACCATTTCAAGATGCGCCAGCTCCTCTGTGCCGATATCGCTCAATGTTGCGATTGCTTCGGGTGTAATCATTGTAAACCTCTGACTCAAATATCTCAACGACGCACCCAGTTCTCCGTCCGGACCTCCATATTGAGAAATAATGAGCTTCGCCATTGCAGGGTTTGGATTTTTGATTCTTATTGGATATTGCAGTATTTTGTCATATGACCACATATAAATTCTCCTTTCCTAAAGCTTAAAGTTTGCATCGTATTCCCATGGCCAGGGCTCATCAATCCATTGCCAGGGGTATGGACTGAGCGAATCATCCTGACTGATCATTCCATAGTTTTTATTATACTCATCTTTTAGCATTCTCATCTGCCTGACAAATGCATTTCTTTTTGCAATAGCTTCACGGTCAGAAGGATGTGTATTGAGATATAGCTGAAGATCCTCAAGCATCATATGGACTGCTGAAATTTCTTTTCTTAATTCCATAAAATTATTATTAGCCATCTTTTCCTCCCTACTGAGCTCTGTTCCTGGATTTTCCGTCATAAGGGCTGTAAAGCTCGGGAAATGCCGTCCCTTTAGCCAATGCCTCCACCGGATTGAAAAGTTCACACATAAATTGATAAGGAACATATGCTGCTGCCAATCTCACGTTTTCTATAACCATTTCCTGCGGCACACAGTTTGTCATATTAGGAACATTCCTAGAATTTAGCGGGTTCATTCCATAAATGTTATCTCTTGGTCTCATATTATTTACCATTTAAGGCTCCTCCTTATATTTCCTTATTTTATAATATGGGAAATATATATTTTGGTTACTTAGCCACATTTTTATTAATGTTTAAACCATCGATAATCGTGGTATAACATTGATATATTTATAATAAGGAGGAAAAAATGTACAAAGAAGAACTGTCAATAATTTCTCAGGCTATTTTGAATGAAATTGAAGGCTATGAATTTTACAGACTTGCTGCAGCTCAGGCAACTTCGGAAGGAACAAGAGCAGCTTTTACCGAGCTGGCAAACGAAGAATTAAAGCACGCCGATTATCTTAAGGTATTGTGGCAAAAGCTCAGCGACGGCGGTGAAATGAAGATTGAAGATATCATTTCATCAGGAATTGAAATACCTTCTCCTGAAATATACCGCTGGGATAAGGTAGATAAAACCGGATCCTCCGTTGCTATGTCTATTTTTGGAATTGGCATGCAGATGGAGCAAAACTCTATTGCTTTTTACAATGAAGCAAAAAATAAGGTTGAGTCAGAGGCAAGCAAAGCACTGTTTGATTTGCTGATTGGCTGGGAAAAGGTACATCTGAATCAATTCGCAGAGCAATACAACCTTTTGAAAGAGGAATGGTGGGCAGAGCAGGGATTTGCTCCGTTTTAGCTTGTCGGACATTGAAGATAGTCAGAATTATAAATAAATTTCTATAAATAAAATCAATAGGACGGATGTGAAACCAACATCCGTCCTATATCTATTTATCAATATAAATCGTTATTAAAGCCTCATGCTGTTTTTTTAACATTTTTAGCTTTTTCCATATTATCTTTTTGTCCTATACCAAGAAGTATTGTTGCAAACATTACTGCAAGCATGGCATATGCATAGAACACATAAGGTGTGATTTCAAGAGCGGCCAGTGGCGCATTGCTGTCTGCTGCAAATCCAAGAGTGTAAATCATTGCAGGTGTCCACGGAAGGCTGTAAACAAAAGTGTTTGATTGCGCATCAAGCAAATTGGCCACTCTGTACGGGCTGATATTATGCTTCTGACCCAACGGCTTTGCAAAAGAAGCTCCAACTGCCAATATTGCAGGAGCATTTAATCCCATTAATGCAGATAATAATATTACCATTACAGAAATTGTTATTTCTGAGCCTATTCTTGTATCCGTAACCTTGTTCAATGCGTTTAGGAGCTTAACATCTCCCTGTCCGTTTCTCATAACCGATATTGAGCCGAACAACAGCAATGCCAAAATACAAACCTGAATCATACTGCTTAACCCTGATTGAATAACCCCGCCTATGGCACGATCGAGACCTGCTCCGGAAACTGTGAGCAGTGCAGGCTTAACAGCATTCACAGCGTCAATCTGAATAATATCAAACAATCCCGCGACAACCCCGGTTATAGCCCCAACAACTGTTCCTACTATTGTAGCAATAATAATATCTCCTGATTTCACGGCTACAATAATTGTTACTATAACAGGAACAAACATTACCAGCGTAGCAGGATTGTATTGAAATGCTTCAGGTGACACTCCGACATTGGCTTTACTTGAGCCAAAGATTAAAATAGCTAAAATTGTTATGGCACCTGCTGTAAAGGCATATTTAAGCCTCGATTTTACAACACCAGGAACGTCAACCCCTTGTGAAGTAGCAGAGCATATTGTTGTGTCAGATACAGGAGCAAGGTTGTCTCCAAACGCTCCTCCTGATATTATGGCACCTGCCACAATAGGAGGATATGCTCCTAATGCAACAGCCGCGGGATAAAGAACTCCCATACCTGCCGCAATAGTACCGAAGCCTGTACCAGTTGCCGTTGCAAAAACTGCTGATGCTATAAATGTTATTATAGTAAATGCAGTGCTTCCAACGCCCATGTTAGCCGCTATTCCTGCTATACCTGTTGCCAGACCTGATTCTCTCAGAATTCTTGAGAATACGCCTGCAAACAGCCAGCACACCACAGGTATAAGCGCTTCCTTGCTTGCTATCCCCTCAATTACAGTATTTGAATAATCCTGCTTGTTTTTTGCGAAGAAGAATCCCACAACAATGGCCATAAACGCCGGAACCCACAGGGCACCGTCTGAAATAGACCCAAAATGAAATGTTGTAGTGATAATCAGAACCAAAAACACCAGGAACGGAACGAATGACATCCATTCTCCGCCATAAAACTCCAATTTCTTTTCTTTTAATTGCATAATTTCCTCCATGAATAATATAGTTCACTTATATATGAGCAAATTTCATGCCAAGAAAATTGAAGCGAAAGCACTGCAATTGAGTTAAAAATGTAAAAAACTGCCTGGAATTAATTTTCATATGGAAAAATTTTTCCCGGCAGTCTTTTTCCTATTTCAAATCATATTCGATAATCTTATTGAATACCTGTCTCCTGCTTATATCCATAATTTTGGCAGCATGGGTGATATTATTATTGCAGCTTTTCAAAACCTTACTTATATACTCAATCTCAAAATTTCTTTTTGCATCCTTGTAGCTTGTCATGGTTTCAGACCGTTGTTCGTCGTTTCTAATGCTGTTTTCGCATTTAGCACTGTTAAATATACTTCCCTTTAATACACTTCCTCCCGAAAGAACAACCATCCTTTCTATTATATTTTTCAGCTCTCTTATATTTCCCGGATAGCTGTAATTCAAGAGTTGCTGCATTGTATCGCCGTCGATCTCTTTAATACCTTTCCCCATTTCTTTGTTAAACCTGTTTACAAAAAAGTAAATCAAGTCCTCTATATCTTCCTTCCTGCTCCTCAGAGGAGGAATTTTTATTTCAATGGTGTTTATTCTGAAGAACAAATCTTCACGAAATTTCCCCTCAGAAACAGCTTTCACCAGATTTTTATTTGTAGCAGAAACCAACCTGAAGTCAACATCAATGAGCTTGTTGGAGCCAATTCTCTCTATCTGCTTTGTTTCAAGAACCCTGAGAAGCTTCACCTGGGTGGCCTCCTCCATATCGCCTATTTCATCCAAGAAAACAGTTCCTCTGTCAGCCTCTTCAAGATGACCGACCCTTGTTGAAGTTGCTCCTGTAAATGCCCCCTTTTCGTGTCCGAAAAGCTCAGACTCTATGAGCCCTGACGAATAATAACCGCAGTTTATTGGTATAAACGGCATATTTGACCTATCGCTGCTGTCGTGTATCATGTGAGCTATTATTTCCTTACCTACACCTGATTCACCTGTAATTAAAACGGTGGAACTGCTTTCGGCAACGCGCCTTACAATTTCGTACACCTTTTGCATCTCTTTGTTTTTGCTGGTGTACAAGTATCTGCCTTTCTTGCTGTTCTTGTTGAACTCATTAACACTGAGCAAAGAAAAAATTTTATGCACCTTTTCTATTTCAAGGATAAGCTCCTCAGGATTATGGCTTTTGATGAAATATCCGAATGCTCCTATTTTCATGGATTGAACCGCGGTCTCAATGCTGCCGTATCCGGTAACCATTATTATTTCAATATCTTTATTATATTTATCCTTTATTTCTCTAAGGAACTCTACTCCGCTTATTCCCGGCATCATAATGTCGCTGATTATCAAAGGATAGCACTCCAAATCAAGCAGTCTGTAAGCTTCATCTGCTGAAGCTGCTGTCTCAATCCTATATCCTTTTCTTGTGAGAAGCATCCTGTATGTTTCCCTGTAATCTGCATCATCATCAACTATCAAAATCTTAAATAAACCCGTCACTTACACTCTTCCTCTCTAAAGGCAGTCTTATGACAAATTCGGCGCCTTCACCCAATTTGCTGTTCACTTCTATTTTCCCCCTTAATTTCTCGACCTCCGAATACACAATGAAAAGTCCCAGTCCCGTACCCTTGCCCAGCTCCTTGGTCGTGAAAAACGGATTGAATATATCTCCCAAATGCTTTTCATCTATTCCTGTCCCGCTGTCTTTACAGATTATAGTTAATACCTCATTTTCAATATAAATACTTATATTTACTTCTCCATCATAAACAATTGCATCTATTGAATTTGAAAGCAGATTTAATATTATATGTTCAATGCTTTCGGCATTAATAAATATTTCCTGTCTTATGCTGCTGTTAACAGTAATCTTTATGTTCTTTTTCTTAATTATATCGTCATGAATCTCAATGAGCTTCGAAATAACCTGATTCATATCGACAGCATTTGTTGAATTGCTTGACAGTCTTGAAAAGTTAAGTATGTTGTCTATAATCTTGCTTGCCCTCTCCACTGCGGTGTCTATGAAATCCAGAGATTTACGAGCTGCTTCATCTGCTTTGTCATTAATTCTCACAAGGTAGCTTTGAGTGCGTATTATCCCCAGTGGGTTTCTTATTTCGTGTGCCATTCCGGCGGCAAGCTGACCAACCGCAATCATTTTATTGCTTTGAAGCATCTGGTTTCTGTTTATTTTATCCAAAGTTATATTCTTTATGGATACAAGCACTGTCATACTTGTCCCCTCAAGGCTCTGAAAATTCATTTCATAAACCTCATTGCCGACGGATGTTTCCTTTTTTATGTCATATCCACATTCCAGAGCATCATTGAGCATGCAATCACTGCAGTCATGACAAAATCTGCCCAGGTAGTCTGTGCAATTGCTTCCATCAACTGAATTCTTTAAAATCCCGAGATAATCAGCAAAGCTCTTGTTAATTTTTAAGACATTTTTATCGCAGTCAGCCACAAGCATGAATTCCGATATGCCGTCAAATATTATCTGCAGCTCATTTCTGCTGTTCTCCAGCTCTCCTGTTCTTTTCCTTACCTGCTGCTGCAAAGAAAAGTTGTTAAGCAAAATAAGGACAAATATACAGCTTGCTATTAAAGCTGTTACAACAACACTTTCAACTATATCGTCCCTGCTTTTGCTGTCAAGGAGCGGAGTCGAAATTCCAAACCACTTCTGCTGTATTTTTTCAAGCTGGCCTTTTCCGTTTATCTGCCTTATGGCCTTATTCAAAATAGGAACAAGCTCCGGCCTGTTCTTAGAAACTCCCAGCACAACTTCTTTTTGGTACAATATTATATTTGAATACCGCGGATCGTTGTTGGCGTTTCTTTCAACAAGCAAATATGTGATAATAGGTTCATCACCAATTACCGCATCCACCTCACCTTTTAAGAAAAGCTCAAACCCTTCTTCCACATTGCCTGTGTAAACGAGTTTTGCCCCGGGATAATTTTCAGTCAAATATCCATTGGCATAATCTCCTCTTTCTGTTGCAATAGTCATGTTGTTGATGTTAATTAGGTCGGAGCTCTGGTAGGACTGCGTCATCAGCACTGTTCTCAGATTGTATATAGGCTCAGTGAATAAGTAATACTTCGCTCTTTCATCGCTTATGAACATATCACATATTTGTGTAGTACCTTCTTTCAATGCACTCAATGCTTCATCCCACTTCATGGGCACAGTCTGAATATCAACTCCCAGTTCCAATGACAATTGATTTATATAGTCAACCACCACCCCCTTATATTGGTTGTCAATATTATCCACAAATCTAAGAGGAGGTGCATTTTCATTGGCAGCATATACTATGGCATCCTGTCTCTTAAGCCACATTTTCTCATCACCGCTTAAATGCTTATCATTTCTGTCGTAAAAATAAAATAATGTGATACACATTACAATCAGCACCGTAAATATTATTGTTTTTTTATTTTTTGAGTATGCTTTGAAATTCATATTCCTTCTTCTAAAAGCTTAAGGATTTTTTCAGTGCATCTTTTTCCACCGCATGGGCCGCTTCCTGCCCCCGTTGCTTTCTGAACCTCCGACAATGTTGCCGCACCGTTTGCTATTGCTTTTTTGATAGTTGCTCTCGATATTCCCTTACACAAGCATATCTTCGTCATCTTATCCATTATTTCCGCATGTTTATCCTGTTCCATCTTATCTCCTCATCACATAGTAGCTCATTACATTTTCATCTTCAAATCCGCATGATTTGTACAAATTAAGAGCATTTCCGTTATCTGTATCCACCTGAAGAATAACCCTCTCCGCACCCATTTCAATGAGTTTTTCAATCGACCACATGAGCAGTTCTCTTCCGTATCCTTTTCCTCTGTACCCGGAAAGTACACCAAGACCGTATATTCCTCCCGTGCCATCATTTAATTCTATTCGTACGCTGCCTACATTCCCCTTACCAGCTTCTGCAACAAAAGTTCTACCATTGACAATATTATCCACAACAGCTGTGTCGTCTTCCTTTATAACAATTCCAAAAAAATCATAATTCATTTCCGCTATTGCCTTGGCGTCGCTTTCAGCAGCCATGCGTATATTCAGCGAGCGTGAACACTGCTGTGGAAACAGCTCTTTGTTCAGAACCATATCATATTCGGAATGGTGGTATTTTTGAGAAAATCTATCAATGAAGCTAAGGCCGGAGTGAGATTTATTGTCACAGAGCAGGAGTATTTCACCACTCTTTCTTTTTTTACATTCATCCTGAACCAAAGTAAAAAGCTGTGTGAAAATCCCCTTACTCCTGTACGCAGGATGAACCATTCCGGTGATTTCCAGATCATCACCGCCAAAATTGCTGATATTTATATACCCTGCAAGCTCATTTTCCACATAATACATGAATTCATTGAGCTCAGTCTCTCGTTTACTAATCTTCCCCGCATTTTCCAGCCTGTAATCCAGCTCTAACTTAAGAGATAGTCTGTCATATTCGGTACATGTTTTTTCTAAATTTTTCAAAACTTCATAGTCCCTTTTATCAATACAGCTTTTTAGTACAATTTTTGAATTTTCTATCATATTATTTGCTCACACCCTCAACTGTAAATTTTTATCAAGTTCAATTATAATATAGGACAATAAAATTTACCATTATATTTTGAGTTATACTGTTTTAATTTAAAAGTGCGGACAAATCTTTGTCCGCGACATAGGAAAACAGTATATACTAATTCGCTCCAAGGGAACTGATTTAATGCGAATTAGTATTAATTTCAAAAGCAGAGGGCTCATATTCAAGCCCTCTGATAGTTATTCGTATATATTTACTTTTCTGTCTCCAACCATATCCATATTCAGATATTTTTCATGTCTCTTCGGAATTGTAACAACATCCGGATTTCCGTCACTTATGAATCTTTCTCTCTTATTGTTTTCATATGACCTGAAGTAATCATACATTCCACAGTTTTCAACGTTTATCTCGCTTGCCGTAACTCTGTAGAGGCTTGTGAAATTAGTCAATATATCGAAAGGTGAATAATCGGGTCTCCAGCCAACATCAAGAACAGCTATGTTCTTATATCCATTTCCTTCATATTCTCCCTGGAGGATACTTTGCAAAAACTCATCCTTTGGATTGCTTCCATGAGGAAGAGCCAATGTTTCAACGGTATAATCAGGCAGAGATTTCTTGATTATATTATTCACAGAGCCTATTTCAACTATAATTTCCTTATCGGTAAGTGTTGCAAGCTCATAGTGACTGTATGTGTGGTTTCCTACATCATATCCGTTTTCAACAAGCCAGTTCAGCTTCCTTTCAGCATATTCTTCCTGACCGAAGGCACTTGAATTCAGGAAGAAACTCGCCGTAACATCGAAATCAGGATATTTTTTCTTAAATTCCTCTAATATTCCCACTGCACAGTCAGGATCAATAACAAGTTCTCCTTTATTCTCAATATAACTGAAATTATTTTGTCTTCCGTCATCAAAGGTTAAAATTATCGGAGTATATCCTGCTCTCGTCTTTATTTCTCCCTTTGCATAATCGTTTAAACTTATCATTTGATATTTATTGTCATACATATACTGAAGGTCACTGCGGAAATTATCGTAGTTGCGCTGCCACACCGACTCCTCTTTTCCGATGCCGTGGTACATGAGAATCATTATTTCACCTAATTCATTTGGCTTCAACGACAAGTCAATAGAAGCAACAGGGTCTGTTTCTTCATCTATTTCTTCATCTGTACTCTCCTCTTCCTTCTGCTCCTGTTCACTTTTGCCTTCTTCCTTATCCTGCTGATTTGCCTCGACAGCATTTTCATCTGTGTTATCCGGCACCTTTGGATCACTTTCTTGCTTTCCGCATCCCGCAAAAATCAGGAGAAGTACTATTATTGCAATTAAAAAGCTCTTTTTCTTCATTTTTAACCCCTAAAATTTTTCTTATACTAATTCGCATTAAATATTTCCTGTTTTCCGCTGTTGCGGACAATTATTTGTCCGCATTTTAATTAAAACAGTATTAACTCAATTTTATATTATTACATACTAAAAGTCCATAAGAATAATTTTCATTATTATGTTGTTATTAGTTTTTAATTTGATATAATATAAATATAATATATGCGGAGGCAAAATTGAGCGGTAACAAAATTGCACAGGATAAATTGAAACTTTTATATATTTTAAGATATATCAATATGCCCTTGACTAACATGGAAATTACAAATTTCATTTTGGACAACGACATACTTGATTATTTTACATTGCAGCAGCTATTAAGGGATTTATGCGATTCTGATTTTGTTGTTATGAGTTCTAAAAGCGGGAATGAATACTATAATATATCTGAAGCCGGAATATCCGTTCTGGATATGTTCGGTGAAAAGCTGCCGGATTACTTCCTCAGGCAAGTTGAGAAGAATTTTTCAGAATTGAAAATGGAAATTAAAAAAAATCGTGAGTTGCTTGGGCACTACTACAAAAGAGCCGAAGAGGAATATATCGTCTCCCTTCAGGTCATGGAAAATGAATCCATCATTTTCAGTCTGAGTGTCAATGTACCTGATGAAGATCTGGCCAAGAACATATGCAAAAAATGGGATTCAAATCCTGAATATATTTTTTCCAGCATAATAAAAACACTTACTTCTGATGCTAATTGATGATTTTAATACAGCACGGTGAAAAATCAAGCGCTATTACCTTTGAAACATTCAGGCTGTCACTGTCTACAGCAGCTATATTGTTCTTTTTGGAGTTCGTAACATATATGAACTTCTCTCCCGCCGTCAGACTCTCGGGATAGCCTCCGAGAAAGACGGTTTTTATTATTTCTTTTTTTGACGTATCTATCACATATAAATTTTTGTCTATTATGTTAATGACATACAATCTGTTTTTCAGATAATCAATTTCTAAATCAGATGCCATTCCCTCCAAAGTAAGCACCTTTTCGATCTTTCCGGATTCTGCATCAATGAAATTTATTTTACTGTGTACGTTTCCGTTTATAAAATATGTCATCACAATGATGCTGTCCTCCGCCCAAAGCATGTGCATGGGCATGCCGTCTGTGGTAAAGCGTATCACCGGTTCCCTATCCGAATATCCTATTATTTCATTTTCTTCGTAGCAGCATGCGTAAAGCATATTTTTATCCTGACTGTACAGGACGTCATGAGGCTTAATTCCTGCAGGAATTGATTCAGTCAATGCAAACGAGCATAAATCAATGACAGATATGTTATCGGACTCAAAATTCGCCACATACATATCGTTCATGTTTATACACATGTGACGCGGGTCTCTGCCTACGGTTTCTTCGCACAATTCATTTGATGCATAATCGTATTTATATATTTTGTTGTTGTATGAATCCGCCAGGTATACAGAGCTGCCGGAATTCATAATACTGTGTACAGCAGATTTTTCTTCCTTACCCAAATTAACTGCCTTCCTGCAAATATAATCCTCGCCCTGCAGTTCAATTATAAATAGCATAAGTCTGCCCTGATAAATTCCCGTTACAGATATTACATCATCATACTTCACAGCAATCACCTCCATATAGTCTATGATATATTTATAAAGAAGTGAAATGTTTTGTAAAAAATGTTTTAATTTCAGATATGAGGGTATTATTATAATATACTTAAAATTAGTGAGGAGATAATATGTTAAAGGAAAAAATATCAAAGCTGTTAAATGAACAGATAAATAAAGAATTGTACTCGGCGTACCTGTACTTGGATATGTCAAACTACTACATCGAAAATGGATTGGACGGATTCGGAAACTGGTTTAATGTTCAGGCGCAGGAAGAAATGTCTCATGCGAATCTTTTCATGCAGTATCTTCAAAACAACGGAGAAAAAATAACTCTTGGACAAATTAATGCTCCGGACGTTGCTTTTACAGATTTCAATGTTCCCCTTGTTGAGTCATTGAAGCATGAGCAGTTTGTAACCGCATCCATAAACAATATATATGACGAAGCATCTCAGGTTAAGGACTACAGAACAATGCAGTTCCTTGACTGGTTCATTAAGGAACAGGGTGAAGAAGAGAAAAATGCCGACGAGCTAATCACCAAGTACAAGGTTTTCGGCTTTGACTCAAAGGGTCTTTACATGCTTAATTCAGAGCTGGCTGCAAGAGTTTACACTGCGCCTTCACTTGTATTGGATTAATGATTAAATAATAAGAGGCTGAATGCATTTATTCAGCCTCTATGTATTTTTTGAAATTTTTATCGCATATTTGCATGTTCATGCCCCTTATCTCAACAGGCAGCCTGCGAACAAGCTGCCGCCCAGATATATATTCCAATTAAACATTTGAACTAGCAGCAGGTCTTGGTATACATATTTTCGTTCCCACAATGAGGAAATTTGCAGGCCTTAACGTAGGATTTGCTATGAGCAGCTGAGACGGTGTCAGATTATTTGCCGTTGCCACAGTTGACAAGCTGTCCCCTGCCTTAATAACATATTCAACAGAGTTAGGTGCACATGCCTGATATGTTCCCGGAGGTATGCAAAGGTCGGTTCCCGGCACTATAACATTATAGTTGAAGTCCGGGTTAGACTCTCTAAGTTCATTGAGGCTGAGGTTATATCCGATCAAAATATCGCTGAGCCTAGTTCCCTGTGCAATGGTAACTACTGTTCCGAAAGGGCAGCCTGCCGGTACATTTGGAATACATATTTCCTGACCTACCTTCAGGTCATACGGGTTTGCATTTGGATTTGCCTCTAAGAGGAGGTTAAGCGGAAGGCTGTATCTCTGTGCTATATTGTAGAAGCTGTCTCCTTCCCTTATGATATAGTATGCTCCGTTAATGCACGGAGGTCTCTCCGGCACTTTCGGCACACACAGAATCATTCCTTCTGTCAGTGTCCTGAGCCTCAAGGTCGGATTCAATTCCAGCAATCCAACTAAATTTGTTCCAAATCTGATTGCTATGGAATTTAATGTATCTCCCGGCCGCACTTCATAAGGCATCGTAGATGGATTCGGACACTGAACCTGATTTTGGTTTTGTCTATAAATCATTATATAATCACCTCATAATATAATTTGTTATTTCATAATATTCATGAGGTAATGAATGTTTCTTAATTTTTGTGTTTATCTACTAATCAACAGCAAATTTTTCTCGTTCTCTCACTGCGATTTTATCACAACGCTCGTTGTATTCGTGACCCGCATGTCCCATAACATGAATAAACCTGACATTATGAGGTTCGGCAGCTTTTACCAGCCTTTGCCACAGTTCCTTGTTCAATACCTCCTTGCCATCCGCCTTTCTCCAGTTCTTTCTCTGCCACGATAAAATCCACCCCTTATTAAATGCATCTGTAACATATTTAGAATCTGTGGTTATATCTGCATTGCAAGGCTCTTTCAACGCTTCCAGCCCCACAATAACTCCCATTAGCTCCATTCGGTTATTCGTAGTCTGCTTTTCTCCCCCGGAAAGCTCCATCTCTCTGCCGTTATATTCTAAAATGACGCCGTATCCGCCCGGTCCTGGATTTCCGCTGCAGGCACCGTCAGAATATATATTGACTTTTTTCATTATTTCTACCTCTTTTTTATAAGCATGACTCTTAAAATTCCGTAATGCTCTTCAAGATTCTTTAGCTCTTCCTCTCTTAAATCTCCGATAACATCAATTATATTGCATGCATAATCTCCACGGCTTTTGTTTACCATTCCTATTATATTCACATTCCTTCCTGCAAGAGCAGTGGTAATCTTTCCTATCATATTTGGTATATTTTTATTTAAAACAACAAGTCTGTCTGTTCCGGGATAACGCTCCATTACACAATCGGGAAAATTCACCGAATTTGTTATATTTCCTTTTTCAAGGTATTCCGTAAGCTGAGTTACTGCCATTTCCGCACAGTTTTCCTCTGCCTCATATGTGGAACCGCCAAGATGAGGTATGCATACAACATTTTTCGTATTAAGCATTTTTTCGCTCGGAAGGTCCGATACATGATATCCAACCTTGCCGTTTTCCAGAGCCTCAGAGATATCATCCTCATTCACTATCCCGTGTCTGGCAAAGTTCAATATTCTCACTCCGTCCTTCATGAGCTTTATATTGTCCTTGTTAATATAGTTCTTTGTTTCTTCATTGTATGGAGTATGGATGGTCACATAGTCGCTCCTTCTGTACAAATCATTGATATCGCTTGTATATTGAACATCCCATGACAGTCCCAGAGCGTTCTTCACAGAAATATACGGGTCATAGCCGATTACCTCCATGCCCAGCTTTATTCCTAGGTTTGCCACAAGATGTCCCACATTTCCAAGACCTATGACACCTAAAGTCTTACCTTTAAGCTCAGGTCCCACAAATTGTGATTTTCCCCTTTCAACGCTGTCGGCAACGTCACAGCTCAATGTCTTGGTCCAGTCAATGCTGTCAATCACCCTCCTCGAAGAAATCAAAAGCCCCAAAAAAGTGAGCTCGCACACTGCATTCGCATTGGCTCCCGGAGAATTGAACACTACTATTCCTTCCTCCGCACATCGCTCCACGGGAATATTATTTACACCTGCTCCGGACCTTGCAATGGCTTTAAGTCTCTTGGAAAATTCCATGTCGTGTATTTCCATACTTCTCATTACAATTCCGTCTGCATCACTTGTTTCCTGTTCAATTATTTCATATTTATCTTCTGAAAATAAGTTCATCGTTTCCTTTGGTATTTTGCTGAATAATGCTACTTTATACATTTTGATTTTGTCCCTCCGTCACCTTAATCTATAAAACTTAGTATACAACCCGTTTTAATTAAAAGCAAGCATAAAAAAACTATTAAAAATATAAAGTTTATAAAATGTTTATTCAAAAATATTCGAGGGTCAAATACATATTTATGTATTTGACCCTCCGTTAAGTACACTATCTACAGCAGCCGCCTCTACCAAAAAAGCCGCCACCACCGCCGAATAACCAGCAAATGACAAATATTATTACTATCCACTCTATCCAGTTATTATCGCAGCAGCCGCCTCCAACTCCTCCGTCGCAGCATCCGCCAAAATTAGTTGCTCTTACTTCATCAGACATATATTTCACCTCACTTTGATTATAGTTTAATATATGTATGTGAAATAATTTTGTGATTACTTCAATGATGATATATAAAATTTTATAGAATTTTAAGTGTGGAAATGCATATCTCTATAAGCTCTTCAACCTTTAAGCTGCTTTCTGATTTCAATATGGAATCCAGCTTTGGATTTATCAACGGGTGTGCCGGGGCAAATACAGAACAGCAGTCATCATACGGAAGTATGGATGTTTCAAATGTTCCTATTTCATTAGCTCTTTCGATTATTTCGGTCTTATCCATTCCAACCAGCGGCTTTAATATAGGCATTTCAATGGCATTTTCAATGACGGTCATGGACTTCATTGTCTGACTTGCGACCTGACCCAGGCTTTCTCCAGTAATCAGCATTTCCATTTTATTTTCTTTTGCAATTCTTTCGGCTATACGCATCATAAACCTTCTTGCAAGAATTGTGGTTTCATCCTCTCTGCAAAACTCTCGTATCGCTTTGTGTATTTCAAGAATGTTTATGCTGTACAGCTTAATTTTTCCACAATATTCCTCCAGCAGTTCCTTCAGTTTTATTACCTTTTCATTAGCTCTCTCTGATGTAAAGGGATATGTGTGGAAATAAAGCGCATTTATCTCAACGCCTCTTTTTGCAATCATATATCCAGCAACAGGGCTGTCTATGCCTCCAGATAAAAGAAGCATCGCTCTTCCGCAGGAGCCCACAGGCATTCCTCCCACAGTCCTGATTTTTTCCGAAGAAATATAGCAGCTTTTTTTTATATCGACAAAAATTTCCACATCGGGATTGTGAACATCCACCTTAATATCACCGAATGCCGATAGAATTTTTCCGCCCAGTTCCGCGCTGAAATCCATGGATTTTATGGGGAAATTCTTATCTCCCCTCTTTGTGGACACCTTAAAGGTCTTTATTTCTTGTTTTTCCTTCAGATATCCGAAAAGCTCTACTGCCTTTTCTGCTATTGCATCCGGGTCCTTTTCAGTCTTTATGGATGGGCTTATGGCCACTATCCCGAAAATTTTTCTCATTTTCTCAATTATGGCGCTCATATCATCTTCATTGCTTGTTTCAACAAAGACCTTGCCTAAATCCTTGTATATTTTTATACCGCTGAATTCCTTCAGAGCAAATCTTATCTGCTCAACAAGCTGGTGTTCAAAACTGCCTCGGTTTTTACCTTTTAAAAATATTTCTCCGAAGCTTGCAGCTACAATATTGTACATATAATTCTTAATTCCTTCCTCACTTCATAATTTTTCTTATATCTTCAACCGATTTACCTATTTTTTCAACAACATGCTCAACCTCTTCATAATTATTGAAAAAGCCCAAGCTTATGCGTATTGTTCCGTCAATGTATTCCCTGTCCAATTTCACGGCTTCCAGTATCCTGTTGCCTGAAACCCGAGACGAGCATGCTGAACCTGTTGAAACATAAATTTCCTCCTGCTCCAGGTAATGAAGCAGCACCTCTCCCTTTACATTTTTAAATGAAACATTGAGTATGTGCGGTGCTCCGTCTTCCTCAAGCGAGCTGTTGATTCGTACATCTTTTATTTCCTCAGTCAATCTTTTTGCATAAAGCTTCTTAAGCTCCGTCAATTTATTATTTTCTTCTCTAAAGCCGCGGAAAACCAAGTCGCATGCTGTGCCGAAGCCTGCAATTCCAGGTGTGTTTTCAGTGCCCGGCCTTATGGATTTCTCCTGTCCTCCGCCGAAGGTAATAAAGTTCATCTTTGTTCCAGAGCGCATAAATAATCCGCCAACGCCCTTGGGGCCGTGAATTTTATGACTGCTGAATGCCACCGTATCCACGGCCAGCTTTTTTACGTCAATTTTTACTTTACCATATGATTGTACCGCATCCACGTGAATTTTTGTACCTTTATTTTTTTCTTTTACTATTTTAATTATTTTATCTAAATCCTGAATTATGCCTACTTCGTTATTTACATGCATAACCGAAACAAGCGACGTATTTTCATCTATGGATGCCTTGAGATTTTCTATATTCACCCTTCCCATTTCGTCAGATTCTATATATCTCACTTCCACGGAGGATTTTAAATGCTCGTACACATTGTATACCGATGGATGCTCAATTTTTGTTGTCACAATATTACACTTTTCGACTCTTTCTCCTATCAGTCCCATTATCGCAATATTGTTGCTTTCAGTTCCTCCTCCGGTAAAATAAATTTCACCGGCATTAGCATTTATTACTCTTGCGACAGATTTTCTCGCCTCATCCATTATTTTTTCAGCCCGCAAGCCCATCCTGTGAAGCGATGAGGGATTTCCATAGCAATTTTTATTGACATCAATTATCCTCTCAAGGACCTCTTCCCTTATTTTAGTCGTAGCGCTGTTATCCAGATAAATTTCCATACATACCCTTCCATAAAAAATTTTATATTTTAATTAAAATATTTGTAAAAAAAGCTTGCAAATTTCTTGTACATTTGTTACAATGAATTTGGTTATCCCCCCCGATAACCAAAATATATTCCCAATACCCCTTTTATGCATATTAATGCTTCACAACAATGGCCACCAGGCCATTTTTGTGTTTTTGCACCTTTAGTTATATTTCTGTTTCCTTCCTTACTTCATTCAAATAAAGCTCCGAAGCTTTTTTCACTGTGTCGTTATCAGCAGAATTATAAACTATTTTGTCGATACTTTTTATTGGCAGCACATCATTGGATGTACCTGTTATAAATGCACCGTCAAATGATTCAAGCTCATCAATTTTTATTATTCTTTTCTCAACCTCAATTCCGTTGCTCTCACAAACTTCTGCTACCTTGTTTCGTGTTACTCCTAAAAGCACTGCGGAATCCGGTGATGTAACAAGCTTATTTCCTTTAACAAAAAATATATTCGATCTGCTTCCTTCGCTGACCGTACCGTCCTCATTGACTAAAATTGCCTCAAATGCTTTGGATGCATCCATTATTTGCTGTACCTTTTCCTTGAAAGCCTTTTGGAATGACTTTACATTTGGATTATGTCTCTGTACAACGGCAGTTACCGTATGGACTCCTGTCTTAAATTGCTGCTTTGATGGATAATAGCTCTCAATAAAATAAAACAGAGCAATCTCACCACCATTGTAATAATACGAAACCCTTATATTGCAATTTTCAAATAAATTTTCACTTATCAGCAGCTCAATTGATTTTTTGTAACTATTAAAATCAATTGAGCCCTTTGTACCGCTTAATTGGATACTTTCTTTCATGCGTTGGAAATGTTCTTTCAAAAACACTGCCTTTCTGTTTATAACGCGTATTACCTCATAAATTTTTGAATTATCCTCATCAAGCAGCCTATTGAGCTCTTCTTTATTGATTATAGCTTCGTTTTTAATATTTTTTTCAGACAATATATTCATATTTTTTCCTCCCAGAACAAACTAATTTCATTTTTAATCGCTTCTGATTTGCTCACATTTTTATAATGCTTCCAATGCTCTGGAAAAAGCCTGATGTATGACATCTGGCACAGCCTTGAGTCAATGAGCAGCACCACGCCTCTGTCTTTTTCCGTCCGGATGACCCTTCCTGCAGATTGAAGAATTTTATTAAATCCGGGATATTTATATGCAAAATCATATCCTGAATTAAATTTTGCATCAAAGAAATCTCTTATGATGTTTCTTTCAAAGGAAAGCTGAGGTATTCCGGTTCCTATTATAACCGCTCCTATTAATTTTTCAAGGGGTAAATCAATTCCCTCTGAAAAAACGCCTCCTACTACCGTAAACAGAACCACACTATTTTCATTATTGAATTTATCAGTGATTTTCGACTGCTCCTCTTCATCCATGCCCTGAGCCTGGAATATGATATTGGACGTGTCATAGAGGCTTCTGTATACCTCTGATGCTTTTTCCATATAGCTGTATGAAGGAAAAAACACCATGTAATTTCCTGTCCTGCCCTTTACGATTTCATTGATGCAGTCGCAGGCAGCTTCAATGTTTGAATCCCTCATCTCATACTTCATGGATATATCCTGTGTAATCATGAGCTTCAGGTTATTTTCATCAAATGGAGACCTTATTTTCAATATATAGTCATCTTCACTTCCACCAAGCATATATCTAAAAAACTTCAGAGGTGTGAACGTAGCCGAGAAAAACACCGAAGACCATGCCTTTTCCAGAATTTCTCCAAGTATCTTTGAAGGATCCGTCAAAAATAGCTTCACCATTGTTTTTCTACCGGTAAAATCGGCATAGTAGCAAAAATTATCGTCTGCAATTTCCGATATTTTAATGAAAAAAACACTTTTGAAATATGCATCAATCAGCTGTTCGGGAATATTGATATTTTTCCTGTCATTTATATATTCTTCTGCCAACAATGCAAATTTTCTCAGGGCATTTATTAAGTCTGCTGGCTCTTCTTTAAATATGAATGGTTCCTGAAAGCTTTTTTTTATTTCAATAAATTTTTTGTTGATTGCCGATAGGCTGCTGCATATTTTTTTATTGATGCTTTTCATTAATTTATAAGTATCATAAAACTCTTCCTTAATCAGCTCAGGTGAGTACATGCTCCTTGCTCTGTCCTCTAAGTTGTGTGCCTCGTCTATAAGAAGTATATCATTACTGTTTTTGAAAACATCATCTCTTTGAAGCGCAACTCTGGGGTCAAAGTAATAATTGTAATCACACACCACCACATCTGACATATACGCTAAATCCAAGCTGAATTCAAAGGGACATATATCATGCTCCACAGCAGTTCTTTCTATGTATTCCCTGTCATACAGACAGTGGTTTTTCACAGAATTTTTAAGTGGAGCATTTAATCTGTCATAATATCCTCGTGCATATGGGCAATACTCAGGCTCGCATTTAGTTTCTTCCATAAGGCAAATTTTATCCTTTGCCGTAATGACGGTTGTCCGCAGCCTCAGCCCCTTTTCAGCCATTAGTTTTATTGTGTTGAATGCAATTGATTTAGTTGATGATTTTGCCGTCAGATAATATATTTTGGAATTATTTTTGTAATTCAATGATTTAATTGCAGGAAACAAAACTGATATTGTCTTTCCTACACCCGTAGGAGCCTGGGCATACAGCTTTTTTCCTTCCTTTATTGCTCTGAATACCGCTACGGAAAAATTTCTTTGTCCCTGTCTGTATTCAGTGAAAGGGAATTCAAGTTCATCAACGGTTTTTTCTCTTTCCTTACGGAGATTAATAATCGTTTGAGCCCAGTCCACATACATGTTTAAAAGACTGTAAAAAAACTCTTCCAGCTCATGCAGTGTGTAGGCGTGAATAAATGTCTTGGTCTTTCCCGTATCCAGATTGAAATATCTGAGCTGTACATTCAGTTCATTTAAGTTCTTGTCCAGACCGTAAATATAAGCATAGCACTTTACCTGTGCCAGATGAGCCATGTTGTAACCATCGTCAATCAAATCTAAATTTGTATATGTGGATTTTATTTCATCCACTGTAGTCTGTCCATTTTCTTCTATTATTCCGTCTGCCCTGCCTTCAATAACAAAGAGTATGCTGTTGAATTCAAATTCACGCTTCAGATAAAACTCCTTATGATATCCTTCACCCACATTGGACTGAAGAAGCTTGTGAGCCTTAACTCCCTCCAGCGCCCTTTCGGCACTCATAGCCTTAACGTTGATATCTCCGCTCTTATATACAAATTCAACCAACTCTCTTACTGAAAGCTTAACTGTATCCATAGTTTCCTCTTATAATTTATCATGACACTTCGGCTGATGTTTCTCGTGTCTGAGAACGCAGTCTACGTTCACCAAAGTATTTGCTCCTTCTGGTATCATACTTTGGGAACTCGTTGCATTTGACTCACCTGCAATTTCCTTCTCCCTCGCGGTCGAGGAAATTGGATCGAGTCATAAAAAAACACCTTTCGGTGTCTATTATAGCAAAAATAATATTCAATATAAAGCTTATTTTAAATATTGTATGCAGGTAACTCTGTTACCTTCAATTGTGAACTTATCGGATAAGCACTCCACCAGCATAAGACCTCTTCCTGATTCACAGCAGTCATATTCGCCGAAGGACTTGTGCTTATAAACTATTCCTGAACCTTCATCGGTTATTTCAATAACGATGCATGATTTATTTATAATTAAAACAACATTTATCTGCTTGCTGGCATCCTGTTTATTGCCATGCAGCACACCATTGATCATCAGCTCATATAAAATTAATTTCGAGTTAAAAAAAATATTTTCGTCTATTCTGTCCTTAATATTGAGAAGTAGTTCCTCAACAACATTCTTAACGGCATCTATATCACTGCGGACCTTAACTTCAAATTTATAAACCATTACCATTCCTCCAGTCCTAACTAATATACCCTAAAAATTCACCTCTAAACTAATTGTATATTAATTATCACAGAGAAATTATAAATTTACTTAAATTCTTCTGTTCCAAGCTGCAGTATTTTCTCAAACAGGCTCCACATATCCTCAACTCCGCTTTTTGATACTGCCGAAAATGGAAAAATAAGATTTGCATCCTTAATATCCAACGTCTTTTTAATAACTGCCACGTTTTTTATCTGCTGTGATCTTGACAGCTTATCTGCTTTTGCAGCAATTACATATCCTGTGTATCCACAGCTTTTAATCCACTCATACATCTGCACGTCATTGACACCCGGTTCATGTCTTATATCAACAAGTAAAATAACCTCTCTCAGCTGCTGCCTGCTGTGCAGATAGATATCAATCATTTTAGCCCATTTATCCTTCTCGGTCTTTGACACTTTTGCATATCCGTAGCCCGGCAAATCCACAAAATTAAGTGTGTCATTTATATTATAAAAATTTATCGTCTGTGTCTTACCTGGCTGTGAGCTTGTTCTTGCCAGGCTTTTTCTGTTAAGCATGGCATTTATCATTGACGACTTGCCCACATTGGATTTTCCTGCAAATGCAAGCTCAGGAACCACAGTGTCGGGATACTGTTCCCTTTTTGCAGCAGTTATAAGCAGCTCTGCTTTTTTTATTATCATATATTTCCCTTTCTCACATGCAGCCACAGCTGTGACAAAAGCCACAGCTGTAGTTCTGCTATTGTTAAATCAATGCTTCCTTCACAACATCCTCTATTCTGTCCGCATATGCGATTTCTATGGAACGAATAATCTTAGGATCTATTTTTGAAACGTCAGCCTTGTTTCTGGTGCTGAGCACCACCTTTTTAATTCCGGCTCTCTTAGCGGCAAGCAGCTTTTCCTTAAGTCCACCTATAGGCAGCACCCTTCCCGTGATAGTGATTTCCCCGGTCATGGCAACTTCCTTCCTGGCAGGTCTTCCCGTCATTGCCGACAATATGGCTGTTGCCATCGTTATGCCTGCAGAGGGACCATCCTTAGGAATTGCTCCTTCAGGCACATGGATATGAATATCCGTCTCCTTGAACTTGCTGTATTCGATATCGAATTTATCAGCATTTGCCTTAATGTAGCTCAAAGCGGCCATAGCAGACTCCTTCATAACATCCCCCAGCTTGCCCGTAAGCTGAAGCTTGCCGTCACCCTTCATGGTATTGACTTCAATAAACAGCGTTTCTCCGCCGACTCTGGTCCATGCAAGCCCTGTTACAACCCCGACCTGGTCCTCTTCAAATGCAAGGTCATAATCATACTTAGGTATTCCTAAATACCCCTTAAGGCTGTTTAAATTTATAGTTACGGATTTTTTCTTGTTTTCAACAATCTGCACTGCTGCCTTTCTCACAAGGGTTCCGATATTTCTCTCAAGGTTTCTTACTCCTGACTCCCTTGTATATTTCTCTATTATTTCAGTCACAACATTTTGAGAAATATTTACCTGATTTTCCTTCAGTCCATGTTCTTTTATCTGCTTTTTGACAAGGTATTTTTCAGCAATATTTCGTTTTTCGCCGTCAGTGTATCCGGATATTTCAATAACTTCCATTCTGTCCAGCAGAGGCTCCGGAATTGTTGACGTTGAATTTGCCGTCGTAATAAACATAACATTTTCAAGACTGAATGGCGCCTCAATGTAATGATCAGTAAATGTCTTGTTCTGTTCGGGATCAAGCGCCTCCAGTAACGCTGAAGCAGGATCACCCTTGTAATCTCCCGAGAGTTTGTCAATTTCATCAAGCAGGAACACAGGATTGTTTACCTTAACCTTGGCTATTGATGATATTATTCTGCCCGGAATAGCTCCGATATATGTCCTTCGGTGACCTCTTATTTCAGCTTCGTCCCTCACTCCGCCAAGTGATATGCGGACATATTTTCTGTTCATGGCTCTGGCTATGGATTTTGCAATTGATGTTTTCCCCACACCTGGAGGTCCCACAAAGCAAAGTATTGGTCCCTTCATATCCTTGTTTATATTTTTTACAGCAAGATATTCAATTATCCTTTCCTTTACATCCTCCAGTCCGTAATGGTCCTCAGAAAGTATGGCTCTCGCCTTCTTAAGGTCAGTATTGTCCTTTGTTTTTTTATCCCAAGGCAAATCAACAAGCCAATCCACATATGTCCTTATAACTCCCGCATCGGGAGATGATGGCGAAATTTTGAGAAGCTTGTTTATTTCTTTTTCTGCCTTTTCTTTTACTTCTTTGGGCATCTTTGCGGCAGAAATTTTTTTCATGTATTCATCTACTTCAAATTCTGTGCTTTCGTCTTCTCCAAGCTCCTTTTGAATGGCTCTGAGCTGCTCCTTCAGGTAATAGTCCTTCTGGAATTCGCTCACCTGTTTTCTTACAATCTCACCAAGCTCGTTTTCTATTTCAAGAACCTTGATTTCCTTTGATAATATTGCATTGATTGCTTCAAGTCTTTCAAATGGGTCGAAGAGTTCAAGCAGTGACTGCTTTTGCTCATGCTTTAAATAGATATATGAGGCAACAACGTCTGCCAGCTTGTCCGGATTCTTAATTTCCTTCAGTGACATTACAGCATCCGGTGCTATCTTTGCATAAATCGTAGAATATTCTTCGAAGTTCTCCAGAGTAAGGCGCACCATAGCCTCAAGCTTATCACTGAACGGAATTTCATAGTCGTAGACATATTCCTCCAGCACAACCTCAAAATATGGTTCTTCCTGGGTAATAGAAGAAATTTTAGCCCTGTTGATTCCTTCAACAAGCACTCTTATGTTGTCCCCGGGCATTTTAATCATTTGCTTTATTTTGCATATAACTCCCACTTCATAAAAATCATCTTCTTTGGGAGTATCCACGTCCGCCTCTTTCTGAACTGTAAGAAATATGTCCGAATCCTCAAGCATTGCTTCCTCAAGTGCGTTTATGGACTTTTCTCTTCCTATATCAAAATGTATGACAGTGTTAGGGAATATTCCTATTCCTCTGATTGGAATCAAAGGAAGTGTCCTGTTCTCTATTCTGTAATTTTCTATCATGCTATCTCCTTATAAAAACTGCCTGCTTTAGGCAGGCAGTCGTTCTATGGCTGCCTCGGCGGCAGTCTATGAAACATTTTCTTTTTTATCAGATACTGTTTTCTTTGTCAGAACTAACTTAGGCTCACTTTTATTTATGATGGTATCCTTTGTTATGACACATTTTTTAATGTCATCTCGCGACGGTATTTCAAACATAACGTCTGTCATGGTACTCTCAAGGATTCCTCTTAAGCCTCTTGCTCCTGTTTTTATTTCCAGCGCCTTTTCTGCTATTACCTCTAATGCTTCCTTCTCGATTTCCAGCTCCACATTATCCATTTTGAACAATTCCTTGTATTGCTTTATCAGAGCATTTTTAGGCTCTGTCAAAATTGATATCAGTGCTCTCTTATCCAATTTCTCCAAGGCAACAACAATCGGCATTCTTCCTACAAATTCAGGAATAAGTCCGAACTTCAGCAGATCCTGCGTCTGAACCTGACTGAGAAGCTCATCTGTATCCATTGAAGTATTTCCGGAAAGATCAGCACCAAATCCGATACTTTTCTTTCCTATTCTCTTTTGTATGATTTTTTCTATGCCGTCAAAAGCACCGCCTACAATAAACAGTATATTGGTTGTATCTATTTGAATAAACTCCTGATGAGGGTGTTTCCTTCCTCCTTGTGGAGGTACATTTGCAACAGTTCCTTCCAGTATTTTCAGAAGAGCCTGCTGAACACCTTCACCGCTTACATCTCTCGTTATAGAAGGATTCTCTGAACGTCTTGAAATCTTGTCGATCTCGTCAACATATATAATACCCTTTTCAGCTCTTTCGACATCAAAATCTGCTGCCTGAAGAAGCTTCAGCAATATGTTTTCAACATCTTCACCTACATAGCCTGCTTCTGTCAAAGAAGTGGCATCTGCAATGGCAAACGGAACATTCAATAGCTTTGCCAATGTCTGCGCGAGATAAGTTTTTCCGCTTCCTGTAGGTCCAAGTAAAAGAATGTTGCTCTTTTGAATGTCTGTTCCTTCATCCTTGGATTTATAATTTATTCTTTTGTAATGATTGTATACCGCAACCGCCAATGCTTTTTTAGCCTGATCCTGCTGAATTACATATTCGTCAAGCTTTGCTTTTATTTCCTTCGGTTTCGGCAGCTCGGAAAAATCATACTCTTCAAATAAATCAATATCGTCATCCACTATATTGTGACAAAGCTCTATACATTCGTCACAAATATAGACATCAGGACCGGCTATGAGCCTTCTTACCTGCTCTTGAGATTTACCGCAAAACGAGCATTTAATTTGTTTATCATTAACTTTGCTCATTAAAACACTCCTTATTTTCTATTGGCGATAATTTCATCAATTATGCCATACGCCTTAGCATCCTCTGCTGACATAAAGTTATCTCTGTCAGTATCACGCTCAACCTTTTCTATTGGCTGGCCTGTTCTTGCGCTTATGATACTGTTTAAGGTATCTCTGGTCTTTATAATTCTGTCCGCATGTATCTTAATATCAGATGCCTGACCTTTCATTCCTCCAAGAGGCTGATGTATCATAATTTCCGAATTAGGAAGAGCAAATCTTTTTCCCTTTGCTCCTGAAAGAAGCAAAAATGCTCCCATGCTTGCTGCCATACCTATGCAGATAGTTGAAACATCGGGCTTAATATACTGCATTGTGTCATAAATTGCCATTCCTGCAGTTATTGATCCTCCCGGTGAATTTATATATAACTGAATATCCTTATCCGGATCTTCTGATTCTAAAAACAGCATCTGAGCTACTATTAAGCTTGCCGTTGCATCGTTGACTTCATCACTTAAAATAATTATTCTGTCTTTCAGAAGTCTTGAATATATATCGTATGACCTTTCGCCTCTGCCTGTTTGCTCGATAACATATGGTACTAATGCCATTTTCTTTCCTCCTACTTATTATATTTTATTTTACTTATATTGTACTTATTTATCTTAACGTAATCTTAATTTATTTCTATTCTTCTGCAGATTTATCTGCTTCTTCTTTGGGTTCAACGAATATAGCGCTGTTAACAAGCATTTCTATTGCTTTTCTTTTTTGAAGGTTTTCTTCAACGTAGCTTCTGCTTGACTGTAAAAGACTTTCTTTGAAAGCTTCAAGTCTTTCTTCTTCCACATTGTATGACTTTGCAACCTCATCAATTTCCTTTGCAATATCCTCTTCTGAAGCCTTTATTCCTTCTTTTTTAATTATAGCTTCAAGAACAAGTTCAGCCTTAACATTGAATTCAGCCTGATTTCTTGCACCCTCTTTGTATTGGTTTACAAAATTCTCAATTATAGAGTCATATTCCTTGCCCACAAAACCCTGCTGACGGAACTGCTGCTCATAATTTCTTCCAAGGAAATCTATTTCTCTTTTTATCAAAACTTCAGGTATGTCAATTTTTGCTTCATTAACTATTTTAGTTATTACATTGTTGTCATTTGCAACCTTTGCTGAATCAGCGGCTCTTTGCTCGAGGTTCTTTTTCGTGTCGGCCTTCAATTCATCAAGAGTATCAAATTCGCTTACATCTTTAGCAAACTCATCATCCATTTCAGGAAGCTCTTTTGATTTTATTTCATGTATGGTTACGTTGAAAACAGCATCCTTGCCTTTTAATTCCTCAGAATGATATTCTTCGGGGAATGTAACATTAACTTTTACTTCTTCGCCTTTGTTTTTTCCTATAAGCTGCTCTTCAAAGCCAGGAATAAAAGTATTTGAGCCTATTTCAAGAGACTGGTTCTCAGCTGTGCCGCCTTCAAACTGCTCTTCGCCAACAAATCCCGCATAGTCAATAGTCAAGAAGTCACCGCTTTGAACAGCTCTGTCAGAAACCTCAACTATTCTTGCATTTTTCTCCTGAATAGCTTTAAGTTCCTTCTCAACATCCTCATCAGTTACATTTATTTCAGTTCTTTCAACTTCAACTCCCTTGTATTCAGGAAGCTCAACCTCAGGCATAACTTCAACATCTGCATTGAAAATTATTTCTTCGCCTTCTTCAAATTTGACAACATCTACCTTTGGGCTGTCAATTACATCGAGCTCCAGCTCCTTAACAGCTTTCGGATATTCTTCCTGTATGGCCAAATCCATTGCATCATCATAAAAAATGCCCTTGCCATATTTTTTCTCAATTATATGCTTAGGAGCTTTTCCCTTTCTAAATCCTTGAACATTAATGCTATTCTTTACTTTTAAATATGCTTTATTCACAGCTTTTTCAAATTCTTCAGGTGAAACTGTAAACTCGATTGAAACTACATTTTTTTCTTTTTTTAATATCTTTGAACTCATTTGTTCCTCCTAGTATTTTATATTGTATGTAAAACAGCCAATATTGTTTCAAATTAATGATTCTCATAATTTAACCATTATATTATACCATAACACTTTGTAAAATCAACAATTTATTAAATTTTATTGAATATTTTTAATATTTTTGTATTCATACACGCAGCAATTCATAATTATGTTGTTACCGCTCAAGAAAACCTGCATCTGATTTTTCAAAAAAACCATTCCAGCCTTTTCCATTACCCTGCCTGATGCCTTGTTTCTTATATCGTGCATGGCACGTACTGTTTCAAATCCCACTTCAAAAGTCATGAATTCCAGAACCTTTTTCAGAGCTTCCGTGGCAATGCCCTGATTCCACCTTTTTTTTGCAACTGTATAACCAATTTCACAATATTTTTTTCTGTTTTTAATATTTGATATCGAAACAGAGCCTATGGTTTCACCACTGACTTTATCCGTTATCGCCCAATGGTAATAGTCTGTCCTGCCATAATAATTTACAATCTCAGAGATATAGCTTCTTGTTACAGATTCATTTTCATGAACACTCCAAGCGTTATATCTGGCAGAATCCATATCGCTGAACCAATTGACATATGCATCATGAACATCTGTAATTTTAAAAGGTCTCAGGCTGAATCTTTCAGTTTCAAGAGCCACTGTACCCTTATGCTTTAAATTTCTGTTCCCCAATCGCAGGCATATCATAAATTTTCTCCATACAATTCCACCGGAATTTTAATCCACACTACCCCATTATACAATTTTTGTTATATTTTGTATAGAGTTGTCTTACATTTCATGAGTGTTTTTTCATGAAATGTTAGAAACTCTTACATAGCGT
>DDNC01000014.1:55189-272412 GCA_002340985.1 Firmicutes bacterium UBA2530 | reverse complement strand
TCTATGCATAGAGTTGCCCCCCATCTAACGAACTCCTTTTCATGAAACATTAGAAACTCTTACATAATGCTACGGTTATCTTGTATTTTACAAGTCGTTTTTCGTGAAATTCATAACCTCCCTTATATTTTATTATAAAGTCAAAGAATTTTATATAACTGATTGTAATTTGAACTAAATAATTGTATAATATAGTACAAGCTCGGCAGATATATTCTGACGAATCGTTTATAAATAATAAATAAACTACACGGGAGGTAATATGGAAAAGTTTGAGAATGGAATAATTCAAGACAATTACAGCCAGGCTGTTAAAAATTGTACCGAAAAAAAAGACAAGAAATTCATACCTACCATTGAATCTGTATTAAAGAAAAAACCTATTCAGATGCCTAAGGAAATCTACGAGGCAAGCGGCATAAATATATTCGGCAAAAGGATAAAATCACTGATTTTCACAACCGACCTTGCAATTATAAAAAATAACAATGCCGACGGCGTAATAGCGGTATACCCTTTCACGCCCCAGATTGCAATTAATCAGGCAATAATAGAGGTTTCATCAACACCTGTGTTTGTGGGAGTAGGCGGGGGAATTACCACCGGTCAGAGGTCCATTGACATTGCCATAAGCGCAGAGCTGAACGGCGCCTACGGAGTTGTTATGAATGCTCCGACGCCCAATGATCTGATATCTGAAATGAAAAAAAGGCTTGATATTCCCATAATAATCACCATTGTTTCCGAAAAGGAAGATTTCGAATCAAGAATCAAAGCCGGAGTTTCAATATTCAACGTTTCCGGCGGAGCAAAAACCTCTGCCATAGTGAAAAAAATTCGCGAGAGCCACCCATACTTCCCCATTATTGCCACAGGCGGACCAAATCTTGAAAATATACTGAACACAATACAAGCAGGAGCCAATACCATAACATTCACTCCTCCGACAACAGGTGAGCTGTTTTCGGAAATTATGGATAACTACAGAGAAAAACTATTTTAAAAAATACGGGTTATCCCCGTATTTTTAATTATTCCATATTTTTAAGCACATCTCTGTTTTGCTCTATTATGCTGTTGATTTCTCTTATTTTTTCCTGGAGCTTGGACAATATTTCGTCGCTGTAATTATATGCTCCGATTTTCATTTCTGTAGCCTTTCTTTCGGCTTCCTTTATAAGCTGCTCTGCGTGTTTCTGTGCCTGCTTGGTTATTTCATTTTCTTCGACTAAGTATCTCTGCTGGTCCTTAACTCTGTCAATCATCTCATCAGCCTCTGACTGAGCCTCGTTCAATATTCTCTGACGCTCCTTTGCAACCCAGGATGCTCTGTTGATTTCATCAGGCATCTTCAGGCGTATTTCATTAATTACTTCCAATATTTCTTCCTTATCAATCATAACCTTGTTTGACAATGGAAATTTTGAAGCTTCTTCAATTATATCTTCGATTCTTTCCAGCAAATTTAAAATATCCATACTACTTCCTCCCAAGTTTTTTGTAAATTTCCTGTGCCACATAGGCAGGAACCAAGTCCTCAAAAGCTCCCCCGTGCTCTGCAACATCCTTAACCATGCTTGAGCTCAAGAAAGAATATTCCGGTGACGCCACCAGGAAAATTGTCTCTAAATTCCTGTTCAAATGCTTGTTTATACTGGATATTGCAAGTTCATATTCATAGTCGGAAACTGCCCTCAGCCCTCTAACTATCATGTTTATATTATTCTTTTCACAATATTCAACTACCAGACCCTCTGTAAAGTCAACACTGACATTATGTAAGTGCTTTGTGGCTTGTCTCACCATTTCGCACCTCTCCTCGATGGAAAACCAGTATTTCTTTTCAATATTGTTGAATACAGTAACTACAACCTCTTCAAAATTACGCGATATTCTGTTGATTATGTCCATATGTCCGGCTGTAATCGGATCAAAACTTCCCGTATATAAAACTTTCATTAGTCCTCTCCGTGTGTCATTATGCTTATTCTTGTTCTTCCATATATTTTTTCTTTATATTCTATCATGTCTCTATTAATTTCATCAATTGTTTTTTCAGATTTATCAGTTTCAATTATAAGCTTTCCGCATGCCTTTAGCAAGTTATTTTCAAAAACCTTAAGGGCAATTCTTCCTCCGCAGTTGAGGGCGTATGGCGGGTCTGCAAATATATAGTCAAATTTAATATTTTCAGCAGCGAAGTTCGTAATTGCTTTTTCATAATCGCTCATTACTACAACTGCCTTCTCCTTAAATTTGCAAAGTTCCAAATTTTTTCTAACATAGCTCAGGCTCTTATGAGAACCATCCACAAAGTAGCATTGCTTCGCTCCTCTTGCAAGAAATTCTATTCCCACGCCGCCGGAGCCGGAAAATAAGTCCAGCACAATTGATTCTTCGTCAATATAGCCCAATATATTAAAAATGGCCTCCTTGATTTTATCACTGGTAGGTCTTACTGACATACCATCCGGGGCATACAACTTCATCCCCTTGTTAGTTCCGGATATAATTCTCATACTTACCTCTTAATTAAAAGCTATTGTTTCATCCTTAAATAAATTAATTATAGCCTTTTTTAGATTTATGTAGACGTCTCCCGCAAGTCCGGGATTTTCCTCTGATATTTTATTTGAAATATGCTGCACATTCTGAACATATTCCACATCATTTACAATATTCTGAATATCGTATCCAGACAGACCGTGCTGTCTTGTTCCAAAAAATTCTCCGGGTCCTCTTATTTTCAAATCTTCTTCAGCAATTAAAAAGCCGTTGTCCGTATTCTTCAAAATGCTCATCCTGTCGGCAGCCTTCTTTGTCCTGCTTTCATTTATCAATATACAGTAGGACTGAAATTTTCCTCTGCCTACTCTTCCTCTGAGCTGGTGCAGCTGAGCAAGTCCGAACCTCTCCGCATTCAAAACCATCATTACAGAGGCATTAGGTACATTCACACCCACCTCTATGACCGTCGTGGATACAAGCACATTTATTTTTCCCTCATAGAATTTATTTATGACTTCTTCCTTCTCGACATTGTTCATTTTTCCGTGTAAAAGTCCAAGGCTGTAGCCGGAAAAATAATTATTTCTAAGTTCGTCAAATATCTCAGATGCTGAATTAAGAGCCATCTTCTCGGATTCTTCAACCAAAGGAGCAACTATATACGCCTGTCTTCCCTCGTCAGCCTGCTTTTTTATAAATTCGTAGGCACGCTCCTTTTCATTGCCTTTCAAAATGTCCGTGATAACTTTTTGACGTCCGGGGGGCATTTCATCTATGACTGAAATATCCAGATCACCATAAAGCATCAGCGCCAGTGTCCTGGGTATAGGTGTTGCCGTCATAACAAGAACATCAGGACTGTTCCCTTTACCGGACAGCCTTCCTCTCTGCCTAACTCCGAAGCGGTGCTGTTCGTCCGTTATAGCGAGACCTATATTTTTAAACTCCACATTTTCTTCGATCAAAGAATGTGTACCTACGATTATGTCAACTTTACCTGCTCTTAAATCAGTCAGAACTTCTTTTTTTGCCTTTGCCTTTGTAGAGCCCGATAAAAACACAACATTTATATTAATATCCGCCATGGACAAATATTCGCGTATAGTTTCTAAATGCTGCAGTGCCAAAATCTCCGTTGGAGCCATCATTGCAGCCTGATATCCCGATTCAACTGCCGCAAGCAGTGCATACACAGCCACTACAGTCTTTCCCGAACCAACATCACCCTGAACAAGCCTGTTCATTGCCCTGTTCATACTCATATCTCTTTTAATTTCATCTATTACCCTGAGTTGCGCATCTGTAAGCCTGTATGGAATAGCATCAATGAGTCTATCCGCAAGCGTTGTGCATTTAATTTCATAGCCGCTTGTATTTCTGTTCAGATTGTTTTTAAGCGCTCTCAGTCCAAGCTGCATTATGAGAAGCTTTTCGTACACCATTGTTTTCTTTGCAAGAGAATACTTCCTGCCGTTCTCAGGAAAATGAAGATTTTTAAGTGCACTTTTTCTGGAAGAGAGCTTGTATTCCTCACGTATACCTGCAGGGATTACATCCTGGATTTTTTCGTAATATGCTTCAAGAGCTGTCTTAATAAGCTTTGTAAGTTCATTATTTGACAATCCTGCTGTCAGACTATATATGGGCAATATTTTCCCTGTCTTCCAGTCCTTTTCACATAACTCAATTTCCGGATTAACCATTTCAAGCTTGCCGTAAGCTGTTTTTACCTCACCAAACACATAGTACATTTCTCCCTCTATAAGCTTATCCGAAAGAAAATTTTGATTGAAAAATGTCAATGTGATAAAACCCGTGTCATCCATGCCTGCTGTTTTTAACACAGTCATATTTTTACGGATTTTTGCCTTTTCAGCTTTTCCGTAAATCTTTATCATGAGCAGGCATTTCTCCCCGTCACTTAGCCGGTTGATTTTCTTAACCGTTCTTCTGTCCTCATACCTTACAGGAAAATGGTTAAGCAGGTCTTCCACGGTAAATATATTCAATTTATTCAGCCTGGCCGCCCTTCCGGGGCCTACTCCCTTTAAAAACCGAATATCCGTATCAAGCATCATTTATCCTTTACAGCAATATAAGGAACGGCTGTGCCGTTCCTCTGCATTACTCAACTGAAATTATATAATAATAAAGTGGCTGGCCTCCGTATATTACTTCAACATCGCACTCTTCGGCTATTTCCTCTATTTTTTCCTTCAAGCCCTCAGCTATTTTTTTATCAACGTCTTCTCCGTAAAACAGTGTAATCAGGAAGCTGTCTTCATTAATCATGCTCTTTATGAGCTCAAGCGTCTGTTCTTCGGGATTTTCTCCATGTGCGACAATATCTCCCTCGCTGATTGCTATTATCTCGTCCTTCTTTATTTCCATATCGTTAAATACCGTGTCTCTCACAGCATATGTAACCTGACCGGTTTTTACCTCCGATACAGCATCTGTCATAGACTGAACATTCTCATCAACGCTTTTATCTTCCTTGAATGCCAGCATGGCTGAAATACCCTGAGGAATACTCTTGCTGGGTACAACATAAAGACTCCTGTCAGATATCTCCTTTGCCTGAGTAGCAGCAAGAATTATATTGCTGTTGTTCGGAAGAATAATTATATGCTCAGCGTTTATATCCTTCGCCGCCTCCAATATATCCTCAGTGCTTGGGTTCATAGTCTGTCCACCGGACAAAAATACATCCACGTTAAGATCCGTAAATACTTTTTGTATACCATCTCCCATTCCTATGGACACAAAACCGTATTTCTTTTTCTCACGGCTTTTCTTGCTTGAATTTTTAATTCTTTCTCTTAACTGTTCCTTCATGTTGTCTATCTTTATTTTTAAAAGCTCCCCGTATTTAACGGCAATAGCCAAAACCTGACCCGGATTGTTTGTATGTAGATGGACCTTTATAAGTTTTTCATCACCAACACATACTATGGAATCACCCTTGTCATAAATTTTGCTCAGAAACTCCTCGGCACTCTTTGTAGGGTTTTTAATAAAAAATTCTGTACAATAAGCAAATATTATTTCATCTTCACTTGAAAACCCTGCAATTTCTTTTTCTGTTTCGATAACTACCTGTTCTATTTTTTCCTGCTTTATTTCAACGCCCTTAAGAGCAGCCAGCGCTCCCTCCAAAAGAAACACAAGCCCCTTTCCGCCTGCATCCACAACATCAGCCTGCTTCAGAACCTTTAGCATATCAGGAGTTCTGTCTAATGTATACTTTGCCTGCTCTATCAAACTGTTGAGAAACTCTGCAACATCTTCGTATTCTGCATATGTTGCCATGGCCTTTTCAGCTGTTTCCCTTGCCACGGTTAAAATTGTACCTTCCACAGGTTTCATTACTGCCTTGTATGCTGTATCAGAAGCGGATTTAAACGATTCCGCAATTATTTTACAATCAATTTTTCCCGCGCCTTTAACTCCCTTTGCCATACCTCTGAACAACTGAGATAATATTACACCTGAATTTCCTCTCGCTCCCATGAGAGAGCCATTTGCTACCGCATCAGCTATATGAGTTATGGTGCTTTCAGTTAAGCCTCCGATTTCCCTCATTGCCGACTGCACCGTAAGATTCATATTAGTCCCGGTATCTCCGTCAGGAACAGGAAACACATTTAGGGCATCCACTATTGCCTTGTTATTTTCCAGGTTTGCAGCGGCACCTAAAAGCATTTTCTTAAATGTAACATTATCAATATACTTTACTATCATTTTAGCCTCCTATTACTTTTGTACCCTGACACCCTGCACAAAGATATTTACATTTTCCACGGAAACTCCCGAAAAAGTTTCTACGCTGTATTTAATTCTGGAAATAATATTGTCCGCAACTGTAGATATTTTAACTCCGTATTGCAGCACTATGTATAAATCTATGCTTATCTTATCGTCTGAAGTTGTTACTCTTATTCCCTTTGTAAGCTGTTCTCTTCTCAAAAGCTCAAATATTCCCTGAGTCGCATTTCTTGCCGCCATTCCCACAACACCGTAGCATTCCATTGCAGCTAATCCGGCCAAGGTCGCGAATACTTGATCATCTATGGTTATATTTCCATTTTCATTTAACATATTAACTGACATAACTACCTCCTATTTTAATTTCTTAATTAATATTTAATAATTAAGCTTATTATAACCTTTTTCTCAAAAATTTACAAATAAAATATAACTGGATAATACCAGCGTATATTTTTTATTATACTAATTAAAATTTGATATTGCAATATTTATATTTTAATGGTAGAATTACTAAGTTAAAATTATTAGGCAGATACTGTTTAATCAAAGAGAATAAAAACAGAATGTTTTAAATAAATGGGAGGTGTAAGCGTGGCTAAATTTTGTGAAGTGTGCGGTAAAGGAAAAATATCAGGAAACAGTATAACACACTCTGATAGAAAAATAAGAAGAACCTGGAAACCAAATGTCAGAAGAGTGGCAGTATTGGAAAACGGAGTTACTTCCAGAAAGTTTGTTTGTACAAGATGTTTAAGATCCGGTAACGTACAACGTGCTATATAAAAATGAAGCCTCAGCATAACCAAAGGTTACGCAGAGGCTTTTCATTTGCTTTAATTCACAGCCTCTTCAGACTGCTGTTCATGTTTTTGCAGTTTTAACATCAAGAATATTATTGCCGGTATATAGATTAACGCAATTACTCCGAAGGTCAGCGCAAGTCCTATATTTTCCGCTATTAATCCAAACAGCGGAAACACTCCTATCATAAATATACTGAACCACAGGCTTTCAAATGACAATATGGTAGCTCTTGATTCTGACGGTATCTTTCTGTTGATATAATCGCTCAATATTGTAAATGCCAGTCCTCCGGTTAAATTTGTAAGCAGATAAAATCCTATTGAATATTCAGCTATAAATGCTAATCCTGCTAAAGCTGCTATGTTCAAAACAGACAGACTTATTAATATTTCCCCTATATTCAATCTCTTTTCTATTTTATAGGCGTATTTTGAACTGAATGCTTCCACAACACTGCCTATTGCACAGATTACAGCAATTACAGTCTTGGTATATCCCATGTCCGAAAAAAATTTCTGGCTGTAGAAAAATACGGTTGTCTGCAGACTTCCCAACAATGCCGAAAACATAATAATATATAAAACAGCTTTCCTGTACTTTAATACATCAATGCTTATTTTCAGCTGATTTATAAAAATATTTTCTTTTCGGATTTTCAAATTGCAGAGATTAGATTTTCTGTTATCTGCAGAGGGTTCTGTAAAGCTTAAAGACACTAATAGCGCTAAGGTTTGTATAACCGCGCCAAAGATGTAAGCGTACAGAAATTTAACATCAGCTAATATTCCTCCAAGCAAGACTGCTATCCCCTGGGAAATTGACATAACAAAGGCTGTCTGCCCCCATATCCTTTTATATCTTTCCTCTTCGCCCAATTCTTTTAAGCTGTCATAAATCAATGCCTCAGCAGCACCTGAGTTCATGTTCATTGCTGCGCTGCTTAAAATGAAAGCTATGGAAAATTCAAGGAAGCTGTTCGCCGTAATCATCAGTATACATGAAATCAGGTTAACTATCCTTCCTGCTATTACACTGAACTTCCTTCCGTATAAATCCGCAATTGCACCAGAAGGTATTTCTAAAATCAACCCTGTCATATGGTATATTGATTCAAGTATACCAATTTCAATCAACGACATCCCCTTAAACGCCAGATAAAGCACCCAAATAGCAGAAGTAATATTCAACTGCAAGAAAAAGTTATAAATATAACCAATAGAAATATTTCGTTTTAATTTAATACTCATTGTTCCTCCAAAATTTATAATATTCAAAAAATAAAATAGGCTCTCTAACGAAAGCCGTATGGAAGAATGAGTATCCTTAAAATAAAAAAACTCAAGCAAAACCCGAGTCAGAATTCATGGCTTAAAAGAATCAGAGCATGGGTTTATACATTTACTGTTTTCATACTAAAAATGGATACACTTCTCCCGTAAAATTGAGAAATTCCATTTTTTGAAACAGAACTGCTAAATTTACATTGTTTATACAAAGTAAGATTTGCAGCACCAAATGTTATTACCATGATATCCTCCTAAAAAACTGTAATTTGATTATACAATAATAATTAATAAATTACAATCTTTATTTAAAACAACCTGAAAAGCGTACACCCAAGCACAACGAGGAGGGCGCCCAGCACAAAAAGCCACATCCTGATGGGAAGTATCTGGACTATTATAATGGCGCCGATAACGGCTATCATAATTCCTATTATTTCTGTAAACTTAATTCTAGGGGCACATGGATTGCATTTTCTTCTCTGCCTGAAAAAATTCATAAAACACCTCCGGTAACGATGTACAATACATTCTATTCGTGCAAATCAAAAAAGATACGGGAAAATTTTATTTTTCCGTATCTTTTACTTTTATATTTTGCGATATCTTAAAATTCAGCGTTTTTTGGTGTTCTTGGAAATGGTATTACGTCTCTTATATTGCCCATTCCTGTCATGTACATTATCAATCTTTCAAAGCCGAGGCCATATCCGGCATGCTTAACTCCGCCGTATTTTCTAAGCTCTAAGTACCACCACATTTCCTCTTTGCCAACGCCCATTTCATCCATGCGTTTTTCCAGCATTTCAAGCCTTTCCTCTCTCTGGCTTCCGCCTATGAGCTCACCTATTCCCGGAACAAGAAGGTCCATTGCTGCAACTGTGTCGTTATCCTCGTTCATGCGCATGTAAAATGCCTTGATATCCTTTGGATAGTTTGTTACAAATACCGGCTTACCGAATATTTTTTCGGACAAATATCTTTCATGCTCTGTCTGAATGTCAGTTCCCCATTTAACAGGATAATCAAAGCTATCATTGTTTTTCATGAGAATCTCTATGGCATCTGTATATGTTATTCTTCCGAATTCAGAGTTCACAACATTGTTCAGTTTATCAATCAGACCCTTTTCAACGAAGGAATTGAAAAACTCTATTTCTTCTCTTCCGTTTTCCATTACATAGCTGATTACATACTTCACCATGTCCTCTGCAAGCTGCATGTTGTCATTTAAGTCGGCAAATGCAATTTCAGGCTCAATCATCCAAAATTCTGCAGCATGTCTTGAAGTATTTGAATTTTCAGCTCTGAATGTAGGTCCAAATGTATATACATTTTTAAATGCAAGGGCAAAAACTTCTGCTTCCAGCTGTCCGCTAACTGTTAGGTTGGCTGATTTACCGAAGAAATCCTTTGAATAATCAACTGCTCCTTCAATCTTTTCAATATTTTCAAGGTCAAGAGCAGTGACTCTGAACATTTCGCCTGCGCCTTCAGCATCGCTTGCTGTTATAATCGGAGGATGGGCATATACAAATCCTCTGTCGTTAAAAAACTTATGTATTGCGTAAGCGGCAAGTGATCTCACTCTGAATACTGCCATAAATGTATTTGTCCTCGGCCTAAGGTGTGCTATAGTTCTCAGATATTCCAATGAATGTCTTTTTTTCTGCAGAGGAAAGCTTGAATCTGATTCCGCCTCTATTGTTACTTCTGTTGCTTTTATTTCGAATGGCTGTTTTGCCTCCGGCGTAAGCAGTAATCTTCCCTTTACTGTAATGGCACTTCCTGTTGAAAATTTCTTAACTTCTTCAAAATTCTCAAGGTTATTTTCAAACACTACCTGAACATTTTTCATATATGTTCCGTCATTTAACTCTATAAAACCAAAATTTTTAGAATCTCTGATGGTTCTTATCCATCCCTCCACAACAACATCGCTGTCTGAGTAGTTTTCCGGAGATTTGAACAAATCTCTCAAATCTGTTGCTTTCATGAAGCCTCCTATAGTAATGTTAATCTTTTGATATAAAAATCAGTGCAGTTCCTTTATCAAGTATTATTCTGCCCTCTTCTGACCTTATCTCATTGCTTATGAGAAGTGCCGTGCCTCTTTCAACCGTGACATTGTTCAGGGGATACTTAAATCCCTTCAGTGTAAGCCCCTCCAGTGTCTCTGTAACCGGCACCAATGAAACGAAGTGTTCTATTTTTTTCTTTATAATTATATCGGTTTTGCCCGATATAATTCCAATTTGATTATTATTGTCTATTATTTCAATGCTGATACCCTGCCTGTGATATTTCTCCAAAAGCTGTATATTTGCAAGGGTGTGGTCCAATCTCGTGCCGGATGCACCTATTAAAACAATTTCTTTAAAGCCTCTTTTAACGGCTGTATCAACCGCAAGCTCCATGTCTGTAAAGTCTTTTTCCGGAGGAAAAGCGTATATTTCTGTCCCGAAGTCTCTGTATACATTCAACAAAGAAGAATTCACCGAATCAAAGTCGCCTAAAATCATATCAGCCTTTAAATTCAGTCCCTGCACCTTTTCAAGACCGCCATCGGCACATATTACATATTCTATATGGATATTTTCAATGCGGTCCCTGCTTATATCGCTGCCGCTGCCTATTATTAACGCCGCCATTTACTTCTCCATAATTTGCTTAAACTTTCTTGTTTCAGCTTCAACATCCTTTGCCCTGTATATGGCTGAACCGGCTACAATGACGTTTGCTCCCCAGCTCAGCACCTCTTCAAGATTATCCGCAGTTACGCCTCCGTCAATTTCAATATCGACATTCAGCCCCTGCTCTTCAATCATCTGTTTCAGTTCTTCAAATTTATATTTTACATTTTTAATGAGGCTTTGTCCTCCGAATCCCGGATTGACACTCATTATTAATACCATATCCACATCTCTTAATATATCCTTCAGCAGGGAAACAGGTGTCGCCGGATTAAGAGATACTCCGGCCTTGAGACCGAAGGACTTTATTTTTTGTACGGTTCTGTGAAGGTGCATGGCAGCTTCCTGATGAACCGTTATGATGTCCGCTCCTGCATTGTAAAAATCTTCAATGTAGTCATTGGGATTTTCAATCATGAGATGCACATCGAATGTAAGCTCAGTCACTTTGCGCAGTGACTTTACAACATCCGGTCCTATGGTGATATTGGGCACAAAATGTCCGTCCATCACATCTATGTGAATATAGTCTGCTCCGCCCTTTTCCACAATTTTTATATCCCTTTCGAGATTGGAAAAATCAGCAGAAAGTATAGAAGGTGATAATTTATTCATACTTCCTCCATCAAATAGCTTAATATAGTTTTATGCTGCGTATTTCTTCCAGCAGCCTAAGATAGTTGTTATATCTCACGGGGCTGATTTTGCCGTCATTTACCGCATCCTTGATTACACAGCCCGGTTCCTTGCTGTGAACACAGTCGGCAAATCTGCAGCCCTCATCAAATTTCTTAATTTCAGGGTAGTACTCACGGAGCTGAAATTCGCTTATTCCGTCAAGCTCAAACGAACTGAATCCCGGTGTATCTACCACGTATCCACCGAAATGCAGCTTATAAATTTCGGCATGCCTTGTGGTATGCTTTCCTCGTTTCAGCTTATCGCTTACCTCGCCTGTTTTAAGCTGAAAATCAGGCTGGACGGCATTCATTACGGAAGATTTTCCCACGCCTGAAGGCCCGGAAAACACGCTGAGCTTATCCTTGAGAATGTCCTTCAGTTCATTGATTGAACCTTCGTCATGCATACTGGTGAAAATAACCTTGTAGCCTGTGTTCACAAAGATGCTGCTGTATTTTTTCTTTAATCTGTCATCGGCAAGGTCACTTTTGTTAAAGCATATAACAGGCTTTAGACCATTAGTTTCCGCTGCTATTAAGAGCTTATCCAGCAATAGAAAGCTCGGCTCGGGATTCATAACGGAAAAAAATATCATCAGCTGTTGTATATTTGCAACAGGAGGTCTGACCATCTCATTGGTCCTCTCCACGATTTCCTCGATGTAGCCCGCATTTTCATCCTCCTCTGTGAGACGGATAAATACCCTGTCCCCCACGAGAGGTTTTATATTTTTCAGCCTGAAAAGCCCTCTGGCTCTGCACTCCACTAAATTGTCGCCTGTATCTACGTAGTAATTTCCGCCTACACCCCTTATGATTATACCTTCAATCATAAAAACTCCTGTTAAAACTTGATTTCCGCTCTGTCATAAAGCTCATTGTCTATATAAATTTCGAATACTTCTGTTCCGCTTCCTTTAATATTTACTATTATACTCTGAGCTGACGTATCTACTTCTTTTGAATACACTATTTCTCTTCCGCCGTCAGCAACCTTCTGCACCACTACCAATACCTTATCCTTGTTTGTAGGAAGGGTTATGGTCAGCGGATATGAGCTCGCAGTCGGTTTTTCTTCGGGTTTCTCTTCCGGTTTTTCTTCGGGCTTCTCTTCCGGATTCTCCTCAGATGGTGGTGTCTCAGGCTTTCCGGAGCTTATTGTCAGCAATATGGATGTTCCTTGTGCTACGTCCTGTCCTGCAGCAACACTTTGTCTCACCACAAGCCCCTTGGCAACATCCTCACTCGTCTCTTCACTAACCCCTCCGGCTGTCAATCCGAACTGTGCTATGAGCAGCTTCGCCGCATTAACCTCAAGTCCTGTCACCTTTGGCATTTTAACATATACGATTTTTGGTCCCAAACTCACAATATAATCAACGGCATCATTTTCATTTGCCGGTGTTCCTGCATCCGGAGACTGGTCCATTATTTGTCCCGCAGGAACCTTGTCGGAATTTGCCTCCTTCACGCTGCCCTCCTTAAGGCTTGCGTCCTTAAGTATTATTCCTGCCTCTATAGAATATTTGCCTACTAAGTCAGGAACGGTTATTGATTTCTTACCTTTGCTCACAACAACATCAACATTTGATTTTTCCTTTATTTTCTTTCCTTCATCCACGCTTTGCTCCATTACGCGGCCTTCGTCGTACTCCTTGCTGTATTCTCTTCCAGACACCTTGAAAATCAATCCCATGTCTTCAATTATCTTTTGTGCTTCCTCTTCATTTCTTCCCAAAAGATTAGGAACCGAAACTTCGGGAACATACAGTATGGCCTTAAGTGCAATCACTCCGCCTATGACAGCCACTGCAAGGGCACTGAGAAGTGCGGCTATGGTGATACCTCTGTTCTTTTTCTTTTCCTCAGGACTTTGCTCCTCTTCGTAGCTACCTTCATCTTCGGCATTTTCTCCCGTAGCATCCTCCCCGAAAAATGTTTTAAATGCCCTGTCGGAGCCTTCAGCAACCAAATCTATATCAATTACATTATTTTTGTTGTTTTTTTCAATGTTATTTTCATTGTCTAAGTTGTTATTTATGTCGTTTATTGCCGGAATAACTATGGTTGGTGAATCAACCGCATCATCCTCATGTTCTGCGTCAGTATTAAACCCGTATAACGAATCTATTTTCTTAACCAGTTCGTCAATGCTCTGAAATCTGAAGCTTTGGTGCTTTTCCAGACATTTCATTATAATGTCCTCAAGTCCCTTGGATATTTGAAGATTCCTAATTTTTGCTGAAGGAGGCACAGGCTTTTCCTGTATCTGCTTCATTGCTACGGAAATGTGATTATCCGCATCAAACGGCACAACTCCCGTCACCATTTCATACATGACTATTCCAAGAGAATATATATCCGATTTTTCATCCACGTATCCGCCTCTTGCCTGCTCCGGTGAAAAATAATGAACGGAGCCTATGACGTTGGAAGTATTGTTGATGGTTGAACTCGTTGCTGCTCTGGCTATGCCAAAATCCGTTACTTTTGCTATTCCATCTTCTGTTATCAGTATGTTGTGCGGCTTTATGTCACGGTGTACGATGTTGTTGGAATGTGCATGCTTCAAAGCCTCTGCAATCTGCTTAGAAATTTTTATGGCTTCCTGCTCGCTGAGCTTGCCTTTTCTACTGATGTATTTTTTAAGAGTTTCACCCTTTACATATTCCATGACGATGTAATATATATCACCCTCTATTCCCGTATCGTATATATTCACTATGTTAGGATGAGTTAGGCTTGCGGCAGAAAGTGATTCCTGCTTGAATTTAGCAACAAAATCGGGGTCTGATGTAAGTTCGTCTCTCAAAATCTTTATTGCAACGAAGCGATTCAATACACGGCATTTAGCCTTGTATACTATTGACATTCCTCCGCCGCCTATTTTTTCTATTATTTCATATCTATTTCCTAATACTCTACCTATCATAATCTTCACCTCTAACGATATTATCAACAATAATGATGGTAATATTATCGGTTCCGCCATTATCGTTGGCAAATTTTATTAATTTTTGCACGCTTTCCGAGCATCCGTATTCCCTGATTGTGCTCAGTATTCTGTCATCAGTAAGATGTGTGGTAAGTCCGTCGGTACAAAGCAAGATAACATCATTGTCAAAGAGCTCAATTTCAAAAATATCCACATGAACATGTTCTTCAGTTCCCACGGCTCTGGTTATTACATTTCTCTTCGGATGGTGCTTTGCCTCCTCTAATGTAATTTTGCCGTCTTTCACAAGTTCATGTACATATGTGTGGTCTTCGGTAATCTGAGTTATTTTGTCGTCTTTAATGATATATGCCCTGCTGTCTCCCACATTGCCTATATATGCGGTTTTTAACTCAAGGTCAACAACTGCCATTGTTATGGTAGTGCCCATGCCGGAGAATTCTTCCTTGTTCAAGGCAGCCTCTCTTATTTTGGAATTCGCCGCATTTATGCTCTCCATAATAAAGGAAGGGGCTTTAAAATCACCTTTTTCACCGTTGCTTTTAAAGCATTCTCTTATAGTATCGATTGCTATGGAGCTTGCGATTTCACCGGCTTTATGGCCTCCCATGCCATCAGCAACGGCATAAAGACTAACTTCTCCAGATTCCTCCACTATGTAGTTATCTTCGTTATTTTCCCTCATTAACCCTTTGTTAGTTTCGCAGTACACCCTCATAAGGCACCTCATCTTTTTAAAAAGTTATTTCTAAGCTGTCCGCAAGCGGCATTTATGTCGCTGCCAAGCTCCCTTCTGACGGTTGCGTTTATGCTTCTGTCAGATAAAAGCTTCTTGAATTTTTCAACATCAATATTTTCCGAAGGCTTAATATCAGCCTCCTTAACATAATTACACGGAATAAGATTAACATTTGCAAGCTTGTGATTAAGAAGTGCCGCAAGCTTTTCCGCATCTTCAGACCCGTCATTGAAGCCCTTTATCATTATATATTCAAATGTAAGCCTTCTCCCGGTTTTTTCAATATAGTAGTCGCATGCTTTCATCAGTTCGGGCAGTTTATATTTCCTGGCAACAGGCAGTATTTCTTCCCTCTTTTCCTGTGTGGGAGCATGCAGCGAAATGGCCAGCGTAATGGGTATGTCCTCGTCTGCAAGCCTGTAGATGTTCGGCACTATTCCGCAGGTGGACAGTGTTATTTTCCTCATGGATATATTCTGACCCATCTCATCATTTATTAGCCTCAGGAATTTAAGGACACTGTCATAATTTTCAAGCGGCTCTCCCGAGCCCATAATAACAACATTGGATATTTTTTCTCCAGTATCCTTTTGAATGAGATATATTTGTTTCAGCATTTCTGCAGCCGACAAGCTCCTCAGAAAACCATTTTTTGTTGATGCACAAAAAAGACAACCCATTTTACATCCCACCTCAGATGAAATGCATGCGGTATTGCCAAATTTATATTTCAAAAATACACTTTCAACTACATTGCCGTCTTCAAACATGATTACATATTTCTTTGTTTCATCTAATTTGGATTCAAGCTTTAATTCAATGCTTGCCTTTGTAAATTCAAAGGCCTTTCCCATCTCTTCCCTGGATTTTTTGGAGATATTGGACATCCCCTCAAAGTCATCTACCGTCTTGTTATGTATCCAGTCAAATATTTGCTTTGCCTTAAATTTAGGCTCTCCCATCTCAATGAGAGATTTTTCAAGCTCCTCAAAGCTTAAATCGTCTATTTTTCTCATAATAACCTTCTACTTTATGTGTTTCTTTTAACTTCATAAATAAATATACAAAATTATATCACACTCTTTTTATTTTCGCAATAAAAAAGCCGTCCATGTTGTGGATGTGTGGATAAATTTCAATATAACCTTTCTTCGCATCGGTGAAAATTTTATCTGTATTCCCGGATATATCTGAAAGCTCAAATTCTTTCTTTTTGTTTAAAAACTCAGTAATAAGCTCGATATTTTCTTCTTTGTTGGTGGTGCAGGTTGAGTAAGCCAATTCACCGCCAACCTTTAAATATTTCGAAGCATTCTCCAATATTTTATACTGAATCTTTCGTATGCTTTTCAAATCTGATTCAGTCTTCGTGAACTTTATTTCCGGCTTTCTTCTTATTATGCCAAGACCTGTGCAGGGTACATCAGCTATTACATAATCAGCTTTGCCAACAAGGCTTTCATCGAGTTTCACAGCATCGTATTCCTCTGCTTCAATTATGCTTATTCCAAGCCTCTCTGCTTCCTTCCTTATGAGAGGCAGCTTTCCGCCATAAAAATCCCTGCTTACAACCCTTCCCTTATTGTTCATGATTTCAGCCGCATTCATGGATTTTCCTCCGGGAGCAGCGCACATGTCTATTATAAGGCGGTCTTCCTTAGGATTCAAAATCTGCCCTGCCAGCATAGAGCTTTCGCTTTGTATGGAGAAAAAGCCCTGTATGTATTCATCAGTATTTTCTATATCTGAAGGACTTTCAAGCGCTATACCTTTGTTGGCATACCTGCATTTATGAGGCTTAAAGCCCTTTTTTTCAAAAATCTCCATGAGCTCATCTCTTGTGATTTTAAGAGTATTTACCCTCAGTTCAAGTGGAGCCTCAAGGTTGTTTGCAATAAGAACGCTCTCGACATTTTCTTTGCCGAACTGCTTCTTCCATCTCCTCACGAGATCTGCCGGATATGAATATTTCACACTTAAATACTCATCAATGGGCAACGCATCCATCTTTTCCAAAAGCTTTGTTTTTCCTCTGAGTATGTTTCTGAGAACAGCATTCACAAATTTCGAAGCCCTTATATTTCCTGTATCCTTAACGTATTGGACGCTTTCGTTCACAACAATGTTTTCATGGGATTTATCCAGAAAAAACAGCTGGTATACAGCAAGTCTGAGTACAACAAGAACGCCGTCCTCCATTTTTTTCGTCTTTATGGATGACACCTCATCTATAATCCAATCAATAAATATTAAATTTTCAATTACTCCAAGCACCGACTTCCTGTATAATGACAAATATCTGCCTTCAACATTTTTCATGTCATGATTGAGCACTATATTGGAATATGATTTATTCCCCAATATCTTTTTGAGTGTTTCTATAGCCTGAACTCTGTAGCTGTTGTTCATATATTCCTCTTTTTATTTTATTATGGGTAGTGTAATATGGTCCGGGAAAGTATTTCCTCTGAGATATGCCTCCACCTTCATCCTGTTTTTGCCCGGCATCTGAATTTCCTTAATTACAGCAATCCCCGTGCCAGCTGCCACATATATGCCGTTACGGTCCGCCTTCAGCACATATCCCGGCTCATGCTCCGTTGCTTCATCCAGGTATACAGATTCGTAAACCTTTACGGACATATCATCCATTACGAAGTACGCAGTAGGCCACGGAGACAGTCCTCTCACTAAATTGTGTATATCTTTTGCACTTTTGCTCCAGTCTATTCTTTGATTGTCCTTGTTAAACATGGGAGCATAGTTGGAAAGAGAGTCATCCTGTTTTTCGGGAACTATTTCACCCTTTTCAATTTTGTCCAATGTTTCTGCCAGAAGCTCTGCTCCCACATGCATTAAAATATCATGGAGCTGCCCAACATTCATTTGCTCGTCTATTTCAACCTCTGATTTAAGAAGCATGTCACCTGTGTCCAGACCCACATCCATTTGCATAGTTGTTACGCCTGTCTTTAGCTCTCCGTTTATTATTGACCAGTTTAAGGGTGCCGCCCCCCTCAGCTTAGGAAGAAGCGACGCATGAACGTTTATACATCCATACTTTGGAATATCAAGCAGTTCCCTGCTGAGTATCTGACCGTATGCAACAACAACTATGACATCGGGAGCATATTCTTTCAAAATTTCAATATTTTCTTTGTTTTTTATCCTATCCGGCTGAAAAACTGTAAGTCCCAGTTCTTCCGCAGCTTCCTTCACTTCTGACTTCCTGAGCTTTTTGCCCCTGCCTGATGGCTTATCCGGCTGTGTTACAACCAGGGCTATATCATGGTTCATCTCATGAATCTTTCTCAGTGTGGGCACTGCAAATTCCGGTGTTCCCATAAAAATAACCTTCATGTCTCCACCTATGATATAATTCTGTCCACGAACAGTATTCCGTCTAAATGATCTATCTCATGGCATATGCATCTTGCAAGCAACCCTTCGGCGTCAAGCTCCACATGATTGCCGTCTTGGTCCGTATACTCAACAGTCACATACATGGGTCTGCTCACATTTCCCTTTTTTTCACGAACGCTCAAGCATCCCTCCTGAGCGCATTGCTCTCCTGATTTTTTTGTAATCACGGGATTAACCATTTTATACACATTGCCGTCTTCCACATCTATAACAATGACGCGCTTTAAAATTCCCACCTGCGGAGCAGCAAGACCCACGCCGTCCTTTTCATACATTGTTTCAACCATGTCATCTAAAAGCGTTCTTATTTTATCATCGACAACACTTACTACCTTACTTTTTTTCCTTAATATTTCATCGCCTTCATATCTTAAATTTCTTAAAGCCATATATCCTCCTATATTGTATCTGTATTTATATTAATACTAACTTTTGTATTTTCCAAGTCTTTTTCCATGTAAACACTCCGAAGAATTTTTTTCAAATTGCTCAAAGCGTGATTCGAAACCTTTATAAACAGATTTATTCTGTATTCGTCATTCACCTTGTATATGGAATGCTGTACCGGTTTGTACAGCAGCAGGCTTCTTTCCTCAACCATATCCGTCACAAGATTTTTAAGCTCTTCATATTTATCATATGCAACTTTATTTATGAACTCCTCATTTTTTGAAATAAGGCATATATTTATTATATTAATAAATGGCGGAAATGCAAATTCTTTTCTGAGTTTTAATTCTTCGTTAATAAAAACTTCATAATTATTGGCTCTTGCTGCGTTGATTATAAAGTTCTGAGGCTCATAGGTCTGTACGTAAACACGCCCCATCTTGCTTCCTCTCCCCGCCCTGCCGCTTACCTGAGTAATAAGCTGGAAGGTCTTTTCACTTGAGTTGTAAAATGGCAAATTCAAAATTGCATCAGCTGAAAGTACTCCCACAGTTGTTACCTGAGGAAAATCAAAGCCCTTGGCAAGCATCTGTGTACCTATTAATATATCAATTCTTCCAGCCTTAAAATCCTGATATATATTTTCATATGCATCTCTGTCTGTCATGGAGTCCAAATCCATTCTTTCCACAGCTGCTTTTGGAAACAGCTGCTTAACAAGCTTTTAAACATGCTGAGTCCCCGCGCTGAACTGCTCGATTTTATCGCTTCCGCACTTTGGACAGCTGTACAGCATTTTTTTCGTTCTTCCGCAGTAGTGGCATTTAAGCATATTGCCCCTTATATGGTATGTCATAGAAACATCACATCGGTCGCACTTCACAACATGACCACACTTCTTGCAGGACAGAAATCCGGAATATCCTCTTTTGTTTAAAAACAGTATCACCTGTTCCTTTCTGGACAGAGACAGCTTCATACTCTCGTAAAGTTCCTCACTGAGCAGTGTGTTGTTCCCCTTGTCAAGCTCTGCGCACATGTCTATGATTTTTATATCCGGCATCTGGTTGTTTACACGCTTTTTAAGCTCTATTTTCTCTATCTGCCCCTTCATTGCCATGAAGTATGTGTTCACCGATGGAGTAGCTGTGCCCAATACTACCTTTCCTCCCAGCATATGCGCCATTTTTATGGCAACCTCCACCGTATCGTATTTAGGTGATGTGGAGGATATGTAGCTGTCCTCATGCTCCTCATCAATTACAATAGCTCCAAGCTTTCTTATTGGTGCAAATATTGCAGAACGGGCACCGATTACCACATCAGCCTCCCTGTTGTATACCTTGCTCCACTGTATGAATTTTTCCTTTTTAGTAAGCCGTGAATGAAATACGGCAATTTTATTTCCAAATCTTTTTTTAAATCTTTCTATAGTCTGTGCCGTTAGAGAAATTTCCGGAACAAGCATTATACTTTGCTTATTTTCTTTTATATAATGCTCTATAATGCTCATATACACTTCAGTCTTGCCGCTGCCCGTAACTCCCTGCATGAGAAACACTTTGCTTTCAGAGGAAATGACACTGTCGCATGCATTCCGCTGCTCTTCATTAAGAACCGGCCCATCAGAAATGCTGAGCTCTTCCTCTTCATCATACAGAACATATTCTTCCTTCAGCACATTTTTCTTAATCAGGTTGTTTATTACCGCCGCAGATACTCCAAGCTCTTCCGAAAGCTTCTTTACACTTGCCCTTCGCTCATTTTTGAGATAATCTATTATTTTTGCCTGATTTTCTGTTCTTTTAACTCCCTTGCTGTCAGCATCTTCATTTTCCGCAAGAGAAACATATTTCTCGTAAGCACTTTTCCCGTTAACCTTTTCTCTGCTTGCAAGCTCAATGAGCCCCTTATCCTTAAGGTTGCCGAGAATTGTATATATATCGCTTCCTGCATATGATTTTTTCAATTTCTCAAGCTCCGGCGGCCCTTCTTTAATCAGCGTATAAAGCTCTTTTTCTTTTTCATTCAGTAGAGTTTCTGCCGGTTGAGACTGTATGGCCTTTACCGTAATGATGTGCTCATATTTTATCATTGCAGGAATCAGAAGTCTAACGGCATCGGAATATTTGCATATATAGCGTTCTCTTATCCAAAATACCAACCTTATCATTTCAGGACTTACTACGGGATAATCGTCAAGCACATCCTCTATGGCCTTGATTTTATCCGCCGGAAGTTCACAGGAGCTGTCAACCGAAACTATGAGAGCATCTATCATATGCCTGTTTCTCCCGAAACTCACCTTGACACGTCTCCCCGCCTCAGCTCTTTCCTCAAGTTCCTTTGGCACACCGTAGGTAAAAAGCTGATCTATACTTTTTGAATTGTTGTTTAATATTACCTGAATAAAATAATTATACATAAATACTCCCGCTGATGAAAATGAAATAATCAGTCCGGGGACTGATTATTAATTATTCGTTGGATTGTTCCTCTTCTGCCTCAGTCTTGGAAGCTTCGGCTTCTTCTGCCTCTCCGTCCGAGCCCAGTTCTTCATCGGATTTTCCCTCCTCCGATTCCTGGAGATCCTTAAGATATTGGTCGTACTCATAAATAGGCTGGTACTTGTCTTCGTAAAATTCTTCAATAGCGATTGCCACCGGCTTTGTTGTGGCTGTTTTCACCATTACATCTGAGCCGTCGATTATTTGCCTCGCTCTTTTTGAAACCACTGTAACAAGAGAATATCTGCTGTCCACCATATCTATTAATTCGTCAATTGATATTTTTTTCATTCTATACCTCTCTGATTTTGTTTATAATTGCATTTTTCCTGATTGCACGGTTCTTTTCCGCGTTGATTATGCATTGTATCTTCTCCACTGCTTCGTCCACCTGATCATTCAGCACCACATAGTCATATTCAAAGGCATAGTTCAATTCATCATATGCGCATTGCATCCGTTTGAGAATGGCATCCTTTGAATCAGTTCCTCTTCCTTCTATTCTGTTTTGCAGCTCCTTTAATGACGGAGGCAATATAAATATGAATACTCCTCTCGGACAGTTTTTCTTTACTTGAAGTGCTCCCTGAATATCTATTTCCAATATAATATCATTTCCATCCTGAAGCTGTTTAAACACCGCTTCCTTTGGTGTTCCGTAATAATTGCCGTAAACTCTGGCATATTCAAGAAACTCATCATTATTTATTCTATTTACAAACTCTTCCTCATCAATAAAAAAGTAACTTTCGCCTTCTTTTTCACCTTCTCTTGGCTTTCGTGTGGTAGCTGACACTGAAACCTTCAAGTCCCTCATAACTTCTCTGAGCCTTCTGCATATTGTTCCCTTTCCTGCTCCGGAAGGACCTGATATCACCACCAATAATCCGTTGTCCATCATATACCTCTATCTAATATTGTGGTTGTTGTTTTCAAATCTCTGTGCCATTGTATCCGGCTGAATTGCCGATAGTATCACATATTCACAATCTGTTATAATAACTGCTCTTGTCTTTCTTCCGTAAGTAGCATCGATAAGCTTTCCTTTTTCTCTTGTTTCCTGTATTACTCGCTTGATAGGTGCCGATTCAGGACTTACAATTGCTATAATTCTATTAGATAACGCTATGTTACCGAATCCTATATTTATAGTATTGTTTGCCATTTAATTTTCTCCTATTCTATATTTTGTATTTGCTCTCTGATTTTCTCCAATAAGTTCTTTATCTCAATAACCATCTGAATTATTTCAAGGTTCCCTATTTTAGATCCTATGGTATTAATTTCTCTGTTAGATTCCTGAATAATAAAATCAAGCTTCCTTCCTACAGGTCCGCCGTCTTTTAAAACTCCCGAAAGCTGGGACATATGTGATTTAAATCTCACAATTTCTTCATTAATATCACTTTTATCGGCATAAATTACAATTTCGTTGTATAGCCTGTTCTCATCAAGCTCATGGTTGCTCCCCATGAGTTCCTTGATTCTGGTCTCAAACTTCGTTCTGTAATCTGCAACTATTGTCTCGGCATTTTTAGCAATTTCGTCCATGAGCTCCATAGTCTTATCCATGCTTGACCTTATATCAGCCTTGAGCTGCTGGCCTTCGGAAGCCCTCATGCGGATGAGGTTTTCAACAGCATTGTTCATTGCTGTCTCAACGCATATGCGAAGCTCCTCTTCATCATCCGTGTCTTCCTTGGCAACAAGCACGTCCTGAAACTTTATTATTGTATCCAGCGAAACATTGCTGCTTAAATTCAGTTCAGTCCTTACTTCATCAATGGCCGTCTTGTACTGCTTAGCCAGGCATAGGTTAGGAACAATTACCGTATCCGACTCACTTAAATAGTCTATATTGATATATACATCTATTCTACCCCTTTGAACGCCGTTTTTCAAGATTTTTCTTATATTATCCTCAAAAAACCTCAGATGTCTTGGTGTTTTAATGTTTATATCGCAATATCTGTTGTTGATTGTCTTTATTTCCGCAGTTATTACTCTTTTGCCGTCGTTGCATTCACCTTTGCCGTAACCGGTCATACTCAATATATCAGCCATTTCATTCTCCAATATCTATATTCTGTATTTATGAACATTTTTATTTTTTGTATCCGAAAAAGAAACATAGTTGTACCATTATTATTTATTATAACATTAAAATTCAATTAGTAAATAAAAATTAAAATATTTTCCATGACACAGCACAATAATGTGATACAATATAGTAACCTTATCGCTAATTTAGTTACTCAGGAGGTCTGAAATGTCATTAGACGGTATTTTTTTAAACAGCATACAAAATGATTTATATAATAAATTGATTGGCGGCAGGGTAGATAAAATCTACCAGCCCGATAAAAACGAGGTGGTTTTAACTATAAGAAACCACGGAGAAAATTACAAGCTTTTAATAACCTCTGCAAGCAGCAGCCCGAGAATTCATACAACGGACATAGCAAGGAAAAATCCTGAACAGCCCCCCATGTTCTGCATGCTTTTAAGAAAGCATCTGTCCGGAGCACGGGTTACGGACGTATCTCAAATCAATTTTGACAGAATCCTCGAAATAACCTTCGAATGCAAGGATGAGCTTGATACTACGGTGCATAAGTCCATAATAACAGAAATAATGGGCAAGCACAGCAATATTATTTTCATAAATGCAGAAAGCCGCACCATAATTGATTCAATAAAAAGGGTGGCTGAAAATGTAAGTTCCGTAAGACAGGTATACCCGGGACTTAAGTATGTCATTCCTCCACAGCAGGATAAGCTCAATCCATTGGAGGCAACAAAGGAATTATTTCTTGACAAAATAAACAGCGCAAACGGCGGAATTCTGATTTACAACTTTTTTTACGGAAGCTTCATAGGGCTCAGTCCATTCATAAGCAAAGAAATATGCCATCTGGCAGGACTGAATGAAGGTACATGCCTGGGAGAACTCACAGCTGAACATAAAGAGAAAGCATGGATAGCTTTAAATTTCATCATGGATAAGGTCAGAGCAAAGGAATTTTCATTTAATATATATACTGATGAAAATTTGGAACAAATAGGCTTTTACTGCCTTGATATTGATTATTTGCAGCCTTTCAGCAAAAAGCAATACGCTGATCCCGGAATGCTGCTGGATGATTACTATTCTGGGGCAGACAACAAAAATAAAATAAATCAGAGAGTCGCAAGCCTTATAAAAAGTATGAACACAAAAATTGACCGTGACAGAAAAAAGGTGGAAAAGCAGCGCAATGAACTTTTAAACGCTGAGGACAGGGAAAAATATAAAATTTACGGTGAGCTTATTATAGCTAATCTCCACAAGGCTCCCGAAAATCACAAGCTCACGGTTGCAAACTACTATGATCCCGAGCAAAGAGAAATCACAATTCCTCTTGACCCGAAGCTGAATCTGTCACAAAACAGTCAAAAGTTTTTCAAAAGATACAACAAGCTTAAAAAGGCTGAAGAAGAGCTTCAAAAGCTTATAGAAATATCACTTAATGAAATTCGATATCTGGAAAATATACTCTATTCAATCGAGGCATGTGAAGATATTGATGACTTAGAGGATATATACAATGAGCTTATTTCCGAGGGCATGATGAAGAAAAAATCCAAGGTTAAGAAGACCAAGGAATATAAGCCTGAATTCACAACTTTCATCTCATCGGGAGGACATGAAATATTAGTGGGAAAAAACAATCTTCAAAATGATGTTCTTACCTTCAAAACAGGTAAAAAGGATGATTATTGGTTCCACGCTAAAAACATCCCAGGCTCTCATGTGCTTATACGGACAGAGGGAGATGAACTCAAGGACGAGGAATATGTGGAGGCGGCAAGAATTGCAGCCTATTACAGCAAAGGGAGGAATGCAGGTTCTGTGGAAATAGATTACACTAAAAAAGCAAATCTTAAAAAGCCACCGAACTCAAAGCCCGGCTTTGTAATTTATGATACAAATTACTCAATGCTTGTGGAACCAACTATAACAGGAATTAAAATAAAACAATAAGTATGAACTTATGAGCTTTACAGGAGTGGCAATAGGGCTTTTATCTTTTATAATAATCGGTATTTTCCATCCCATTGTAATAAAGTCAGAATATTATATAGGCAAAAAAATCTGGCTGGCATTTTTAGTTGCCGGTGTAGTATTCATAACTGTATCTATTTTTATAAGCAATCTGATTCTTTTAATATAACTGAGCATAATAGGTTTTTGCTGTCTTTGGAGCATAGGAGAATTATTTGAGCAGGAAGAGAGAGTGAAAAAGGGATGGTTTCCTTCTAACCCGAAAAAGGATAAAAGCAAATCTGCATAGAAAAATGTAAATTTGTCATTAGAGCAATCCCAACAGGGATTGCTTTGCTTTCATTAAAAAATCAATGGGAGCCATATCCTTTTCGCCCTCAAAGGGGTATGTTTCCATTGAGTAGCTTTTACAGTTCGTCCGCTTTATAATATCTATAATTTTGTCCCAGTTAACATTTCCCTTACCAGGAATCCAGTGCCTGTCGTAGACCCCGCCATCATTATCGGACAAATGCACCGCCAACAGCCTATCCTTCCATATGTTCAGGATTTCTCCCCTGCTTCCTCCATTAACGAAATCATGTGAAGAATCATAGCAGAAGCCTGCTTTCGACGATGTGATTTCACGCAGTAAAAAATCTGTATATTCTACCATCTGCGTATTTTCAAAAGCAACATTTATACCTATGATCTCTGCTTCCGAGATAATATTACTAAATGAATCAAAACCAAATTTATAGTTAAATTTATGACTGCTCCCCTCCGTGTTGTGTATAACAACAGTATCGGCACCGCATTCCATACATTCATTTAACCATCTTTTAACAATATTGATTTCATTCTTCCTTAAGTCACCGCTTTCGCTCCAGAGGTTATTTATATTTTCAAAAGGCAAGTGCACATTATCAAGCTTCAAACCGTGATATTTTAAAATTCTAACAAGTTCCATGCGGTTTATGATATATGGGTAACTCTCATCTTCCCACCACAGCATTGCATAATCGTATCCAGCCTGCTTTATGAGCTTTATTCTTTCCTCAAAAGGAAGAATGTACCCAAACCAATTAAAAATACCGCATTCATGCTTATTTTCCATGTTGCACCTCACACTATACTCTCGCGTTCTCATTTTTTATATTACCTGCAAACGCCTTCTGGCTTTATTAAAATAAACTATCTGTATGCTTATCATTGCAATCCATCCTATACCTGTGGCAATTGCCACTGCCCTGAGCTGCAGCAGATCTGTAAATCTGTATGTTAAAATTATTCTTATTATAATCTGAGTTAAGGTTGCGCCAAATGCCAGCTGAATCATCCCTATGCCTCTGAAAAATCCCTGAAACGAGTTGGTTGCAAATGACAGTGGGTAGAATATGCACATTATGCTTAAATAGCTTAAGGCAATTGCCGTAACCTGGAACTTTTCAACAGAAATCAGAAGTGAAATAAACCACGGTTTTGTAAAATACAGCATGACGCTCAGCGTCACTCCTGTTATTACCATGAGCTTAATACCTTTCTTCAAGCCATCCTTCACTCTGCCCATTTCATTGTGTCCGTAATTTTGAGCAACAAATACCGCAATCGCTGCAGCACCGCTGTCTCCGAAAGCAAGAAGAAGCTGTTCGATACATATATCTGCTGTGTATGCCATTACGGCATCTGAACCCAGAGCATTTATAGCTCTCTGAACCATCAGTTTTCCAAAAAACAGACTTGACTGCTGTAATGCCGATGTTATTCCAAATTGAAAGGCCGTGACGCTCAATTTCCTGTCACGGGACATATCCTCCTTTCCAATCTTCAGCTTCGGAAGGTACTTCAATATGTAAAACAGGCATAAAAATGCTGATATTACCTGAGAAAGTACAGTTGCCAAGGCTGCGCCCATTACCTCCAGCCTTAGTACTGCAACTAAAAAATAATTGAAAAATAAATTGAAGAACATTGCTGTCACAATGATATAAAGCATTACATTTGTACGTCCCAAAGCCTGAAGTATGCTCGCAAGCAGGTTGTACATAAGGCAGAATATCATTCCTGCAAAAATCACTCTCAGGTATATCTCACATTCGCGAAGCAAATTATCGGGAGTCTGAATTGCATTGAGTATATCTTTCAGAAAAATAAATCCTGCAATTGATAAAATCAAGGTTATGCTTATGCCTATTACTGCTGTGGTATATATGGTTTTTCTTAGCTTTTCGTAATCCTGGGCACCGTATGCATTGGCATACAATATGGAAAAACCCACACATAATCCTATAATGATTGCAATAAATAAGTTCATTACGCTTCCGCTGACTCCCACAGCAGAAAATGCTGCATCACCTACATATCGCCCCACAATCATCATATTAATAGTATTATAAAATTGCTGAATTATATTGCCTACAAGCAACGGGAAGGAAAGTCTGATAATTTGTTTTGTTATATTTCCTTCAGTCAAGTATGTAATTTAAACCACCTCCAAATAACTGTCCGCCTCTATTGATTCGTCCACTAAATTATAAAGCCCCCAATGTACTAAGTCAATCGAGCAGGAGGCAATTAATTAAAACAAACAATATTTTATTCAATTATACTAAAATTCGACAACCATATCCATACATTTTATTCGCTATAATGAAAATAAAAAACGGAGGCTTACGCCGCCGGCTTATTACTATACTATTCCGTTATTACAACCTGATTTGTGCTGTCTGTTTCCATAAGCTGAACGCTTATTCGCTCACTTCTTGAGGTTGGCACGTTCTTGCCTATGAAATCTGCTCGTATCGGAAGCTCTCTGTGCCCTCTGTCAATCAATACCGCAAGCTCCACGTTTTTAGGTCTGCCTTTATCAACAACAGCATCCAGCGCAGATCTTACCGTCCTGCCTGTGTACAGTACATCATCCACTAAAACAACCGTCTTGTCCTGAATATTATAGTCGAAATCTTCAACAGACAGAGGCGCACGGTCATCCTTTTCATAATCGTCCCTGTAATATGTTATATCCAAGGGAAATACAGGAACTATAGAGCCCTCAATCTCTTCTATCTTTTTTGCAAGCCTCAGAGCCAAAGGCATTCCTCTGGTTTTTATTCCTATAAGGACAAGATTTTCAACACCCTTGTTTTTTTCTATGATTTCATGAGAGATTCTGAACAGTGCTCTTTCAATAGCCTTTTCGTCCATAATGATAGCCTTTGCTTTCATATCTGCTGCCCTCCTATAATTTTCAATACCTTCTGAAAATAATCCGGAAGCTCACTTTCAAACTCCATGTATTCTCCCGTTGACGGATGAACAAAGCCTATGGATTTTGAGTGAAGGAGCTGCCCGTTTAATAAAAATCTATTTGTTTTGCTGCCGTAAACATCATCACCCACAACCGGATGCCCTATGTACTTCATATGCACCCTAATCTGGTGAGTCCTGCCTGTTTCCAGCTTTAATTTTATCAGCGTATATTTTCCGTATCTTTTTTCCACCCAATAGTTTGTCACGGCATTCTTGCTGTTTTTATATGTTACAGTCCTCTTTTTTCTGTCTTTTTCACTTCTTCCAAGAGGAGCGTCAATAACCCCCGAATCATCCTTTATGTTACCTTCCACCAGTGCAAAATAAATTCTGTTTATGGAATGCTCCTTAAGACACTTCGCAAGAAAATTATGTGATTTGTCGTTCTTTGCAACCAACATGAGCCCCGAGGTGTTCATATCAAGACGGTGTACTATTCCCGGACGCAATATTCCGTTTATCGATGAAAGATTTTTCAAATGGTACATCAGCCCGTTCACCAATGTTCCCGAATAATGTCCCGGTGCGGGATGAACAACCATCCCCTGAGGTTTGTTTATTACAGCAAGGTCATCATCCTCATATACAATTTCTATCGGAATATCTTCTGCGGCAATATCAAGCGCCTCCGGCTCCGGAAGCACTATTCTTATACAGTCACTTAATTTAACCTTATAATTTGCCTTGACCTTTTTATCATTAACCCTTATGCTTCCGTCAGCAATAAGTTTTTGTACGGAATTACGGGATATATCTCCCTGCTGAGATGAAACATACACATCTATTCTTTCATTTTCTGTGTCTGATATAATTATAATTTCATTATCGTCCTCAAAGTCATCAACGCCCTCAGATTCAATTATTTTCATTTCATTGTCCATCAGTTTCACTCTTCTCAAATCTGTTAAAAAGAATCAGAATAATCATTAATATTGTCCCGCACACAACAAAGCTGTCCGCAATGTTGAAAATGGGAAAATTATAAAAGCTTCCGAATCTCACATCTATAAAGTCAACCACATAACCAAGGCGTAGTCTGTCCAGAAAATTTCCTATTGCACCTCCTGCAATCATGACTATGGATAATTTCGACAATTTTGTTATATTTTTAGTTTTAAAGTAAATATACGCCATCACTGCAAGCATGACAACCGTTGTTATTATGAAAAAGACCCTTTGATCCTGAAGTATGCTGAAAGCAGCTCCTCTGTTTTCGGCATATGTAAAGCGCAGAAAATCTCCTATAACCTTGATTGAGCTTCCGTCCTTCAAAACACCTACGGCCCACTTCTTCGTAAGCTGATCCAGTACAATGGATGCGGCAAAAATTATTCCTATCAATATGCTCATATAATCCTCTCACTATGTATAGTGCTTTATTTCAATCCTGTACTTCCCGCTCTTTGTCATTCCTGAAAGTCCTGAAACTTTGTAACGACCGTACCTGCTGATTGAAATCATGTCATTTTCCTTAACTTCGGCTGCAGTTTTTTCCTCTGCCTGCCAGTTTATCTTCACGTTTCCGGCCTTGACCATGTCTGCCGCTGTCTCTCTCGATTTGTTCGTAATGTGCTTTACTATGCTGTCAATTCTCATTGATGAGCTGGTTATGTTCAGTACAACATGCTCCTGCTCCTTAAATGCCACATCATCTACCTTTATTCTCGCTGCCTCTATCTTGTTGTGCCCGATTTTTTCAATATTGTAGATTATATAGTCTGAAATATCTGTGTGCAGCACAATATCGGCATAATCCTCATACACATAAATATCTCCCGTTTTGTTTCTGTCTATACCTAAGGACATCAGCGCCCCTAAGTAATCTCTGTGGTTGAGTGTTTTGAATTTAGAACGGTTGAAAATTCTTAAACCCGTTATAAATTCAGTCTCGTCAATGCCATCATAATAATCAGGGTATAAAATGAAAACTTTCCTCTCACCATGTATAAATGAGGGGAAAAGTTCAAATTTTATATCACTGTTTTTGATTATGGGTATGCTCAGTTCGACTGCATAAGGATTCGTAAATTCTGTAACAGCAGGCAGATAATTTTTATTCACATATGAAATTTTGTCGACAATCCGCCTGACTGAGCTTCTTGTTTCCTCGTCCTTTATGAAATCAAAATAATTAACAAAATCTTTCATCTTTTCTCCTTACATTTTAACGCTTTTATATCTTACAAGGCATACAGCATTGTCTGAATCAGCCTTAAAAGCAAAAATGCCAAAATCGGAGAAAAATCAAGCATTCCCATGCCTAATCCCAGTCTATCTAAAATTGCCCTGCATGGAGCCAATATAGGCTCGGTCATTTGATAGATAAAGTAGGAAATTCTTGAAGATTGTAGGGTTGGGAAAAATGATAGTAAAACTCTTATTAGTATTAACGAATCTATGATCCTCAATAGTAGACTAAGAGCTATTTTAATTGAATACATATATGCTCCTTATTTATAAAAATAATTCCTCTCGTATCTGTCGCTTAATCTTCCGTCAATCTGTACATTGCAAGGAGCTAAAACAAAAATACCGTTTGATATTTTTTGAATGCTTGCTTCAAGTGCATAAACAGCGCCTTTAATGAATTCAAAAACCTGCTTCTGGTCTTCCAATTCCATCCCCTCAATGTTAAGAACAACTACCTTTCTGTTCTTAAGCTCATCAACGGCTTTTGTGCAATCCTCGTACTTTGTCGGCTCACATATAAAGACTTTCATATCAGTGTTAGAATGAACCTTGATTACATTGTTTTTTCTCGTAAAAGTTTCCATTCTTTCCGGTTTGCTGCTGATGCTTTCAGCAACCATCTCCTCCTCTTCATAATCATCTTCCAAATCCGTGATGCCGATAAAATCCTTTACTTTGTCCATTACTCCCATTTACTTTTCCTCCTTATATTTTCTCGCGCCAAACACAGCAGTACCAATTCTTACTATATTCGCGCCTTCTTCAATAGCGATTTCAAAGTCATTTGTCATTCCCATAGATAGATATTTCATTTCAGTATTTTTAAGCTTCATGCCTGAAATCTTATCATATATTCCCTTCATTTTTTTGAAAACCCACCTGATATCCTCGGGGTTCTCACTGAAAGGCGCCACGGTCATAAGTCCCAAAACCTTTATGTTTTCAAACTGCTCCATGGCCTTTACAAAGCTATATGTATTTTCTTCATTCAGTCCGAATTTACTTTCTTCTTCGCCGATATTCAGCTCGATAAGTACGTTGGATATTATGTTGTTTTTCTGTGCTCTTTTGTTTATTTCATTGGCAAGTTCAATGTTTTCCACCGAATGTATCAGGGTTGCCTTGTCTATTATGTATTTTACCTTGTTTTTCTGCAAATTCCCGATTAAATGCCATTTAACATCTATGTCTGAAAGCTGATCATACTTGGAGACCAACTCTTGAACTCTGTTTTCACCTAAATTTATCAGTCCACCTTTGACAGCCTCTCTCGCCCTTTCCGCATCCACCGTCTTGGAAACAGCTATTACCGTTATGTCCTCGGGGTTTCTGCCTGAACGCACGGCAGCTGCGGCTGTTCTTTTCAGGATTTCTTCAATATTTTCCTTTATGCTCACAACAACCTCCTAATCTGCTATTTGACCGTCATATACCTTGTCAGGCTCTAAAATTATCTTATCAAATATCTTTACGGTATGATATGATTTTTCATTGATTTTTATTATTCGTCTTTCATTTTCTCCGATATATTCTCCCGAAGATATTATGGCAAATTTGTCATCTCTGCCTAAAATTTCGACAGGAAAAAATTTAATTATATTGCTTGCATCCTGGACATAAACACCTTCCATCCCACCGGATTGAGTCAACGCTTCCGTCTTTATTTTAAGTCCCTCATATATATCGGTTATAAGTTCTAAATCTACATAGCGCTTATCATATATTTTATAAAAAAAATCATCAAAATACAGAATCAATACGGATTGTTCACTTCCGTAATTTATTTTTTCAATATATCCCCATACCTCGTGACTTGCACCGTCGCACAGCACTCTTGTTTTCACATATTTCTTTTCCGAAAAAAGCTTCGCCTTCTCGTTGTCCACAGTGGCCGCAATATAATACTCAAAATTTCTAATTATCTTAAACATGCTTTCATTTTCGACCATTGTTTCTTTATTGCTTTTGTTTAAAACAGTATATTCTTTTTTGACAGTGCTGCTCGGACTCATGCTGAGCACATTTTCAAATTTGTACTCATTCTCAAGCCCGTCAATTTTGTATGTAATCAACCCTGCCTGCCCGGAATAATAAGGTACTTTTTGAGACGAAATGCTCTTTGCCAGACTTTCTTTCATAGATATAAGTTGTGCTTCCTCATACTGTTCGTATGAATCGGAATATACGGCTACAGCATCAGGCCTGCTTACCTGCACAGCAAGGTCATACACGCTGTTCAGTTCACTGTTTAATATGCTAAGCTGTATTTCATTTTCATATACAGCTGCGGTCTCACTTGATAATGCAGTGCTTGCTGCTTTTCCATCCGTGCCTTTTTTCATGTCAATTGCAGCCTGTATTTCAGCCATTTGCTTATTTATCTGCTCTGCGCTCATATCGGTGTTCAAATCAGCCACAAGCTGCCCGCTCTTTATTTTTGTGCCGTCTTCATAGTAATATGTGGCGCTTCCGTTTACAGACGCACTGTAAACTCTTTCGTCCTTGACCACTATGCCGTCGGCAATGATAACATTTTCTAAGTTTCCGTTCTCAGCAACCATACTTTCCACAGAACTGTTTAAATTCTGAAATATGTAAATAACTATGCATACAGCTGCAAAAGAGAAGAAAAAATTTTTTAAACCGAAGTTTTTTCTCTTAGCCATTTAAACAAAACTCCAATTTTTACTTGTTTCAAATTATTTATTTCAGTTAGATATGCATATTATAACACAATTTTAAATTGCTTTGCAAGCTATATATGCTGATTTTCAAATATTATTCCAATTAATTGCGATAAATTTTCAAGATTAACGTCATTTTTTTATAATAAAAACAAAAAAAGTAGATTCTTCGTGCTTTATTTCCATGCACAAAGAATCTGTGATATTGTTTTTTTAAATTATGAGGAATATTATGCTTCCCGAGCCGTCATTGACTATCTTCTCAATCGTCTTCTTAAGCTTCCTCCTTGCGTTTTCAGGCATTGCCGTAAGCTTCGATTCAAGCTGTTCATCAACCAGGCTGTATAGATTTTTCCCGAATATTTCCGCATCCCATATGCTCTGTGGATTTTCTTTCATCTGTTCAGCAAGATGGTTCATCAAATCCTCACTTTGTGCCTTGTTGCCAATTACAGGTGCAACCTCCGTATTTATGCCTGCACTGAAAATATGAAGCGATGGAGCCTGAGCCTTGATTTTAATTCCGTACCTGCTACCCTCCTTGAAGACTTCCGGTTTTGCAATAATCATATCCGAAATTCCAGGTGACACATATCCGTATCCCTTCTCCTTGGCATCGCTGATGGCAGCCTCTACCCTTCTGTAGCTGTCCTTTGTCTTTGACAAATCCCCGATTAGCTTCAATATCTGATGCTCTCCGGTAATTTCTTCTCCGGATAATTCACTTATTACCTTATAATAATAAGAGTTATCAAGGTCAATACGCATATTTATGCTTCCGGTTCCCAGCTCAATATCCTTAACATAGAAATCCTCTATAAAGTCATTCTCTGCGGCGAATATGTTTTCAGCATTAAAATCGCTTAACTTATAGTAGTTCTCAAAGTCATTTCTAAGTGTTTCTATTAAATCCTTCTTCAGCGAATAATCGTATGTGAGCCCGTCAAACCATTTCGGCAGCTCAACATTGATTTCCTTGATTGGGAATTCATACAGCACATCTTCCATAACATTCTCAATATCTTCGTTGCTTAAATTCATTAAATCCAAAATCTGTACCGGTGCATCGTATTTATCTTTCAGCTGTAGTGCCAGTGCATTTGTATTTTCGTTCTGAGGATGTGTAGTATTTAAAATAATTACGAAAGGCTTATTTATTTCTTTTAATTCTTTTACTACCCTTTCTTCAGCCATAATATAATTATCTCTGCCAATATCAGTTATGCTGCCGTCTGTGGTTACCAGAACACCTATGGTTGAATGATCCTTTATAACCTTTCTTGTTCCAATTTCCGCTGCCTCAGCAAAAGGTATGGGGTCCTCATTCCAGGGAGTGCTTACCAGTCTCGGTATCTCTCCCTCCATGCTTCCTATTGCACCGGGAATCATGTATCCCACACAGTCGATAAGCCTTAGCTTTGCATTAATGTTATCCTTGAATGTTACTTTGACTGCATTGCCCGGTACAAATTTCGGCTCTGTTGTAGTAACAGTCTTGCCTGTACCGCTTTGAGGCATTTCATCCTTCGCTCTTTCCTTTATATATTCATCTTCTATATTCGGCAGCATTACATTTTCGGAAAATTTCCTGATAAACGTCGACTTTCCAGTACGAACAGGCCCAACAACTCCCAAATATATTTCGCCCTTCGTTCTTTTTGCTATGTCCTCATATATATCTAAATTAGTAATAATAATCCCTCCCCCTGCGAAATATGCACTTTCGTATACAATTAATTTATATGCCTTGTTTAATTGCATTATTCCAAAATATACAAAAATATATTTCAATATTTCAGCAAATCTTCATAAATAAATTTATGTTTGTGCACAATAAAAAATGTCCTCTATCTGCTGTAAACAAAAAGGACATTACTATGCATTATATGTATTTCTGATTCAGAGTATTTTCAAAAGTGCCGGAACAGTAATTAAGGAGAGCAGCGTGGTTGCCGAAACTATGATTGCGGCATAATCCTTTTCCTTTCCAAAGCTTTCCGCCAATATGGATGTCATTGCGGATGCGGGCATCGCGGTCATTATTATAACAGACTTCAAAGCCCTGGATGATTCCGGCAACTGCAGCGAAACCATGTATATGATAATAGGAATAGCAATCAATTTCACTGTTATCCCATAGTAAACCGTCCAGTCCCTCATATATTTTTTAACCTTTGCATTTGATAATATAACACCGATTATTATCATTGACAATGGGCCCGTAATACTTCCTATGCCTTTTATGCCTGCCAGAATTGCACCGTTTATTCTTATATCAAACACCATAATTACTACACCTATGATTACGGCTATAATTGAAGGATTAAAAAGCAGTGCGATTAGTTCCTTCTTCAGATATCCTTTTTCCAGCCCGCCCCTATAGAGCATAATACCGTAAGTCCATAGAAGAATAACAAAAAACATATTGAATATTGAACCGTAAATTACACCCTCTGAGCCGTATATGGAATTTAAAATCGGGAATCCTACATAGCCTGTGTTGACAAACACATTAGCAAAATGGAGTATTGTTTTTTTATCATTTTTAACGGGGAAAAGCAGTATCCGTGAAACAACGGCCATTATTATGTACGCCGCAATACTGTAATAAGATGTTTTTACAATATTGTCCTTTACCGTATAATCATATGTAAATATAAAGGAAGAAACAATCATAAAAGGGAGCGCGATTTTTATAAGTATATCCGTGAGCCCTTTATTGAGCTCCGGGTTTATTATTTTTTTCCTGCTTCCGTAAACACCCACCGATATCATTATAAACAAAGAAAACACGCTTTCTGTAATTGACTGCATACATACCCCCTACACTTTATTAACCATTCTATGTAGGCATGTGTCCATATGTTATATTAAAACTATTTCATTCTATTATTTTTACTTCATGTTCATAGGTGTATAGAATCTCTCTGTCTGCAAAGTAAAGCCATAATATCCCCCACTTCCTACGAGCAATATATAAGCAGAATTTTTAGTTTTAATGTTAAGGCCGATATCAATGTCTTTTAATTTACCTTCACCATGCAGATTCCTGACTTTCTCAGCAAACCTTTACCTTATCCAGACACCACAAATGCATAAATTTTTCATAGTCCATTTTCTTACTGCGCTATTGACCAGCCCATTACAAGTTCAGTCTCACCTGTGCTTTCATCTTTCTGCTCTTTTGTAATACTAAAATCTTCTTTTAAATAAAATTGCACCGCACCTTCATTTTTCTTGTATACCTGCAATGAAAGATTGTTGTAGATACTCTTGGCGTAATTCAGCAAATTTCTTCCTATACCTTTGGATTGATGCTCGCTTCGTACAAAGATGCCCGCAATATAACCATCTACCAATCCAATAAATCCTTGAACTTCTCCCTTTTCCTCATATGCATACACAGATGCCTCCGGTATCATTTTTTTTACATCATCAAAATTGTCCCGCCAATAGCTACTTTCAATAAAATCATGGGCGGCAATATTTGTCTCAAGCCATATATTCATCACCGCATCAATATCATTCTCTTTAAAATTTCTGATCATTACATGCAATCCTTTTAGTTTTATTTTCATTCTATACGTTGTCTTTCACCTTTGCAACACCTCTGCATGGAAGTCCTGTCATGAAAACAAGTATGCGGCAATACTGCTTGCATGTCAACACAAAATAAAAAAGGGCATTCTTGCCCTCCTTATCACACTTCATTCACTACTACGTTGTCGCTGTTCAATATATTTATGAGATTTTCTCCCTCTCCGTTCGTATACTCACCAAAGCTGTCAAATGACCACTTTATATTTCCATACAGTCTGTCTATGGATTCTACAAATGCGTTTATCCTTACATCCGACATCTTGTCAAGCCTGATGTTTATGGTGTTAACTCCGTCTATTGTCCACTTATTGCTGAAATCAGCATATATGAGGTCAATGTTTCGACAATTCATTATTTCTACTTCTACATTTTGCGGTATGAACAGCTCCGTTCCTTTTGACATCGAATAGCTATAGTTGTTTTCTTTATTGCTTACAGAATAAATGTAGAGTGTATCCCCTGACTTTTTGTATCTCAAATGTTCCGAAGAGCTTAAATCTTCAGCATCCTTCTTGCTTAAGGCATAAACATAAAGCTTGGCGATACCGCTTATCCTGTTATTGTCTGATGACCTTATTACCAAATTATCAGTATCATCTATAATTATTTTCTTAAGTCCATCATCAATTACATATTCGTTCAAAGATACATCTATGTTGTAGTGCTCACTCAGGAACATCTGCTGCACTCTGTTCATAATTCCTGTTTCTTCAGCGGCATAAATTCCTAAATTGAACATCAATATTACAAGTACTGTAAATATGCTGAATAAATCGTATTTTATGGCTGTATTCTCATCTTTGGACGCATATCTGCACCAGAGTATTTCAATTCCTAACAATATCAATATAAGAGGCCACACTCCCGATGCTGTCTTCAAAACAGAAATCCCGCTAAACTGTGATAAAAATAATATCACGCCGAAAGCTATCAGCACAAGTCCCATTGAAATATTTCCGACTCTTTTAATCCTGATCATTTTCATATTCCTCCTCTTCTGAATCATCATGGACCACCATGCTCTTCTTGCTTTTTATTATCATGTATACACCTATTACAATAAATATTATTGATACCATCGATGTTTGAATATACCGGCGTATATGGTAGTCAATAAAAGGATACAGGACCCTTTCCAGCAAAATCATAATACCTATTAAAATAAGACCCACACCTGCAAACTCAGGTTTTATATTCGGTAATTCCAGCGTTTCATTTTTTACTTCTTCTTTTGAATCATCGGATATGTGCATTGCATCAAAAAAGCTGTAAAACCAAATCATTGGAAGCATGAACAGCAGCAGTGATATTCCAAGCCATCCCATGAAAAAAATTGAAAAGAAAAATGCTCCCATTATTATTAACCCTTTTTTCTGATATCCCAGATACATATGTCCTGCCCCCGGTATTACAGACAATGCAAGTGCAAGGCTTTTTTTATTCAGTTTTTTATCCGGAATATCGCCTATTACTTCCGTGCTGTTATACAGCTGCTTCACTTCCATAGTTCTCCAGGCCGAAAACATATCAATCAAGGCAATGAGCCACAATAGCAGATAGCCTATGATAGTCAGCACCAAGAAAACCTCTTCGTAGGTAAGAACCGCAAGTCCTATGCCTCCGGTAACTCCCACAACCAGCAGAATAAAAAATATTAAAGCTCTTTCCTTCAACCCTATATACAAATGTGCCAATCCCGGCACCACAGACAATATAAATGCTATAAACCTGCTTTTATCTCTCATTATTTTTCCTCCTATTATTTATATCATTATTTTCAATTCCGGACAAAAGATTAGATGTTCCGTTTACTATACCCTCTGAAAAATCAGCTATTATATTCGGATATTCCTTAGTAATATGAACAGATACGGAAAGCTTCGGCACAGTATCCACAAGGCTGGTATAAAAGCCTCCAAGGGTTAGGATAATGGTTACAGATGCAACAGCAGCATAATATCCCAATTGGTAATTAAATGCCTTTTTTTTCTGTATTGCCATGGGCTTAACAGCTTTTATCTTCGGAAGCCTGCTTACTGCCTCAGCAGTGAAATCCTCTGACAAAATTTCTCCTGCGGCCTTTATTTCCTTCTCATCAATCAGGGACAGAAAAATATCCATGCACGTGCTGCAACTATATAAATGCCGTTCCATTTCATCTGCTTTTTCTTCAGGCATCAGCTTATTTTTATAAAGCAGCCATTCAACATAATCATAATGCTTCATTTTCTTCCCTCCATTTCNNATTTCTCCTTCAATAATATCTTGGCTCTGTAAAGACGTGATGCTATGGTCTTCACAGGCACATTCTCTTCTTTTGCAATCATTTCATATGGCTTTTCCTGAAAATAAAACTTCTCCAATGCAATTCTGTAATTGTCAGGTATGCTTCCCATAACCCTCATGAGTATTTCTTTTCTTTCCTTATCTATTATAAATATTTCAGGATTACCGCTCTTGTCATAAGATGAACTGTCAATTAAATCCGTTGTATTTTCAGACGGCTCTTCATTAAATTTTGATTTCTTCTTCCTTATCCAATCAATTGATTTATTTGCCGCTATCTTGCCTATCCACGCCTTGAAATTACCGTTGTCATATGACGGAAGAGAGGTGTAGATTTGCAGAAACACTTCCTGTGCAACATTTTCAGCCTCTCCATAGTCTTTGATAAAATTAAGTACAATTGCAAAAATATAATTCCTGTAAACATTGATTATATTGGCGAAAGCTTTTTCGCTGCCTTCAATAGACTCTTTAATCAACAGACGTTCCTTTTCCATGCCTCCCCTCCTTTCTTACATTTATTATAACGCAATATAACTTTAAATTACTGCATTAAAAAAATATTTTTTCATAAAAAAGAACACATCCAGTATTTGAAGGCGTGCTCGTTTTATTTTCAATCTATAAATTATTTTTTTTATGTAACCAAGCTGGTTTGTCTACATAAAATATTACCATGAACACAATTATAATAAGGAGCTTGATAATATGTATAATAATGATGAAAATAAGTTTTGCTGCCCTCCTGTATGCGGAAATGAAGATAGCACTTGCAATACTTCAGAGTTAAAAGAATTAATAGACGTATGTGCACCGGTTAGTATAGAGCCATTTGTTGAAGTTGGAAGAGTTACGGTTAGTGTAATTGATGAGCCATGTGTTATACCGGTTCCATGTGGCAAATGGAACAGAAATGGACTTTGCAGGTTTTTAGTAACTCAAAAATTGTGTGTTCAGGTCCCAATTACTTTTAAGGCAGCAGCAAAAGCTGACAATGGTCTGTCTGTTAACTGCTGTGATAATCATCCTAGACCTCATTATTCTTAATGAATATAATATTGCTTTAGTTTATTTACTCCAGTATGCTACTGGAGTTTTTTGTACAATATATATATAATTAAATTGACAAGCAATTCACGTTTTTATATAAATAATCATATAGTAATAAAGATTTCTATTAACCGGAGGTGTATCAATTGCAGAATAATATCAAAAATAGCTCTTTATCAAATTCGTCGGATGGAAAGTATGTATCCTTAGATGAGTTAAATAATATGAATTTTCTCAGCGGAAAACAATTTTCCAACGGTGCATCTGAATTTAACACTACAAAGCAATGGACAAAAAATACAAATGATATGGAAACCGAGCAAATAAATAATCAGCAGATATTATCAGAAATTAAAAAAATAGAAGAAAAAATTGATGCTATAATAAAACTATTCGAAAACGTTGAAAGTAACCCTATAAATATAAAGAAAGATATTGCAAAAAATTCTCAAGCAATTAATGATTCTAATTCTACATGGAAAGATAAATTTAAAAACATAGTAAAGTAACTATCTGAAAAATTAAGCAATAATTGAGCAAAAAACCTGTCTAAAGGCAGCTACTCATAAAACAGTATCAACCAACAAACTGAATTAGGGTAGCTGCCATACGAAGTGCAACAAAGATCAGTATACTATTCAAATAGAGTAGTATGCTGATTTTTGCTATATCCAATGAGACTCATCTTCAATTCTAAATTTACAAAATATAGTTATAGCGGTATGTCTATGCTATTTTTTATTTACCGTTGGGCGGTTTATAAATTTAGTAAAATAGGTTCAACGATAAAACGAAAAGTTTATTTTGCACAATTCTTCTTATGAGCTTTCAGTTTTTTCATAGCCCAATCATAATGGCTTGCTGTAACACTCACAAAATAGGAGCCTAATGTGGTTCCGCCAGCCCATTTATATGTGCCTTTTGAAAACAACTCTTCATTGGAAAATGTTTCTGCCAAATGCAATATCTCCTTATGGGATTTATTCAGCATTTCTTCTGCTTCTTCCAATGTGGTATCTTGGTGCTTCTTCCAAAACCCTACATTCATATCGCCATATGTTTTCCAATTGTAGGGTTCGGGAATAAACGGCGTATCTTCTCCTTTTTGATTTCTCACAACCCAGTTAAGCAAAAGCTGATGCCATTCATAGAGATGAATCAGAACATCTCGAAGATTATTATCCCTGTTCCAATGAGCCTCTTTCTTTTTATCGTCTGCTGTAAAATCAAATAATGTTGATAATTCTTTCTCGGTCAATTCAGAAATAAGTATATTCAGCTTTTCATAATTGCTGATTGCTGCGTCTATCATATCTGACTTTGTTGTTGCTCTTCCCATTTCAACTTTCCTCCTTGTTATATTAAAACCTATGCAGTTTTCCAACGCTTAGTGTCGGGAAAAATTCTTTCATCATCTTACGGGCTTCATCTTCCGTCATGGCCGAATTAGCTATAACCATATGTGGTACACAAATCTCAATCATTTCATCCATAGTACAATCAATTGTAAATGTCCCATTTTCAAAACAATATTTGCAGTAGTCCTCGCTCTTACTACTGTCTGCACTGCTACCGTACATTTCATCGGAATTGCCCATTGGTATACCGCAACACTGACAAAACTTCTCGTTCATTTTAAGCCCTCCCAAAAATAAAATTTTTATATCTGCAATGTAATAGTAGCACACAAACTTTGACACCATATGTCAAGGTTTATTTTTTTCATAAATTTTCTTTGCTTCATCAGACAAAACCTCGCGCAGATAGACAGGCTCTATCACATCAACATACGCTCCAAACGAAAGAAGATACCCGATGAGCCAAGCGTCTTCTGGCATATATGCAGCTGCAATCAAATCACCATTTTCTTGTACGGTCAGTTCCTCGTCCTTAAACTCATCATAAACACGGTATGCCGTTTCTTTAGGAAAGCGGAGTACAATTTTATTATAGGTATTCTGCTGTTCAGTATCTTGCAAATCGGGGAAACCAACAGGAATAAAATCTTCATCTAAAATCTCGCACTCTACAATTCGGTTCATTTTGAAAAGGCGGAAATCCTCTTTCTCTGTGCAGTAGGCTTTAATATACCATTCTTTTGCTTTGTACAAGAGTTTTAGCGGGTGAATTTTTCTCGTTGTTTTTTTGCAATAGGAGCTGACATACACAATAGTCATGGCTTTATGATTAATAGTTGCCTTTTTTAATAATTCAAACTTAACATTATCCTGTGTTTTGCTTCCCCAACGACCAAAATCTACTTCAAACCAATTTTCTGAATTTTTATTAAAAAGTGCAGAAAGCTTTGTCAACATTTCTCTTTCGTAGGTGTTGTCAACAACGGATAAACTTTGTAAGGCTGCTAATATGTCTTGCTTTTCCTTATCAGAAAAAAAGACTTTTTCCAGTACATAGTTATCAAGAATTTGTATTCCGCCATTTCTGCCTGTTGTAACATAAATAGGAATACCGGCACTACTAATCACATCTACATCACGATAGATTGTGCGAACTGACACCTCAAATTTTTCTGCCAATTCCGGAGCAGTCACACGTCCTTTTACTAAGAGAAAGTAAACAATCTTAAACAGCCGACTTTCTTTCAAACAAACACCTCCTTGTATCACTACTATAGTATATTAACCATGACATATTATGTCAAGGTTCGCTGCTTATGACGTTACCCTAGACTGCAATATTTTTACTCCCCGTGTCCTTACTCTATGACCTGCAAAACAGAGAAACGGCATAGCCGAAGCTACGCCGTTTTCCGAAAATATTCCTATGCTGTTTTATGAGTGCCGCCCTAATCGGCAGGTTTTTTTATTGTGATTGTCGGTGAAATACTGTTTTTATGGTATTGCGTTGCAATTCGGGATTGCATGACTGATAAATTCTTCATGAACTGTAATGTTTTCATATACCGGAGGTTGTGCCAGTATCAGTTGCAGATAAGGAGTTACGCCTTCTACCCAAACATTTTCATGTTTCCATAATTTATCAACAACATTTGCAGTAAATACAACTTGTTCATTTGCAGCATCAATTCTACAGTTTGTATTAACAACTAGGCATGAGCCGTCCAATATTCTTATAAAATCAGCAAATCTTGAATTATCTATTTCATTTCCTGTATCTGTTCTGTACCAGTTTGATGCTGAATTTAAGGTCGCATCAATTATTGTAATTTCTTTTACCCAGAATATAGAGGTGCCGTTAACAACAAATTCTAAAACGAGCTGTCCTTTTACATCTACAGAAATAGAAGGAACACCGTTAACACAAATAAATTCTTCATCTGCACAGGTAACTCTGAAAAAGCATCGTGTTGGCGCCAATCCCGGTGGTAAGTCAAACACACCTCTGCAGTCACGGTTTGGATTTGTTGTTGCGTTCGGCCAAGGAATATTCTGAACAAACTCAGCAAACGGGTGTATCAACAAAACATTAGGAACACAAATATCTATACAACGTAAATCTCTTTCAGGATTTAACTCTCTCGGTATTCCAAATTCATCACTTAACGCATTAAGACGAGGTATTAAATCGCATGGCATAAAATCATCTCCACAAAAATTATTATTATTAAACCAATTATTACATGGCTCTATATATAATATGACTTGTCTTAATAAATGTTCATACATAAATAAATTTTTATATTATGTAATCTAACTTTTTTATATAAAATTTGAAAAATTTGTCCGACAAGAATCAAGACAATTAAAAATATATGCTCGATTTATATGCAAAAAATATACAGGCACAATTACCTGTATATTAGTTATAACAATTTAGTATACTATTGAAAGTTATGATAATTTTATTATAGCTTTTCTTCCTTTTTATCTCGTAACATCAATTTATTAACTGTTTCTTTTACATCTGCACTATTTTCCAGAACGTTATACATTGCATCAACTATGGGCATTTCCACATTTAATTTTTTTGAGAGTTCATATGCCCCATAGGTTGTGGGAATTCCTTCCACAGCCATTCCGATTTTTTTGATGGCCTCGTCCTTTGTCATTCCCTGCCCTATAAGATATCCTGCGTTCCAGTTTCTTGAATGCTTGCTTGTGCAGGTCACAATCAAATCTCCGATTCCGGATAGGCCAAAAAATGTATGTACATCCGCTCCCATAGCAATACCCAGCCTCGCTATTTCGACAATACCTCTGTTCATAAGAGCTGCCTTTGCATTGTCACCGTAGCCTACTCCGTCAGATATTCCCGCTCCAAGTGCAATGATATTTTTCAGAGCTCCACCTAATTCTGCTCCTACGACATCCTCATTTGTATAAACCCTGAAATACGAAGACATGAAAGCATCCTGTATCTCCTCGGCAACTTCCTTGCTTTCACATGCCAACGTAATTGCTGTGGGCATTGAAAGCCCCACTTCCTCGGCATGAGATGGTCCTGATAATGCTGCAAAAATACAGTCGTCTGTTTCCTCTCTCACAATATCAGAAACTAAGCACATGGTTCCTTTTTCAATTCCCTTAGAAGCATTTATTATTATTTTATTCTTCTTATATTCTTTATCTATTTGTCTCAGAACACCTCTTATAATTTGTGTGGGTGTAACAATCAATAACATATCCGCATCTTTAGAAGCTTCATTTATATCAGAAGAAAACACAATATTTTCCGGTATTTGTACATTGGGAAGATATTTTTTATTAACTCTCTCCTCCCTCAGCATTCTGCACTGCTCTTCATCCCGCAGCCACACCGTTACCTCGTGTCCGTTTTCCGAAAGCAATTTGGCCAGCGCTGTTCCCCAGCTTCCTCCGCCAAGCAATGTTATCCTTTTTTTCATGGTTATCTCCTATATCTTATTTTCCTTACCTTCCAGGATCCTTTTTATATTTGATTTATGTCTGTAAATTGACATTGTCGCTATGAATACACAAAACAAGAACAGCTTCAGGTCAAACGGCCTCACAAATACAACCGCGACTATGGGCGCCGATGCCATCCCAATAATTGAACCGATAGAAACAGTCCTTGAAAAAACAATAATTATAATTCCGACTGCTACACAAATTAAAGTAAGGAAAGGATTTACAAAAAGCATAACCCCCACTGTGGTAGCAACTCCCTTTCCGCCTTTAAATTTAAGCATTACAGGCCAGTTGTGACCAATTATGGCAAATGCCCCGGCAAGATATGCGCCTGCCTGACCTCCCATACTTCTTCCTATTAATACAGCCACGATTCCTTTAAGCATATCTCCGCAAAGCACCATTGCTGCGATTTTTTTGCCAAATGTTCTCAGGGCGTTTGTTGCTCCCGCACTTCCGCTTCCGTAATCTCTAACATCTTTTTTTTCAAATACTCTGCCAAGTATGTAAGCAAATGAGATATTGCCTAAAAAGTATGCTATAAGTGCAATAAGAATAAATTTCATGATATCTCCTACAAATCATATTCCTGACCTCTTCAGCGATTACAGGTTTTTTTCACTTTTGCTTCTGAATTCTATTACGATAGGTGTACCTTTGTACTCAAATGATTCCCTTATTTTATTTTCCAGATATCTTTCATAGGAAAAATGCACAATAGTGCTGTCATTAACAAAAATAAGGAATTTCGGCGGGTTAACCGCAACCTGAGTTCCGTAATACAGTTTAAGTCTTTTACCCTTTACCGTCCTCGGCTGATTCATAAGCACAGCCTCAGTTATTATATCATTTAGCACACCTGTTGAAACTCTTAAATTTCTGAAATTATAAATAGAATCAACTTCATCCAATATTTTATTAACTCTCTGTCCGGTTAATGCAGATACAGTCAGAATAGGAGCATATGTCGCATAGGCAAGGCTTTCTCTGACTTCCTTCTGATATTCGTTGAATGTGCTGTTGTCCTTCTCAACTAAATCCCACTTATTTACCACAATTACCATGCCTTTATTGTTATCATGAGAATAACCCGCAATACGTATGTCCTGGTCGGTTACACCCTTGTCGGCATCTATTACAAGTATGCATATATCGGCGCGCTCAACAGCTGTAAATGCTCTGAGGACGCTGTACTTTTCAACAGTTTCACTTATCTTGCTCTTTTTTCTTATTCCTGCCGTATCTATTAAAGTATATTTTTGCCCGTTTCTCTCAAATTTCGTGTCTATGGCATCCCTCGTGGTTCCCGGTATATCACTTACAATAACTCTGTTTTCACCTATTATTCTGTTTATTATGGATGACTTTCCTGCGTTTGGCTTGCCTATAACAGCTATTTTAATGCTGTCGTTATCGTCCTCTGTGTTCATGGATTCGTCAAATTTGGCAATTACTTCGTCAAGCAAATCTCCTATGCCCAGTGCCTCCGTTGAAGAAACTGACACGGGATCACCTATTCCCAAGTTGTAGAACTCATATGCATTGTCGTCATTGACGAACTTATCCATTTTGTTCACAACCAATATAATTTCCTTTTTTGCCTTCCTCAGCATCTGGGCAACTTCCATATCTGCCGCAGTAACGCCTTCCTTACCGTCAACCATAAACAGGACAACATCAGCCATATCTATGGCTATTTCGGCCTGTATTCTCATCTGAGCAAATATTGTATCCGTGGTATTTGGTTCAATACCGCCTGTATCAATCAGCGTAAAATGATTATCCAGCCATTCGCACTCAGCATATATTCTGTCCCTTGTTACTCCCGGTGTATCTTCTGTTATGGAAATTCTCTTTCCTGCAATTCTGTTAAAAAGTGTTGATTTACCCACATTAGGTCTTCCTACTATTGTTACAACTGGTCTTGCCATTTCTTCCTCCGCTATTGTGCAATCAAATTCAGCAGCGCTTCGCCGTCAACGTCACATACTGCTATTTCCGCATTTAATTCCTTCTCTAAATCTTCAATCGTCAAATCATCAAGCATAACATTGTTATCGTTAATCATATTGTTTGGTATTATTATATTTTTATAATTTTTCCCCTTAAGTTGATCTATAATATCCTTTCCGGTGGTTAGGCCGGACACAGTTATTCTTTCTCCGAAAAAGCTGTTTATTATTTTTACTACATTAATCTTTAAAGGTAATTTCTCCATTATTTTTTGAGCTAATTCTTCTATGAGATTGTATGCCGCAACGCCCGTTACAAGCGTGATTTCTTCAGCTACGGGCTTTCTGCCTTCATATTCGTCAAGCAGCTCCTCCACCTGTTGCTTAAACAGCCTGCACATTCCTATACCGTTTTCAAGCTGGTCAAAATCCTCGTATTCTTCGTATGAGGGGAAATCCATACCGCCATTAATATAAAATTCATCAGCTATGAATATAAATCTTGTATCCATGGATTTGTAAAGCTCATTCTGAATACTGGTTACCTGCTCAACTACCCCAATAGCACTGTCCTTGTCAAATGGCCTCAGCTCCGTAAGCCTATCTCTGAACTTTGTCAATCCCACAGGCACCACCGCTACGCTTCGCAGCCCGGGATGAAGTGACGACAGATCTCTTATGGTTTTATTCAACTGCTGCCCATCATTCACATCTCTTACAAGGACAATCTGACAATCTACAGTAATTCCCGCATCAATAAGCTTTTTGAGATACACCATGATATCCATGTCTTTCTCATTGCCCATCATGTATTTTCTCAGCTCCTTATCTGTTGTGTGAACAGATACCTTTATGGGGCTTATTTTATATTTAATTATTCTGTTAATTTCATCGTCTGTCAAGTTAGTCAGAGTTATAAAGTTTCCGTAAAGAAATGACATTCTTGTATCATCATCTTTTACGTAAAGTGTCTTGCGCATCCCTCTTGGCATCTGGTCTACAAAACAAAAAATACACTTGTTGGAGCATACCTTTATATTGTCCATAAGAGGATTTTCAAACACTATCCCTATGTCCTCATCATACTCCTTTTCAATTTCCAGCTCCCAGACCTCACCGTTTGCTTTTTTCACCTCAAATAAAACAATTTCATCAGATATCTGATATTTATAGTCTATATAATCTCTTACAGTGCAATTATTTACCGAAACAAGCTCATCTCCGGGCTCAAGCTCCATTTCTTCGGCAATTGAATTTTTCAATACTTTTACTATTATATTTTTCATATGTTTCCTTTTTTCTTTTACTTCACGGACATTATAACATATCTGTTTCGCACACTGCAATTAATTTTTAACAATGGTGTGTCTAATATTAAATAATTGCTCAATCGTGTTAATTCGCTTTTTATTTTTATCAATTTTTGGTATAATATTAGTATCATCCGGGATTATTTTATTCCGGAAAATTGAGAGGTGAATATGAAATTTAGTGAATACGAATACAAACGTCCTGATTACGACAGCATCAAGGGGCGGTATGAAAAGCTGATTGAAGCCTTCAACCGTTCTGAAACTGCAGAGGATCAATATACATACGTTCAAAAGATAAATGAGCTGCAAAAGGAAGTTGATACCATGGCGCAGCTTGTATTGATTAGGAATTCAATAAATACAGCAGATGCATTTTATGACATGGAAAATGAATATATTGACATGATTTCACCAAAACTCCATGGATTGAGAGTTGAATTTTACAAGGCTCTCTTAAATTCAAGATTCAAGGATACGCTTAAGCAAATGACCGAAACTCAGCTTTTTACCCTTGCAGAAATGGAAATAATGACATTTTCTGATGAAGTTGTTCCTCTTATGCAGGAGGAAAACAAGCTGACCAGTGAATATTCAAAACTTATTTCCTCAGCACAGATAGACTATGACGGCAAATTACTGAATTTGTCTCAGCTCCAGCCATATATGGAATCAACAGACCGGGCTGTAAGAAAGAGCTCCTACGAAAAATGGAGCAGTTTTTTCGAAGAAAATGAGTCTAACTTTGATTTAATTTACGACAAGCTTATAAAGGTCAGGAATGAAATAGCGGTAAAGTTAGGCTTCAAGAACTTTGTTGAACTTGGTTATCTCCGTATGGGAAGGTCTGACTACAATGCCGGTGATGTGGAAAAATTCCGTGAACATGTTTTAAAATATGTGGTGCCCATATCAAACAGTCTGAGAGAAAAGCAGAAAATACGCATTGGCGTTGACAGCCTTAAATATTTCGACCTTCCATTGAATTTCATCACCGGTAATCCTGCTCCCAAGGGAAACAAGGAATGGATAATGGAACGAGCAAAAAAAATGTACGAAGAGCTTTCACCCGAAACCGGAGATTTCATACATATGATGATTGAAGGGGATTTGTTTGATCTTGAAACCAAACCCAACAAGCAGGCTGGCGGCTACTGCACATTTTTGCACATCTACAAGGCCCCGTTCATATTTGCAAACTTTAACGGCACTCAGGATGATGTAACGGTTGTGACTCACGAAGCAGGTCACGCATTTCAGACATATGAAAGCAGATTTCTTGATGCTCCCGAATACAGCTTCCCCACACTGGAAGCATGTGAAATTCATTCAATGAGCATGGAATTCATCACATGGCCATGGATGAATATGTTCTTCGAGAATGATACAGATAAATTCAAATTTTTCCACCTTGCTGATTCCATGTTATTTATTCCCTACGGAGTTACTGTTGATGAATTTCAGCATGTGGTGTACGGAAATCCTGGCATGACACCGGATGAAAGAAAAAAAGCCTGGAGAGATATTGAGAAAAAATATACTCCTTACAAGGACTACGATGACAACGGATTCTTAAACAAGGGTACCGTATGGTTTAAGCAGGGCCACATTTTCGCCGATCCATTTTATTACATTGACTACACCCTGGCTCAGTTCTGCGCATATCAGTTCTGGATTAGCTCCATAAACAACCACGAAAAAGCATGGAATGATTACGTGAATATATGCAAGGTTGGTGGAAGTAAGTCCTTCCTTGAAATATTGAAGACAGGAAATTTAAAAAGCCCATTTGATGAAAGTACCATAAGCGCCGTAACTTCTCACATAAAAGACTATCTGGACGGTATTGACGACCGCACACTGTAACAGACAATAAAAAAAGCCTTACGGCTTTTTTTAATTCGCAATTATTAATCCTGTTGAGGAGCTTCTACCGGACATACGCTAGCGCATGCTCCGCAATCAATACAAGTAGCAGGATCGATAACATATTTATCGTCTCCGGCTGTAATAGCGCCTACTGGGCATTCTGGTTCGCATGCTCCGCAGCTTATACATGCATCTGTAATTTTGTAAGACATTAAGTTTCACCTCCCCCAATATCATCATAAAGTATTTTAACACTATTTGTCCATATTTAAAAGTACTTTTTATCTAAATTTTCAAATATTTTATCGTTTCTTCAAAAATAAAGCCGGACAGCTGCCCGGCTTTATTACCTATTGCTAATCTTCCAATTCCTTAAGCATTTCTAAATCAACATCATCATGTCTTTGCTTAAGAACGCCCTCTTCAATTACCTTAAGCTCCGAGCCGTTAAATTCTCCCGGTTCAACAGTTCCGTCAGGCTTGTGAACATTGACCCTTGCCGTCTTGAACAAAGGATTTATATCCATTACTATTCCCGTTCTGTTGCTGCCCAGTATTGACACCCTGTCTCCAACATCCGGAAGCTCTCTAATATTTTCCTCGTAAACCTCATGCTCATAATTCAGGCAGCACATAAGTCTTGAGCATATACCCGATATTTTCGCGGGATTTAACGACAGTTTCTGTTCCTTCGCCATTTTTATAGATACAGGATAAAACTCTCCAAGGAAGGACGAGCAGCACATTGTTCTGCCGCATGGACCCAACCCCCCTATCATCTTGGCCTCATCCCTGACTCCAATCTGACGCAATTCAATTCGTGTCCTGAATATGGAAGCCAAATCCTTTACAAGCTCCCTGAAATCTATTCTACCGTCTGCTGTGAAGTAAAAAATAACCTTATTGTTGTCAAATGTATATTCAATATCAACAAGCTTCATCTCTAATTCGTGCTCTTCTATTTTTTTAAGGCACAAATCAAAAGCATTTTTTTCCTTTTCTTTATTTTCCTGATTGCATTTTATATCTTCTTCCGTTGCAAGCCTCAAGACCTTCTTTAGGGGCTGGACAATATCCTCTTCCTTTACCATCTTTGGCCCTACAACAACCTGGCCGTATTCAATGCCTCTTATTGTTTCTACTATTACATAATCTCCTTCGTTAATCCATTTCTTGTCAGGGTCAAAATAGTATATTTTTCCGGCCTTCTTGAATCTTACGCCTACTACCTTTATCATTTAAAGACCTCCTGAATCTTTAAAAGCATATTATCTATTGCAAGCTTATAGTTAACATTGCTCTTTATATTATCGCTTGTATTTTGCATTAATTCTATTAAATTGCTGTCTCGTTTCATTGACTGGCCATGAATCTTTGCGAGCCGATTAAAATCCTTGTTAATCATAAGTTCATCCATATTGTTTTGCACAAACATTATGTCCCTTATCCAAATCATTGAGTTTTCTATAAATATGTCTATATTATCTTTATTATCTTCAAAGTAATTTTCTAATTCATAAATTATTTCAGAGTCGGAGTTAATTATTTTGTCAAATAAATTTATAATCTCAGCCCTCTTATTAAGGATATCATCATTGCCCTTAATAATGTTAACTGCCTTATTCAATATTCCGCCTGAGTATTCTGCTGCAATAGCGGCATCCTTATCCGCTGCGCTGCAGTTTTCCTTTAAATATGACTTAATTGTTTCTCTGCTTACGTTCCTGAACTTTATTGTCTGACACCTTGATACTATGGTAGGTAGCAGCAGGTTTGCGTTTGTGGTTAAAAGAATTACGACGGAATCACCCGGAGGCTCTTCCAATGTTTTTAAAAATGTATTAGCTGCCTGCACTGTCATTTCATGAGCAGCCTTGATTATATATATTTTTCTTTCTGATTCATATGGTTTTTTATATATTGATTCAATAAGCGCATCGATTTCCTCACGTTTTATTGTATCCTCTTCATGGTTTATTACGTGAAGGTCGGGATGATTTTCCGAATTCATCTTGACGCAGCTCAAACACTCATTACACGGGTTTGAGATAAATTTTTCGCAAAGTAAAGACTGGGCAAATATAAGTGCCAATTCATACTTGCCCATTCCCTTTGGACCTTCAAAAATATAGCAGTGGGATATTTGATTGTTGTTAATTGATTTTATTAATGAAGCTTTAATTTCTTCCTGACCCGCTACCTGACTGAAAAGCATTTTATCACCTAAATTTTTTCAAATCGTTCAACGTTAGTTACAAAGACAACAGCCCCGCCCACAGTAACTTCAATTGTCTGTGGCAAATATCCACCTACCGTGCTAAATGAACTTGGAGGTATGGCTGCCGTAATTTTCTTCTTCGTCTTGCATATTTTTCTGATAATTTCTATTTCCTCATCAACTCTGTCATCCTCAACAAGAGATATTATGGTTGTGTTTCCTGAGCTCAGGAAGCCTCCTGTTGATGACATCTTTGTTGAAGAAAATCCATTCTCTCTCAAAGCAGATATCAGCTTGTTAGCATCGTCATTCTGTACTATGGCAGTTATTGATTTCATATAAATTCCTCCTTCTCACATTGAGTTAATTATTGCCATTATATCGCAAAATATTTCATCAATAGTTCTTTCAGCATTTATTGTTTTGATTTCAGGGAAGATCGTGCTGAGCTTTTTATATCCTTCATACACTTCTTTATGAAATGCAACAGCTTCATTCTCAAGCCTATCTCCCCCGTCAATATTTAATTTTCTGCTCAGGCCCTTCTCCGGATTGACATCAAGGAGAAGCACCATATCAGGCCTGACCCCTACAGTGGCAAAATCATTGATTTTTTTTATCTCATCAACGCCAAGATGCCTGCCTATGCCCTGGTAAACAAAGCTTGAATAAACGAATCTCTCACTTATTACTATCCTGCCTTCGTCCAGCCACGGCTTTATCTTTTCGGAAACGAGCTGAGCCCTTGCCGCAGCATACAGCAAAGCTTCAGTCCTGTAATCCATTTCAGTATTATTATTGTCCAGAATAAGCTCTCTTATCTTTTCGCTTATTACAGTTCCGCCGGGCTCTCTGGTAAACTCTATTTCTCTTCCCCTGCCGGTAAAGTAATCGCCTATTTTTTTAGCCATTGTACTTTTGCCGGAACCGTCCGGACCTTCTAATACTATGAATATTCCTTTCATTTAACAACTCTCACCTTATTATTTTTATCAACACCGTTTACTGCAATGCTGTTCTCAAGCATTACCTTAACATAATCTATAGTATCCTGAATGATTATTTCTCCGGGGCAAACCAGCGGAATTCCCGGCGGATATGGGATGATAAATTCAGCAGCAGTCCTGCCTATTGCATCGTCCATACTTATCAGCTCATTTTCAGCATAAAATGCCTTGCGCATCTTTCTTTCGTGCTGCAGCTGAGGAAAAGCTTCAATCTGAATAATTTCTCTCTTTTCCTTACTTTGGCTTTCCTCAAGATAAATTTCCTTCACAGCATCAAACAATCTGTCTATATCTTCAATTTCATCTGTTGCCGTAATATATCCCACAGTGTACTGAAGGTCGGCAAATTCCATCTGTATTTTATATTTATATCTTAGAATCTCTTGGAGCTCTGTTCCCGTTATTCCAAGTTCGCTCATGCTGATAACAGCCCTTGTAGCATCAAAATCGTAGCAGCCTTCACTGATGAGGAAATCATCCTCCAGCACATTGATTCCCATATTTCTTAGCTCCAAGGTTCTTCTTTTGAACACTTCAATATTTCTCTTCAGCCTTTCCTCTCCGTTCTCATTCATCCAGTTAACGGCGTTTTCAATGGATGCCATTAAGATGTATGACGGCGACGTTGTCTGAAGCATCCTTAGCATAGCTTCTATATTGCTTCTGTCAACTTTGTCAGAGCAAATGTGCAGAAGCGATCCCTGTGTCATGCACGGGAGTGTTTTATGCGTACTTTGGGTAACAATATCTGCTCCTGAGCTCTCTGCCGACGGCGGCAATAAATCCTTGCAGAAATGCAAGTGCGAGCCGTGAGCTTCATCAATCATAAGAATTTTATCATATTTATGAACAATTTCCGCAGCTTTCTTAACATCAAAACAGATACCGTAGAAAGTAGGATATGTCAATACAACCATTTTTACATCCGGATTATCTATCAGCATCTGCTCTAATTTTTCCAGGCTTATGCTGAAATTCAGGCCATGCTTTTTATTGAATTCCGGATATAGATAATGTAACTTTAAATCTCCTAATATACAGGCGTTATAAACGGATTTGTGACAGTCTCTCTGCACAATTATTTTATCTCCGGGGTTAGTACATGCCATTATAGCCGATATGATACCACAAGATGTCCCGTTAACGACCATGTACGATTTTTTGGCGCCGTAGGACTGAGATATATAATCCATAGCATCCTTTAAAAAACCTGTGGGATAATGTAAATTATCTGTACCTAGTGTTTCCGTAATGTCATAAAAATTAAGATTGTTGCCTATTTCTTCTAAAATGCCGCTTTTACCTTTATGACCAGGCATGTGAAAGTTTGTATCTACTTCACTTCGATACTGTTTAATCCCCGAAATAATATTAAGTTTCTTCATTGTTTATCTCCCGTTAATTTGATACTTAAATAAATTCAATCAGAATTTATCGCTGCATATTGGGATTAGTACTCATCTCCTTTTTTATAATGTTACTGCCTTGGCAGTCACTTGCTGAAGTTATTGTTTCTTTTTCTTGAAATACTTTTAGTGGTGTGTACTGTTTCTACAATTAAAACAATCATTATGGAAAAAACCATAGCTACTATTGAAAAAAGAACAATATATTCTATCCACATAATGTACCCTCTGTTAGTATAATAAGCACCTCTTATTTCCTCCGGCGCTTACTACATTATATAACAGCAGCAATTTGTTGTCCAATAAAAATTCATTTTCGCGCAAAAATTGCTAAATCAGAAGCTTTGCCGCTAAAATAGCCACGAATCCTGGTACTCCCAGCGTGCCAAGCAGCAGTGCTGTTATTTCGTTTACGCCGATATGAACACCGGTGTATTGACCGAAATAATTGAAAATCACCAGAAACAGTGCCCCTAAAATTGAATTTAATACCAATCTGCCTAAAAACTTAAGCGGTTTCACAAAAATCCATGACACCATGAATATCAGCATAATTCCGGCCGAATAGGCCAATATAATCCCCACGTCTGATACGCCCACTGAACAACCTCCTCAATCCTTTTTTTAATTTTATGAAGTTGTCCCTGTTTTTATGCTATGATAACATTTCATACATTACATTACATTGAAGGTGTTGTCAATAATAAATTTTTTTGATTTAATCTTTTTTGTCATCCTCTGCTGCAGACGCAGCATTTTCACTGCCTCCAGCCTTTATTTCATGCTCCTTTGGAGCCTTAAAAATATTCTTTAAACCATTCGGCAAATTCATATATTTATTCACAATCAGAGCAATCATGATGCCTATTGTGGTATCAAGCACTCTGTTAAAAGTATACATAATATATCCCGAGTCATAGTCCATTGTAATTAAAATTCCCAGGTATACAACGCAGCATATAACAACAGACTGCTTCATATCGATTGATACACATATCTCAATCAATATAACGATTCCCAAAGGAATTATGAATATTAACATATTTTCATGTCTGAATGTTGTAACTATAAATAATACAAGAGCTCCGGCAATTCCACCGATAATTGTTCCGATTACTCTTTCTCTCCCTCTCTTGAATGAGTCCACTATTGTATTCTGCATGCAAATCACTGCCGCAATACATGCGTGTATGGCATTATCCCTGTTAAATATGTGAAAAAACAAAAGACAAAGAAATACTGACATTGAGGTTTTAATGTTCCTCATTCCTATCTTAGGAAAATACATAATATCCCCCTTAGCTTCATACTCTATTTTTACCCCGCACATAATGAACAAATCATATATATTTTAAATTTACTTAGAGGTATAAATGTATTATAATATAAAATATAGAATTAATAAATACATATTTTAAGGAGAAAAAAATGGATAGATTAGTCGGAACTGTAGTCAGAGGATTAAGGGCTCCTATAGTAAGCTCTGGCGATAATATATCTCAAATAACAGTTGATTCAGTATTAAAAGCCTCAGCAGCAGAGGGTTTTTCATTAAGAGACAAGGATATAGTTGCAATTACAGAATCGGTCGTCGCAAGAGCACAAAGCAACTATGCCAGCATAGAAGCTATTGCATATGATGTTAAGCAAAAATTCGAAACTGATACTGTAGGGTTGATTTTTCCCATATTGAGCAGGAACAGATTTTCAATATGCCTGAAAGGTATTGCCAAAGCATTCAAGAAGGTATATCTGATGCTGAGCTACCCTTCCGATGAAGTCGGAAATTCTTTTGTAGATTATGATATGCTTGACGAGGCCGAAATAAATCCATGGAAGGATGTACTCACTGAAAAGGAATTCAGAAAGCTCTTCAAGGACACCAGCCACATCTTCACCGGAGTTGACTACATTGAGTATTATTCTCAGATAATCAGAGAAAGCGGCGCTGAAGCGGAAGTAATTCTATCAAACAACCCCACAAGCATATTGAAATATACAGACTGTGTATTGACGTGTGACATACACACAAGACAAAGAAGCAAAAGGCTGTTGAAAGCCGCAGGAGCAAGAAAGGTATTCGGATTGGACGATATAATGACATCCTCGGTAAACGGAAGCGGATACAACTCGGAATACGGATTATTGGGTTCGAACAAGGCAACAGAGGATACCGTAAAGCTGTTCCCTAAGGATTGTGTGAAGCTTGTCAATGACATTCAAAATAAGCTCAAGGAAGCGACAGGCAAGACAATAGAGGTAATGGTTTACGGGGACGGAGCCTTCAAGGACCCTATAGGCAAAATATGGGAGCTTGCAGATCCGGTTGTTTCTCCCGGCTATACGGACGGATTGCTGGGAACACCCAATGAATTAAAGCTTAAATACCTTGCTGACAATCAGTTTGCCGGCTTAAAGGGAGAAGAGCTTAAAAACGCCATTACAAAAAGTATTGAGAATAAAAACACTGACTTGAAAAACAGCATGGATTCACAGGGCACAACACCGAGAAGACTCACAGATCTCATAGGTTCACTGTGTGACCTGACCTCAGGAAGCGGTGACAAGGGAACTCCAATAGTTTACATTCAGGGTTATTTTGACAATTATTCTGTATAGAAAATAAACCAGGACCAGTGAAAACTACATGTTTTCACTGGTCTTGGTTTTACTCTGAACGCATGGAAGAATCTTTGAAGCTGTACTGACTTATGAGATCTTGCTTGCAATTCCAAAGATTTGTGGAAAGGTCCACATAGTAGCTATGAGGATTGAAAAACCTCTTTACTTCATTCCATAAATTATCAACTTCTTTTTTACAATATTGACGTATTTCTTCAAGATCAGGATATTCATACACGCATTCACCATCTATGAATATAGGCACCTGCAAATTTTTAGCGTAAAAATTCGTTATTTTTTTCTTTTTCCATACATGTATTTCATCAAATATGGTGTATGGCTTCGTGTCATCAATCACTTCGTCATGCATGCAGACAACATCCGCTATAGGATTATTTGTCTTCCTGTCATAAAGTCTCCATACCTTTTTATATCCGGGGTTGGTGATTTTTTCTTCATTTTCGGACAGCTTAATTTTAGGAATTATTTCTCCGTCCTGCTCCCTTGCCACAAGCTTGTATACACATCCGAAAACAGGCTCGGATTTGGCTGTTATAAGCCTCTCTCCCACACCAAAGGAATCCCTTTCAGCACCTTGGTCAAGTAAGTCTGTAATAATAAATTCATCCAGACTGTTGGAGGCAACAATACTGCAATCCGTAAGGCCTTCGGCGTTCAGCATTTCTCTGCATTTCTTACTGAGATACGCAATGTCTCCGCTGTCAATCCTCACACCTTTCAGCCTTTTGCCCATGGGCTCCAGCACATCCTTAAATACCTTTATGGCATTTGGAATCCCACTTTTTATTACATTGTATGTATCTATGAGAAATGTGCAATTATCAGGGTAATTTTCTGCATATACCTTGAAGGCCTCATATTCGCTTTCAAACATCTGCACCCATGAATGAGCCATTGTACCCAATGCAGGAACTCCGAACATTTCATCAGTAAGTGTCGTAGCTGTACCCACCACTCCGCCTATATATGCCGCTCTTCCTCCGTAGATTGCACCATCATATCCCTGGCTCCTCCTTGCTCCAAATTCCATTATAGGTCTTCCTTTTGCCGCCCTCACAATTCTGTTTGCCTTGGTTGCAATGAGGCTTTGATGATTTACAGTCAGAAGGAGCATCGTTTCAATAAGCTGTGCATCAATAGTCTTTGCTCTCACCGTAATCAGCGGCTCTCCCGGAAATACCGGAGTTCCTTCCGGTATGGCATATATATCACCTGTAAATTTAAAATCTCTTAAGTATCGCAGAAATTCCTCTTTGAATAAATTCTTGTTTCGCAGATACTCTATATCATCATCAGAAAACCTTAACTCTCGTATATACTGTATAACCTGATGTAATCCCGCAACAATTGAAAATCCTGCACCATCCGGATTTTTTCTGAAAAACATATCAAAATAAACTATTTCATCCTTCATTCCATTTGCGAAATATCCGTTTGCCATTGTAAGTTCATAAAAATCCATGAGCATGGATAGTTTTCTGTCACCGAAATTATTGTATTTCATCAATATTCTCCTGCTAATTTATTCTTTCAACTATCTCTATACCACTTACATGCATATTGTAAAGTGCAAACAAATTCATGAGATAGCCGTCATGTGAACCAAAATCATATGTTTCCGTAGTATTTTGGGGTACTATAACTCTCTTGCTTTTATTTTTTTCGTTAAAATATGACTTTAATGTCAACGCCGCCTGCAAGATACAAATATCTGTTACACACCCTGATATAATAAAATTGTCAACCTCATCCTCGTGCTCTCTTAACCACTTTTGAAAACCTGGACTGTGAAAAGCATTTGTGCTGTTTTTTTTAATATAAAATGTTTCTGCTCCTTCTGAAAATTCTGTTTTCAGATCAGGAATAAGCTCAGCTTCTTCTGTACCGGTCACACAGTGCTGGGGGAAGCTTAAAAATTCCTGTGAATCATTTTCATGAGTATCTAAAAAGAACAGCTTTTTATATCCCTTTGTCTTCATGTTAAGTTCAATAATATTATCTACAATCGCAGCAACCCTTGGTGACGCCAATGCTCCGGAGTACACAAACCCAATAACCATATCGACGACTACTAATGCAGTTCTTTCTTTATTCAAAGATTTCAGGTCAATTTCTTTCCCGCTCAATTCCTGTTCTATTCTTTCAATAGCGTTCATAGTATCATCCTTTGCAACTATTATTTAATACAACAACATTATAGTGTTTATTTTTATTTTTGTCAAAATTTTAAAAAACATACCCAGTATCCTTCATTAATACGAAAGGCTGTGCAGGAGCACAGCCTTGATTCCATTATTCTATTCTCTTATTGCTTTTCTACGACTGTCAAATCACCCTGTATTGCTTTTGTAGGACATTTCTGAACACATACCATGCAATGTGTACATTTTTCATAATCAACCTTTGCCAGGTTGTCAGTAACGTGTATAGCATCAAACGCACAGTTCTTTTCACAGATTTTACATCCGATACATCCAACCGTACATACGTCCTTAACTGCTTTACCAAAGTCCTTATTGTGACATCCCACTATAACATTGTTTTTATAAGGTACAAATTCAATTACCGCCTTGGGGCATTCCTCAATACATTTACCGCATGAAGTACATTTTTCCTTATCTATTACAGCTAATCCATCCACTATTTCAATAGCGTCAAAGTCACATACAACAACGCAATTTCCAAATCCCAAGCATCCTCTGTCACATGATTTCGGACCGCCTTGAACTGCTGCAGCCGCTTTACAATCTTTTACGCCGTCATGATCATATTTTTTTGTAGCCACACTGTCGCAGCCCTGACACATGACATGTGCAACCTGCTTGTCTGTAGCTCCTGCTGTAGTTCCCATAACATCAGCTATTTGCTGATGCTTTTCACTGCTTGCAACAGGGCATCCATTAACAGGTGCTCTTCCTTCCGCTATTGCCAAAGCCATTCCGTCACATCCCGGAAAGCCGCACGCACCGCAATTTGCTCCGGGCAGAAGGTTTCTTACCTCAATAACCTTCTGGTCAACTTCAACATGAAATATCTTTGAAGCCACTGCCAGCAAAGCCCCTGATAAAATACCCAAAGATCCCAATACTCCAACTGCCTTTACAATAACCATGTTCTATTCCTCCTCTAAAATTTTAATCCTGAAAAGCCAAGGAACGCAATAGACATCAAACCTGCTGCCACCAGCGCAATCGGTGAACCCTTAAGCGCTTCCGGAACATCTGCCGAGTCAATTTTCTCTCTTACTCCGGCAAATAATACAATGGCCAGCAGGAATCCTCCTGATGTTGCAACGGAATATACAATGGCTTCTATAAAGCTGTATTCGTAAGCAAAGTTATTAATAGCAACACCAAGAACCGCACAGTTTGTAGTAATCAGAGGCAGATAAACACCTAATGCCTGATATAACCCAGGGCTTGATTTCTTTAAAAACATTTCAACAAACTGAACTAATGCTGCAATTATTAATATAAATACAATTGTCTGCAGATACTCAAGGCCAAATCTGTCCAAAATAGCAGTCTGCACTATATATGTTATTATTGAAGACAAGGTTATTACGAAAATAACCGCTATTCCCATTCCTGCGGCTGTATCTATTTTCTTGGAAACACCAAGGAAAGGACAAACACCAAGGAATTGCATAAACAAAATATTATTAACTAAAAAAGCTGATATAAAAATACTAACTAATTCCATTTATTCTTCCTCCTAAGCTTTCTTTTTTCTTGTAAGGAAATTAACAAGACCTATTAATAATCCAAGCGCAATAAACGCTCCAGGAGGCTGAACCATTATCATCATAGGTTCATAGCTCTTGCCCATTATCTGAATACCAAGCAGAGTACCGTTTCCAACCAGCTCTCTCATGGCACTTAAAACTACCAATGCAAAAGTATATCCCAAGCCCATACCTAATCCGTCAAGCATTGAATCTACAAGACCATTTTTGGATGCAAATGATTCTGCTCTTCCCAATATGATGCAGTTCACAACGATAAGCGGTATAAATACACCGAGGGCCTTGTACAGCTCAAATGTATATGCATGCATAAACAAGTCAATAATCGTTACAAAAGTTGCTATTACTATTATGAAAGCCGGTATACGCACTTCATCAGGAATAACTTTTCTCAAAAGGGATATAACCAAGTTAGAACCTACCAATACAACTGTAACAGCTACGCCCATTCCTATTCCGTTTAACACTGAAGTGGTTATTGCAAGCGTCGAGCACATTCCAAGCAACTGAACAAAAATAGGATTCTCTTTAATAAAGCCGTTTTTAAATGTTTTAATTCTATCCATTTCTGCCTCCTATTTATTCAAATATTTACTATATATACTGATAGCATTATTCAAAGCGCTGGCAAATGATGTAGAAGATTTGGTAACGCCAGTTATGGCATCATAATCTGTTATTTCAGCACTTGCATCTTTTCCTATAAACTGCTTTTGAAACTCAGGCTCAGTTACTCTCGTTCCTAATCCGGATGTTTCCGAATGAGCCAAAACACTCATTCCTGTAATTTTTCCATCAGTAGAAAATCCTACAAATAGCTCCATGTCCCCGCCATATCCAGGCACTGTACTCAATGTTTTTACCACACTTCCCAATTGGTTTCCCGATGCATCTACAGCAACAAACAAATCTTTGAACTTTCCGTTCTCAGCCTTTATAGTTTCAACCAAAGCAGTATCTTCATAAGGTTCAAACATTGTTGAACCTGGCATTACAGCTTCCAGTACCGCCGGGTCCATGCTGGCTTTCAGCTCAACTTCGGCAATCTTATCCTTTGTAAAATCATTCGTAAACGCCAGTACTCCACCTGCAATGGCAGATATCAGACATAAAATTCCACCAAGCTTAACTATATTATTTTTCATTTTTTACACCTCCTGCAACTCCAAAAACTTTAGGTGCAACATATTTATTTATCAGAGGAGTAACTACATTCATAAGAAGTATTGAGTAAGAAACCCCTTCAGGATATCCGCCTATCTTCCTTATCATCATAGTAAGGGCTCCTGCACCGACAGCGTATATAATCTTTCCCTTATCTGTAACAGGGCTTGTAGCATAATCTGTAGCCATGAAAAATGCTCCCAGCATTAATCCGCCTCCAAACAAGTGGTAAGGCAGCAGACTCCCTCCGTCAAAAATCAACGCTAATACAGCAACTGTTCCTATATAGCACGCAGGAATAATCCACTTAATCGTACCTCTATATATTAAATATATACCGCCTAAAATAATAAGTATAGCAGATGTCTCGCCTATAACTCCCGGTATGTTTCCTAACAGCATATCTAATACAGAAGGAAGTTTATCAACCGCTGCACCATTTTTAATCATAGTAAGCGGTGTTGCTGAAGAAACAGCATCTGTAATTGGATCAATAAATCCGCCTGTCATATGAGCTGACCATGAAGATGTCAAAAATGCTCTTCCTGCCAATGCAGGGTTTAATATATTAAAACCGATTCCACCAAAAATTTGTTTTACTATTGCGATTGCAAACACGGAACCCATTACAGGCACCCACCACGGTGCAGAAGCAGGTACGTTGAATGCCAACAGCATACCGGTAACAACCGCACTTAAATCTCTCACCGTAACGGGCTTTTTCATTATCTTTTCACATGCGTACTCCGTTACAACTGCTGCCGCAACAGCAGCCACTGTCAATACTAAAGAATTAAATCCAAAATAAAATATACTTGCAACTAATGCCGGTAACAGACCTATTATTACATCAAGCATCAAACTTTGAGTTGTTTCATTCGTTCTTATATGAGGTGACGATGAAGCAATCAACCTATTTTCCATCTGTTTTTCCTCCTATTTAACCTTTTTGCGTCTTGCTAAAATTTCTTTTTTTGCAAGGCTGATTGTTTCTTTCAATGGTCTCTTTGCAGGACAAATGTAAGAGCAACCGCCGCATTCTATACAATCTGCTGCATGGTATTCGTCAGCAGCGTCTATGTTTTTATTAAGTGTATATCCGCTGATTTTATACGGCATCAGATGTACCGGACATGCATCGACGCATCTTCCGCACATAATACAGTTTGACGGTTCAGGAATACCTGCTTCCTTTTTGTTTAATACAAGAATTCCGGAAGTTCCTTTTATAACCGGGACTTCATCAGAGAACTGTGCAATACCCATCATCGGTCCACCATTAATAAGCTTGCCCGGCTCTTCCTTGTATCCGCCGCATTGCTCGATAACATCTTTAAAAGTTGTTCCTATTCTAACCATCAGGTTTTTAGGATTTTGAACTGCGCTTCCCGATACTGTTACAACTCTTTGTACGAGCGGCATACCTGTCTCAATCACATTTCCGATTGTGGCAACGGTTCCGACATTTTCGACAACACATCCTACTTCCATAGGCAGTCCTCCGGATGGTACAACTCTTCCGGTTACAGCATTAATCAATCTTTTTTCATCGCCCTGAGGATATTTTACTTCCAAGGCAATAACTTCAATGCCTTCCTCAAATGAAGCAGCTTTCTGCATAACTTCGATTGCATCAAGCTTGTTTTTCTCAATTGCTACGTAGCCCTTTTCAACTCCTAAAACCTTCATTATCGCTTTTACACCGGTTATAACCTGCTCGGATTTTTCAAGCATAATTCTGTGGTCTGCAGTTAAATAAGGCTCGCATTCCGCACCATTTACTAACAATACGTCAATTGGCTTGTCCTGCGGAGGGCTTAATTTAACATGTGTAGGGAATGTTGCCCCTCCCATTCCTGCCATTCCTGCTTCCTTGATGATTGACAGAATTTCTTCTTTTGTAAGATTTTCTACCTTTCCTTTTGGCTGAACAGATTCATGCACCTCAAACTTGCCGTCAGATTCAATTACAATACAATTAACCTTGGCACCGCCGGGAACATAGTGATGTTCAATTTTTTTTACTGTTCCGGACACGCTTGAATGTACCGGCACAGACATAAAGGCTTTTGATTCGCCTATTTTTTGTCCAACTTTAACTGTATCACCCACAGCTACTAATGGATCGCAGGGTGCTCCTATATGCTGTGAAAGCGGTATAACAACAACCTTAGGATCAACTGCATTCTCAATTGGCACATTTTGTGTTAGCGACTTGTTTGTAGGTGGATGAACTCCGCCCTTAAATGTAAACAATTTTGTGCTCATATTTTCACCTCTTGTTTTAATTGTTTTATATAACACATTATATAAAAAGTTATTTAATAATCAAACATATCGATTATAACAGATTATACTAAACTTTTAAACACCTTTTTTAATTATTTTTCAAAATTTTATAATTTACTGTAACACTGCAAATATTGACCTTGCATTCTAATCACTGTAGTTTTGTTAAAAATTTGATATACTCTTCAGATTTTCATTTACGTAATCCCGTACCCACAGCAGTGTTTCGCTATCTCTAATATCCCCTGTTTCCAACATTTCTTTTACATATGCCGTGCTGATTTCAAAATTGCCTGCATCTGTTATATGGTTGTATAAAAATTCACAATTCTCCAATGAATTTATTATTGTCATAATTGTATCACCCATATTTCCTAATGGCATACGGTCAATATTATTTCTTTCAAAGCAGCAGCTGACTATCGTACCCTTACCCAGCTCCGATTCTATTTTCAAATACCCGTTGCATCTTTCACAACTTTCCTTTAACATGGGCAATCCGAGACCTACCTTTCTTGTAGTCCTTGTTGTATAAAAAGGATCTGTAACCTGCCTCGACATGTCCTCCGCCATACCTGTCCCGTCATCCTTTATGACGATTTTCAATAAGTTTCTTTTTATACTATCATCTATATATAATTCAACTAATTTTGCTTTCGCTTTAATGCTGTTCATTACAATATCCAGTATATGCATTGAAATTTCCTTCATTTTACTCTCCTTGTCCAAATGCAGTCAATATAACGATACCATCCCTTTTCCGCGGTCATTTTTCGGAAAATTGATGGTATCTTCACAAGAACAATCTTTTGCAATCAATAAATGTTCAGATAATCATAAATTTTTTCTGCGTCATCAAGCTCTATACTGTTTTCTGCCTCTGAAATATTCGTGAGAATGTGCGCGTCAGAATTTTTCAGCACCTTATAAGCTTTTATCAAATATTCATCTATTTTTTCCTTATGAAATATTTCAACAATCTTAATACTTAAATCGGTCGGCATGAAGCCGAGAGTTTCAAGAATACCATTGGTTTTTTTGTTTATGTGTGCAGGAATCATGACACCGTGGTATTCCTCAGACATCCTGTCGATTTCATTCAGAGAAAATCCTGATGCACTAATAAGAAGTTTATCCAAAATACCTGTTACCTCGTCCTGACTGTTATATATATTCTGATGACCGAAAATAGAAGGAATATTTTTTATATCTGGAAGAGAATCGTAGATAATCTTTCCAAACAGCATTGCATCATTGAGAGTTCTGAAATAACAAAGAGCATGCACCTCTTCCTTTGTCGTGACCTCTATGCCCGGTACAGCTGTAATCCCAATCTTTTCACACACCTCCGACACTGCCGGCAGATTTTCGGTCGTATTGTGGTCTGTAACTGAAATTATATTCAATCCCTTTATATAGGACATATTAGCAATATTATTGGGAGTCATGTCAGCATTTCCACACGGTGATAAATCAGAATGTATGTGCAAATCATAGAAATATTTCATTTTACGCCTAAGTCATACAGCCTGCATGCAACTTCATATGCGCTTTCAGCTGTTTTAAAGATAGGGATGTCAAGCTCCTTAGCCTTATTTACCGTATCATTATCAACTTCCATACCTTCTGCTACGATGATGCATGAAAGATCCAGGAGCTCGGCAACGGCGACTATGTTGATGTGGGTTTGAATAGTTACCCATACATAGTCCTGCTTCGCCTTTGACATTACAATACTCAGTAAATCCCCTATATATACCCCCTCAATATTAATTTCCTTGGTTGAATCCACTAAAAGACTCAAATTTAATTGCTCGGCAAATCTCAAAATATTCATATGTCCTCCTGTATTTTTCCGTTGGCCCTTAATACTACGCAGCCATACAGCGTTGACTCATTGTTATATACATCCTCGGCATGTGCATAGCATGTTGGCGCGCCGCAGGAACCACAATCAAGACCCGGAAGCATATCATTTATTTCTTTTATTTTTTCTCTTTTTATAATTGCTTCCTTCATATTAATTTTACTTGAGTTTTCCTCTGATTTCAGTGCAAATTTAAATATACCTTCATTATACATTTCATCGAATCTTTCAATACCATCAATAAGGCATTCATCCTTAACATTTTTTAATATATAGTTGATATTGCTGTGAGCTATAAATGGGTTAGCAACATTGAAAGTTCCCCCTACACATCCCTGCACACACGCAAGGGCTTCAACATAATCAACATTGCTTAAATTACCGTTTTCAATTTCATCAAGTATCTGTATAATGTTTTCCATGCCGTTTACAGCAATATAATTTGTCAGCCCCGCTGCCTCCGACTGACCTCCGGTAACAGCCCACCTTGTTCCCTTAAGAGATGGATATGAACACAGCCCGTAATCATCTTTCACAAGTTCTCTGTACAAGTCACCGTAAATTGTGTTAATAGGAATGACCCAATCCACATAAGGCATGTAATCTCCCACAGGATCCGTAACCGCCAGCAGCTTTGCGGGACACGGAGAAAGGTAGAAAACTCCTATATCCTCATCCTTGAGATTGTATCTCTCTTTAGCCTTTTCTCTTGCCATCATAGCTCCTATAACCATGGGTTCCTTCAATAAAACAAGATGGTTCATCAGGGAAGGATATCTGTTTTTAATCAGTCTCACAGCCGCAGGGCAATTTGTCGATATAAAAGGCCGTATATGTTTTTCTTCTTCAATTTTTCTCCTTATGGCCATAGAAACCATTTCTGCTGCCCAGCTGGCATCATATACATAATCAAAGCCCAGCTTAAGTATGGCATTCTGTACTTTGCATATGTCCGTCCCCTTTGGAAATTGCCCGTAAAGGGGTGTTGATGCCACTGCTATTTTATATTTATAAGATGAATAATGCATCTCCTCATACCATTCAATGGATTCAGGCGTATATGCATTGTATGGGCACACCTTTATGCATTCACCACAGTGTATACATCTATCGCTGTTTATGAAAGCTTTTCCGTCTATTAAGCGTATAGCCTGTGTAGGACATCTTTTCATGCAGTTAGTGCATCCCTTGCATTTATCTTTATCCAACATAATAGAAAAATTCATGTATACCTCCCTACAATAAAACTGTAACCTTTATAAGCGTACCTTTGCTGTCAGATTCTATTTCAAAATCATCTGAATACCTTTTCATATTAGGAAGTCCCATACCTGCACCAAAGCCAAATTCTCTGACACTCTCCGGAGCTGTTGAATACCCTTCCGTCAATGCAAGTTCAACATTTTCAATTCCGGGCCCTGTATCCTCAGAAACTATTACTATTTTATCCTCGTACAAATCGCAGTGCAGCTTACCTCCGCAAGAATGTATCACTATATTTATTTCTGCCTCATACGAAATTATAGCAATTTTTCTTATTACGTTTGCTTCAATACCCATTGATTTCAGCAAGTTTTTAATTGTACTGGAACCCTTGCCCCCCATTATGAAATCATTTGCCGCTACATCAAAGCTGTATCTTTTCAAAAGACCTTCATTCATTAGATTCTATTCCCTTCATACCGTTTAGCACCAGTAAGCCGCATGTTTTAAACATTGTATAATTCGTTGCCAGCACGGTAACAGAATTTTCTGTTGCTAAATCCAGCAGATCCTTGCCTGGTCTCTTGCCCCTTACAAACAATACTGTAGACATATCCATCATCTCTGCGGTCCTAATTACTTGCATATTGTTTAATCCTGTTACAAGGAGTGATTCATTGTTGGCATATGCCAGAACATCACTCATTAAATCGCTTGCAAATCCATAAACAATATCTGTGTCCTCATTGCTGAAATCCGTCAGTATTTCAGCATTTAAAATTCGTGCAATTTCTTCGATTTTCATAATATCCCCCAATCAGATAATTATGGCTTCAACAATTGTGGCTCTGCCACCTACATAAACATCAAGAACACTGTTTTTTTCAACAATCTTTACATTAATCAGACTTTTTTCATTCATTGACTCACCCTGAATGATTTCCGCATTTTCTGAAATGAGTCTTTTGGTATACAGCAATCCGCATAAAGCACCGTTGGAAGTCCCCGTAGCACATTCCTCATCAATTCCCACTTTAGGAGCAAAATTCCTGGCATATATTATACCGTTGTCAACGGTATAAACATGATATCCCACAACGTCCTTTTCAACAGAAACCTCTCTGATTTCATCGAGATTTATGTTCAAACCGTTCAATATGCTTCTGGATTTCACCGGCACCATTATATCTTTCAATCCCGTGGATACTATTGCCGGATAAATTTCAACTCCATCAAGCCCAATATTTCCTTCCTCTGCATTCAATGAGTAAGCAATTTTTTGGACATCCTTGCCCTTCAAGTCACCAAAAAATGTTGGGCTTTGCTGCTGCATCAGTACGTATTCTACATTCTCACCAAAAACAACTTCAATTCCTAATTCGCCTGCATTTGTTTTCTGACATACTTTTTTCGTTTCATTTTTACCTTTAATTACACCTATGAGCCCTAAATAATAAAAGGCAGCAATGGTGGCATGACCGCATAAGTCTACTTCACAAACAGGTGTAAAAAAGCTTACATCAAAATTTTTCTCATCCTTTTGCAATATAAATGCCGTCTCTGACAGCCCTATTTCGGCGGCTATATCTTGCTTCTCCTGTTCTGTCATTTCTTTGTCAAGCAAAATTACACCGGCACCATTTCCGCCTTGATTCTCGTAGGTAAAGGATTTCAAGATTGCACCCTGCATACTGCACCTCGTTTAATTATATTAATATTATTATAATTCATATAGAAAAATATTACAAGAATAAATAAGCGCATATACAAAGAGGAAAAGCATGCGCTTTTCCTCTTTGTACTCATAAATCCTCATTTATTCAGCAGAATATCCTGAATCTGTATCAATTGCGATAGTGTTAGAAGCTCCGTCCCAAGCAACACCAAAGTTGAAAGTCTGACCAAGGTCACGAAGCTTAAAATAATTATTACCGTCAATTGTGTACGCTGTAAGTGTTACAAGCTCTCCGTCCAAATAGATTTGAGCTGTATTCAGAGTTGCAGGCTTATTTCCGCTTGCGCTTGCTTCTTCAAGTTCACCACCAACAACTGTATATTCCTTAGCTGATAATAAATTTATCGCATTTTTATCTCCGTCCCATGAAACATCGAACTGCTTGACGCTTCCGCTGATTACTTTAGCTATGTCACGAAGCTTGAAATAATTGTTGTCGTTGATTGAATAAGCGTTGAAAGAAACCTGCTCGCCGTTAACAGTTACCTTTGAAGCTGTAGGAGCAGCTGTTACGGATTTATCTATCGGTTTTTCTTCAGGCTTTGTTTCAGGTTTTTCTTCAGGCCCACCTGCTTCTTTATTTTGAAGCAGTTCCTTCAGTCCAGGGAATGCGTGACCATATATTTTTCCCGTGGACAAATATGTGTCAATATCTGACTTCGTCAGCACAAGCATCCAGCTTCTGTTTGTTGCAAAATAACCTGAATCTTCAGGAGTAGTTTGAAATGCTGCTTCTAATTTACACACACCTGTCATTTCGCTGTCAAAAGTATATGTCACAGTTCCATTATCTATGGATACTCCCTCTTCATGGTATTCTTCACCATTTATCATAAGTATTTTGGATTCTTCGCTGTATACATAAGGTGACCAGAATGCATACATCCATCCGCCGTTAGGGAAATCAGCCATATTATTTATTTTCGTAGAAAATACCTGTTTACCTGATTCAGTTGCCAATACAACAGACAGAGAATACTCTTCTCCGCCAAATGATACCTTCAGTTCATCATAGTAATTATTCATTGCCGTTGTTACGTCAAGCTTGCTGCCATCATCAAATGCTACTGTTTCTGGATTTTCATAGTTCTTTGGCATTACAGCCGCAAATGCATTTCCACAGAATAAAACTGCAGACATCAATACAGCAGATGCCTTTAAAATGGTTTTCTTCATTTCGTCTTCCTCCAAAATGGATATTATTATGATTCTCTCCGCATAGTTTGCAAACTAAAAAAATGATATTGTTACTTATAGTTTTCAGAACGCTTAAATACAGATAGATTCTGGGAATAACAACAAAAATTTTCCCGAATTATATATCGGCATATTATTTAAAAAATAAATCCTAAATTTAAATTTTGCCAGTTTTACATCTAAAAATTTAATCGCAGTCCAAGACAAACAGAACCTACAGAAGTTTTAATGCAAAAATCATTGCTAATATTATATTCACCGGCATCATCAGATAATTTCAATACAGGAGGGAGTATGTCGCAGTTAATGTCTGTTTCAGCAAGAAGATTCAGTACATTTCCGCTGATTATGTTGGCAATTTCAGAAATAGCCGAAGTAACAAATTCATCCACACTGTCTATTTCCATACCGCTCATTATTGTTACCATGCTAAGAGAAGTGTCACTTGGAAACTTGTAAATAATCTCACCCTTAAGGTCTCCCACAACACCAATGGAAATGTTAAGTGTATCATCAAACTTAAAATTTTCCGCTGGGCTTTCCGCAATATCTGAGAGGTCAAGCATTAAATGAAATACATTGCGCGTAGCCTCTAAAAATGGAGTATAAATATTATGACTAATTTGCATTTGCATTCGCCTCCTTCTTTATGGCATAAGCAGCAATGCGCTGATCCTCTGATACTACATGGTTTATCAGCCAGCTAAGGAGTTTTCCCGCAAACTGCTGAATAAGTTCCTCGCTGTGTCCGCTTTTTTCATATTCGTCAGAAACCTTCAATACATAGCTCACCATATCCTCATGCATCTGTTTGTGTTTTTCATACCCCGGATAACCTATTTTCTGCTGGTACTCCTCTTCATCACGGAAGTGTTCTACAACATACACCTTCATAAATTCAAGAGTTTCATTTACACCATGCAGCTTATTTTCCCATGGCCCCGATGTCCGAAGCACCTGCATAAATGCATCAACACGCTTGAACAGCTCACTGTGCTGATCATCAATCACCGAAACCCCTAACTGGTATTTCTCTTTCCAAAGCATACTATTCTGTCCTTTCATTTATCTTTGCGCAACTTGCACTAATTTAATATATCGTCAGTACAACAAAAAAATAAACCCTTTTACAATAAAAAGTAGCCGTTTACCATAAAAAAACAAAGCAAACAATGTACTTTCACTATTTGCCCTGTTATAAAAATTAAGCGTTATATATTTCAGTTTCTTTCAGTCTAAATTTTGAAATAAGCTCTCCTAAAATATTTGCTTGTCCTGAAAGCTCCTGGCTGGCTGCAGCACTTTCCTCGGCAGTTGCAGCATTTGTTTGTACGACTGCGGATATCTGTTCCACTCCCTGATTAACCTGCACAATGGCATCTGCCTGCTCCTGAGAAGCAATCGCAATCTTGTTGATGAATGATATTGCATCATTGGTTTCTCTTGCACTTTCACCTAGAGATTTTGATGTGGTGTCAGCCATTTTGCTTCCGTTTTGCACTGCAGAAAGAGTTTCCTCTATTAATGCGGTGGTATTTTTTGCTGCTTCTGCAGATTTTCCAGCGAGATTCCTAACTTCATCAGCAACAACAGCAAAGCCTTTTCCGGCTGAACCTGCACGAGCCGCTTCAACTGCAGCATTTAATGCAAGTATATTGGTCTGGAACGCTATATCATCTATAACTTTAATTATTTTTGAAATTTCAGAGGATTTCAAAGCTATTTGTTCCATTGCCGAAACCATATCTTCCATATTCTCATTGCTATTTTTCAACTCATTTCCGGCAAATTCTGCCTTACTCTGTGCTGTCTTTGCATGTTCTGCATTTTGTCTGACCTGGTCTGTAAGCTCCGCAATTGATGCGGATAACTCCTCAATTGCGCTTGATTGCTCTGTAGCTCCCTGAGAAAGCGCCTGAGCTCCGTTTGCCACTTGTTCGGCACCGCTGTCAACCTGAGTGGCTGATGAATCAATTTGCATTAGTGTATAATTCAGGTTTTCAAGCATAGCCTGAAGATTATCCTTAATTTTTCTGAATTGTCCAGTGTATTCTCTTTGAAGTTCTATAGTCAGATCCCCATGAGCAACACTTAGCAATGCATCTGAAATTTCATCTATATATCCCTGATAATTTAAAAGCTTGTCAATAGTCAGATGAAATGCCTTGGCAAGATGGCCTATCTCGTCTTTGGATTCTACCAGAAGCTCTGTATCGAAATTTCCGTCAGCAATTTGCTGTGCAACTGTTGTAATCTTCTTAATTGGTTTTGCAATAGCACTGCTTATGAAATATGTCACCGCCGCAGCTATCAATAAAACTGCTGCACACAATGTAAGCAACACCTTTGCAAGCTGGACCGTATCTTGAAATACTTCATTCTTTTCTACTGTCAGAGCAATTATCCACGGAGTATTTTCAATAGGTGCATATCCCATTATCTTATCCACATTGTTATATGTATATTCTCCGCTGCCCAACTTGCGCTCGGTCATCTTAAGTGTCAAGTCACCCAACTGCTTAAGGGTAGCATCTGTTTTTGCATTTTCTATATCATTATCCTGCATCAATACAAGATCGGTATTTCTGTGTGCTACAGTGACACCTTCATTGTTGATGATATAGCCGTACCCCGTGTTTTTATAGGTAACCAGCTTGCTCATCTCACTTAATTCCAAACCGTCCATTCTGCCGTAAAAAACACCTGTTATTTTACCGTCTGTCCTGACCGGTGCCGCAAATACTATGGTAGGCTTTCCGTCAAGCTTGCTGAAAATAACATCTGATGATGCCTTTTCTCCGTTAATTGCTTTCAGGAAAAATTCACGGTCCGAAACATCATTTTTTTCCTTGCTTTTATTTAAAATAGTTGCCTTTCCGCTTTTATCCGCAAGACCAAATTGAACATAACCGGAACGTTCTGCTTCTTTTTCACAAAAAGCAATTTTTTGTTCTATGGGAACCGACTCATCCGCAATAATTGAATTTTGCGCAAGAGCATCCACATATTTTAATTCTGCGCTAATTCTTGAAGCAATATATTTAGCTTCTGTCTGAACCGTCAATTCCAAAGCTCCATAAGCATCTTTTAATGAATTTTTGCTTACTATGCTTAGCGTTATACCCCCAATTGCTGCTGTTACAACGAGTATAACAAGTGTGAATATTGATATTAATCTCAATTTAATGGATTTCATGAAAATACCTCCTAATATATTTCCCGCCATTTTAAATCATCCCAATGAGCCTTTCATGATTCCATAAAAAATCTGCTTTTATAAATTCCTCCAGTCCTTTAAAAATAAGCATTATTACTATATATTATATATCGGATTAAAAATTAAAAATAAAATACACATGGCATAATTATTTTTGATTTTCTACCTCATAAAAATATACAAAAAAATTGACTGCATAGCAATCAATTCCTTTGTAATTATATTTATGCGGTCGGGGGGATTTGAACCCCCACGAATATACATTCGCTAGCCCCTCAAGCTAGTGCGTCTGCCGTTCCGCCACGACCGCGAACTGCTTTATCATTATATGTGATGTACAGGCTTTTGTAAAGAGTTTTTTTACATGAAAATTATGGAATATATTGAATGAACCTCATCACTTCTGCTGACTTCGTTTTCCTAAATATAACTCACTGAAAACAGGCGGTATACAATCGTTTTATCGCAATTGAGATACCGCCTGTTTCCGTTATATTATCGACTTATTGAGCTGTTATATATTGTCCGCTGACATATCCGTCTATTCCGTTGTAATTTATTCTGTACCAATCCCCTACCTGCTCTATTATATTTACAACAGCTCCGTTTGGTGCCATTCCTATGACAGGCGCCTCTGTTGAAGGGCCATTTCTTATGTTTAAATACCCGCTGGTCAATGTAACCCTTCCGGTTCTTCCGGTTGGCACAGGTTGACCGGTAGACGGCTGTCCCGGTATCTGTCCGGCTGTGCTGAAATATTCATTGATTGAATCAGCCAATGTTCTTCCAATAAGGTCAATATTATTTTCTATCCACATTGCATCATCATAGTTGTCGTGATAGGCAACCTCGATCAGTACTGAAGGTGCCGTGGTTCTTGCCACCTCACCAAGGGATGTGGTTGGCACTGTCCTTACCAAATCAGGCAATGGATATATTTGTTTGAAATTTTCGGCCATTATATCTGCCATTCTTTGACCGCTTGAACTTCCGGGATAATAAAAGATTACTACTCCTCTGTTTCTTCCTTCCTGACCAGGTCCTGAAGCATTTGAATGTATTGCAATATGAAAATCAACATTTTTTGAATTCGAATCCCTCAATGATGAACCTGCCGTCATATCCGGTGTATTTCTGTAATAGCTTATGCCAAACTGCTCTAAATAAGGAATCATGGCATCTGCAATCAAGTTCATAAAATATTCTTCACTTCCGCTACCCGTTACATACTGATTATATTCCTGTGTTGATGGACTTAAATATACTGTAGGCATATAAACCTCCGTTCTTACTTTTGTTCTATTCCAGTTTATGCACTCCGTATTAATACTGTTCTTATTTTCTTAACTTATCAATTATAAGTTTACGGCATATACTGTTAGCGGGGGGATATAATGCTGAACTTTATAAAGGAAAATATTCTTATTATTATATTTATAGCCTGTGTGTTGGTGGTGGTATTTTCTGTGTAGGTCATTAAGCGGTAGGGTTAAGTCACGCAAAAAGGGCAAGCCGTGGTCTCCCACGGCTTGAGGCAAAAAATTTAAGAGGCATTTATAAATTCTCATTTACAAATGTAATTCTATTATAACCTATATTTGAATTTTTTCAATATTTTTTTTACAAAATCAGCTTTTTTAGCATGACTTTTTTATCATTTAAAAAATATACGGCTGCATTTCATTAATTTGCTATAAGAAAAGCCAAAAACATTATTTCCTCTTATATTTAATCAGATTAAACTTCCTTTTTATATTTTTTTCTATCAGAGAACGGTTTTCTTCGAGTATTCCTTTCAATGCCATAACAATGAGCAAAAAATAAAGATAATTGCCCTGAATATGTATGATTGTAAGAAAGCATGTTATGAAAAATGTGTTTGTCATTATCATATATCGGCATACGGTCTTCATATCTAAAAATATTTCCAGCACAGACCTGCAGATATTTCCTCCGTCAAGAGGAACCACCGGTACCATGTTGATAATTGCAAGCAATGCATTAGCGTCGGCAAATCTTGAGTGCCCTGCAATTCTAAATATTACATACAAACATAAATTAGCGGCAGGACCGGCAAAAAATAAAACCAGCTTGCTTATAAATCCTATGTTTTCCAGATCAGCATTGAGATTAAAGCCAAAGGGAGTAATTTTAACCTTATCTAACTTTATGTTCAAAATAAAAGCGGCAATCAAATGTGCCGCTTCATGGACTACAAGAGCGATTATTATAAGCATTACCCATCATTCATTCATATCGAACAGCTTAGAAGGATTCATAGACTCACCGTTTTCCCAGACCTCAATATGGAGCAGCATATTTTCGGTATTCAGTGTTCCAATGATATCACCGCCGGAAATTTTGTCACCTTCATCTACAAAGGCCTCCTCAATTTTTCCATAAACAAACAACTTTCCGTCATTTTCAACTATTATATAATTCAGCAGCTTTTCGTTGCTTCCTACCTTTGCTACCTTTCCGTCGGAAACAGACCGTATCGACTGAGTATTTGAGATTATATCCAAGCCGTGATTGTAATATGAAGATTCTCCTGTTTTATTTAAGCCATACTCCTGATATATCTTCCCGCTAACAGGGGCGACATATTCGGATTTCTTCTCCGGCAGTATCTTGCCCTTTATATCGGCGAAAAACTCTTTAATGGAAAGCTTCGCTTCATCAGTCTTGATACTTTCACTCATTTTTACATCTGCCGCATTTAAAAAGTGTTTGGAAAAATCATTATTCAGCTGCTTGGTTACAATTACTGCAGCCACAAGCAATATACTGAAAATAATTTGAAATGCTAATCTTTTATTAAATTGATCTTTTCTTTTTATATTGAATCTTTTTTTTGTTATCTTATTCATATCTCCACCCCCTCCATACATATTATTAAAATGTTACAAGCTTTATTACAAAATATATGTCCTTATAAATATTTATTTTCGGACATACATAAGCATTCCTTCCTTTAGGATAATTATTCCCCTTATATTTTAAAGCCCTATTGCAATAACACAGAAAAGTTATAAAATTATGTGGAGTTATAGCAGTAAATATAATATAATTTTTAATAACGATAAAAAATTATATTAAGCAAATTTATATAACCTAACAGAACAATAATCAGAACTTGAAATGGAGAATTTATTATGGATACGAATATGCTAAAAATACTGCCTTTAGAAAAAACAGATGCGGTGTGTATCGTTAAGTGGAATGAAAACAAAACAGCTGACTTTTTACTCCAATGGGCAGGTATTGGTTACAAATATCCTCTTTCTGAAAAGCAAATCATCGATAGAATTGAATCTGAGACTTCATCAGGCTGTAGAATGTATAAAATAATCCTTGATAACGATATGATAGGAACTATTGAACTCATGTGGATAGACACAGAGGCTAAGACAGGTAAAATCGGAAGATATTTGCTAAATCCCGAATTAGCCGGTAAGGGGTATGGCTCTGAAGCTTTAGAAAAATTCCTTTCCATTGCCTTTAACGATTTTCACATTAATAAAGTATTGTTGTCCGTATTCGATTTCAATAAACCTGCAATAAGATGCTACGAAAAAGTAGGCTTTAAATCCGTAAATCAGGAAGTTCGTGCAAATGGATGGACAGTAATAAATATGGAAATTGTAAATCCCGGAATATAATTAAAAGAACATTAAAAGCAGTATTCGACATTAGCTTGCCGAATACTGCTTTAATAATTAGATTATTATTTTAATAGCATTTAGAATTTAACAAGTAAATTTGTGAGCAATGTAACTATGGGAATTGCAATAATTGTTCTTTCAAGGAAAACAATGAATAAATGCTTTACATTTACAGGAACTCTTGATTTTAATACTATCAGTCCGACTTCTGTCATGTAGATAATCTGCAGTAATGATACTGCTCCCATTATAAACCTTGTTCGCTCAATCGGAAAATTTGCTAACATTAAAGGCGGTATATACATATCAGCAAAACCAACTAAGGCTGTCGGTGCAATTTCCTTGGCCCCCTCTATTCCCATCAGGTTTATATACCAGCCGAACGGAATTGATATAATATCAAAAACCGGTGTAAATTCTACCAAAATCAACACTATGGTTCCCCACGCCATAACAATCGGAATCAAATCCAGGAACATGCTGGAATATACAAGAAGTCCTGATTTCCCTACGTCCATCAATGTTGATTCCTTAGCTCTATGCCCGGCTAAGTTAAGACCCCATTTAATCTTGGAAATACCTTCGGGTATTTCTTCATCAATTTGCTTTCCTGCAATTTCATCATAAGTGTCAGGAAGTTTTGACAGAGGTGGAATTCGAGGTAAAATCATGGCTAAAACAATACCACCCAAGAGGCTTATCAAATAGAACACGGTAAATTTACTATCCACACCGATAAGCTTAGCAATTACAAAACAGAACGGTATAGATACAAAAGAAAAGTTCATGGAAATTGTCGCTGCTTCCCTGGCACTGTAATATCCCGTCTCATATTGGCGCGTAGTCAGGATTGCCGCAGCATTAGACGCTCCCAGCCATGAGGTCATCAAATCAATGGCAGAACGTCCCGGAACAGTAAACAGAGGACGTACTACATTTCTGACTAAAATACCTACGAATTCCATAATACCAAAATCGGTAAGTAAAGGCATTAAAAATGCAATGCAAAGTACAACAGATACCAATGTAGTTGAAACAGCTAACATTGAGCCTCCTGTAGCACCTGATTTAATAAATTCGGGTCCAAAATTAAAATATACCATATATATTATAATTAACCCGATAAATCTGCTTAATAAATACAGCGGTGACGGGGAAAACAACTTTTTCATATCTTCATTTTCCTGAATGAATGCCGGCTTGAAAATCATATTTATTACTGTCATAATTGATGAGAAGGTAATGAATACTAATACTAATAAGCTGGCGATATCAATAGTTTCAAGCTGAAGCAAATCTGATACCCAATTAATAACTATGCCTATAGGAATAGTAAATGTTGTTCCGTATGGAATTGGTACAAGGAAAAGAAATCCTCCGATTGCGGAAGCAAGGATAAATTTCATTATGCTTTTCAAATCTGCAGGTTCAAGTTTTGCAGTTTTAATTCCTTCAGTAGAATTTTCTGCATTTAATTTTTCATCATTATTATTGTTTTTTATTTCTTTCATCCTTAAGCTCCTTTCATTAATTAAATAAACTGATTTTTTCAATTCTGTCAAATGCTTCTTTCATTTTTTTAACATTAACAGTGCAGGCAATACGAATATACCCTTCTCCGCAAGCTCCAAAAGCATCACCCGGCAGCATCACTACATGCGCTTCTCTTAAAATCAAATCTGCGGCCTCAGCACTTGATAGCCCTGTTCCCTTTATATTCATAAACAAATAGAAGCTTCCTTTTGGTGGATATATAACAGAAAGCTTTGGAATCCGATTAATACGCTCAGCAGCATAAAACATTCTTTTTCTGTATTCCTCAATCATAGGAGGCTGAATTTCATGACGGTTTCTCAAAGCATAAATTGCAGCTCTTTGTGAAATTGACGGCGCCGTGAAAACTACATTTTCATTAATCTGCTGCATAGTTTTTATAATGTAGTCAGGTGCAATTATATTTCCTATTCTCCATCCTGTCATAGTAAAATTCTTTGAGAAAGAGTTAAGGATGATTGTTCTTTCCTTCATGCCCGGAAGGCTGGCAAACGGCACAAATGCATTCTGGTAGCTAAAGGATGTATAAATGTCATCGGCAATTACAATCAAATCATATTTAACTGCAATTTGTGCGATTTTTTCCATAACCTCAACAGTTAAACAATTGCCGGTAGGATTGCTTGGTGAGTTAATAACCAATGCTTTTGTTCTTTCAGTTATTAAGCCTTCTAATCTCTCTATATTGATTTGAAAATCCTCTTCTTCATAAGTAGGTAATTCAACAGGAATTCCTCTTGCTAATACTACCTGTTGCGGATATGGCGTAAAATACGGAGCCTGCAAAATGACTTCATCACCATCATCAACAATTGCTTCTAAAGCTAAGTACATTCCAAGACATGCAGATGCACAGACAAATACTTCCTCATCATTTACATCTATAGCATACTCTTCTCTGTAGTAGTTAATTATCTCCTGTCGCAATTCAGGGTCTCCGCGAAAATCAGTATATTTTGTATGTCCCGCTTTAGCATCAGCAAAAGCATTGTCTATTATTATACTGTGTGTAATTAAATCAGGATCTCCCAGACTTAAATTGATAACGTCATTAAAAGATTTTGCTATGACATCAGATTGCCCCATGGCTGTACTTTGATCTTTCCAATACCTCTTTGCAATAAATTTATGTTTCACCTTTCTTTTCCTCCATCTAATTATGATAATATTGCTTTTGCTTTATCACTTACAGCTTTGTTTACCAGATATTGTGGTGTAATGCCTCTCCCTATTGCATCTCCTATTTGTTCTGCTGCCTTACGCCTGCATTCGATTAAGGCCTCCTCCGAATAATAAGCTACATGCGGTGTAATAATGACATTATCAAGCTCATACAAAGAACTTTCAAATTCAGCTTCATCAATTATTACATCTACTCCCGCTGAATCTAATACACCTTCCCTCAAAGCGCTGTACAAATCATCTTCTTTGATTATTCCTCCTCTTGAGGTGTTTATCAGGATACTGCCCCTTGGCATTCTCTTAAAGAGATTAATATCAATCATGCCCTCAGTCTTTGGCGTCAACGGTGTATGCAGTGAAATTATATTGCAGGATGCAAATAATTCTTCCAAGCTTTCGGCTTCTTGCACTCCGTATTCCTTAAAGATATCTTTATCCAAAAACGGATCAAAAGCCATGACCTTCATTCCAAACACTTTCATCAATTCAGCAACACGCTTTGCAATATTGCCAAAAGACACTAAACCATAAACTCTGTCCTGCAGGCGATGTATCTGACCATATTCATAAATATCATCCACATTCCAAATTTTATTTCTTGCAATCTTGTTATAAATTGTAATTTTCCTCACACAAGCCAAAGCCAGGGCAACGGTATGTAATGCAACCTCCTCAACACAATAATCAGGAACATTGGTTATACAGATTCCCATATCTGTTGCAGCATCCAAATCAATGGTATTTACGCCTATGGTCTGCGTTGCGATAATCTTGCATTTCTTCATTTGCTCTAATGTTTTTCTATCAAATTTAGTGTACACAGATATTACAGCATCTGCTTCCGGCAGCTCTTTTTCAATTGATACGATATCGTTTGCAGAAACATATTTAATTGTCAATATATCCTTTTTTCCCTCAAGAGCTTCTGCTATAATATCTTTCTCAAGCTGAATATTTCCTCCTTCATCATTAATTACTAATACCTTAATTTCCTCCATGTATATCCTCCTTTTTTCTTAAATTCAATAAGAAGCAATTTTTGTGCCAATTAAAAAAAGTCTAAATTGCAATATATATGTAGTTTATATCTAAAATTGCAACAAAAAAAATATTCACATATGAATACTATATTCATATGTGAATATTAATGTTATATATTTTCCCTTTATAAGTCTTCATTAGTATATTCTTTGATTTTTCTCGCTGCGGTTGGTTGGCTAATACCTAATTGTTTTGCCACTTCCACCGACGTTTTATGTTCTTTGACTGCTCTTTTTATAATAGACTTCTCATATTCTTTCATCATCTCAGGAAGAGTTCCTTTTCCGCAGTCAAAACTTGAATATGTATGCTTTTGTTCATCCTTTATATTATCCGGCAAATTATTTATTGTAATAATATCTTCATCACCCATAAGAATTAACCTTTCAATTGTATTTTCCAGTTCTCTGATATTTCCGGGCCATGGATAACGGCATAATCTTTTCACAGCAGTACCATCTATTCTTTTTTTCATATCATATTTCAAGTTAAATTTATCCGTAAAATATTTAATCAAAACAACACAATCTTCTGTTCTTTGTCGTAAAGGCGGAATATCAATTGTTACCACGTTAATTCTATAGAATAAATCTTCTCTGAAGGTGCCTTCTTCAACCATCTTTTTCAAATCCTTATTTGTAGCTGTAATCAACCGGAAATCAACTTCAATTTCTTTAGTATCTCCCAACGGTATTATTGTTTTCTTCTGCAATGCCTTGAGAAGCTTTACCTGAAGCTTTAATGGAAGCTCACCAATCTCATCAAGGAATAATGTGCCCTGATTAGCCGTTTGAATAAGTCCCATTTTCCCTTCATGGCTTGCTCCGGTGAATGCTCCCTTTTTATAGCCAAACAACTCACTTTCCAACAAGTTTTCAGGTATTGCACCGCAGCTTATTTCTACAAAAGGTCCTTCAGCCCTTGGACTGTTTTCGTGTAAAAATTTTGCAAATGTGGTTTTTCCAACACCCGATTCTCCTGTAAACAATACACTTACATCATATGATTTTATCTTTTTTATAATCTCAAATGTTATTTTTGCTCCCATTAAACTAGTCATATCTTGTTTTAAATAATCCTGCAAATGAGTCAATGCCTGTTGATATTCTTCCAATTTCTCAAGGAGTTTGTCCCTTTCTGTCTGCAAACTTTTAATTTCATCACTTGGAATAGAATAGCTTACCACATATTGAATACTGCCATTGTTATTATATATGGGGACACCATTAATAATAAGATAGTCGCCCTTTTTATTTTTGTGAGACATAATCACCTTTTTTCCAGTATCAAAAACTTTTTTGGCAACTGAAGGATTCAGAATTTTCTGTTTTTCCAATTCGGTGATGCTGCGTCCTATTACATACTTTTTCTTTACATTGTATTTTTCCTCAAACCCGTTAGTGACATATATCATCCTGCCATCCTTGTCCACTATTGCAAGATCGTCAAACATCTCATTTAATATTCGTCCGTAATTTATTTCTTTCAGTATCACTTTATCCTCTTCATTCATATAAAAAATATGAATGCCTTTCTAAAAGCCACATGAATCAGGCCATATCTTAAAGACGGCTGTGGATTAAACTTGAAAAATTTTTTATTGTATTATTAAAGGAATTTTCCATGCTGCTCAGCATGAATTCGCAATCGGCATTTCCATATGCGGCAATATCTTCAATAATGAAGGTTACATCCATTTCCGTCATTTTCTTAATATCCTTTGAATTAAGCATAATACCTCTTGATGCCTTCTTCTTGTTATATTTATTCAATATAATATGGATATCCTTTAAACCAAACTTACGGGCAATCTGCTTATCCGCATTGATTTCCCTTATGCATGAAAAGTCATTGTTGTTAACCGTTACAACAGCATTCACTGTTTCAAAGTCAACAAAACTCATTGAAATTTTGTCTATATCGACAATAATAACGTCATATGCGCCTAAAGCTGATTCAACCAATTTTTTGAATTCTTCTATACTTACGTCATTTAATTTATCAACAATTCTTGGATACGGAAGCAGCCATAAATTTTCTTTTATTTCAATTGCCGCCTGTTCTAAGGTGCAGGTCGAGTCCATAACATCCTTAATGTCATAAATAATATCTTCATTGACATTAAGATATTCGGAGATTTTCTTCTTACCGGCGGACAGGTCGACAAGCAGCACCTTGCTGCCTGCGTCCGACAAGCTTACTCCCGTTTTAATACAAACAACAGTCTTCCCTATATCTCTTTTCTGTGATCCAACCAATACAATCTTTCCCATAAAACCTCCACAGCGGTACATTACTCCTGGCCGCTCAATGTTAAATACTCTCCTATAACTTCTCTTACGATAGGAATCGGATAACGTCCCGACCCTCCTTCAAAAAGTACGCATGCTACTGCAATCTGCGGATCATCGTAGGGAGCAAATGCCACATACCATGCAAAATCATCGTATGGCTTGCCTGTATCAGGATTTGTCCCCTGATTCTGAGCTGTTCCCGTCTTGCTTCCTACTTCAATCGGAAAATTTGCATATGGCTTTGCTGCATCATCCAGCGAAACAAGTTTCATTCCTTTCTTAACAACATCTAAATATTCATAGTTTGACAGCTCAATAGCCTCGGATTTCCTTAATGGCTTATAGTCAGTGGGCTTTCCGTCATATGTTTTTATTTCCTTGACTATGCTCACGTTCCTTCTATATCCACCGTTGGCGATAGAAGCGATGTAATTAGCCATCTGCATTGTAGTATAGGCATTATTTCCCTGACCAATACTTATGTTTAAATTATCTCCTACATTCCAGAATGCCTGATTTAAGTATGAATATTTAATAATATCAACCAGCGGAACATTATAGTCATTTGCTCGGTCCGGAAGAAGCCTTAGAGCACTCAAACCTTCGTAAACCTCTCCTCTCGTAAGTGGTTCCTCTCTGTCCACCCAGCTTACTATTTCTTCAACTATTTCATTCTTCATGCCTGCATCAATCTTAAAACCGTCTTCTAAATATTTCTCTATATTTGCTTCAAGGAACATCCTGAGATATACCCTTATGTTTATTTTCTTTCCATCAATGCTTGGGACCCCGCCTGATGCCTCCTGCGGAATATCTATCTCAATTCCGGTTTTGGAATCAAGCCCGAATTTTTTTGCCATTTCTATAATTTCTTCAGCACTGACTTTAACAGTGTGAGGCTGGTGTGTTGCCAGATTCTCACCCAAGACCGTGGTGTAATAGTAGAAGTTGCAAGAATTCATTATTGCTTCATACATGGTTTGCTTTCCATGAGAACCGCCGAACATGTTGTAAATCCAGCAGCTGAAATTTCTGTCTCCTACCTTCATAGTGCCCGCACAATAAACTGTTGTATTTGGATTTACTCCCTTTTCCAGTGCTGCCAGAGATGTAATCATCTTGAAGGTGGAACCCGGCTGAATTGCCGAAAGCATGGCTATGTTGTAAAGCGGCCTCGGTGCAAGAGGATTTTTTGAATCGCTCAGAAGGCTGTTCCAATCCTCCTGAGATATCCCTGTAGCAAACATGTTTAAATCATATGAAGGATAATTTGCCATAGCAAGAACTTCCCCTGTTTTAACATCAAGCACAACCAGCGCTCCGGATTTCGCATTCTCATATTTATCCTTGAACACAAAATTACCCCACTTACTTTCAAAGGTTCCTCCGATTTGTATCTGCTCCAATCCCTTCTTCAATGCATCCTGTGCAGCTTTCTGTAGCCTTGAGTCTATGGTCAGATACAAATAGTCTCCGGGAACAGGTGCCTGGTTTGAAATAGAACGTATAGTCCTGCCAACATTATTTACCTCAACTGTCTTCTTTCCCTTTTCCCCTCTTAAATAATCCTCAAACTTCTCCTCAAGTCCGGTTTTTCCTATTATATCATCGGGACTATATCCCTTTCCCACAATATAATCCTGAATTTCATAATCCTGTGCAATTTTCCCCAGATATCCTATGGCATGTGCCGCAACGTCGTCCTGAGGATAATATCTCAAAGGTTCAATTTCCACACTTATGCCGGTAAGCTCATGCGAACGCTCAGAAATCATTGCAACAGATTTTTCAGATATGCTGTAGCAAATGTCCACAGGATGGTAAGAGAGATAGCTTGTTTTGTTGTATCTCTCACGGATAACCATCATATTTCTCATTTCGTAGTCATTTATTTCTTCGCTTATTTCCAGCGTTTTTCTCAGCATGTTAAAGGCTTCTTCAGCTGTGTAATCCGTATGCTTATCCTTAGACTCAGGCTTAAGATTTTTTTCTATCCAGTTTTTTTTGTCTCGCACAGGGGCATATTCCCATTCTGAAATTGAGATAGAAGGATTTTCGANNTATCAGGTTTTTAAGCAGCTCATAGTTTTTAAATGAAAGCTGCTTTATAAAGCTGTAGGGCTCCGTATCTTGCTCCATATTGTTACGGCTTAAATATTTTTCCTTTAAGTCTGCATCTATAAACTCAAAACTTCCAGATCCGTTGTCCTCAACAAATTGTACGGGCAGGTCCGGATATATGTCCTTAAGCCTTTCAATGAGCATTGCTCCGGGAATAATTTTTGTTTCAGACCCATATACCTTTTGTAGCAGGCTGTCAAGAGAATATTTCATTGTAAGCAGCACAAAATCATCCTTCGCCGATGAAGACATGGTTATTTCCTCATGGTTCGCGTTAAGGGTTCTTTTTACATTTTTAAAATATTCATCCTGGACAAATGAATATTCTACCAATTTTATATTTGATTCAAGCCCCTTAGACATTATGAAATCGTAGGACAGCTTTCTTACCTTGGAATTTGAAAACAAGCCGGAAAGATACTTGTTATTTTTAACAAGCTGCTTAGCAACAACTTGCTCAGGACCTAATTTTTCATTGAAGCCATTTTCTGAAAGCCATTTTTTTATTGGATCCTCTTTCGATTCAACAGTCTCCCCGCCATCTGTGACAGTCTGGATGTCTGAAGGCTGCACTGCACTATTTTCAGGAATGCTGTCTGTGCCTTCATCCTTATTCTCCATTTCGGAAATATCAAAGACGAACTGGTTGTTTTCAAGTCTGATGGGCAGCTCAACATCTCTCTTAAGAATGTCCAAGGCTCTTTTTTTTACATTGAATTCTTTCCCGTATATTTCCGTAGCAAAATTAAGCCATTCGTCCACATTGTTCTTAACTGCCTGAATTACTTTTTCTTCTGCCGTAACATAGGAAACAGCTTCTGTCACATCGGTTGAAACCTGACTCTCAGGACTCTCGTTTATTCTGTATACCTTTTCTATACTCTCATCTATATAATCAAAAGTATCCAGCTCTATAGGAAATTCATCTATTGGTCTTTCACCGTTATCATCAAGTATCTTGGACAGGACATATGATATGTCGTTAAATTTTTTCGGATTTATTTCATCTTTAAACATTTGCACTGTAAAGCTTGATACATTGTCTGCAAGAAGTACACCGTTTCTGTCTAATATCTTACCTCTTGGCGCCTTTACAGGAATATCCTTGATTTTCTTAATATCAGCAGCAGCTCTATATTCCTCACCTTCCACGATGGTCAGCACAGCCATCCTGAATCCAAGCACACACAGCATGAAGACTATAACAATGTATAAAATATTGTATCTGTTTTTTAAAAATTTTGGCAGGCTCATTTTACACCTCTCTATTTAACATTAAGCTTATTAAATACCCTGATTACGACTTTCAGTAAAAAAATAACCAAAACCGTATTCAATAGTATTTCAATAACAATACCATAAAGAATACCTCCTGCATTTCCGACTTTGTATCTGAGGAAAAATAAAATCAAATACATGAGAAAATGCATTACAGCCGTTGATATGGCTGTGACAACAGCATATGAAGCACTATTTTCTCTCAGCATGTACTCGCTGTAGTTTCCTATCAGTGCACCAATTACAAAAAAAATAACCGTATGTATACCAAACACATCATAAATCATGGTATCATACAATACCCCTGTCATAATGCCTAATATTCCGCCTGTTACACCGTCACTCATCATTGAAAATATAACGACCAGCATAAGAGGAATATTTGGTATGGCTCCAAATATATTAAAAAAACCAAGCAATGATGTCTGAATAACAAAACCTGTAACAATCATAGAGGCCATTAATCCAAATCTTTTCATATTTACTACCTTTCGATTATCCTGTTACTCCCTGTCTACCTTCAGCACATACACTCTGTTTAACTTTGTGAAATCAACAGATGGCTCTATTACAATTCTCCGTGTGGATGCATCTGTTGTAGCCACCACTTCCTTTACATCCCCTATATATAAATCGGAAATATAAATTTCGCCTATACCTGATGTCACCAAAGAATCACCGACAGCTGCTTCCGCCTTGCTGTTAAAAAAATATCCAGTTACCGTACCGTCAATGCTGCCCTGCATTATTCCGCTTTCATCATTATTTATATCTCTGAAGCTTATTTTACAGTTTTCATCCAATATAGTAACAGCCTTGGCCCAAGTAGAGGACGATTCCGTGATAACTCCCACAAGACCAATCTGTACAACTCCCTTGCTTGTTTCAACAGCACTTATAACTATATCGTTTTTCTTTACTCCGTCCTTTTCACCCTTGTCTATTGTAAATCTGCTGAACCAATTTGAATCGTCAAGCGCAATGACTTGTCCGACCACATGATTAAAGTCAAGATTTTTTTTCATTTCATATTCTGTTTCCAACGCCTGAGATTTGTTTACTATATTTTCCAAAATCCTTACCTGCTCCTTTAACTCGTGAACCGTATCCGTAAGCAGGTTGTTCTCTTCTCTCATTCTCACTATATCCTGAATTGAGTAAAAGGAATTTGTCACAGTCTGTCCCGTATTGAATACTACCTTCTGCAGACCTGCAACCATGCCTCCAAAAAAACCTAAATTAGTCCCCCCCACTCTTCCGATAGAGGATAGACCAATTAAGACTATAAGTATAAAAATTGTAAGATAAAATAATATTCTTTTAAAGTATTTCTTAATAAATTCCATATGTTCACCTACAGAGATTCACATATTTTACCTGCGCCCATAACAACGCTGTTCAGCGGATTCTCTGCAATATATACCTTCAATCCTGTTTCTTTTTCAATGAATATATCAAGTCCTTTAAGCAAAGCTCCTCCTCCAGATAAGTAAATTCCATTGGCATAAATGTCCGATGAAAGCTCCGGAGGTGTTTTTTCCAAAACTCTTTTAATGGCATTCACAATGTTGTTGACCGTTTCAATAGTTGCCTCTCTTATTTCGTCGCTGGTTACAGTCATATTCAGTGGCAATCCTGAAACTATATCTCTCCCTCTTATCTGCATTTCCTGCGGAGGATTTTCACCTTCAGAAGCGCCTGATAAATAAAATCTCTTGCTTGCATTTCCTATTGTCATCTTAATTTTTTCAGCACTGACAATTCCTATTTCCATTTTATATTTAAGCTTGATGTAATCTCTGATGTTTATGTCCAGATCATCTCCCGCAATTCTCAATGAGTCGGATGCAACTATTCCTCCCAATGATATTACAGCTATTTCGGTAGTTCCTCCTCCGATATCCACAATCATATTTCCAACAGGTTCATCAACATTGAGCCCTGCGCCTATGGCAGCGGCCATTGGCTCTTCTATAAGCCTCACCTTTTTTGCTCCTGCATCATAAGCTACCTCTTCAACCGCTCTTCTTTCAATTGAGGTAACACCCACCGGGACACAAATTACGATGTTTGATTTTATAAATCTCCTGTGATTCAGGGCCTTCTCAATGAAATATTTAATCATTGCCCGAGTAATTTCAAAATCTGCAATAACTCCGTTCTGAAGAGGCCTTATTGCCCTGATAGTCTTCGGGGTCCTGTCAAGCATTGCTTTTGCAGATTCTCCCACTGCGCACACCTCATTTGAGTTTACGTTCAGAGCCACAACTGACGGCTCATTTACTATTATCCCTTTGTTTCCGACATATATTAATGTATTTGATGTACCAAGGTCAATACCAATTTTTTGTGTAAATATATCAAAGAATCCCATATTTTTTCCCTTTCCTAATTCATTAAAGTAATCCTTCTTCTTTAAAGCTGTAAAATACCCCGTCACCGATTATTATGTGATCAAGTATTTTTATTCCTAAAATTTTGCCGCATTCGTCAAGCCTGTTTGTCAATGAAATGTCCTCACGGCTGGGCTCAGATTCTCCGCTGGGATGATTGTGCACCAATATTACAGAGGATGCCGAATTTGCAACAGCTTCGGAAAACACCTCTCTTGGATGAACAATTGATGAATTAAGACTCCCGACAGAAATCTCAGAAATTTTCTTAATATTATTTTTGGTATCAAGCAAGATTATTTTAAAATATTCTTTCTTGTAATAGCGCATTTCCTCCATTAAGAACATAGCTGCATCACCTGGAGATGAGATTTTTATTTTCTCAAGCTTCAGGGTGCTTATTCTTTTGCTCAGCTCTGCCAAAGCCATGAGCTGAGATGCCTTAACGTCACTTATGCCCTTAAATGATTTAAACTTATCCAGCGTTCCTTCAGCTATATTCCTCAATCCCCTGCCATCTTCATTCAAAATGCGTTGGGCAAGCATCACTACATTTTCATCCTTGCTTCCTGTCCTTAATATTACTGCAATAAGTTCCGAGTTAGACAAGTTATTAGCTCCATATTTAAGCAACTTCTCCTGAGGTCTGTCATCCGCAGGTATTGATTTTATGGTGTAATTATTATTGTCCATTTTAACCTCCAATATGCAATGATTAAGTATCTCCCTAAAGCAAATTATGAGAAAAATGTTTTGTCAGCAAGCAATTAAGTTTTGTAAGCGGCAGGCCCTTTACATTGTTGTAGCATCCGTGTATTTCTTTAATAAGAAGCTCACCGTAACCCTGTATGCCGTAGGCTCCCGCCTTGTCTCTGTATTCTCCCAAATCCAGATATCTCATGATAAATTCATCTGTCAGGCAATTGAATTCAACTGATGTTTTTTCATAGTCGATTATTTTTTTCCCGGTTTCGGAGTCAATTATGGATATCCCGGTGTATACTTCATGAGTTTTTCCCGAAAGCGACTTAAGCATTTCAAAGCCTTCTCTGTAATCTTTTGGTTTACCCATTATCCTATTGAGATATACCACTGTGTCGGCAGCAATTATTACGCCATTTTGACTGCATTGGTCTGAAGCAGCCAATGCTTTTTTCAGAGAAATTCTCATTACCGACGTTTGAGGTGAATCTCCTTCATGAACAGCTTCATCCACATCGGCAGAAAATACTGTTATATCATTTATATACCTTCCAAGCATTTCAATTCGTCTTGGAGATTTTGATGCCAATATTATTTTTTTCATAATACTTCCTTACAGTTTCTTATAAGCTATTATTGCTATTAATATTCCAATTATTCCTGCAACTGTCAGATTTGCGCTGAATCCGAATGTCAGCGTGAATATGCTCAAATCCAGCGTAGCCGGCCCAAATCCAATAGATTCTCCATAATTCAGCAATGGAAAATATCCGGACAACGCCTTGCCCAATATCGTTCCTATTATTATGGATGTAAGCAATAAAAGAATCAAATATATGGAGTTTCCGCCTTTTCTCATACTATTCCTCTCTTCTTAGCCTCATTAGTGTTTTGTCTAAATTTTCTGTTACAAAGATAGATGTGTATCCCACAAAGCAGCCTGTAAATATGCTCACAAACGACAGTATGGGAAGATAATAATATAAATTTAAGGAACTGAAAAGCACTGCAGCCACAGATATCTGCGAAGCGTTGTGCGTCATTGCACCCAGCACGCTTACACCTATTAAGCTCAGTTTTTTGAAATATTTGCAGCCTATGCTCATTACAATTGTACTCATTATACCACTGACTATGCTATATATGAATGTAATTGGATTGGTAGCCACAAGCATTAATAAAATGCATCTGATGACCACAACCAACAATGCATCCTTAAATCCAAATACAACTATAACGGATAATGTAACAATGTTTGATAGCCCGAGATTTGCTCCGGGGGCGATGTATGGCATGGGTATCATTCTTTCTATTATGCTGACTATCAATGCCCCTGCCGTCATAAGTGACAAAAAAATATATCTCTGTAATTTGTTCATAATACTCTCTTTCGTTATATGCTATTTTACTATGATGTCCAAATCGTCTTTGTCTGTACTGTCTTTTATCTGCACCATCAGCCTGTTTGGAAGGCATACTATCAGTTCTCCGTCACTTCCGATTTTTCCCTGATGCAGGCATATTTTATCCGGACATGTGGCATCTGAAATCCACACCTTTCCATCTTCTATCCTTATTGTATTATATCCTGTATCCCCGTTAATTTTGAACTCATTTTTATAGTCATCAGTCAATGTATATTCTCCAGCAAGCTTGTTGTCCGAATATACATATACCGTTTTCTTACTCTTTTCTGTGGCATTTACGCCTCCATAAATCAAGACACCCACATTTATTACAACTATAGCTGCGATTAAAGCAATATCATATTTGTTAATTTTACTTCTCATAATTGTCCTTTAAATATTTTTTAGATTATTTATTTTATCACCTAATTAACATTTTTTCAAGTGCCACCTTGATATTTGCAGTAAAGCTGTTAAAATAATAATATTATGATTAATTCGAGGTGAATCTATTGCAGGTATATAAAATTTCAAATGACTGTATGCTGGAATCTGAATTTGAAGAATTTGTTTCAGACAGCTCCGCAAGTTACTGGATTATAATGACTCCTGAAGAAATAAAGGAAAAGAACGAAATATTTCATTTCAACTATCAGACAATTTATGACTGTCTTCATAACGAAGACGCGCCAAAACTTGATGTTTATGATAACTACAGTTTCGGAATACTTAACATAATAAAATCTCATGAAGATAAGTTCCTCACATCCGAGTTAAATTTTTATCTTACAAAAAACTCACTGATATTTGTCTCTAAAAATTATCAGGATATATTCAATGAAATTTTGGATGACATGATATGCAGAGGTTCAATAGGTATAAGCACCGACAGAATACTTTATAATCTCATTGATAAAATGACATCCAAGGACTATGCAATGCTTACAAATTTAGAATCTGAAATTTCAGATGCTGAGGAAGATGTTTTAGAGGGTAAAACAAAGGATTACATAAAGGATATAGTGCTGTTAAAAAATAAACTGTTGTTTTTAAAAAAGCAATATGAACCTCTTTTAGATGTTGTGGAAGATTTAACAGAAAATGAAAATGGAATAATAAATGAAAAGTCGAAAGCCTATTTTGTGATTTTATTTAACAGAATTGAACGCTTAAACAGAAAGGTAGGAAACCTCCGTGACTATGTAACTCAGACAAGAGAATCATATCAGGCTCAGCTGGACATATCTCAGAACAAAATCATGAAGCTTTTCACCGTGCTGACGGCTGTTTTCTCACCACTTACACTGATTGTAGGATGGTATGGAATGAATTTTTCAACCATGCCTGAGTTGAGATGGAAGTATGGATACGCATTTGTAATCTTCCTCAGTCTCGCAGTTTTATCAGTATGCCTTTGGATTTTTAAGAAAAAGAAGCTTTGGTAGCTCGTTACGGTTGTCGTCCTCATCGTCCAAATAGTTTACATCTCTTCGTTAAAAACTTCGCGTGTATAAGTTGGCGCAGTCGACCTTCACAAAAGTATTTGCTCCCTGCGGTCGCATACTTTGGGAAACGCAGTTTCGTTCATAGATTTATTTACTCGCTGCCACTCGCATAAATCTGGAACTCATTGCGTTTGACTCACCTTCAATTTCTTCCTCCTTACCGGTCGAAGAAATTGGGTCGAGTCATAATCGTTGCGGTTGACCTACCACCATTTTTCAGAGAAAACCACTCTGAAAAATGGGGTTATGTCATACTATTTCTCAATAACCATAAAATCAGTCACAAGCCTTGAGAGCTTGTTGTTTTTATCAAAGCCGTAGTATGTAGGGAATGTTCCTTCGTTCCAGCCGCTTGCAAAAACTATTATGTTGCAGCCGGTTTTCTTGTCAGCAAGAATATCTCCGCAGGAGCATTCATTGTTCTTGACGGTATCTCTTACATTTTTCTCATATTTGTCAAGCTCTTCCTCGCTCATTACGTCAAGCTTTTCCATAACTAATTCATCCATGAAGCATCCAAGACCGTTTTCAACCTCATACCCCATGAATTCGTCATGCCCGAATCCCTTGGAGGATTCCCCCTTAAGCAATGCCATTTCCCATTTTACGGGCTGGCTATCGCTGAACCTCAGTTCAGCTACCACTGTTTGCTTTTTCCTGCCCTCGATCCTACCCATATAAATGTATACATCATATGTGCCCGGTTTAACATGTTGAGAATAGCATTCGTCATCATACATCAAAATAGGATCCGTGGCTATTATTCTACCTGTTGAAAGCTTCAGCTTTCCTGCAGTAATTTTGTCAATCTGCATCCTCCCGAATTCGGTATCTATCATTTTAGTATTGCCGTTTGTTATGTTAAGCACATCATAATTTATATACATATTATGCTCCTTTATCTCTTATTTTTTTCTTTCATCAAGTATTTTCTTCAGTTCATCCATGAATGTATTTATATCCTTAAACTTCCTGTAAACAGAAGCAAATCTAACATATGCTACATCATCCACGGTCTGAAGCTCATTCATTACAAGCTCTCCTATTGCCTCCGTGGATACCTCGTTTTGAAATGTGTTTAAAAGCTGCTTTTCAATCTTATCCGCTATTCCTTCAATTTGCTCGAGGCTGACTGAACGCTTATCGCAGGCACGTATGAGACCGTTGATAATTTTGTCTCTGTTGTAACCCTGTCTCGTTCCGTCTCTCTTTACAACTACTATCTGTGTTTCTTCTATTTTCTCATAGGTTGTGAATCTGTAGCCACACTCAGTGCATTCTCTTCGTCTTCTTATTTTGAAACCGTCGTCTGTGGGTCTTGTGTCAACAACCTTGCTGTCTGTATAATTGCATTTCGGGCACTTCATCGCACATCTCCTTTTTCTGATTTTACTAAAAAAACAAGGTAAAGTAAACAAATTTATGAAATTATTTTAAACTGCTCATGAATTTCTGCTCATCGATTATAAATCTTTCGTGTGTTCCTTCTCCTATTTTTTTATCCTCATCAAATGCTTCAACCTTAAAAACAAGTCTTTTTCTGTCAGTTTCAATTAGCTCCGCTATTGCCCATACCTTTTTACCGACTGCCGTAGCACTCATATGCCTGATATTTACACTTATGCCCACTGTTGAGTGCCCCTCCGGCAGATGGCTCTTAACCGCATTCATAGCCGCTGCCTCCATAAGTCCAATCATCATGGGTGTTGCAAATACCTCAGCTGCACCGCTTCCGAAAACCTTCGCAGTATCATTCATTGTAACTGTTTTTTCTTCTTTGTATTTCAATCCGATATTTAATGCTATATCCATAATTATCTCCATCCTCTCATTATTTTACCAATATTTTCTTCCAAATATACGCTAATTGCGCTCATTCATGTAAATATTCATTCTCGGGAGATCAAAATCAATCCCCTCGCCGCTGAGTATTTCCATTATTTTAAAATTCACATCGTTCATTGTGCTCATATACTCCGAATATACTGATGTATTTGTATAATAATGTACAGATATCTCAAGTGAAGACGGTCCAAAATTTGAAAAAATCACAATTGCGGACTCCTCCTTTACCATAGGATGTGAATTTAGCATATCCTTAATCCTGTCAATCAATATCTCCATTTTATCTATGGCTGTTCCGTAGGATACGCCTAAGATGAAGTTTACACGCCTGTTTTCCCGCAGGCTTGAATTCATTATCTCCCTGTCGGCAAATCTTGAGTTGGGCACTACTACCAGTTCTTTATTAAATGTTCTGATTTTAGTGCTTCTGAGCCCCAGCTCCTCCACCGTGCCTTCAAAGGAATCAATTCTTATCCAATCTCCTATGCTGAATGTCTTTTCCGTGAGAATAACAAATCCCCCGAAAAAATTCTTCATGAGGTCCTGAGAAGCCAGCGCCAGTGCTGCGCCTCCTATTCCAAGTCCCGCAAGAATACTGCTGAGCTGCCGGAAGTCAAATTCCACCGCTACCGCAACAACAGCAATTATTACTATAACTATTTTTATCAGCTTTGACAATATCGGAAACATAGTTCGCGTAACTTGCAGCCTGCTTCCTTGGCTTACATCTTCAAAATTCCCGCTTAGCCAGTCGGTATATGCGGTAACAAATCTAAGTGTGAACTGTGCCGCAATTATTATGATGCATGTTCTGTAAAGCTTATTTATAAATAAATGCACTTCTGCCGTAAAGGGAAAATCTATTATGCCTAAATAAACAGCCGTATATGTAATCAGGTTTAAAAGCGGTTTTTCCAAAGAATCAATTACAAGGTCCATATTTCTTGCCTTGCTTTTTCCCGTAAGGCTTTTTATNNGATTTTGAAATTTCAAAATCTCCTCTATTGTTACTGTTAATTACTGTCTCTTTAAGGCTTCTACAGGAGGCAGATTTGATGCGTTTATTGCAGGATACACGCCGAACAGCAGTCCGGATGTTACGGCAACAAATACCGATATTCTTATTGAATCAAGACTTACCACAGCGGAAAGTCCATATTTAGATACAATTGTTACTGCCCATGCTCCCAAGATAATACCCACAACACAGCCTATTATACTTACATATACGGCCTCAAGCAGGAACTGAATGAGCAAATCTTCCTGTTTGGCTCCAAGAGCTCTTCTTACACCTATTTCACTGGTTCTTTCTGTTACGGCAACAAGCATTATATTCATAATTCCTATACCGCCTACCAGCAGAGACACTGCTGCTATACCGCCCAAAAGAACTGTCATTATTCTGTTTGCCTGGTCTGCTTCTTTGACAAGATTGTTCAAGCTCGTGATTGTAAGAGGTTCTTCACCTTTTTCAAACACATTTTCCTTTCCCGGCTCCTCCGGTTCAGGTTCAGGCATTGGTTCCGGCATCGGCTCTTCTATCACGCCTCCGTCCTCTCCTCCGGGATTCTCACCGTTCTGACCGTTGTTCGGACGGACTGCGGTGCCTGATATTTTACTTTTATATATTCTTCCAAGCTGAACCATGGCAAGCTCAGCATCCTCCGCGTCGTTGGATTTTGCCCACATTTCCAGAATGCTTTTTGTGTTTGCAATCTGCATGGCCGATGTGTACGGGATTATTATTTTATCGTCAATTCCATCCCCCTTGCCCTTGCCCTTTTCAGTAAGAACTCCAACTATACGATAGTTTATACCGTTAATCTTCATAGTCTGCCCTACGGGACTTCTTCCGTTAAGCAGATTATTTGCCACGTTGTAACCAAGAACTGCAACAGGAGCTCTTTGCTTCACATGCAGTGATGTAAAGAAATTTCCCGCCATGAGAGGATGGTCCTTAATCTGCGGATAAGACTGGTTTACCCCTACTATGCTCATCTTGCTCTCGTCTCTTCTCCATCTTATAGGAGTATCTGTTGTATACACAACCGGTGTGGCATAGTCTATTCCTGTAACTCTCTCAGCCAATGTCTCCGCTTCTTCAGCGCTGAAATTTATTTTATCCGAATTGGATTTAATAACTATTACATTTTCTCCAAGACTCTCAAACTGAGATACAATAGATCTTCTCGCTCCTTCTCCTATACCCATCAGGCTTATAACCGCAGCAACTCCGATGGAAATACCAAGCACCGTAAGAAATGTTCTCAGCAAATTGGACGATATACCGTCAAATGCCATCAAGGCTGAAAACTTCATTCTTACAAGAGAAGATGAAACTCTTCCTTTATCTTGCATTGTCATCACTCCCTATTAATTAGTACCTGGCAGCAGCGAATCATTCTCAGGAACCTTCTGGCTCGGCATTAAGTCCTTTGTGCTTCCCGTTACAACCTGCTGACCTTCTTCCAGACCGCTTAACACCTCAACATATTTGTCATTCATCAGACCGGCTTCTATTTCAATAACCTCAACCTCGCCCGCTTCATTCATTACCTCAACTTTTTGTCTTCCGTTTTCTTCAAATACAGCCTCTATAGGAATAAGCAGAGTACCCGTCGATTCTCCGGAATTTACAAAGCAGTTTGTATTCATACCGGGGCGCAGACCTTCTCTTCCTTCAACCCTTATCTGTACGTTGTAAACAGTCTTTCCGTCTCTGTCTGTATATTGGTCCATACCCATTACAGTTCCTTCAAATTCTTCTCCCGGAAGTGCATCTACTGTTACAGTTACCATGGCATCCTGTCTTATGTACAATACATCCAAATCACTCACGGTGGTGTTAACAAACATTTCATCAGTGTTATACATATCTATCAGCTGTATTGACCATCTGTCGCTTCCGTCGGTTACACCGGTTATTACATCTCCCACATTATACATCAGATATGAAACCATTCCGTCAGAAGGAGATGTAACCATAAACTTTGTTGTTAAATTTGATACCTTGTCAATTTTTTTATAAATTTCTTCTATTTCTTTATTAATTTTGGATATATCTTCATATAGCTTCTTGATTGCATCTACATCATTCTTTATATTCTCGGCAACATCTTTTCCGGCTATTCTTGCAATAATTTCGCCTTCTTCCACAAACTCATTGGACGAAACATAAACCTCTGTGGCAACTATATTCGCATCTGAGCCTACGCCTCTTGAATATGACACCTTCTTTTCGTTTACGAAGGAATCAACCTTGCTGTTATATATAAATGGTGTCGCTGGCATACCTTCATGCTCCGTGTAGATGAAAGCAACCATTCCCGGCTGCACAAGTCCCGGGTTATCTGCTTCTATGATTCCGTTATGAACATATGTTAAACCATCTGAATTAGGTACGGCATTTGAGCTTATTTTCTTAACCGTTCCTGTATAAAAACCATCAAAAGCTACCTGTACTTCCGTAGTTCCGGAAAGTGGATTTTTAACCTCTCTGCCATAACGTATGAGCACCTTCTGCCCTACCTGAATATTCGGATATTCATATGTATTGACCTTGAACGGTATCTTGACCTTGCTGTCATCAACTATTGTTGCGATGTTAATGCCTTCAAGTCTTTCGCCTTCTTCAACATTTAACTCCGTAAGCCTTCCTCTTATAGGAGCTGAAAATACAATTCCATCATACGGATTAATCTGGTTTATATCTCCGATCTTTCTGTTCAGCAAGCTTTCAAGAGTATCCATTCGGCTTTTTACATCCTTGTTTTTTTCGGCTATTTCTTCCTGCTTAGTCTGGATTGTGTTAGACATCTCCTCTAATTTATCTCCAAGGTTACTTGATGACAATCGGATTAAGTTATCTCCCTTTTTTACCATCTGATTGGGTTTAACAAATATTTCCTCTATTACATAGTCGATGGAATCAACGGCACCATCAGGCTTGGGAGCCCCGATTGAGCCGCCCCAGTTGCCGTTAAGCTGACCTGTAATATTAACACCCTGTACTATATCTCCTCTTTCCACAGCCTTTGTTGCATACCTGGGAGCTCCGGAAACATTCTTCGAATCGGGAACCAACTGCTTTGCAGTCAGATATCCTCCTGTAAATACTATTGCTAAAACAACTACTATAGAAATCACCTTTTTATACATTTAACTTACCTCCACTGCTTTCGTCAGATACTATTTCTCCATCTACCAATCTGATAATTCTGCTGCCGTATTCCGCTATTTCTTCTTCGTGAGTTACCTGAACAATAGTCATTGAATTTTTCTTATTCAAGTCAACAAATAACTCCATAATCAAATCACCTGTCTTTGTATCCAATGCACCCGTAGGTTCATCCGCCAGAATTATTGACGGTTTTCCCACTATTGCTCTGGCTATTGCAACCCTTTGCTGCTGACCTCCCGACATCTGGGAAGGGAGATGATGCATCCTGTCCTTAAGTCCTACCTGCTCCAACGCATACTCCGCAAGCTCACGCCTCATCTTATCGTTCATTCCCCGATAAATCAAGGGAATTTCAACATTTTTGACGGCATTCATCCTCGGAAGCAAATGAAAGTTCTGAAATACAAATCCAATAAACATATTTCTCACTTCTGACATTCTTGAATCGTTAAGCTTATTAACAAGGGTTCCGGAAAGTTCATATGAGCCGCTGGTGGCATGGTCAAGGCAGCCAATGACATTCAGCAGCGTGGATTTTCCCGAACCCGAAGGCCCCATGATGGATACAAATTCTTTTTCTTTTATTGAAAATGTGATATTCTTCAATGCATGAACCTCAATTTGCCCGGATTTATAGAGCTTGGAGATATTCTCCATTTTTATGATTTCCATTTTTCACCTCTTTAAAATACAGTCCACTAATAAGACGTAAATAATTACAAAAAAGTTCTGCTATTTTAAATTTTTCTTAAATTTTTTTACCGTCCACGAATTTTTAAAGGACGCTCGGTAAGACAATTCTCAAAGTCCATCGACCGCCCTTTAAATATATACTATTTAATGACATCTATGTATATATCATCAATCCATATCCTGTTCTTTCCTTCATATTCCAAATATATGTTAAGGGAATCTGCATCGGTCACATTTATAGGAACCGTAAACTGCTCCCATATATCGTCATGAACATTGACCTTTGTATGAAAGTTGGATGTCAGGGAACCGCCCTTGCTTGCCTCAAGCACTATCTGAGCCTCAGCATCATTTTCGGATTTCATCTTAACCGCAATTCCTATTTGCCTTTTCAGCATATAATTAAACTTTTCATCTATGAAATCTACGGCAGCAAACAATGCCTTTACTTTTCCGTCTCCCTCATTTGCCACAATAAGCGAGCTTTTGCCCTCTAAATAAATATCGCTGTCCACAGCCGCCCTATTGCCTGTATACCCCAACTTTGTCAAAAGACTTTCATTGAAATATACTTCCGTTGAATCTGTTATTTCAGAGCCTGGATCCGGACTTTCACCGGAGCCGTTGTTCCCGCCGTTGTTGTTTTCTGGAGGCATTTGATTCTGTGAATTGTTATTCCCGCTGTTTGCGTTTGCTTCTTTACCGTCAGAAAGCTTTTTAATAAGCTTGTTTCCAGCAAAGAGTATCAGCACTACAATAAGTATAGAAACAGCTGCCCGTACTGCTTCTTTTTTCGTAAGAAGCTTTTTTGCCTTGGTTCTTTGCTTCACAGGCTGATTGTCATTTACGTAAATATCAAAAATCGGTGATGAATCCTGACTACAATCATCTTGAACATGCACGTTCTCCGCATCTGCATTCTCCTGCTCCGCAGAGTCCTTAGCTTCAACTTTTTTTAAAGCCGCATATTCATCTGATATCTTCCCTGTATGGCTGTCCGTGCTGAAAATCATGGAGTATATAGGTGAGTTCTTCATTTCTGTACGCACGTCTTCAGGGAAAATATACTCTCTGGTGAGGCATCTGACTATAATTTTCAATATATCCGGCGGAATAGCATCGGAAATATTGTAATCTACAATTTCGGAACCTGAAAAAATAAAATGAATTATATTGCCGAGCCTTTTGAACGTTTCATTGTCGGCAATGTCATATTCCTGCTCAAACACCAGATTTAAGTCAACGATAACGTTGTTATCCTCATCTGCATATAGCTTGTCTATATCAAGTATTTTCTGCTGTACCACATCCGTCATATTAAATATGCCCTGAGCAAGTGAAATTACACTCTCAGACAACTTGAACTGCTGCTTGAGCGTAAGCCCCTTTGATGCTATTTCTCTCAGACTTATGTATTCTGTTTTCACCGGCTCTGTGTATATATATATGCGGTCTTCAGTGTTGAAGCATTCAACAATGTTAGAAGAAAAGTTTTTTAATTCTTCTAAATTTACTAAATTGATAGCCTTTTGACTAGTTATTACGTTGCTGTAGAATATGTCTCCATCATCATTTTTGCATTCAAGAACCCTTTGAAACCCATTTTCAAATATAGTACGAATAATCTTATAATTATTGTTCATAGGCTCCCTCCCTATAGTAATCCAATTATATATTAACAATAAATTCGGCAAAAAGAAAGATTTTTTTATCTTTTTTTTAATATTTTGGATATTTTTATAAAAATTCGCAATCTCGTTCACATATTTGCCAATTCGCTGCTGCTTATGCAAATCTGGAACTTATCGCTTTTGACTCACCTGCAAATTCTTTCTCCCTGCCGGGCGAAGAATTTGGGCCGAGTCATAATCGTCGTGGTTATGCATACAAAAAACGAGGATTACTTTTCATCCTCGTCTCCATTGATTTCATCAATTTCATATTCTACATTTTCAACAATATTTTCATTGTTTTCTTTATTTGTTGCGTTGTAGCCGTAATACTTTGCTGTTTTGTCCGCTACTACAGTCAGAAGGAAAACAAACATTACCGCATCATCTATAATGCTGAATCCCAGTATAGGAGCAGGTATTAAATCCACAGGGCTCAATATATAAGCTAATGGAAGTATGACCCACCATTTTTCCTTCAATGGTATGTTTTTATCAAATAGAAATTTAAAAATCAGTCTAAGTCTGTTCATATCAAATTATAAATTCTATATTCGGAAGCTTCCACTGAAGTTTTGAAGTAAAATTATTTGCGGTCTCTTTTCGTGAGCTCCCCAAAACAACGTGTGTGATCTCCATTTCTTCTGCAAAATCAACTATTGTTTTAATTACATCCTTAGATCTTTTGACAGTTAATTCTGCTCCTACATCCTTAGTGATTCTAAATAAATATTCCAGCGCATCACCATCGCTGAAATCATACAAAAACTTGTCATTTTCATTTACAACGTGAAGCACATACAAGTTGTCTTCAGAATTTTTAGACAGCTCGGCGCCTTGTCTTATAAGACTTTCACATGTTTTCTGCTGTGTAACACATACCAACACATTCTTATGCATCGTTATTCTCCTTAAATGGCGGGAATATGTGGGAATTGAACCCACCCAGGACGGATTAACGCCCCGCGACTGGTTTTGAAGACCAGGAGGCACACCAGCACCTATCTATCCCCATCAAGCTAAATGATAACATAAGGTTAAGTTTATTTCAAGCTTTTCTTTCCAACATCCATTTATACCCATAGAAGTTTAATGAACATATCTGAAATGGTAGCCTACGCCCCACTTGGTAAGTATGTACTCATAATTTTTGCTGTTTTTTTCAATTTTTTCTCTCAATCTTCTTACATGTACGTCTACGGTTCTCAAATCTCCAAAATATTCGTATCCCCATATGATTTCCAGCAGCTCCTCCCTTGAAAACACCTTTCCGGGATTTGTTGCCAGCAAAAGCAGCAGATCAAACTCCTTCGCCGTAAGATTTATCTCCTGACCATTTAGGCTGACCTTCCTTCCCAATGAATTTATTATGAAGTCATCAACTATGACTGTTTGCTCATTTGGTTTTTGAGTCATTCCCTTCGTTCTTCTTAGTATGGCCTTAATTCTTGCTTTAAGCTCCAAAATATTAAAAGGTTTTGTAACGTAATCGTCAGCACCATATTCCAAGCTGAGTATTTTATTCATATCTTCGTTATTTGCCGTGAGTATCATGAGCGGAACGTTTGATATTTCTCTAATCTTCTGGCAGACCTCCAGTCCGTCCATATCAGGCAGAAGCAAATCGAGTATAACTATATCAAATTCACTTATTGCAATTTTTCTCAATGCCTCGTTACCCTCAAGAGCGGAATCAACCTCATATCCGTCCTGCTCCAAGCTGTACTTAAGCCCCTTAATCAATAAAAGCTCATCGTCCGCTATTAAAACTCTCATTTGTTACACTCCTTAATCATTTTGTTACAAAAATTAAACTTTTAATTAATATTACATTGATTTGTGTGAATTGTCAAGAAAATAATGTCATCCCGTCTTTCCTCTGGATTAAAACAAAATTCTGTCATTTCCCACTCTTCTTGTAATTCTCTGCATATCAAAATGCTCAAGAAGCCCTATAGCATTCTTACGATTGGTATTAAGTATGTCTCTGTATTCTGCCGCTGTAATTTTTGAATTTTTCTTAACAAATTCAATCAGCATGTTTTTAGCTTCTTCATACAGCTCATTTGTGGTTATGCCTGCTTCATTAATTTTAATAAGCTCCTTGTTTTCAAGCATCAATGCAACTATCTCCTCAGATTCTTTTCCATTAAGAGTTGAAACAAGCTCCTCGTAGCCTATAAATTCAAACTTTGCATCATTTATAGCCTTAAGTATGTTTGCTTCGCATTTTTTATAAAAATCATCATACTGAATATTGAAATATGGCAGGAATATATATTCTCCCTCCTGCTTTATCAGCCCTTTGTCAATAAATGAATTTATTGCCATATCAAAGACATTCTGCTTCATTTTAGGCAAATACTTGCTTTTTATTTCAGATTTTTTGGCTCCCCGTGAATATTTGTTATCCTCATGATACTTGCTGAGATATTTTTCAATGCTGTCCTCTATTTCTCTTTCAAAGCTTTTATGCCATAAATATTTATCGTTCTTCAGGCTGAATAAAGTAATTTTCTCCTCTTCCTCGAGAATTTCAACATTCGACCTTATTTCTTCCTCCGACAGAGCTGTTAGCTTTGCTATATCTGAAACAGTGGGGACATTTTTGGAATTTTCCCTTATTATCTTCTCGATAACATCTGTGCTGCTGCCTTTTTCTTTGATTTTAAGTTCTTCAAGGAGGCTGTCATCAAACCTCTTCTTTTTCTTAGGCACAGGTTCGATTATTTCACCTCCGCCTATTGTTTCCAAGGGTGAATAAAATCTCACTATAAATTTATCTCCTCTTCTTACCGCCACTTCCTCCTCAAGCCTTAACTGAGCGTAGCAGCTCTCTCCCGGTGAAAGCTCATCTCTGTCCAGAAGCACAACCCTGCAGAGTACTTCACTTGTTCCTGTATAGAGGTGAAGCCTTGAACGGTTTTCCACTATCCTTCTGGAATCCTTCAAAAGACTCAGCTTCACATCAAGCATCATTGTATTCTTCATCGAATTTACGGGCGCAATAACACATCCCCTGTAAATTTCCGTTTTTTTTATTCCGGATAAATTTATTGCCGTCCTCTGTCCGGCAGACGCCTTTTCCGCATCCTTTGAATGAACCTGAACATTTCGTATTTTACATATTTTATTTACGGGATATATTTCAACCTCATCACCCTTTTTAATGGTTCCGGAAATCAACGTTCCTGTAATAACTGTACCAAAGCCAGTAATGGAGAAAACCCTGTCTATAGGGAGCCTTGGAATTGTATTTACATTTCGCTCTTCAACCTCTGTTTCAGTTTGCTCCACAATGAGCTCTATGAGCTCTTCAATTCCGTAGCCTGTCTTTGAGGATACCTCCGTCATAGGTGCATTTTCAAAAAATGTTCCCTTCAGCTCCTCCTTTATATCTTCTTTAACAAGCTCCAGCCATTCGGGGTCAATGAGATCATACTTTGTCAATACAACAATTCCCTTCTTTAATCCAAGCATGTTGAAGATATTCAGATGCTCCACAGTCTGAGGCATCATTCCCTCATCTGCAGCCACAACAAGAAGAACCATATCCATTCCTATTACGCCGGCAAGCATGTTTTTCACAAATTTCTCATGCCCGGGCACGTCAATAATCCCCGCCGTATTGCCGTCAGGCAGATCAAAATATGTAAATCCCAAATCTATGGTTATACCTCTTCGCTTTTCTTCCTCCCACCTGTCAGTCTCACGCCCGGTGAGAGCCTTTATCAATGTGGTCTTGCCGTGGTCAATGTGCCCGGCAGTACCTATAATTNNTATTTTTCATTTGTCCTCCAGGCCGAATATGTTTTTAAATGCATGCAATATCAATTCTTCCTCTCCGTTCAGTACAGTTCTCATATCCATAATCAGGCAGTCGTTCACGACTCTGCCGACTACGGGGTGCTCTTCATGTCTTAGAAACCTCTCCAGCAATGATGTTGTCATGTTCAGCGGTCTCACAGACAAAGAGAAGCTCTCAATTCTTTGAAGAGGCAATGAGCCACCGCCGATTTGAGATTCACATTCAACAACATTTATTTCACATAAGTTTCCGACCTGGTCAGTCAGCAAGCCTTGCAGCACTTCAGCCTGCTTTCTTATTTCTTCGGCACTTCTGTTGATTAGTTTCAAAACAGGAATATTTTTCACGGCTCTTTCTTCATCCATATACTCGTGAAATACAGCTTCCAGTGCAATAGCCGTGAATTTGTCTATGCGTAGAGCACGAGTCAGAGGATGCTTTTTAATTTTATCAAGCAAAGCCTTTTTCCCTACTATTATTCCTGCCTGTGGACCTCCCAGAAGCTTGTCGCCGCTGAAGCATACAATATCAGCTCCAGCCTTTATTGATGCCTGCACGGTTGGCTCATATGCCAGCCCATACTTGCTCAGGTCAACCAGCACTCCACTGCCTATATCCTCTATGAGCGGTATGCCTTTCTTTTTAGATAGCTCCGCAAGCTCTTCAATACTTACAGACTCTGTGAATCCCACAATCCTGTAGTTGCTTGTATGCACCTTTAAAAGCGCTCCCGTTTCTTCGTTTATGGCATTCTCATAATCATACAGATGTGTCTTGTTGGTTGTTCCCACCTCCACAAGAGAGCATCCGCTTTGGCTCATAACGTCAGGTACCCTGAAGGAGCCTCCTATTTCAACAAGCTCACCTCTGGATACAATAACTTCCCTGTCCCTGAAAAGAGCCGAAAGTATGAGCAATACCGCAGCGGCATTGTTGTTTACCGCCATTGCAGATTCCGCTCCTGTAATTTTCGCAATCAGCTTTTCAAAGTGGGAATATCTTGACCCCCTCGCTCCTGCCTCCAAATCGTATTCAAGGTTCGAATATCCTGTAACAAGCTCTGTCACTCTTGCTGCAGCCTCCTTGGATATAACAGCTCTTCCTAAATTTGTATGTAAAATTGTACCTGTACCATTTACAACTCTTTTCATGCGCATGGCTGCATAGCTGTTAACCTCTGCTTTAATATCTTGTTCCACATTTTCGATTCTGCTTATTATGGCATTTTCATCATCTGAATCATTGATAAAGCCCCTGATACCTTCGGTGATATTTCTCGCCGCCTCAAGCACATACTCTCTTTTCACGTCAGTACAAAGCTCTTTTATAGTTTCTGATTCCATAAGGATATCAACCTTTGGAATCAATCTGTAATATTTGTTCTTTTCCATTCCCTCTCCTTAGTTTGTGGATCAGCCTTTAATCACAATAAATTTTTCCTGTTTTTCTATAACTCTTCCTACTAAAGCAAAATCCGTATCAAGGCTTTCTTTTAATCTTTTCATAATTTCTTCCGCATATTTTTCATTTACTGAGAACAGAAGTCCGCCCGATGTCTGGGGGTCATATGCCAAATCAACATATTGCTCATCAATTTTCTCAACATCCACTCTGTCCTTGAAATAGTCTCTGTTTCTGTATGCACCTGCCGGCACAAGCCCCATTTGCGCATATTCAAACACATCCTCTATTACAGGCGCATTTTTTATATCAATAACAAATGTAACACCGCTTGCCTCTGCCATTTCCACAGAATGTCCCGCAAGGCCGAAACCCGTAATATCGGTGCAACAGTTTATGGGGTAATTTTCCATTGCTCTCTTTGCATTTTTATTTAATGACGTCATTGCATGTATTGCTTTTGCCTCCGCATTTTCAGAACACATTCCTGCCTTGTATGCCGTATTGATTATGCCGGTTCCCAAAGGCTTTGTAAGTATGAGCACATCTCCGGGCTTCGCTCCGAAGTTTTTAAATATTTTATCCGGATGTATAAAGCCTGTCACACACATTCCGTACTTAGGCTCATCATCTTCAACAGAATGACCTCCAGCAATTGTAGCTCCCGCTTCCATGACCTTGTCCGCTCCACCCTTTAATATTTCAGCCATTATATCCGGGCTGAGGCAGTTGGGAAATCCAATTATATTCAATGCAAGAGCAGGCTCTCCTCCCATTGCATATACATCGCTCAGTGAATTTGCAGCCGCAATCTGACCGAATGTATATGGATCATCAACTACAGGCGTGAAAAAATCCACTGTCTGTATCATTGCCATATCATCATTTATTTTATACACACATGCATCATCAGATGTTTCCAACCCAACGATTAATTTATCATTTTTAAATTTCGGCAGCTTGCCCAGAACCTGGGCAAGGGTCTCAGGACCTATTTTAGCCGCTCAGCCTGATGATTTTGTCATCTGCGTCAAACGTACGTTTTCTATAGACATAACTACCTCCATATATCTTTAATCAACTGTAATATAATCTCTGATTTTCTCGAAGGTTTTTTCACCTATTCCTTCGATATTTTTTATTTCTTCCACTGAATAGAACAAACTTTTGTTTCTGTACTCAACAATCCTCTGTGCATAAACAGGTCCGATGCCCGGAAGTGAATCCAGTTCATTTGCCGAAGCCGTATTTATGTTTATGAGCCCATTGCCTTCGGAAGCATTTGAAGCCTCATCCCTTGTCAGTATGTATATTTTTTCCCCGTCTGTAAGCTTTCTCGCCTTATTCAAACTCTTGGTATGGGCATCTTCCTTAAGCCCTCCTGCCATTTCTATGGCGTCACTGACCCTGCTGCCGGATTCCAAGCGGAATACGCCGGGATTGTTCACCGCTCCGTCCACATCCACATAGATGAAGCCGCTCGAATCCTCTGATTCCGTCTTCACCGCAGCATTCTCAACATTTTCATAACCTGTAAACATAAGCTCCTTTTCCTTGCGTTCAAGCTTAATCCCCAAAGCTGTCATAATTACCAATGCAATGACTAAAACAACCGCAAGTCCTTTTCTGTAAACACGATTGTCCATAAAACCCCCATTTTTGCAATTATTAGACATACCTCACATACATTATACATTAATTCAGTAAAAAATCAAAAATTTTTAATTACAATGAGGTAGTTTTCTGTTATACTATTACTTGATTTGTATAATAGGAGTTTGCAGATGATAAAAAAAGTAATTGCATGTATATTGCTGTTTTCTGTCTTAATTTTGAATTCATACAAAGCATATGCAGAACCAAGTTTATTATGCGATGCAGCAATCTTAATTGATTCCGCCACCGGAACCGTACTGGCCGGAAAAAACCCGGACAAAAAAATGTATCCGGCAAGCCTCACGAAAATTATGACGGCCATATTGGCATTGGAAATGGGGAAAATGTCCGATGTCATCAAGGTGGACGACGACACTCCACATGAAATATTCGGGAGCCATATAGCTCTGGAGCCGGGGGAGATACTCACTCTTAAGGATATGCTTTATGCTTTGATGCTGCCTTCAGCCAATGATGCCGCATTAGCCATAGCAAAGCATTACGCCGGAAGCGAAAAAGAGTTTGTAAGGCTGATGAACGAGAAGGCAAAAGAGCTGGGTGCCTACAGCACGAATTTCGTAAATCCTCACGGACTTCATGACCCGAATCATTATACCACCGCGGCGGACCTTGCAGCCATAACCAGGTATGCAATGAAAAACGAGGACTTCCGGAAAATAGTGCAGACTAAAAGATATGAAATACAGCCAACCAATAAGAAGGACGAGGTAAGGTATTTCACAAACCTGAACAGACTCATATACAACACGGGACAAAACCAGATATATATTGACGGAGTATACATAAGTCCCCTGTACGAATATGCCACAGGGGTCAAAACAGGCTACACTCCGGAAGCCGGCAACACATTGGTTGCAAGTGCCGAAAAAAATGGAACTGAGCTCATTGCAGTAGCCATGAACGGTGTATCCCTCGAAATGTACCAGGATGCACATTATCTGTTCAACTTTGGTTTTAATGAATACAAGGTTGAAACACTTATAACAAAAAATACATTTGTAAAAAACATAAAGATTGAAAATGGCGACAGCAGAGAAATTTCGGCAATAACAGAAAGTGACTTTTCCACTATTGTAAAAACTTCATCCCCCGATAAAATCGAGTCAAAGGTTACAATCAACGACCTTGTGCTCCCTTTGAGCAAAGACGACATTGTGGGAAAAATAGAATACCTCATGGACGGCAAAGTAATCGGTACGGTTAATCTCATAACTCCAACACCGGTAAAAAGCACGCTGGTTGAAAAGTCCGGCGGAGGATTATTTTTATCAATACTGAAGTTCGTAGGTTACATAGTGATTTTTGCACTTGCGGTACTATTCATATTCAAGATTTACAACGACATACGCATAAGAATAAACAGAAAAAAAAGACGCAGAAAATATAGCAGCTAATAATAAATAAAAAATTCAGGTCACCCTGAATTTTTTATTTACCAAATTACTGCAATAGCGTCTATTTCCACGTTTGCATCTTTCGGAAGCCTTGCTACTTCTACACAAACCCTTGCAGGCTTGCTTTCACCGAAAATCTCAGAATACATTTCGTTAATTAATCCAAACTGGTTCATGTCCTTTATAAACACTGTGCATTTAACAACATCCTTCAGAGATGCTCCCGCTTCTTCCAGTATAGCCTTGACATTCATAAGAGAAATTCTTGTTTCCTCTTTGATATCTCCGCCCTTATATAGCTCTCCTGTTGCAGGATTAAGCGGAAGCTGTCCTGAAACATAAATTGTATTTCCGGCTTTTATAGCCTGTGAATAAGGTCCGACCGCTGCCGGTGCGTTGCTTGTTTGTATTGCTGTATTTGCCATAGTATCCTCCTACTTCCAATTCTTTATTCCATATTGTTCAACATCCAGTGAATTGTTATCCATCCACAGCGATTCCAAATCATAAACATCTCTTTCGTCTCTGTGAAAGATGTGAACAATAATGTCATCTGTTTCAAGAAGTATCCATCTTCCTGTATCAAAACCTTCACGGTAGTAAAAATCTATTCCCTGCTCGGCACATTTTTTTAAAACCTCATCTGCCGCAGCAACTGTCTGTCTTTCGTTGTTGCAGCTGCAAATAATGAAGTAATCAGTTATGGAACTGGTTTTTGAAACGTTCAGCACCGTAAAGTTATACGCTTTTTTATTGTCACATGCCATTAATATTGCTTCTATTTTTTTATGGATTTGATTCATTTTGCCTCCTTAAGGAACTTTAACGTCTTTATGGAATCATCGTCAAGCTCAGCATTTTTCATCTTGACATATTCCACTGTACTTTCTATGGACATTATGATTGCTCTGTCAATATCTTCGTAAGAAGCTTTTCTCAGCCTGGAAACGCCCTTATATTTGCGACCCTGCTCTATTTTATCCGCTATGAAAATTATTTTCTCAAGCATGGACATATTTTCCCTTCCTGTGGTGTGATAAGCTATTGCATTTAATATATCCTCGTCACTCACATGGAAAATATCCCTGGCCATAGCAGCACCGGTTTTTGAATGAGTGAGGTTATCATTACCCCTTACCATCTTTTTTCCGCAATCATGCAGCAATCCGGCTATCCTTGCCTTTTCTGTATCTTCACCATAACGCTCCGAAAGCCTTGCAGCCTCTTCCATTGTCCGTATGCAGTGGCAGTAAATGCCGGGATTGAGATCCTCAAGCATTCTTTTCATTTCATCTATACCCATATGTCACCTGTATAAATTATTTTTATATATATATCGCTCCACGCTTTCAGGAAGCATATACTTAGCGGACATCCCATTTTTGATTCTTTCTCTTATGTCAGTGGAAGAAATCTGCAACATGGGAATCTTAAGAATTTCTATGTGCCCGTTCAGCTTTTCTGCTACTTCCTGTATCCTTTGCTCCAAATTTTGTGTACCGGGACGGGAAACAGCAATAAATTTACAGAGCTTCATAAGCTCCTCCGGCTCATGCCAGTTAGGAAGTTCAATAACCGCATCAGTACCGGTTATGAAATAAAATTCGGTTTCGGGATACAATTTGCGAAATTCTCTCAGCGTATCAACCGAATAACATTTGCTGTCCTTGGTTATTTCAAAATCAGATACTGTGAACCTGTCATTGGACATGGTGGCTAAATTAGCCATCATATATCTTTCAGCTGAGTTGGCACCCATTCTTGTTTTATGAGGAGGATTCCCAGCAGGTACAAAAATTATCTTCTCTAAATTATAAATATTCAACACTTCATTGGCAACCACGAGATGACCAAGATGGATGGGATCGAAAGTCCCTCCCATAATTCCGACATTTTTCATTGAAATTTTAAGCTCCTTCTTTTCTTTAAAGCTGCGAGCACAATTGAAATTATACCAACAGCCGCATGAATTGTCAAATCTTTCATAACGCTGTCATGCATTAATAGTTTGCCAACAGAAACTCCTAATATTCCTGCAAATATATATGGAAAATAAATCTTAAGCCTGCTTTTTTTAACTATATCTATTCTTTCAATCAGACTTTCCTTTCCATCATAATATCCTTTCATAAAACCATTGTATGAAAGTGTCAATATTGTAAAGGTCAGCATTAACATTGGTATTAGTGCTATGTAAAAGCTTCCATCCATACAGAGCATTATGGACATTGAAAGATACAACGGCGTAAGGACAACTTGAGTATATGAATCCCCCAGGCCTGCTGCAATTCCCATCATTCCTTTTTTCATAAACATTATGCCAGCTGTATCATTATCCTGTACATGCTGCTCTTCCATTGAAATTATATATCCATGTATGGGCGTTCCCATATTCGGTTCTGTATTGAAAAATTCACTGTGTCTGTGTATTGCATCATGTGCGGCCTCCGTGTTTCCGTACAGCTTTCTGAAAATATTTTTCATGCTGTGAGCAAAAGCCATTCCCTGAAGTCTGTCATAACTGTAGCATGAGTGAGAATAGTTCATCCAGATAAACCAGGAATATACTAAGTCCTTCTTGCCTATAATTCCGTCCTTTGAGCTGTCAATGCGATTAAAATACAAATCCTTGTTTGCTATAACAAACGTAATCATCATAAACACCCCGAACAAAATATTCGAATCGGGGTCTGTCTCCAATGTCAGCATAAATGATGCTGCAAACAGCAAAATGCCGCGTTTGCCGCCAATTTTAACAAGGACGTTGCATACGGACATATAAACAAGAAAAAGCCCTGCAATAAACAGTGCGCCTCTGAAGCTTACCAGAACAGATTTAAGTAAAAACATTGAAGATACTGCCGACAGTATAACCGCAGTGCTCATTACATACAATGTAAGCTGTGGATATACGCCGTCGTAAAGGCTTATACTTGGCTTTTTCCCATTTTCATGCTTGCTTTCATATGCTTTTACAAACAGCGAATTAATATTCAGCCTGTACTTCCAAATTAATATTCCCAAAAAACCAAAAGGGTATGCGGCCGCAGCCGCTTCCAATGGAGACAGCTTCAGCATGACTGATATCAAAGCGGCAATTATTGCTGTAAGACACTGATCTCCTTTAAATGAACCTCCGGTTGAAACAAAATCTATGTAAATTATATTTACAACTCCACCTGAGACCATCCCCGTAAAAGGATCTCCTACAGCTATTCCTGCCAACAGCCCTGAAAGAACTGGTCTGTATACGGTATAATACCCTACACCTAACGAAAGTGAAGTACTGCTGGCCCAAAAATATAAAAGGCTCAATAAAAAATATTCTGTAATAGTCATTTTAATTTCCTAACTGAAAGCCAATGCCTTGTCCTTAGGCAGCATCCTTATTTCAACCTCTGTGTTCAGCGCAATGTCTCTCATTATGCTCAATTCCTCATGGCTGAAATGGACTGTATTATAGTATTTTTCTCTGCCGGCACCTCCGCCGGAATTCCCTATATTTATTTTGTTCAGCTTAACTCCCACTTCTGTAAGAGTCTTTAAATACACGACGTTTCTCACCAAAAGCAGAATCCTGGCTCCTTCATCCTCTTTCTTGAGATAAGCAGCCGCCTTCTCTGCGGTGAATATATGAACCCTAACATTGTCGGGTGCGGCATTTTTAATCAATAAAGACATAAATTCATCACCGGCATATTCATCATCCACTATAACGACCTCATCTGCCTGAAGATAAGGTATCCAGGAAACCACCACCTGACCGTGCAAAAGTCTGTCATCAATCCTGGTCAATACAATGTTTCTCATTATTCCTCCGTCAATCTGCCATAAACTTTTCGTTTACAAACACAATACTTTTTTTGCCGTTTTTAATTATTTTTTCCGCTATTTCCTCTAAGGTGTATGAGTCTCTGTTTACGGCTATGTCTATAAACAACGGAAAGTTTATTCCCGTGATATGATAAAAATTATTGTTTTTCATTGTTCTTGACACAGCATTAAAAGGGCTTCCTCCGTACATATCCGTAAAAACAATCAGATCCTCCTCTGAATTTCTGCTCACAGCTTCCTCAACTTTCTTCAAGAGAGAATCAAAGCTCTCACCATGATGAAATGATATGCTTTCCGCATTTTCTACCGGCCCTATGATAAGCTCAGAACTTTTCAATAATTCCTTTCCGAAATTTCCGTGTGTTACAAGTAAAATATTTATCATAATTTCACTCCTTCATGCGTTAAAGTACAATTAACTAATATATTATAACACATATATGTATTTTTTTCATTACTTAAATTTCTTCATCCATCCATCCATTGCTTCCGAGACATCTTACACTTTTAAACCCTGTTGAAATAGCCAATACATACATCTCAGAAAGCTTGCAGTCAATACCTTCAGCAGTATGTGCATCCGAATTAATTGTAATCGGTATGCCCTTTTCCTTTACAGTTCTCAGAATATGTGTTGAAGGGTATTGCTCCTTTGTATATCCTCTCGCAATGGCACCAGTATTTATTTCAATGGCGGAGCCTGACCTTTTAATCGAATCCAAGCATTTTTCCACAGCATTGACATACCAGTCCTCATGCTCATTAAATATGGCGTTGTTTCCGTTGGTCTTTTTAATAAGGTCAATGTGTCCTATAACGGTCGGCCTGTATCTTTCTGCCATCTCTGATATAAGTCCGTAGTAGCTTTCAACAGCACTTCTTATATTTCCGTTAAATGAATCATCAATTCCGTCAACAAGCTCATCACTGCTGTAATCCACAGTCCACATGGTTCCATTTTTCATAGTCCCTAAAAAATGCACGGAACCGATATAATAATCCAGTTTGTCTGTCAATCCTTCGGGAATATGTCCGAATCCGATTTCAGGTATGTAGTCAAGCTCCATTCCCAGGAATACATCTATTTCATTTTTGTATTTTACCTTCATTACAGAAACTTCTTCAATATAATTCTCTATGCGACTTCTGTCAATATTCCATGAGGTGTCAAATGGCACGGGACCATGCGAAGATATTCCTATTGATTTAAAATTTTTCTTAATTGCCGATTGTATCATTACTTCCACGCCGCAGCTGCCGTCGCAGTATGTGGTATGAGTATGTAAGTTTGTCAGTCTCATAAAACTTCTCCATTGTTTGAGTAATTATATTGTAAATGAAGTTAGTAAATTAGTAAAGAAAGAATTAATAAATTAAATGCTTAAAAATAATAATACCATGTAATTNNAATTACATGGTATTATTATTTACACATTCTGAACATATTCTTCTTTCTTGAGCTTCACAACAGATACCATGTTTCTCAAAGCTTCCGCCTGAATTGAGAGTTCATCGCTTGCTGCGCTGTTTTCCTCTGCCGTTGCCGAATTAGTCTGTATAATGTCGGATATCTGTTCTATGCTTAAGGTTATTTGCTTAACAGAGTATGCCTGATCCTGTGACCTTGCAGATATGTTATTTATACTTTCAGTTATTATAGTTGTACCATTTGCTACATCTGCCAGCGCCTTTGCCGCATTGTCCGCGGAATATGTTCCTTCCTTTACGGCATTCAGAATATCTTCAAGCAGGCTTGTTGTATTTCTGGCTGCATCAGCACTTTTAACAGCAAGATTTCTCACTTCATCAGCGACAACCGCAAATCCCCTGCCGGCTTCACCTGCTCTTGCAGCTTCAACCGCCGCATTCAGCGCCAGTATATTAGTTTGAAAAGCAATATCTTCTATCATCTTGATTATTTTTATTATTTCATCTGATTTACCGTCTACCACCGTCATAGTATTGACGGTACCTCTCATTTGTACAATTCCTTTATCGAGTTGATCTCCTAAAATTATTACCTTGCCGCTTGCATCAGCTGCATCTTGAGCGGTTGTCTGAACTTCGTCCGATATTTCTTGAATTGTGGCTGCAAGTTCCTGGACAGCGCTTGCCTGGTCTACAGTAATTTTTGAAAGAAGCTGAGAAGAGCTGGCTACCTGCTCAGAGCCCGAAGCAATTTTACCGGAAGAAACTTGTATATTGTTAAAGTCTCTATTTAATGAATGCAGTATACCATTTATTGAAGTCTTGATTGATTTAAAATCTCCTGTATACTCTTTATCAACAGAAACATTGAAATTTCCCCCTTCTATTGTACCTAAAACCCGGTCTATATCTGAAACGTGGTTTTTAATGACAGCAGTGGCCTCATTCAAAATTCCGTACAGCTGCGCGAATTCGTCACCGGAATCATAATCAGATGCTGGATTTACCTCTAATATTCCTTCACTCAAACCACTTGATAGCTTTATGGCATCATTTATAGGCATAACAGCTTTTTTAAGCGAAAAGTAAGTAAATAAATATAATACTGTTACCTCTGTCAGCATTAAAATAAGCGCCGCTACAGTCAACTGCATTGAATTTGTTGCCACGCCTCCGGAAAAGTACCACAACAGCAGGATATATATCAATATATTCACCACTGATGAGAAACCCGCAATTCTAATGGTTGTGTTCCTTGCAAATTTGTTTTTCAATTTTGATTCGGACATTTCAAATTGCCTCCATATATAATCATTACATACTTTATCGGCAGAACTCCGAAAAAAATTATGTTTATTTGTTTTATCTTTTAAGAAAGAATTGATAAATTAATTCACCGAATATGAACTTAGCACGTATATTGAATATAAGAAATATCTATAAAAAATATTGGAGGATTATATGAGTTACTCAAATTATAATAACAATATGCCGCATTACAATTCAATGCCTTTCTTTTGTAAGGGCTATCCCGGCATAATGAACTACGGAGACATCGATTCCCATATGATGACAGGAATGCCAAACAGTATGCCGTTCGGTATGCCTTTTATGCATGAGGAAGAAATTCCTTTTATGCCTGATGGAAATGCTCTGGCGCTCCCAAGAATGCCGGGTGAAAATATTTATCCCGGAATTCCTGAATACCCGCTTATGCCGGACTTCCCTGGACTACCGGGTATGCCTCAGATACCCAGTATGCCATACGTGCCCTCTCAGCCCATACTGCAAATGCCTGAAGTTCCTCAGGATGGCATGCGTATGATGCCCGAGACTCCTGAATTAACCTGTGAGCAGCTGATGGAAATGATGATGCGCATGAATTGTAATATGGATATGATGAACAACATGATGAATAACAGAAATAACATGAACGACAATATGAACAATATGAATAACATGAACGATAATATGAACAACATGATGAACAATAACATGAATGGCAATATGAGATAAATAATCACCATAAAAGATGGCAGGCTTCTGTCTGCCGTCTTTACATGGTACATCTTAATTTCATCCGGTCGAATTTTATCATATTTTATGTATTTCCAAGACAATAATATTTATTTCCAACATGAAATTTAGTGTACATACAGTTTTTTCATACTGACTGCATATAATGTAACTCTGGGGGTGGTTTATTTGATAGAGAATATATTGCAGCTTTTATTTCCATTGTCAATCTTTGTTTTTGGCTACATCACAAACGGCAGTTCCTTTCCTCAGCCTTTAAGCAAGGAAGAAGAATCTGAGCTTATTGAGAAATCCAATGAAGGCGATTTAGAAGCACGAAATACTCTTATTGAGAGAAACCTGCGTTTGGTGGCACATGTAATAAAAAAATACAAGACTGTGGGAATTGATCAGGAGGATTTGATTTCCATAGGAACCATCGGATTAATCAAGGCTGTATCAACGTTTGACAACCGTAAGGGAATACGCCTTGCAACATATGCGGCTAAATGCATTGACAATGAGGTACTCATGACAATAAGAAGCGATAAAAAGCTAAAGAAAGAGGTTTCTCTGCAGGGGCCACTGGGTACAGACAAGGAAGGAAACAACATTTATCTCATAGACATTATCAAGTATGAAGGCGAAGAAATAGTTGGCAGGCTTGATAAAGAAGAAAAAATTAAAGCTCTTGACGAAATCTTAGATAAAACACTTCAAAAAAGAGAAAAAACCATAATCGAGATGCGATATGGCATAAGAAACAACGACCACAAAACACAGAGAGAAATTGCAAAGCTTCTTGGAATTTCACGCTCCTATGTTTCGAGAATAGAGAAAAAGGCTTTGAAAAAACTTTACGATGCTCTCGTTTCAAACATAGGGAGTTAATACATAAATGATATCAAGGTGGCAGGCTGTTGAAAAAAGTTCATTCTGCAAAACTCTGGAAGTCATGCTTTTTCAACAGCCTGGATGGACATTCGTCCTCTGGCTTAATTACTTATATATACTTGACTAACAATATTTATCTCAGACGTATCATAAGCCACCTTTGCATGGTTTTTACGCAATAGCTCTTCTCTTAACTGCTTACCCGTTCTGCAATCAATAACCTGGTGGTATATCTCCCCGTTTCTGTAAACACTGCCTTCTTTCTTTGAAAAGAATTCATTTCTCAAATTTGTCTCCGTCAGATTATATGACCAGCTTTACATAATCAAGAGGGTTATAATTATTTATATCTAATAACCTATTAATTAGTATTGACTATTATGGCAAATAGCGGTAAAATTTTAAAAATCTTATAGGGGGATTACATGAAATTAATTATTATCTTTGGACCGCATGCGGTAGGGAAAATGACAGTAGGTCAAGAACTGTCAAAACTCACTAATCTGAAATTATTTCATAACCATATGACAATAGACATAGTAAATGATTTGTTTGAAAATTTACCTGAAGAAAAAAGCAGATTGATTAATTTATTTAGGAAAGAAATATTTGAAGCATTTTCATGCAGTGAAGAGTACGGAATGATTTTTACATATATGTGGGCATTTGATAGGCAAGAGGATTGGAATTATATTAATTACGTTGAAGAGCTGTTTACTTCTAAAGGTGCGGAGGTATATTTTGTTGAATTAGAGGCAGATTATGAATTGCGCATAGAAAGAAACAAAACTGAAAACCGCCTACTTAATAAGTCTACAAAAAGAAACTTGGAAAAATCGGAACTCATATTCAGAACATTAGAATCAAAGTACCGTCTAAATTCATACGAGGGTGAAATAACAAAAATAAATTATATTAAAATAAATAACACCAGTCTCACTCCGGAAAAAGCAGCATTGATTATTAAAAATAAATTTTCTTTATGATAAAATTAATATAAGAGAAATAGAGTTTACAATTTTTTTAATTAAATATTTATAAAATAAAAATACATGCTATTGCATATATGCAATATGCTTATTTCATTTAAGATCTTCCTTTATTCTTTTCCGATATGCAAGCAATAATCAAAATCTGTTCGCTACACAAAAGGGGACATTTCGTCCCCTTTTATCAATTATTCCTCTGTTTTCTTTCTCAAAATATAGTAAGGCTCTACATTTTCAGGTATTTCCATCTTTACGGTCATTTGTGGGTGTGGTGCGGAGGCAATTGCATGGCCTTCTCCGTCCTGCATATTTTTTGCAATGACATTGAAATGTCTTCCCTTTGGACCGAAGCATTCGAGTGTGTCACCTTCGGAAAATTTGTTTCTCTGCTCTATTACGGCAATTTTTGTTTCCTTGTCGTATGAACGGATTATGCCCACCACATCATATGTTCTGATGTAGCTGCTGGAGGTATAGAGCTGTCCGTCTCTGTGTGGATTGCCAAAGAAGAAGCCGTATGAGAAGTCTCTGTGTGATGATTTTTCAAGCTCTTCCTTCCAGTATTGCGTATTCCTTTCGTTTTCGGGCTTGCTGAGCTCATCCAGTGCATTTCTGTAGGAGCGAACTGCAATTGCAGTATAGTATTCACTTTTGTTTCTCCCTTCGATTTTCATTGCTGTTACGCCAATGTCCTTGAATTTCTGCACATGCTCAATCATGCACATGTCCTTGGAATTCATTATGAAAGTTCCTTCTTCATTTTCCTCAATGGGGTAATATTCTCCCGGTCTTTTTTCTTCTACAAGGTTGTACTTCCATCTGCACGCCTGAGCACAGTCTCCCTTGTTGGAAAACCTCCCAGTCATAAAGCTGGAAAGAAGGCATCTTCCCGAATAGGATATACACATTGCTCCGTGGACAAATGCTTCAAACTCCAAATCTTCAGGTGTTTTTTTTATAATTTCCTCTATTTCCTTGAATGTAAGCTCCCTGGCAAGAACGATCCTGTTTACTCCCTGCTTATACCAGAAATTAGCCGTATAATGGTTTGTTGTGTTTGCCTGTGTTGAAAGATGTATCCTCATGTCCGGAATTGTCTGTTTTATTATGTCGATAAGCCCCGGATCTGCAACTATAAGCGCGTCCGCACCTATTTTCGAAAGATATCTCAAATATTCCTCAACTCCGATCAAATCATCGTTGTGAGGAAATATATTCACCGTTATATTTGCTTTTCTTCCATGCTTATGGCAATATTCAACGCCCTCTTCTAAATCTTTGTCTGTAAAATTTTTGCTGGCCGCTCTCATTCCCATTGATTTTCCGGCGAAATAAATTTCATCGGCACCGTATTCCACAGCCATAACCAACTTATCCGGACTTCCGGCAGGCGCTAATAAATTTGGTAACATAGTTTCTCCTTTTATTTTATCAATGTAACTGCAACTCCATCTCCCAACGGTAGAACGGAAGTTACGTATCTGTCATCATGCGAAATGTATTCAAGATAGTTTCTTAAGTTTCTTACAAGTGTCTTTTTTCTTCTGACAACCAATTCATCCGTTGCTATCATGCCCTGATAAAGTACATTGTCAGAAATGATTATACCACCAGGTTTCATTTTTTGATAACATTTATCAAAAAATATTTTATAGTAGCTTTTCGCGGCATCAATAAATGCCATATCAAATGTTCCTTCAACCGAATCCATTATTTCTGATGCATCACCGAATTGAATGTCTATATTTTTTTCAAGTCCAAAGCTTTCGACATTTTTTAATGCTTCCTGATAAAACTTTTCACTTCTTTCAATGGTTACGACCTTTCCTTCTAAATTCATGATGTAACTCATAAATATTGAGGAATAGCCAACATTTGTTCCTATTTCTATGATTCTTCTTGCCTTAAGCTGCTTAATAGTCAGCTTGATGAACTGCCCCACCTCCTTGTGTATGATGGGGAGTTCCCTGCTCTCGCATTCTTCTCTAAATTTTTGAAGCTTTTCATCTTCATCCTTAATGAGGCTGTTTATATATGTGTCAATGTATTCTCTGTTTATATTGTCCATTTTCTGTCCTTAATCAAGATATTCATTTGCTGCTTTAATATGCTCGTTGTAGTCCTTTGAGAAATAGTGGGAACCGTCTCCCTTTGCCACAAAGAACAGAAAATCCACATCTGCAGGCTCCAGCACCGAAATTATTGATACCTTGCCCGGTGAATTTATGGGAGCAGGAGGAAGACCTGTTACAATATATGTGTTGTATGGTGAATCTATCGCGATATCATCATAGGTAAGCCTTTCCTTCCATACACCATGAGCATAATTCACTGTTGCGCATGACTGAAGCCTCATATCTATATCCAGCCTGTTCAAAAATACTGCCGCAACCTCATCTCTTTCCTCATCCAGCAGCGCTTCCTTTTCAACAATGCTTGCAAGATTTATAACTTCCTGAAAGCTGAGCTTTGAGTCTTTCATTCTCGGCTTTATTTCATTTACATAAAATTTATCGAACTGTGAAAGCAGAACTCTAACTATGTCTTCCTCAGATGAGCTCTTATATACATTGTATGTGTCAGGCATTAAGTATCCTTGTAAGCTTTTTATGCCTGGATTATCCTTCAGAAATTCAAACTCGCCTTCAAATGCTCCCGGATTATTCATAATCTCAATAACCCTGTCATAGCTCAGTCCAAGCTGATCAGACACTGACTTTGCGGCATCCTCCACTGTGAGCCCTTCAATAATCGTTATATTCGCAGTATTTCCAGAAGTCCCGCCCTTTGTAAGCGCATGAAGCAACTCGTCAACATTCATGCTTCTTGACAGGATGTAGGTTCCTGCCTTAAGCTGGCTGTCCATGCCTGTTTTCTTGGCGTAATATTTAAATATCCGCACATTTTTTATCAATTTTTTTTCATGCAATATCTGCGCCACACCATTTGTTGTGCTTCCCATAGGAATTTCTGTCACAATTTCAGTATTATCATTTCTGTCCACTGCTTCCAGGCTGATCTTTATGTAGCCGTTTCCAAAAAAATAAACAGCTGCAGCAACAGCCGCAAGAACAAGGACAGTAATTAATTTCTTCATATGTTCCTCCAATTATATTCAAAATCCATTAAATTATACATCTTTTAACTTATAATTACAATAAAAAAAACTTTTGACGCGAATAATAAAAGTGATTCTTGCCATAATAATAATGCTTATTACTTTCATGAGAGGGTTGGTTCTATTGGACTTGGAAAGAGGAAACAGAACATGAGTAACACTCCTAAAGATATAAATGAAAGAAAAATTGATAAGTTAAGTGAAGCTAAAATCAAGAGAGACGGAAGTTTTCAATTAGGTCATGAAATAAGGAACAAACTTGAACCGGATATGAGTATTCTCTCCAAAAAAGAGAATATAAAGATGGCCGACAAAAAAATTGTTAACAACAAAACGTCTCAGTTCAAGCCCATGATGGGCGTTGACTTTCACATGATCAAAAAATAATTGAAGTAATAAGCAAATAAGCAGCCGGCGAAATATCGCCGGCTGCTTCCCTTATGGGTCGAGCCATAACCGTTGCGGTTGACCTACCGCCGTTTTTCTCTCCCTGTCGGTCGGAAAAACGAGGTTTGGGCATACTCAAAATTCAAAATTGTTCATATCCGTCATTTCTTCGGGTTTAACTTCTACAATTATAGGCAGAATCATTGGATTTCTTTTGATTTTCTCATAAATGAAGCTGCTCAATGCGTCCTTTATGGACATTTTAATGTTATTCCATTCTCTTACGTTAGTATCTTCACATTTTGCAAGTGCTTTTCTCACCACTGTCTTGGATTCTTCAATCAGGTCAATGTTTTCTCTCACATATATGAAGCCTCTTGATACTATTTCAGGTCCCGAAAGAACCTTGCCTGTTCCTCTTTCTGTTGCAAGCACCACAATTATCAATCCGTTTTCGGATAGAAGCTTTCTGTCTCTGAGAACTATATTTCCGACGTCCCCTACGCCAAGTCCGTCCACCAGTATGTTGCCGGACGTAACAGTGCCGTTTATTGCAATTGTTTTTGACGTGAGCTCAATTACATCACCGTTCTTGCCTATTATTGTATTGCCCTCTGCAACTCCCAGCTCATGTGCCAGCTTTGAATGCTGCATCAGATGTCTGTACTCACCGTGAACAGGGATGAAAAATTTTGGCTTAAGCAGAGAAAGCATAATTTTCAGCTCTTCTCTCCTTGCGTGTCCTGAAACGTGTACTTGAGTCAAGGCGTCGTAAAGAACGTTGGCGCCTTTTTCATAAAGCATGTTAATTACTCTTGAAACGGTTTTTTCATTTCCCGGTATTGGGTTTGCAGATATAATAACCAAGTCACCCGGCTTTATCTGTACCTTTTTATGGTCGCTGTTTGCCATTCTCGTGAGTGCAGACATAGGCTCACCCTGGCTGCCTGTGGTTATTATTACAATTTCATTGTCCTTATAGCTCTTCAGCTCATTTACATGAATCAACGTCCCTTCAGGCACATTAAGATACCCTAAGTCCTGAGAAACCTTTACGGCATTTACCATACTTTTTCCCGATATGGCGACCTTTCTGCCATTTGCAACACCGGCGTCAATAATTTGCTGCAATCTGTGTATGTTTGACGCAAACGATGCAACTATTATTCTTGAATCGGAATTTTTGAAAATTTCCATGAATTTTTGTCCTATGACTTTTTCCGATTCTGTAAATCCGGATCTTTCCACATTAGTGCTGTCCGACATGGCAAGCAGCACGCCTTTTCTGCCAAGCTCCGCCATTTTTCCCAGGTCCATTACCTCTTCATTAATGGGAGTGTAGTCAATTTTAAAGTCTCCGGTATGCACAACCATACCTATAGGCGTATCAATTGCAAATGATACTGCATCTGGAATACTGTGGTTGTTTCGTATGAATGTGACCTTGAAGCATCCCAAATTAATGGTTGAGCCAGCTTCCACCACATTCAGCTGCGCATCTTCAATTTTATGCTCTAAAAGCTTGTTTTCCACAAGTCCGAGAGTAAGTCTCGTTCCATAAATGGGAACATTTATCTTTTTCAGCAGGTAGGGAATAGAGCCTATGTGGTCTTCGTGACCGTGTGTCAGGCATATACCCTTTATTTTGTCTTTGTTTTTAATTAAATACGTTATATCAGGTATTACTATATCAATACCCAGCATTTCATCTTCCGGAAATGACATTCCGCAGTCAATAACAATGATGTTTGAACCATATTCAATGACTGTCATGTTCTTTCCGATTTCCCCCAGTCCTCCCAGAGGTATTACTTTAAGCTTGTGTTTCTTTTCTGTTGCCATTTTCATTCTCCTTATTTCTGCATTGACTACAGATTCCGGTGAATTTGACCACATGATTTAATATTTCAAAATTGTATTGTTTTTCAATAATTTCTTCCAATGAGTTCATCAGGTCTTCCTTGACCTCGATTATTTCTCCGCATTTTTTGCATACCAAATGATGATGCTGATGAATTTCATTGCTATTCGGCGACAATATCTCATATCTCGAACAGCCGTCATCAAAGTTATGCTTGTAAACCAGCCCTGTTTCCTCGAAAAGCTGAAGGGTTCTGTAAATAGTGGCAATTCCCATCTTGGGGTTCTTATGCTTTATAAGCTCATAGATTTCTTCAGTGCTTAAATGCTTATCTTTATTTTCAGCCAGTATATCATACACTAAAATTCTCTGAGTTGTAGATTTATACCCTTTATCCTCGAGTATCTTAATTAAATGATCTGATCCGTTCATAATTTCCACCCCTTGACAGGCATTAAATTAATTCATCTGCAATGCCTTCATAAATTTCCATAACTTCCTTGATTTCTTCTTCGTCTTCGACTTTTACCAGTATTCCGTTTCCGTCATCAGCTTCCTCTACATAATAGATCATACCCTCATCCGAGTTAATTTCATGAAGAACTGCATATAAAGTGTCATCAATATGAAAGGTAGCTTCCACAACAAGCTTCTCGGTCTTACCGTCTTCATTTACCAATTCAATTATGTTCTCTTCCATATTTAGCTCCTCTGTAATTTAGTACGCTGCATATAACCTGACAGAATATGAACTGCGGCTAATTTATCTATTACTTCTTTTCTTTTCTTTCTTTTTACATCGGCATCTATCAGCATTCTTTCCGATATTGACGTGGTAAATCTCTCATCCTCAAGCTCAACAGGCAAATCAATGTGGTTTTTCAATTTTTCCAGAAAGCTCAGAACCTTTTCTCCCTGTATGCCCACAGTACCGTCAAGCATTTTGGGAAGTCCCGCAACTATTTTGGTAACCTTGTATTCGTCTATTATCTTTTTCAGCTCGTTGATATCATTTTTAATATTCGTCCTTTTAACCGTAGTTACTCCCTGTGCCGTAATCATCAACAAATCACTGACAGCAACTCCGATTGTCCTGTCTCCCACATCAAGGCCCATCAATCTTTCCATAGATACCTCACACAATTTTGATATAAAAATCCGTACATTCACCTGCGCAATAGCTGCAAAGCACACATTTGCTCATATCGACAACACATTTGCCGTCTATGATAGTCAGTGCACCCTGTCTGCATTTCTTCGCGCATTTTCCGCAACCAACACACCACTCTTCTACTACGAGAGTGCGTTCTTGATTTCTAATTTTATTTTTTATATTAATATTTAACTCATTGTTTTCCAAGTAAGCGATATTTGCATCAATTTCTTCAATTGTACTCATACCGACCGCGATTGAGTCCACTTCCTGTATGTTGCCTGCAAAAGCAAATGCTCTTTCGGCATCATTTATAAGGTGTCCCCCTCCGTAAATTTTCATTGCCATTACGAACTTATTATATTCCTTTGCCTTTTTTATGGCATCGATCATATCATCGACGGTGCCGTCCTGAATTCCGATACCCTTCATATTCAGCAGAGGAAAAACAAATTCAATTTCCTTAAACTTAATACTGTCTCTCACAGCCGCAACCCTGTGGGTAGAAATACCGAAGTGCTTTATTACACCCTGGTCTCTATACTCCATAAAGCGTTCCACGGCCTCATAATGTCCTAAAAAATTATTTCCATTCTCCTGCTCATGAAGCATGAAAACATCAAGATAATCCGTGTTTAATTCCTTTAAAGCCTTATTGACACTGTACTCCGCAGTCTTCCTGTCATACGCATAGCTTTTTGTAGCTATTGTTAGTTTATCCCTGTCTTTGTCTTTTATGAATTCTTTTAATATGTGGTAGTTGTCATAAAGCTCGGCTGTATCAAAAAAGTTAATTCCCTTTTCGTAAGCATAATTCAAAAGCTCCACCTTGCGTTCAAGTGTGTCACGATTTTGTAAAAAGCTCAGGGACAGTGTGCCGTAGCACAATTTCGATACATTATTTTTTTCAAATAATTTTGTATATTTCATAGCTATTCCGGTCTCTCAAATTGCAAAGGCTGCCGCAAGCACACGACGACCATGAAGGCAACATGCTTGACAACAGCCCTTCCCTTTAAAGATCTATTACGTCCAAATAAACATTTAATATCTCTTCTAACAGTTCATCTCTTTCGATTTTTCTTATTAAACTTCTTGCATTGTTGTGATTAGTAATATAAGTCGGGTCTCCGGACAATATATACCCTATGAGCTGGTTATTAGGATTGTATCCTTTTTCTTTCAGCGAATCATAAACCTGAGATAATATTTCTCTGGCTTCATTCAGCGATTCCAGCTTGTAATCAAACTTTGCCGTGTTATTTGCATTATTATCCATTCAAACCACCTCTTGCATTCACTTCATTGTACTATATTATCCTGTAAAAAACAACATAATAATTATTTTATCTCAATTGAGCCCTTACCGCTTCTATTGCCGCATCAATTTTTTGGGAATCCTTGCCTCCAGCCTGTGCAAAGTCGGGTCTTCCGCCTCCGCCTCCTCCGGCAACCTTGGCAGCTTCCTTCACAATATTTCCTGCGTTGACTCCTTTTTCAATTAGATCCTTTGTAACCACAGATACAAACAGCACCTTATCACCTAAATCAGAAGCTAACAATATTGCGCAGCTTTCATTTTTATCCTTAATTCTGTCGGCAATTTCTCTCAGAGAATTTGCATCCTTGTCTTTAAGCTTGATGGCAAACAGCTTCACTCCGTTTATTTCCTCATACTGGTCAAGCATCTGGCTCAGGTTATTCTTCAGAATATCATTGTTAAGTCTTTGAATTTCTTTTTCCTTATCCTTAACTTCCTTCTTAAGGTGGTTAACCTTCCCTAAAAGCTCTTCCTTCGATGATTTCATCACTGAAGACAGCTCTTCAGTTATATTGTCAAGCTCTTCCAGATAATTTATGGCTGCTCTTCCTGTGATTGCTTCTATTCTTCTTACTCCCGAAGCTATGCTGCTTTCAGAAATGATTTTAAACATTCCTATTTTAGCGGTTTCGTCAATATGAGTTCCTCCGCAAAGCTCCTTGCTGAAGTCGCCTACGCTTACAACTCTTACGTCCTCATCATATTTTTCGTCAAAAAGTGCCATTGCTCCTGATTTCTTAGCCTCTTCAATATTGAGAATATCCGTCTTTACCATATAGTCAGCAAGTATTGCCTCATTTACACGTTTTTCAATTTCTCTTAATATTTCATGATTAACCGCTTCAAAATGAGTGTAGTCGAATCTCAGTCTGTCCTTAGAAACATAGGAGCCTGCCTGATTTACATGGTCTCCCAACATTTCTTTCAGCACCTTGTGAAGCAGGTGTGTACATGTATGATTCTTGGCTGTATCCTTCCTTTGGCCTGCGTTTACGCTGCAGTTCACACTGTCGCCTACGGATATGCTGCCTTTAACAAGAGAAACCTCATGTAGGTAAATGCTCTTTTTGAATTTTTTAGTATCTGCAACCTGTGCTTCAGATTCCTCGGCGGTTATTCTTCCTGTGTCACCTGTCTGTCCGCCGCCTTCAGCATAGAAAGGCGTTCTGTTGAGGACTATGATACCGGACTGGCCTTCAGATATTGTATTCACCTGCTCACCCTCAACAACAATGGCTGTAATCTCAGCATTATCATTTAATGTTTCATAACCCGTAAATACAGTTTCAGCTGTGTCAATGCTTAGTTCTTCGTCCTTCCAGCCTGAGCTTCCTGTCTTGCCCCTTGCTTCTCGTGCCATCTTTCTGTGCTCTTCCATAATGTCGACAAAGTCCTGCTTGTCAAATTTCATTCCGTTTTCTGTCAGTATTTCATCTGTAAGCTCCGAAGGGAATCCGTATGTATCGTAAAGTCTGAATGCAACGTTTCCGTCCAGCACATCTTTTCCTTCTTCCTTAAGCAGATCAATTTCTTTCATTAAGAGCTCAAGTCCCTGGTCTATGGTTATTTTAAACTTTTCTTCCTCCAGCTGAACTACCTTCAATATGTAGCTTTCTTTTTCACCAAGCTCCGGATAAGCTTCCTTCCATTCATTTATTACAACCTTTATAGTGTTTGTCAAAAATGCATTATGTATTCCCAGAGATTTTCCCTGTCTTATTGCTCTTCGTATAAGTCTTCTTAAAACATATCCTCTGCCTTCATTTGAAGGAATTATTCCGTCTCCAATCATGAATGTTGCCGCTCTTGAATGGTCGCAGATAATTTTCATGGAAATATCTTTTTTATCGTTTGAACCGTATAGTACTCCGGACAACTCAGAAACTTTTTTCACTACGGAGAAAAGAGGTTCAACATCAAATACTGTAGGCTTATCCTGCAATACGGCAGCAACTCTCTCAAGTCCCATTCCCGTATCGATATTTGGATTTGGAAGAGGGTGATATACGCCCTGTTCATCCTTATCAAACTGCGTGAAAACAAGATTCCATATTTCTATGTATCTGTTGCAATCACATCCTGGCTTGCAGTCATCGCATCCACAGCCTCTGTCCGCGCCTGTGTCGTAGTAAATTTCAGAACATGGTCCTGAAGGTCCTACCTCAAGCTCCCAGAAGTTGTCAGCCTTACCCAGTCTAACTATTCTTTCCTTAGGAATTCCCACAACCTCGTGCCAGATTTTTTCAGCTTCATCATCATCTAAATAAACTGTAACCCAGAGTCTGTCCTTATCTATTTTAAGCACATCGGTTAAAAGCTCCCATGCCCATTGAATTGCTTCCTTCTTAAAATAATCTCCAAAGGAGAAATTTCCCAGCATTTCAAAAAAAGTCAGATGCCTTGCTGTCAACCCAACGTTATCTATATCACCTGTTCTTACACATTTCTGCACTGTCGCCATTCTTTTACAAGGAGGTGTTTCAGCTCCCGTAAAATACTTTTTCAATGGCGCCATACCTGCCCCAATCAAAAGAAGGCTCTTGTCATTTTTGGGAATCAATGAAAAGCTATTTTCAGTAAGGTGCCCCTTGCTTCTAAAAAAATCAAGGTATTCTTTCCTTATGTTATTTATTGAAAATCTATCTAATGTATCCATGTTTCCTCCGTTCTTTTTATTCGTTCACTGTTGTCTTATTATGAAATTATAATGTATTGTTTCCCAAATTGTCAACTATATTTAAACTTTAACATCTTAAGCTTTTTATTGGTTTTCAAAAATCGGTAATGCCTCTAAAAATATAATATCATCCCTGAGTGCCGCATTCCCTTCTGCAAGTATTGCCGCCTTTGCGGCAATTTTTCCTCCCGCAGCCTCCACCAGCCTCTCAATGGCAGACAATGATTCACCGGTGCTGATTACATCATCAATTATTGCAACTCGTTTTCCCTTGATTTCTAAAGCATCCTGTTCCTCTAAGACAAGCAGTTGCTTCTTTTGCGTGGTGATGGATACAACCTCGTGAACCATGGGGTTATTCATGTATGGCTTGATACTTTTGCGTGCAACTATGTATTTTTTCATTTTAAACAGCCGTGATATTTCAAATACAAGAGGAATACCCTTTGCTTCGGCAGTCACCAGCACATCAACCTCCGGAAGCCTTTTTACTATCTCCGCAGCGGAAGCACAAACAATTTCAGTATCTCCTAAAATAACAAAGCTTGCTATGCTCAGTTCATCACTGATTTGTATAACCGGAAGTTCTCTTTTAACACCGGCAACTTCAATACTGTATTTTCTCATATATCCTCCAAGAAACGAATTACGCGGAATCATCACCTGATTCCGCGTTCTTTTTATTAATGACAGTGAATATCCTCATCGTCTGCAGGTGTGTAATTTTCAAGCCCCTTGATTACCTTGCCTGTTTTTTGCGAATAATCGTACAGTGCAGATTTAACAGCCTGCTCTGCAAGCACTGAGCAGTGCACCTTAACCGGTGGAAGTCCTCCAAGGGCCTCAATAACCGCCTTATTTGTAAATTCAACGGCTTCATTGATGCTTTTTCCCTTTATCAGCTCTGTTGCCATGCTTGATGAAGCTATTGCAGAGCCGCATCCGAACGTTTCAAATTTCACGTCCTCTATTATTTCATCGCTGTTTATTTTTAAATAAATTTTCATTATATCGCCGCATTTCGGATTGCCCACCTGACCCACTCCATCAGCATTTTCTAATGAACCCACATTTCTTGGGTTTCTGAAATGATCCATAACTACTTCAGTATACATTTTCTTCCTCCGCTATTATTTTTTCAATAAATCTTCGTCATTCTTAATCGGTGACATCGCTCTTAATCTTGCTATAATATTCTTCATTGCTTCAACAGTATAATCAATATCATCTTCCGTAATTTCCTCACTTATGGTGAAGCGTATGGAACCGTGAGCAGTTCCGTGGTCAAGTCCCGTCGCCAGAAGCACGTGGGATGGGTCAAGTGAGCCTGATGTGCATGCAGAACCGCTTGATGCAGCAATTCCTTCCATATCCAGCAGCAGCAGAATCGATTCACCTTCAACGTATTTATATGAGAAATTCACATTATTCGGAAGCCTTTCTGTCGGGTGACCATTAAGTACAACCTCAGGAATATTACTTTTAATTCCTTCTATAAACTTGTTTCTTAAAGCTGTAAGTCTTTCAATTCTCTTGTCGAAATCTCTTTCTGCAAGCTCCACAGCCTTGCCGAAGCCTGCAATGTTCTGAACGCCTTCAGTTCCTGCTCTTCTTCCTCTTTCCTGACCGCCTCCGTGAACAAAATTATCTATCTTAACGCCTTTTCTTATAAACAATGCACCTATGCCCTTGGGACCACCGAGTTTATGGGCAGATACGGACAACAAATCTATATGCTGCTTTTTAACATCAATTTTTACACTTCCAAGAGCTTGAACAGCATCAACATGGAATACAATACCATTTTCTTTAGCAATTTCTCCAATTTGCTCTATGGGCTGAATGGTTCCTATCTCATTGTTTGCAAACATAATCGATATAAGCATTGTTTCCGGTCTGATAGCTTTCTTCAGTTCATCAAGGTCAATCATACCGTATTTATCAACATTCAAATAAGTTGTCTGAACACCGAATTTCTCTAAATATTCACATGTATGAAGTATTGCATGATGCTCAATTTTAGTTGTGATTATGTGGTTCTTGCCTTTATTGAAATTAGCGAACGCAATTCCTTTAAGTGCCCAGTTGTCAGCCTCGGAGCCTCCACCTGTGAAATAAATTTCCTTTTCATCGGCATTTATGAAGTCTGCAACAATCTTCCTTGCATTTTCAACGGCTTCCTTCGATTTTCTTCCCAGCTCGTACAGCTGTGATGAAGGGTTTCCGTAAAGCTCCTGAAAATATTTGTTTACTTCATCTATTACTTCTTTTTTAACTCTTGTTGTGGCAGCATTGTCAAGATATATTTTCTTGCTCATTTGTTCTCCTCCGTTAAGATATTTTTTTGATCGGCCTGCATGTCATCTAAAGTTATACTGTCTATAACGTTATTTATGCTATTTTCAATTTTTTCAAATATACCTCTTGTGGCACATATAGACTCCCTCGCACATATTTCTTTGTTAATGCACTCAGAGGCCGTTATGTCACCCTCTAATGTTCTCAGTACCATACCAACTGTTATTTCATCCGGTCTTTTAGCCAGCATATAGCCGCCCTGAGGTCCCCTCACTGTATCTATGTAACCGCTTTTTCTAAGCTTTGCAAAAAGTTGCTCCAAATAACTTTCGGAAATATTATATTTATCTGATATTTTCTTCAGAGAAACAGGTCCAGAACCGTAATTCAGGGCAAGCTCAAATATTGCTTTTAATCCATATCTGCCCTTCGTAGATAAAATCATAACTGTTCTCCTCTCACTTAATTCCTACTGTTTTAGTAGGGTACGGCTAATTATATTATACCCTACTATTTTTGTCAACAATAATAAAAAATTTTTTTGAAGATTTTTCAGCTTATTTTCTGCCAGCTATCTTGACTTATAACCGTCCAATCACTACTTATGCAGTTACCTTTTTATGCCAAACAGGCTGCCGCATTATTTACATGCAACAGCCCGCTATAAATTTTCTATGAAAGCAGCCTGTAATATGTCCTGCCGTTTTCATTTACTTCCTGATATACGTTGCTTACGGGATACCTTCCTTTACATTCATTTAGCACTATATCAAGTGTCTCTTGCCCATAAGCTTTTAAACACATATCACATTCGCCTTTTAAACTGAACGGCGTCTGTGATGCCTTTATATTCCTTACACCATATCCCTGTAATTTATTGTATGCCGCCACTGCGTAACTTCCATGCTTAAAGGTTATAATATAAAGCTCCATAACATTCCTCCTTTATGATGCTGCGAACCCTATATTATTTTATTAACTTAAATGCATATGGTTACAGTACAATTCTAATTCAGGTAACGGTGTTCATCATCATTGTCATAAATGCTCAATTCATCCTTCAGCATTTCCAGATTGGATTCATAATCCTCTTCGGATATCTGATTGTTGAACAGCATATCATCAAGCTTGTTCTTGCTGTCTTCAAATATAAATATCTCCTTGCAAGGCCATACTATATTGCTTTTTCTGCTGTCGGATGATTTAAGCAATGAAATATTTATTTCATTCTCCTTCAAATCTATTATTGTACCCATAAGATAAAACTTTTTTATCTTTATGTCGTTTTTTTCAAACAAATCTCTTGCTTTTTTAATAAATACATAGTGCTCTCTCTTTATTTCAAATGCTATATTGTCGTTGAGCAATTCATCCTGCAGCTCCTTGTTGAAAAACTCTGCATTTATATCATATTCCTGATTTTTGTCAAGCTTGCTGAAATCGATTCTGCTCTCTAAGATTTCGGCAACATCAGCATCTGTTATATTTGATTGGTACAATTTATAATTCATAGCCCCTCCTTCAACCCCTCAGGTATTCAAGAAATTTTTTAATTTTACTTTCATAGCCCGATTCCTTGGGTTCATAAAAACTTGCGTTCTTCAAAGTTTCAGGAAGATAACTTTGTTTAACGTAAAACTTGTCATAATCATGTGGATATTTGTAACTTGTTCCCCTGCCTAACTTTTCAGCTCCTCCGTAATGAGAATCCTTTAAATGTGCCGGAACCTCCAGAGAATTTTTCTCAACCGCTTCCATTGCCTTCGAAATAGCCATGCAGGAAGCATTGCTCTTGGGCGCACATGCCACATAGGCTACAGCCTGAGCAAGAGTTATTTGCCCTTCAGGAAATCCTATGATTTCCACGGCCTTGAATGCATTAACAGCAACCTCCAATGCTCTGGGGTCAGCATTACCCACATCTTCCGAAGCGCATATTATTATCCTTCTTGCAATAAATTTGGGATCCTCTCCCGCCTTAATCATTTTTGCAAGCCAGTATATGGCAGCATCAGGGTCTGACCCCCTCATGCTCTTAATGAAGGCTGATATGGTATCATAATGGCTATCCCCATTTTTATCATATTCAATTTTTTTCCTTTGAATGCTTTCCACTGCCACATCTATATCAATTTTTATTTTTCCGTTGTCTTCTTTTGTTGTTTCTACTCCAAGTTCCAGCGCGCTGAGAGCTTTCCTTACATCACCGTTTGAATTTTCCACAATGTGATTCAGAGCATCCTCGTCAAGTTCAATATTTTTATTTCCATAGCCCAGATCCTTGTCCTGTATTGCCTTCCGTACAACCTTCTTTATATCTTTACCGGTTATTTTCTGGAATTCAAATACCAGCGAACGGGATATGAGAGCGGGATTTACTTCAAAATATGGATTTTCCGTAGTAGCTCCTATTAATATTATTGTCCCGTTTTCAACATATGGAAGAAGTGCATCCTGCTGAGCCTTGTTAAAGCGGTGAATCTCATCAATGAAAAGAATTGTTCTCTTATTATATATTGACAGCTCGTCCACGGCATAGCTTATTTTTTCCTTAATATCCTTTATTCCGCTTGTAACGGCATTCAGGGTGGTAAAATTATTGTTTGTGTTTTCAGCAATAATTCTTGCCAGGGTTGTTTTGCCCGTGCCTGGCGGACCATAAAATATTGCGGATGAAAGCTTGTCTGCTTCAATTGCGCGGTTTAATATTTTTCCCTTACCCACTATGTGCTCTTGTCCAACGAAACTGTCAAGACCTTTAGGCCTCATGCGTTCTGCAAGAGGCCCTCTATTTTTGATTGTATTTTCATATTGCATTTCAAAAATATTCATTTCATATCCTTTATCCCTGTTACAGTTTTCTTCCCAGGGTAAATTTAAGAGTATTTTTTTTCATTTCAGTTTTATCATAGGCCTTTAAAATGAAAAATGATACTGCCAATGATGCTACGGAAGCTACTGCGGAAATAATATCCTTGTTGGGATTGCCGGAAAGCGCCAGCTGCACAACTCCTATGGTTCCCATCATTATGAGGAACGGTATGCCGTAAAGCATGAAAATTTGTTTGAATACAACATCACTCTCTGTTGTAATTTCAACATAATCCCCTTCCTCATATTCTCCCTCTATATCAGTTTCAAATATGACGCTGGGCTGATTGCACGCAGACCCGCAGCTCTTGCAGTTATCTCCGCATGCAGATACTCTTTTTACAGAAACCGTAGCTCTGCTGCCTTCTATTTTTTCTATTTTACCTACTTGATTCATTATCCTCTTCCTTTCCAATGAACCCTGTACTGTTGATACACGGTTATACCTCTGTTACCTCTATTCCTAGTTCCTTAAGCTGTTTTTCCGTTGTATATGACGGCGCCTCGGTCATAAGACATGTTGCACTCTGTGTTTTAGGAAATGCTATAACGTCTCTTATATTATCGCTTCCTGTAAGAAGCATCATGAATCGGTCAAGACCATATGCAATTCCTCCGTGAGGCGGTACTCCGTACTTGAATGCTTCAAGCAGGAAGCCAAATTTCTCATTTGCCTCTTCGTCAGTGAAACCCAATGCCCTGAACATTCTGTTCTGTAAGCTTCTGTTTGTTATACGGATGCTTCCTCCACCTATTTCATCTCCATTTATTACGATATCATATGCCTTTGCTCTTACTTCTCCCGGATTTGATTCTATTTTATCAACATCCGCGTCAACAGGGCATGTAAACGGATGGTGTTTTGCCACATATCTGTCTTCCTCTTCGCTGTATTCGAAAAGTGGAAAGTCTGTTATCCATACAAGCTCATATTTATTTTCATCAATAAGATTCTTCTCATGTGCTATTTCAATTCTAAGTGCGCCTAAGGCTGTGTTTACCACAGATTCCTTGTCTGCAACTATAAATACAATGTCCTTCTCTTTTAATTCAAGAGCTGAAACGAGCTGGTTCTTCTCTTCGTCGCTTAAGAACTTAGCAATTGCAGAGTCAATTTCTCCACTTTCATATTTAAGCCAAGCCAGCCCCTTTGCCCCATATGTTTTAACAAATTTCTCAAGCTTGGAAATACCCTTCTTTGAGAACTCATCTGCAGAGCCATCTATTTTAATGCACTTAATCATTCCATTACTGTCGTAGGTTGATTTAAACGCATTGAATTCAGAATCCTTGAATATTTCAGATATATTTATAAGCTCATATCCAAAGCGTAGGTCAGGCTTATCACAGCCGTACTTATCCATTGCTACCTGGTAGGACATACGCTTTATCGGAAGCTCTATATCAATTCCTTTAATTTCTTTGAATATTTTGTGAATGAGCTTTTCATTTATTGAAATTACATCCTCTACATCCACAAAAGACATTTCAATATCTACCTGAGTAAATTCAGGCTGTCTGTTTGCTCTTAAGTCCTCATCCCTGAAGCATTTCACTATCTGGAAATACCTGTTCATTCCCGAAACCATCAAAAGCTGCTTGAAAAGCTGCGGTGACTGCGGAAGAGCATAGAACTTTCCGGTGTTTACCCTGCTGGGAACAAGGTAGTCTCTTGCACCCTCTGGAGTAGGCTTTGTTAAAAACGGAGTTTCTATTTCATTAAAGTCATTTTCATACAGGAACTCTCTTATTACCCTTGATGTCTTACTTCTCAGAAGAAGATTTCTCTGCATCTGCTGCTTTCTCAAATCAAGAAATCTGTATTTCAAACGCATTTGCTCGGAAACATCGTCATTATCCTTTATATATATAGGAGGGGTTTCAGCTGTGTCCAATATCTTAAGCTCATCTGCATAAACTTCAATTTCGCCGGTTGCCATTTCAGGATTCTTTGACTGTCTCTCCAATACCTTTCCTCTTACGGCAATAACAAATTCGCTTCTCAGAACTTCTGCCTTTTCAAAGGCTTCTTTGTTTACATCTGTGTCAAATACAACCTGCACCATGCCTGTTATATCTCTCATGTCAGCAAATATAAGTCCGCCGAGGCTTCTTCTCTTCTGAACCCATCCCATAAGCACAACTTCTTTGCCAACGTCATCAAATCTCAAATTTCCGCACATGTTATTTCTTCTTAAGCTACCCATCGTCTCCATAATAACCTCCACATTTATCAAAAAAAATAACTCCTCCCTGTTAGGGACGAGTATAACCCGCGTTGCCACCCTATTTGGACTTACGTCCCACTCAATTAGATTGTGCCCTAAAGAGGTGTCTTCACCATATGCCGATGACAGTATTCCACCGCAACTGTCTCTCTATAACCGACACAACTATGATTACTCTTCCTCAAGCAACATATTTACAATAAAATTAACACACCACCCTTTGTTTGTCAATAGTTTTTTGGCAGCAAATTTATTCTATTCTCAGCAACACTGGCATACAGCAAGACAGGAAAGCGGTGCTCTCCTGTCTTGCTGTTTCAATATTTATTTAGGGAAGTAAGTTTAGCTTTTCAAGTTCATCTGCTACGTCTTTCAAATTCAATCTTTCCAGTGTGGCTCTTGTTGGAGCTCCTGTTTTTTCATCCCATCCGTATTCTTTGTAAAGCATTGTCAATCCAAGCTGCATATCTTCTCTGTCAAGCTTAACAGTGCCTTCTGTAAACGGCTTTTTATCCGGATCTGCTTCAAATACCCACTCAGGTATAGTGTCATGCTCATTTCTCATATCCGCAGTATTCATGTTTTTAATTGTCAGTGCTCTGTGAAGAGTTGATATTCTTTCTGCGGCTAAATCCAATTCAGCCTCTGATGTTTCTACTCCAGTTGCAAGACTGTAGAATTTTGCTTCCAGTGCAGTGTCTCCTCTGTAATTTCTAGCTTTTGAAGGAGAAACTGTCATCGGCCACACCCAGTTGCACAATGTAATGGAGTCATGAAGGAAGTTTCTGTCCAATGACCATTTTGCAAACTTAGCCTTGTATTCATTCATAGGAGTATAATTCTGAGGTGCATCCAGTGCATCCGGAGAACCCCAAACCTCGCCTGCTACTTCCTTTAATATCTCTAACGGAAGGCCTGCTCCTATCATATTCATATGAGTATGAGAGTTAGGGTCTCTGTTGAATATTACATTTATAAGCGCTCCTACCTGAGCTCCTGCTTCGTTGCTGTGATGCTTAGGGAATGCCATTTTAGACCACAGGTTGTTTCCGTATGTATCCCAGTATTCTTTACCTAAATTCCATTTTTGATCAATCCAGTATGGTCCGTCAAGGATGTGAGCAAACTCGCCGTCTCCTGCAAGATTTCCGTAATATTCAACCATCCAGCCGGGATCACCTTTTTCTAAAAGCTCCCAGTTAATGCTGTCGTATTCCTCCTTCGGAAGAACTTCTTTTAATTTTCCGCTATTATATAAATACTTGAAGTCTCTTGGAAGCTGTCCGTAGTTGCTCCAGATGCCGTAATCGTCCGCAAGTCTTGAGCCAAGACATTTTGCAACTATTGAATCCATTCCCTGCTTCTCTCCGTCTGAATATCCCTTTACCATTGCTGTATTAGGTGAGCTGTAGTTAATACATGTGCTTGTAGCGTATGGGCTCAGTCCATATTTTTCAAGCTCCGGCATATGCATGTTTGACTGGCAGCGTATAGGACATGAATAGCAGCCGCCCATTTTTATTGTTCTTTCTTCTGCGAGAGGTCCTAAGTCAAACACAGCCTTCTGTGTACGAAGTCCAACTTTGTTCTTGTTTCCTGCTGCACATTCACCTGTTTCCACCGGTGGATTTGCAGCTCCCCAGAACAATCCGAGCTGTGCAGTCCAACGGCTTCCCGGGTTGTGATATTCAGCCCATGGCTGCGGAGTGTTAGGCACAACGTGCTGATTGTTTGCACCGATGATGTCTGTCATCATATATTCATTAAGCTTCAGCCAATCCTGAGCTTTACCTTCTGCAATATGTACTGCTTTTGTTCCCTTTACTCCAATAGCTTTAAGTTTTTTAGCTCCCAGAATTCCGCCGTGTCCTCCGGCCGAATGGTTTACGCTGTTAACTATTGAAGCAAGATTTCTCTGTTTTTCTCCTGCAGGTCCTATTGCTGCAACACATGCTTCCTTGCCCATGATTTCATTTATGGCATAAGTTGTGTCAATTACGCCTTTGCCCCACAAGCTTCCCGCATCTTCTATAGATATCTTGTCATCTTCAATTTTAAGCCAAACAGGCTTATTTGAAGCACCTTCTATTATAATTCCGTCATAACCTGCAAATTTAAGCCATGCTCCAAAGTTCCCTCCCATATGGCTGTCTGCTACAGCATGATATGGATTGGTCGGACTTAACGAAGTAATGTTGGTTCTTCCGCTGCAGGGTGCAGTTGTTCCTGTGAGTGGTCCCACTGCAATCACTACTTTGTTTGCTTCGTCAAAAGCTTTAGTTCCCTGAGGAACTTCATCGAATATTATCTTGTATCCGATACCGGCTCCTCCTACTAAATCTTTATATTTCATTGTATCTTCGGTCTTTATGTTTCCTGTAGTCAAGTTAACTCTAAGTAAATTTCCTGTCCATCCGGTTATTTTAGCCATTAATTCTTCCTCCAATCAAATCATTATTATTAAATTTATTTGTTATGAGAAAATATATCCTTTTCTTCTCAGCATTGCCTCAAGCTTCTTCCATGAAACCATCTGCAATGCTCCCGTTATGCAGTTATCTGCACATGCGCCGCACAAAATACATTTTGTTGATTTGCTTATTTCCGGATCTAATGTCGGCATATGCCATGGACATGCATTTACACATGCTCCGCATCCAACGCATACACTTTTATCAACCGTCCATGCACCTGTGGCTTCACTTTGGCCTATAGCCTTAACCGGACATGCTGAAGCACATTTTGCATCTTCACATTGACGGCATGTTTCCGGTGTCATCAGGAAATTTCCGTAATATCCGTTTTCATAGCGGTAGTTATCCGTCATTTCAGGACCATAATTAAAGTTTCTGCTGATTTTAACTCTGGAAATCAACGGATGTATTTTCCCGTCATTTGCCACTGTGCATACCATTTCACACCTCTGACATCCTGTACATTTGTTTGGCTCAGCAATGATAAGTCCCGTTGGAGTAACAAATACCTTAACCTCAGGAGCCGGTTCCTGTGGATTATCCGTAGGTTTTGTGTTTGAACAGCCTATCAGATTTAACACAGAACTTGCTACAGTTATACCGGCAACTCCCTTACCGCTCATCTTTAAAAATTCACGCCTCGATCTTACCTTTTCAATGAAATCTTCAATCTCTCTTTGAAACATAGTAACTCTCCCTTCAAAATAAATATTGTTAGAATCCCTTTAAAGATTAATTACGTCCATTATTTAATTCTTCTTTATGTGTTCGGTATATAGTCATGCCTAGCACTACTAAAGTTTTATTACTTTTAGTTACATATTTAACAATACTATGTTTTTATTTTAACACAACTAAAAAAATAACACAAGCAAAAAATGTTGGAATTTCATTATATTTCCAATAATATAACGATTTCATACACTTATGTGTATAATTTTAAACTTTTATTTTTATGCATTTCTGTCATTAGTATTTATGCTAAAAATTTCAATCTTAATAAAAAAACGCAGCATATTGCAAGAAATAAAAACACAGCAGAATTTCGTTATATTTTTTACATTACATAACAAAATTCTGCTGCATTTTCTATAAAAATAAGAAACCGGTACCTGCAGATTCAATTAAGCCTTCAGGTCATCATCTTCCTTATTCTCTTTTAATTCTATTTCTTCTTTTTCTTCAGCCTTTTTATCCTTAGGTTCATCAGACTTTTCAATTTTCTTAACTGTTTCTTCTAATGATAAATCTTCCTTGATATCCTTGGAGAATTTCTTAAACTCGTTAAGAGTTTTACCCACTGCTTTTCCAAGCTCAGGAAGCTTTGAAGGTCCAACCACAATCAATGCTATGGCCAATATAAGTATTAATTCACCTGTTCCTATCTTACCCATTTTACTACCTCTCAATTTTCATCTGCATCAATTGCATAATTACATTAATTTGAATTTGAAGCAGATGATATTTTTTTTCTAAGCAATTCTTTTTTAATGCAAACCTTACACTGCTCTTTGCCGCTATCTTCTGAAATGAACTGCTTCCCGCATGTGCTACATGTAGTCAGCGCAATTTCTCTCTTAAGATTGTACTCATTAAGTTTCACCTTTACAGGAAATGAGTTGCTTATGGCTCCCATAGGACAATTTTTTTCACACAGACCGCATTTAAAACAGCTTCCCAGTCGATTATATATTTTTATAGCTCCATCTTCATTTTCAACTTTCCATGCATTTCCCGGGCATACAGATTCACACTTTTTACATCCGTCACATTTTTCCGAAACATTCCAATGATTCCAGAACAAATCGGTGTGATCCGTATCCACTTCAAAATCCAGATCGCTTATCACCTTAAGCAGCAGTCTTCTAACCGGAAGTGAGTCCTCTCCGTCTGTTATTACACTTATTGTCTTTGCTGCAACCTTGCCTGATTCCGCCCTTATGAGCTTGAATAAATCTCTTCTGGATATTTCTTCATCAACAAACTGAGAAATCTTTTCTTCATCCCTGTGTATTTCATAATCAGATTTAATTCCGATGGCATGTGTAAATTTCAGTGCCTTATCGAAGGATTTCATAAATATAGAATCTTTAAATCCCAATTCACAGCTTGCACACCCACTTAGATTAAAATGAATTTTTTTATCTCTGTGAAAAATAATAAGAGCAGCAATCAGTTCCGGATGTATTGCATTTAAACAGCTTATTTTCAGGTTTCCTGCCGTTGCTTCCATTGTACAGGAAAATACAATGTTTTTCTTTTCAGAGGAATTGTTAAACAATCCGCTCTCGCCGGTTGCCTTGATTTTTATTGCTGCGGTGGGGCATTCAGCTCTGCATATACCACAGTTATTACACAACTTCTCGTCAAATACCACACTCTTATCTTTCACCTTCACCGCATTAAAACTGCAGCTGTCCTGACAAATTCTGCACCTTATGTCTTTGCTGAATCTGTTAATGCAGCTGTTCATGTTTACTGTGGGAGGATTTTTTTCTGTAAATTTTTCAAATAAATAATCCAGTATCATAATACACCTTCATTTTTGTAGCTCATCATATGCCGCCAAATCTCTCTCGAAATAGTAAAACAGGAAAGCTATGCTCTCCCATTTTACTGTTCAATATATATTTAAGGAAGTAAATTCAGTCTTTCAAGCTCATCTGCAACATCTTTCATGTTCAATCTCTCCAATGTTGCTCTTGTAGGAGCTCCTGTTTTTTCATCCCATCCGTATTCTCTGTAGAGCATAGTAAATGCAAGCTGCATATCTTCTCTGTCAAGCTTCACAGTACCTTCTGTAAATGCCTGCTTGTCAGGATCTGCTTCATATACCCACTCAGGTACAAGGTCATGCTCATTTCTCATATCTATTGTGTTCATCTGCTTTACAATAGCAGCTCTATGCATTGTTGCTATTCTTTCCGCAGCTAAGTCTAATTCCGCCTCTGATGTTTCTATTCCTGTTGCAAGGCTGAAGAATTTAGCTTCCAGAGCAGTATCCCCTCTGTAGTTTCTTTCCTTTGAAGGAGAAACTGTCATAGGCCATACCCAGTTACACAATGTAATAGAGTCATGAAGGAAGTTTCTGTCCAATGACCATTTTGCAAATTTAGCTTTGTATTCATTCATAGGAGTGTAGTTCTGCGGTGTATCCAATGCATCAGGCGAACCCCAAACCTCTCCGGCTACTTCTTTAAGTATTTCTAACGGAAGGCCTGCACCTATCAGATTCATATGAGTATGAGAGTTAGGGTCTCTGTTGAACATTGCGTTAATTAATGTTCCTACCTGAGCTCCGGCCTCATTGCTGTGGTGTTTAGGGAATCCAAGCTTGGACCATACGTTGTTTCCGTAAGCATCCCAGTATTCTTTTCCTAAATTCCATCTTTGATCCAACCAGTACGGTCCGTCAAGGATGTGAGCGAACTCGCCATCTCCTGCCAAGTTTCCGTAGTATTCAACCATCCAGCCCGGATCTCCACTTTCTAAAAGCTCCCAGTTGATGCTGTCATATTCTTCTTTAGGAAGCATTTCCTTTATTTTGCCTGTAGTATAAGCATATTTGAAGTCTCTCGGAAGCTGTCCGTAGTTACTCCAGATACCATAATCGTCTGCAAGTCTTGAACCGAGACATTTTGTAATCAGAGAATCCATTCCCTGCTTCTCTCCGTCTTTATAGCCCTTCACCATGGCAGTACCAGGTGCTATATAACCTATACATGTGCTTGTTGCATATGGACTTAAACCATATTTTTCAAGCTCCGGCATATGCATGTTTGACTGGCAGCGTATCGGACATGAGTAGCAGCCGCCCATTTTTATTGTTCTTTCTTCTGCCAAAGGTCCTAAGTCAAACACAGCCTTCTGTGTACGAAGTCCAACCTTATTTTTGTTTCCTACCGGACATTCACCTGTTTCAACCGGTGGATTTGCAGCTCCCNNCGCTCCCCAGAACAATCCTGTCTGTGCTGTCCAACGGCTTCCCGGGCTGTGATATTCTGCCCAAGGCTGCGGTGTGCTTGGTACAACGTGCTGATTGTTTGAGCCGATGATATCCTTCATCATAAATTCATTTAATTTCAGCCATTCCTGAGCTTTTCCTTCAGCAATGTGAACTGCCTTTGTTCCCCTTACCCCTATAGCCTTTAATTTTTTAGCTCCTAAAATTCCTCCGTGTCCTCCGGCTGAGTGGTTAACACAGTTAACGATTGAAGCAAGATTTCTCATTTTTTCTCCTGCAGGTCCGATTGCAGCAACACAGGCTTCCTTGCCCATGATTTCGTTTATAGCATGCTCGGTATCAACAGTTCCCTTGCCCCACAAATTACCGGCATCTTCGATTGACACTTTATCGTCTTCAATTTTCAACCATACTGGTTTAGTTGAAGCACCCTCTATTATTATTCCGTCATATCCTGCAAATTTAAGCCATGCTCCGAAGTTTCCTCCCATGTGGCTGTCTGTTATTGCATGGAATGGGTTTGTAGGTCCCAATGATGTAATATTAGTTCTTCCGCTGCAAGGTGCAGTTGTTCCTGTAAGCGGTCCCACTGCTATAACCACCTTGTTAGCTTCGTCAAAAGCCTTTGTTCCCTGCGGAACTTCATCGAATACTATTTTGTATCCGAAGCCTGCTCCACCTAAGTAGTCCTTGTATTTCATTGTATCTTCAGTTGTTATATTACCGGTAGTCAAGTTAACTCTGAGTAAACTTCCTGCCCATCCAGTTATTTTAGCCATTAATTCTTCCTCCAATCAAAATCATTATTAAACAATGTCATCTAACTTTATGTTATGAGAATGTGTATCCTTTTCTTCTTAACATAGCCTCCAGCTTCTTCCATGAAACCATCTGCAATGCTCCTGTTATACAGTTGTCAGCGCATGCACCGCACAAAATACATTTTGTGGATTTGCTTATTTCAGGGTCTATGGTTGGCATATGCCATGGACATGCATTGGCACATGCACCGCATCCAACACATACATTTTTGTCAACTGTCCATGCACCTGTGGCTTCGCTTTGGCTTATAGCCTTAACAGGACATGCTGCAGCACATTTTGCATCTTCACATTGACGACATGTTTCCGGTGTCATCAGGAAATTTCCGTAGTATCCGTTTTCATAACGGTAGTTATCCGTCATTTCAGGACCATAGTTGAAGTTTCTGCTGATTTTAACTCTGGAAATCAACGGATGTATTTTTCCGTCATTTGCAACTGTACATACCATTTCACATCTCTGGCATCCTGTACATTTGTTTGGCTCGGCAATGATAAGTCCTGTAGGAGTAACAAATGCCTTAACCTCAGGAGCAGGTGTATTATCTGCAGGCTTGGTGTTTGAACAGCCTATCAGGTTTAATACGGAAGCTGCTACAGTTATACCTGCAACTCCCTTTCCGCTCATTTTTAAAAATTCGCGTCTCGATCTTACCTTTTCAATAAAATCTTCAATTTCTCTTTGAAACATAGTAACTCTCCCTTCAAAATAAATATTGATTATCTGTCTAAAGACTAATTTTCTTTGTTTTCCGGTTCATCCGTTTTGTTTACATTATCCTTAAATTCTCTAATTGACTTACCAAAAGCTTTACCTATTTCAGGCAGCTTAGCAGGTCCGAAAATCACCAGTGCGATACCCAAAATCAAAATAAGCTCTGTTGCTCCTAATCTTCCCATGATACTCCTCCTTTCAAAAGTAGTATTTTTAAGGCTATGGGTTTTGTTCAGCACCAACCTCTATCCACTCTGCAAGTGAAGCCGCATGAGCCTTTTTCATAAACTTTTCAGAGTATAGGTAAGGTGCGTTGTTGGAAGCCCTTGTCTCCTGTATATCACTGTACTCCTCCTTTTTAACAAGTTGTAAGTACAATTCTTTAAATTCATCCTTTGACAGATTGAATGGAGCCTTGCTGAATAATCTCACGTCCGTAGGTCTGGGATAAATTTTCGACTCCTCACGAACTGTCTCAGCAATGAGGTTTAACAAATCTCTTTCCGCTACAGAAATCATCATTTTTGCGTAATTTTTGGTAATATAATTTTCCGAAAAAAGATATATTTTTTCCGCACCTTTACTTATACAGATATCGGAAAATTCTTCTCTCATTTTGAGTTCATCAATCATCTGCAAGACTTCTTCAACTTCCAGCGATAAAGGCTCGTCTATAAAGTCCTCGGCATTAGTCAGAATACCCTCATATGACCTGTCTCTGATAAATTCACCTATGAGAGTAACCTTGTCCGGTTCTTCAATAACTTCTTCAACCTCGTCGCCAAATGCATAGGATGTAAGTTCTTCTTTAATTAAATCTTCATTTAGTGGTTCATCCTGCATAGATATCCCTCCATTTAATGTCACAAATAGTAACTTTTTATTATTGTTAATTATATATTTAACAACAACACTCCTTGTATTTTATCATATAGCTAAAAGATTTACAAGCAAAATATATTGAAATTCCGTTGTATTTTCAATAACATAACGCCTTTTATAGATATCTTATGTATCATCAATATGGCATTTACAAAAAATAGCTGAGTCTAATTTGTCAATCAAAAAGACTCAGCCATGGAAATAAAAACATATTTAATTATCATAACATCATCGCAGTATATCAGTTTATCTGTATTTCCTTTGCTTCCTCAGGCTTAAAATCGTTCTTCAGATCATATATGTTATGAGATGTAAAGTCTCTCAGCTGTCTGTCCCCTAATGAATAGCATCTCATATATCTCTTTGCATTAACCATAGTCCAGTGCTCCCCATCCCAGGTTAAATACCCATCTTCATCTGTCTTTTTTTCATTAAGTATCAAATCTACCTGCCTGTTGCTGTTCATAAGCTCCACAAGGTCGTTATAGTCCACTTCTAATTCTTTTTTGTTTATGAGATCGTACGCCTTCATTTTTTCCTCCATTGCATTAATACATAGATAATATCACCATTTTTTTACCCTGTCAATTTGGCGTTGACTAAATCATATAAATTTGCTCTACGTTACATTCTGTATCCATTTCTTTGATATTATCCTCGGTACGGCTATTATTGCTTTTGTTACATCTTCCATGCACACCAGGGCCACTACAAGGTGGACAGGAAGCTTAAATACCATAGCCCCTAAAAATGCCAGCGGCACTCCCACAAGCCATACAGATCCCATTTCTAAAAGCATTGAAAATGTGGTGTCACCGCCACCCCTGAAAACCCCAACAATAGCGGTTGAATTGAATGTCTTTACAAATAATACTGCACCTATGACAACGAGCATACTTTTAGCGGATTTGTACAAATTTGCATCCAGACCCCTGAAAATCTTCAATGTAAAATCCGCTGAAAAAATCATAAGAAGTCCCAGTAATAATCCCACAATCGTAGACATGTAAAGAAACTTGATGGCATATTCGTATGCACCGTCCTCATCACCTTCACCTATCTTGTTTCCGATCATCACCGTACTTGAATTGGCCAATCCTCTCACTATTACGAAAAATATATTTTGTATTGTTGATACTATCTGCACCGTAGCAGTTGCCTGTTCACCTATTTTAGCATATGCAACCGCATACAAAACCTGACCCAGAGACCAGAAGCCCTCGTTAATCACTACCGGAGAGGCAGTCTTCATATATTTCTTTAAGAATTCTTTCTCCCATCCAAACAGGTCACCGAAAGACGCCGCTAATGGTCCCCTCGAAGCGTATGCTGAATATAAAAGCATTATAATTTCAATTATTCTGGCAATCAGCGTTCCTAATGCCGCTCCTTTTACACCCATTTCGGGGAATCCCAACTTACCAAACATAAATACATAGTTTAAAATAGCATTGGTGAAAAAAACAATAATAGATGCCTTCAATGGCACTCCTGAATTTTCAGTATTGCGAAATCCAATATTCAGTATAAAGCTTATGGCTGTAATTATGTATGACAGTGAAACTATCCTGAGATAATCACTGCCTATTTGTATTGTGGCAGGAGAGTCTATAAAAAACCTCATTAAATATTCAGGAAAAAATCCGGCTCCTATAGTAAATATCACACCCACCGCAGTACTTATGACCGTTGCAAGCCCCATAACCTTTCTTATGCTCAGTATGTCGCCCTTACCCCAATACTGTGCCATGAACGTGGAGGAGCCCGTTCCTATACCAAAAGTTATAAGTATATAAAAAAAGAAAATCTGATTGGCAAGCCCGACTGCTGCAAGGCTTGTCTGCCCCAGACTGCTTGTCATCAATGTATCCACCATGTTAAGCGACGAGGATATAAGGCTCTGAAGCGCAATGGGCACAGCTATGGACAACATTGATTTTAAAAATAGTTTATCATTCCAAAGTTTCATCTAACCCTCCGATGTCTTGTTCATTCTAATATACTACCACATTCTCAGACATTATGTAAGATTTTTATGTGCTCATCTCATTATAATTTTATGCAATTTATTATGGAATATAATCAGTAGCACCTTTACTGAAGCTGTACATCATAAAATATCAAATACCTTGAATATGTGCTATGTTGTTATAAAATCAAAGAATGTTCATACAACCAAGGATATATATCATCTTACTTTGAAAATATAACTTACAAACATTTTACTTTTAAACAACATGGCTCTGACATATGAGTTCTACAATGAAGTAAAATAAAATATTTGGAGGTTACAATGTTAGGAAATTCAAAAATAATTAAAAGGATTTTTGTACCAGCTGTATGTTTTGTCATGCTGCTGTCCTTTGCAGCCGGAGCATTAATCAATGGAAATTCCTCCTTTGGAATGGTTACAGCAGAGGCTGCACAGGTATCTAATACTGCTATGGCTGAAGGAAAGACACCTAAGTACATATTTATGTTTATCGGAGATGGTATGTCGGCCGTACAAGTAAATTCGGCTCAAATCTTTAATGGCAACAACAACCACAATCAAATAGCACTAAAAAAGCTCAACTTTCAGGATTTTGAAGCCGTTGGATATCAAACAACCCACGACGCCACTTCATTTGCACCAGATTCGGCATCAACGGCAACTTCTCTTTCTTCCGGATTTAAAACATGGAGCGGTACAATAGGTTTGAGACCTACAGGAAATTTATCCGGAAATAAAGAGGAAAATGTTGATATGAGCAAAGTTCCCTATACAATAGCAGAAAGGCTTAAGAAAGAAAATGGTATGAAAATAGGCATTGTATCCACAGTTACAATTAACCATGCAACTCCTGCCGCATACTATGCTCATGTTCCATCAAGAAATGATTATTATGGAATAGCAATGCAAATGGCAGATTCAGACTTTGATTATTTTGGAGGCGGCACAATCAGTCAACCTACCGGAAAAAATAATGATCAAAAAGATGCTTATGAGGTTTTAAAGGAAAAGGGCTATAAAGTAGTTAACAGCAAAAAAGATATTTTAAACCTCAGCAAAAATTCGGGCAAGGTATATGCCGTTACGCCTGTTACCCAGGACTCAGGAGCCATGCCATATGCAATTGACAACAAAGAAGGTGATTTAACTCTTGCTGATTTTGTAAAAAAAGGTATAGATGTTCTTGACAACCAAAAAGGATTCTTCATGATGGCTGAGTCCGGAAAAATTGACTGGGCAGGACATGCCAACGATGCAAAGGCAAATATCGGAGATGTACTGGCATTTGGTGATGCTATCCAGGTAGCGCTGAATTTTGCTAAAAAGCATCCTGGGGAAACATTAATAATTGTGACAGGTGACCACGAAACAGGCGGTATGACTATAGGACAAGCAACAACGGGATATGACACAGCTTTAAACATTTTGGAAGGTCAAAAAGTAAGCTATGTGGCTTTTGATGCAATAATCAATAACATGAAGAAACAAAACCCAAACTTGACATTTGAAGAGGTATTTTCTGCAGTAACTGAAAGCTTCGGATTGAAAAATGATTTTTCAGACGGTGAAGGGGATGATCCTTACATGTCTTTGGAATTATCAGATTCAGAAGTAAAAAGGCTAAAGGCTGCATTTGTAGAAACGATGGCAGAAAAACCTACCAAAAATGAAGAAACAGCATTGCTGTACGGCGGATATAATCCTCTTTCTGTAACGTTAACTCACATTCTTAATAATAAAGCAGGTATAGGATGGACTTCATATTCACATACAGGTGTTCCGGTACCGGTATATGCCACAGGTGCACAGGCACAGCTGTTTAACGGTGCATATGACAATACAGAAATTTACAACAAGCTTGTAGCAGCCACAAAACTTAGATAATACAAATTGCGGAAGACCGGAAAATCCCGGTCTTTTGCATAACTGCAAAACAGTCCACATTTCAAATTTAACGTGACGAGGTTCGTATGAAATATATATACAGGAAAGAAATATCTTTTATAATCGTACTTTTATTCGTAATAGGAATTCTTGCGGCAGTACCCACAGGCTTCCAAAAACAAGAATACCGTTATACAGCTGGCGTGAAAGCCAAAGTTATTTCAGTCAATAATGCCTGAATAATGAATTCAGGAATTTATAAATTGGGAGATCAAAGTGCATTAATTGAAATAATGACGGGAAGCCATGAGGGAATGCAGGTTGAAGCAAGCAATATGCTCACTGGAAGGCTTTCAGCAGACAAAATCTTTCAGACCGGGGACATAGCATGGGTGCTCATAGGCTACGATGAAAACAATGATATAGCCTTTGCAAACATGATAGACCATTATCGCATAGACAAGCAAGTGCTGCTTTCGGCGATTTTTGCTGTTGTAACAATTATATTTTCAGGCTTCACGGGAATAAGGACACTTCTGTCATTTGTATTTTCGATGCTCAGTATCTGGAAAATTCTGATACCCGCTGTTCTGAATGGATTCAATCCGTTGATAACGACATTGATTATCGGTAATATTCTCACTGTATGCACTCTCCTGTTGGTAGCTGGTTTTTGCAAAAAAGCATATGCCGCAATAATAAGCTCGATTGTCTGCTCACTTGGAACATGTTTGCTTGCTGTTTTTTTCGGAAGATTGTTCAATATACACGGAGCAGTGCTGGAAGGAGCTGAATCACTGCTTTATGCAGGCTTTCTCAATTTAAATCTCACATCAATTTTCCAGGCCGGAATTTATCTAGCAAGTCTTGGTGCCATACTTGACCTTGCAATAGACATCTCATCCGCCCTAGAAGAAGTAGCGCGCAACACCCCCGGTATAGCGAAGCATGAACTGATGAAGTCCGGCCTTAATATAGGAAAATCCGTAGTCGGGAGCCAGACAACCACCCTGCTGTTTGCCTACATAGGAAGCTACATAACAATTCTGATGGTATACATGGCACAGGGAACACCAATTATGAATATATTGAATTCCAAGTCCATGTCCGCAGAAATACTCCATGCCCTTGTAGGGTGCATCGGACTCATATTCGTTTCTCCTTTAACATCTCTCGTTTCGACATTTATGATGTGCAACGGAAGCACAAATACAAAGTAAGGATGCCTGATTGTACAGGCATCTCTTTATAATCATTTTCTCGCAATTGATTTTTTATGCTCATCATTGCTCCGCTGTAATACTGTCAATATTTTTAAATATGTACCCATCTTCCTTCCATTTTGTTAAAAGCTCATCCAGTATTTCGGCGTTTGTTTTGGATGTGCTGTGAAGCAGTACAACTGCCCCCGGATGAATTCTCGGCAGCAGCTTGCTGAATGCCTGCTCTTTTGTAGGCTGCTTGTCATTGTACCAATCCACGTATGCAAGGCTCCAGAATATTGTCTTGTACCCTAAATCCTTTGCCATTGAAAGGTTGTTTTCATTGAATTTACCCTGAGGAGGCCTATAATATTTCTGCATGTCTCTGCCTGTAACCTGCTTATATAATTCCTCCAATGAAACCAGCTCTTTTTTAAAGGCTTCCATATCGGAAATTTTAGACATATCCGGATGATTGAATGTGTGATTTCCCACTATATGCCCTTCTTCCAGCATTCGCATTACAAGCTGAGGCTCCTGCTCAATATAGTGCCCCACTAAAAAGAAGGTTGCCTTCACATCATGCTTTTTCAGCGTATCAAGTATTTTAGAAGTATGTCCGTTTTCAAAGCCTGCATCAAATGTCAAATAAATTACCTTTTCACTGTCGTCACCCACGTAGTAAGCATTATATTCTTTCAACGCCTTAGCCGATGCGTTTCCCACAGGAGCCTTTCCCTCCTCCCTGAAGCTCAATCCCCAGTTTGAAATTTCAGTAGAAACGCTCACCGAAAAATTAAACATTGCTTCATAAAGAAATAATCCTACAAATAAAAGAAAGGCAAAGCCTACGACTATTCCCGCAGTTTTCTTCTTTATATATATAATCATATATTTCACCCCTTATTAATGTATATATACAGGATGAATATTATGACTGAATTTTTATTATTAATTAGCACAATTTACCATGCAATTGATTAATTGTATCTTTGACATGGAATATAAAATCAATTATAATACTAATAAATGTTTTCATTATAAATTTGGAGGAATTATGTTAGAACATTTGATTAATATTATTGTGCCTGAAATTGCACATTTATTGGAAATTATCGGAGTATTTATTATCTTTTATTCAGCTATGAAAACTTTCGGAAGATACGCTCTGAGATTTTTTAATTTTTCTGATGAAACAGTTAAAATTGATTTTTCTCAGGCTCTTGCAATGGCACTGGAATTTAAACTTGGTGCTGAGATATTGAAGACACTTGTGATAAGGACTACAGAAGAATTGATTATTCTTGCTTCCATAGTAATACTGAGGGCCGCCCTCACGCTGATTATTCATTGGGAAATAGATTCCGATTCAAAACGCTGCAATAATCTTGCCCATCATGTTGGTAAAAAGAGTATCTTCCACCGAAAGCCGGAGGAGGATTCTACGTCTAACTAAATACAGCTAATAGCGAAGGTTGCCTCATTACAATCATGAAGCAACCTTTATATGCTCTGAAATATGTATTCAGCTAATGGCTTTCTTTAATACCCCTTCAATTTTTTCAAATGATGGCACACCCTCGTGAACCTTTGCACCGTCAACATAAAATGTAGGCACATAGTAATAGTCGTGAGAGCTTGCAGCCTGCGCGTCTCTGGATTCTTCGATATATTCAATTTCAATATTGGAATACTGCGGATTTTTTTCCTTAAGCACTTCTACCATTTTAATTGCTCGCTTGCAATGTGGGCAGTTTTCCAAATAAAAAGCCTTTACCTTTTTCATTCGTTTTCCTCTATTCTTTTATCTTTTATTCTTCTTTCATTTTAAGCAATTCTCTCTTTTTATCAATTATTTCACCTATGCGGCTTTTATATTCCTCAAGACTTTTAAAATTTCTAACAGGCTCATGCCTGTCGTCGCTTATCTTTATTTTGCTTGAAGCGCCGAGACCGCATGCAAGTATGGTTTCAAGCTCCTCTATTATTACCATGTTGTAGATGCTTTCTCTGCCAACCAGTGTGAAGCCTGTATTTTCCGAATTTCCCTTAATATTTTTCTGCCTGTACATATAGTACGGCTTGTAGCCTTCGGCCTGACATCTTTGATTTACTACCTCATGCATTTTTTTGATTATGTCATAGTCCTTATTATACTCTTCGCTTTCTCTCGTAAGCTCTGATTTCTTTTTATATGCCAGAGAGTGGACGGTAATATTTTCAGGTCTGAGACGGAGAATCTCTTCAATCGTATTTTCCACATCCTTTTCATCCTCCCCGGGCAATCCCAGTATTACATCCATATTGATGCATTCAAAGCCTGTTTTTCTGGCAAGTTCATACTTATTGACTATATCCTGTATGCTGTGTCTCCTGCCTATTTTCTGAAGTGTATTCTCATTCATTGTCTGAGGATTTATGCTTATTCTGCCAACACCGTTGTTTTTAAGGCATATTAGTTTTTCCTCCGTAAGAGTGTCCGGTCTTCCTGCTTCAAAAGTCACTTCCTTTATTTCCTGTAAATCATAGTATTTTTTTATGACATCAAATATTTTATTTATTTGCTCTTCATTCAATACTGAAGGTGTTCCTCCTCCTATGTACAGCGAGTTTAGCTTCAGATTGCTCTCTATGGCCATCTTTATTGTCTCTTCTGTTTCGTATATCAGAAGCTCTATGTATTCGTTTATTTTATCATTTTTGCTGTTTACATAGGAAGTAAAGGAGCAGTAGCTGCACCTTGAGGGACAAAATGGAATTCCTATATACAGATTATAGTTTTTATTATTCTCATCGGAGTCCATATATTTTTCTTCTATGCTCAGGATATCCCACAGAAGCTTTATTTTATCATCCGTAACTTCATATGTATCCCTTAATATTTTTGTGATTTCATCATCTGTCCTGCTGTGTTTTCTTGCGATTATCATAATCTTAACGACTCTCACACCCGTGAGTATGCCATAATCGGGCACAGCGCCGTAATACCTTTTGAGCACGTCATGAATTGATTTCACGACAAGTGTCTTTTTGAGCTTCTTTTCGCCATCGCTTTCCATAAGAATTTCATTGCTTTTGAATTCCGATTCATAAAGCAGTGCGCTACCTGAATACAAACATGCAGAGCCTGAATAAATTCCTTCACGCTCATTTAAGGACGACACTAATTCCAGACCCACACAAGTCCTCGTCTCATACGTTTCCTTAACCTCACAGCCTATGTTCAAATCGAATACTCTCAGAGCATTCCTTGCTTCATATTCGTAATTATGACCTGAAAAGTAAAATTTTAATGTATTCATCATCTTAAAAACGGGTTGCCCATTTTCTCCGACTTTATTGTTGAAGGTGAATTATGTCCGGGATAAACTACGGTCTCATCATCATATTTGAAAATTTTCTCCCTTATTGACGTAATTATATCATCAAATGAACCTCCGGGAAAATCCGTCCTTCCTATAGATCTGTTAAAAAGTGTATCCCCGGTCATCATTATATTTTCAACCTTTATGCATATACCGCCTCTTGTGTGTCCCGGAGTGTGAATTATTTCAAACTTCAGACCTCCCAGATCTATTACGTCTCCGTCCTTAAGCTCCACGTCAGGGATTATTGATATGCTTTTTCCCGTTATGCCCTTGGAGAAATTTTTCTCCGGGTCTTTAAGCATCTCTGTATCGTCTTCATGAATATACACTTTTGTGCTGTACATTTCAATGAAGTTCTTTACAGCACCAATGTGGTCTCCGTGGGCATGTGTAAGTATTATTATTTTCGGTATCAGTCCCAGCTCTTTAAGCTTATTATCTATTTTTTCAAATTGTGCTCCCGGGTCTATTATTGCCGCTTCCTTTGTCTCGTCCGAACCAACTATATAACAGTTTGACAGGTATGAGCCCACCGTCATTGCTTCAAATATCATTTGTACCTCCTAAAATATTCTTCTGCTGTCAAGCAGTATTGTTACTGGACCGTCATTTACAAGCTCCACCTGCATATCAGCCCCAAATTCCCCGCATTGAGTTGTTATTCCGCAGTCCTTCATTTTCTTAATGAAATTCTCGTACATTGAAATTGCTTTGTCAGGCACAGCTGCAGCCGTAAAGCTCGGTCTTCTGCCCTTTCTTGCATCACCTAAAAGAGTAAACTGTGAAATGACAAGAAGTTGTCCCCCAACATCAATGAGACTTTTATTCATCTTACCATTTTCATCCTCAAAAATCCTTAAATTTGGAACTTTGTCACACATATATTCCAGGTCCTTTTCTTCATCGGTATCCTCCACGCCCAGCAAAAGCAATATGCCCTGCTCGATTTCACCTATAACATTACCTTCCACCTCAACAGATGCACGTTTTACACGTTGTACTACTCCTCTCATTTGCCCTCCGGATTCATATTGATATTAATTATATTAATAAGGAACGACCGTGGTCGTTCCTTATTCTTTGCGTTTATATTGTTACAACCATTGCTATTTTTTATTTCTGTATACTTCAAGAACTCCGTCCAGCCTCTTGATTTTCTTCATCAAATCTTCTATCTGCTTAGTTTCATTGATTTCAAAACCAATATCAACTATGGCTATTTTTTCTTTATTTACTCTTAAGTTCAGAGATACTGCATTGACCTTTGATTCAGTGTACAGGTTTGTGAGGTCCTGAAGGAATTTAGGTCTGTCAAGAGCTTTAATCTGTATTTCACTTATAAAGGTTGCTTTTTTACCTGCATCCCATTCAACTTCTAAAAATCTCTGATCCTCACTGTCATTCAAATCATGAATGTTTGTACAGTCTGCTCTATGGATTGACACACCTCTGCCTCTTGTGATATATCCAACAATGGCATCTCCGGGAACAGGGTTGCAGCACTTTGAAAACTTTATCTTGATATTATCTACGCCCTTTATTATTACTCCTGATGCATGCTTCTCCATTTTGGCCGGAAGCCTGGAGGCCATGGATGCATTTTTTTCAAGGGCTTCAATTTTTTCAAGCTCTATTTTATCCTTGTTCTTTTCAAGATACAACGTCTTAAGCCTGTTTACAATCTGGTTTTCCGTTATGCCTCCGTTACCTACGGCAGCATAAAGATTGCTGGCGGTATACATGCTGTATTTATCCGCAACCGATTTTATCCAGTCATCCTTAAGCAGGTCCGCAACCTGGAAGCCCTGCTTCTTGATTTCTCTCTCAACAAGCTCTTTTCCCTTTTCAACGTTGAAATCCTTGTCTCTTTCCTTGAAAAATTTCCTTATTTTCGATTTAGCCTGACTTGACGTGGCTATCTTGAGCCAGTCCCTGCTGGGGCCGGCACTTGACTGAGATGTTAGTATCTCAACCTGATCACCTGTTCTGAGCTTCGTATCTAATGGAACTATTCTTCCGTTGACCTTTGCTCCCACGCATTTATTTCCTACGGCGCTGTGCACCCTGTATGCAAAATCAATTGGTGTTGAATTTGTAGGTAGATTTACTACCTCCCCTTTAGGGGTGAAAACAAAGACTTCATCGGCATATAGATCTATTTTCAATGATTCCATAAATTCCTGAGGATCATTGGTCTCCTGCTGCCACTCAAGCATCTGTCTCAGCCAGTTCAGCTTTTCCTCGTAATTCGTTTGAGCATCGATACCCTCCTTGTATTTCCAGTGGGCTGCGATACCGTACTCGGCAGTCCTGTGCATGTCAAGAGTCCTTATTTGTATTTCAAAGGGCTCCCCGTCAGGGCCTATTACAGTTGTATGAAGCGACTGGTACATGTTAGGCTTCGGCATTGCAATATAGTCCTTGAATCTGCCCGGTATAGGCTTCCAGAGGGTATGAACCGTGCCTAATGCGCCGTAGCAGTCCTTTATGCTGTCCACGATTATCCTCACGGCGATGAGATCATATATCTGCTCAAACGATTTATTTTTAAAATACATTTTTTTGTAAATTGAATACAGGCTTTTAGGTCTTCCCTTTATGTCGGATTGTATTCCCGCATCATCAAGCTTCTCTGTCATTGTGGAAATAATCTGAGAAATATATCTCTTTCTTTTCTCACTTTTCTCCTGAACCTTCTGCACCAAATCGGCATATCCTTCAGGATCTATATATTTGAGGCTCAAATCCTCCAATTCCCACTTTATGGACGCCATACCGAGACGATTTGCAATAGGAGCATATATCTCAATTGTTTCCATTGCCTTCTGATACTGCTTTGCCTCAGGCATGTACTCCAATGTTCTGATGTTGTGGAGACGGTCCGCCAGCTTGATTATAACCACTCGGATATCCTTTGACATGGCTATTATCATTTTTCTGAGAGACTCTGCCTGTCTCTCTTCCTTGTTTCTGTACTTGACCTTGCTCAGCTTTGTGACGCCATCAACCATGTTTGCAATCTCTTCGCCGAACTCTCTTTTAATCTCGTCATATGTTATGCCTGTATCTTCCACAACATCATGTAAAAGCCCCGCTGCAATTGTCTGTACATCAACATGCAGATCAGCCAGAATCTGGGCAACCTGATATGGATGAACAAAGTACCTTTCACCCGATAATCTTGTTTGTGCGCTTGAATGAGCCATCTCGGCATAGTTGTATGCTTTGACTACGACAGCAATATCCGCATTAGGATTATACGACTCTATTTGATTAATTAAATTTTCCAACATAATCTTCACCTGTAACAAGAAGCATTGGGCTTCTCCCTGTAAACATCCTTAATTTTAATTAATTCAGTATTATTTAATACTGAATTAATGATTCCACCTTATATCCTTTAAGTTTTTCTCTTCCGTTCAAGTCATTAAGCTCAATTAAAAATCCCAGTCCCACTACTTCTCCGCCCAACTTTTCCACAAGTCTGGCAGCGGCGCTCATTGTACCTCCGGTAGCAAGCAAATCATCCACTATCAGGACCTTCTGTCCAGGATGTATGGCATCCTTGTGCATTTCCAGCCTATCTGTTCCGTATTCAAGCTCATATTCATAGCTTATTGTTTCCGCAGGCAGCTTTCCCGGTTTTCTCACCGGCACGAAGCCTGTTTTCAGCACGTATGCAAGAGGTGTTGCAAATATGAAGCCTCTTGATTCTGGGCCTACAATCATATCGACCTTTACATCCTTAAACCGGTCAACCATCTGATTAATACATTCATTTAAAGCTTCTGCATCCTTTAAAAGAGTTGTTATGTCTTTAAAACTTATTCCCTCTGACGGGAAGTCGTCTATTATACGTATTTTTTCTTTTAAGTCCATTTATCCTCCGAGCATCAGAAAACCTTCTTTATATACAGCATGTCATCCTTGAGAGCATATTGTATATATTCGGCTTTTTTCAGCATGCATATTATTTCATCCGCAGTTATTTTTGTATTATATATCCTGTTAAGCTTTTCCACAAGCATAAATATATCCGTCTTGATTATTTTTGATTTCGTTTTGTCGATGATTGAATTTAGTACCTTCATCTTTTCTTCATCTATTTTAAAATCAAATTCATCCCTCTCTTCTACATCCTTGAGTATAAGCTGGATGGTTTTTTTTCCGTTGAATTCGTTAAGGCTCAGTGTTACCGCATAGGCAGTTGGTCTTGTAAGCACCTTTTCCAATATACCTATTTTGCCGAAGCCTATTACAGGAACCTCACTGCCGTTTTTAGCAAGAACAAAGCTTATATGGCTTCCTGTCTTGCCTACCTTCCTTATGCTTTTTAAATCCACATCCTTAATCGCAAGAACAGGTTTGGGGTTTCCTGCCCCGAATGGCTCAAGGCTGCATATTTCATTGTACAGTTCAAAATTCACATCTTTTACATCAACAGATGCATCTACTTCAATCTCTTTGCCGCGACTTTCAATATTTGCATCGTCAATATATTTATTGAGTTCATAAGCAAGAATGTTTACATTTTTTTCGGATATAGTCAGACCTGCCGCAAGCTTGTGACCTCCGTACTTCTCAAGATACTTGTCAACTGACTTGAATGCCTCAAAAATATCAAGATACTCCATACTTCTGGCAGAGCCCTTTCCTGTTCCGGCCTTTACAGATATTACAACACTGGGTTTTTCATACCTTTCTGTAATCCTTGAAGCCACAATGCCCAGCACACCTTCATGCCAGTCTTCTCCGTGCACGACAATAACATTCTTTTTATATAGGAAATCAGCTTCGATTTTTTCCACGGCCTCATCAAATATTGCACCTTCTGCCTGCTTCCTGAAAAAATTGAGGTTTTCAAGCTCTGAAGCCAAAGCCTCCGCCTCTGCTTCACTTCTTGTAAGCAAAAGCTCTACAGCCTTTTTTGCATTGTCCATTCTTCCGGCAGCATTGATTCTCGGTGCTAAGATAAATCCGATATGGTATGATTCTATTTCCTTGTCCGTTATCCCCGAAACTTCTATAAGCTTTTTCAAGCCTATTAACTTCGTATTGTTTATTTTTTTCAGTCCGTTTTTTGCTATTATCCTGTTGTCTCCGATCAAATCAACAATATCCGCAATTGTTCCCAGGCACGCCAACTCAAGAAGAACGTCCTCAACATCTTCAACTTTAAAGAATCTGTTTAAATACATCAAAAATTTAAAAGAAAGTCCAGCGGCACAAAGATGTTTGTTTTTGGACGGACAGTCTTTTTGCTTTGGATTTATTATGGCATATGCCGATGGCAGCACTTCCTGGCATTGATGATGGTCAAGTATTATGACGTCTTTGTTAAGCTCATTTATCTGATTTATCTTTTCTATTTCAGCTATGCCGCAGTCAACCGTTATTATGAGGTCAGCCTTTATTGAGCCTTCTCTTAACTTATGAATGAAGTCCGAACTTATTCCGTATCCTTCACTTTCTCTTTCGGGCACATAGTAGTCAATTTTTGCTCCGGCCCTTTTCAGGAGAATCACAAACTGACTTATGGACGTCACACCATCCACATCGTAATCTCCGTAAACAACAATGTTTTCATTCTTGTTTACGGCATTTATTATTCTCGAGCATCCTTTCTTCAAATCCTTGTAATTTTCTGGGTCTTCAAAATATTTGAAGTCGGGATTAAGATATTCTTCTATTTCTTCAGGACTTCTTAAATTCCTGTTTAATATTATCTCTGAAGAAATTCTTGATAGATTGAACCTATTGCTTATTTCCTCGATTGCCTTCTTGTCATGCTCATTCAATTTCAGCTTCGCTTTTTTCATTGTATATTTCTGTTCCGATACCTTCATTAATATTTGTTTCTGCCGTAATCTCCTGAGACTTTAATACGTTCAGTTCGCCATTGAGCTTTGCTATGGTTTCAGACTGAGCTTTATTTTTCTCTTCCAGCTCAAAAATTCTTGTGGTAAGCGAGCTGTTTCCATCCTTAAGCGTCTGCATTTCCGTTTCCATAGCCTTAATTCTTTCGTCAGCGAAAGTTTTGTCACCTTCGAGAGTTTTAAGCTTGTTCTTTATTTCCTTTGATTCGGATCTCTTTTTAAACTGCCTTGTGGTTCCCAAAATCAAAACAAGCACAGCTCCTATGATGAGGCAAGTCATCATCACAACAGCCAAAGGCGTCCTGAATGTGGCAAAAAATAAGTCAACATCCACGGGTGCTCCGTTCTGAATAGCAAATATCGCAACAAATATCGCTATTATTAAAATTACTATAAAACCTACTTGCATGTTAACACTCCTCTCTCGTTGTATAAAAACTATTAGAATAAATACATTATACTATATATAAGTATATATTTACCACATTTTTTTATAATTAAACCACATTATTCAACAGTATCGTTTAATTTTGCTTTTATATAGATGGAGCATTCAATACGCTTTTTCTCCAATTCGCATCCCACTTCGTATGGAACGTTGAAATCACGATTGAAATTATATGCATTGGCATGGCATCCACCGCTGCAGTAATATTTTGCCCAGCAATCCTTGCACACAGGTTTTTCATTAACGGATACATTTCTGAACTTGTTTACCACGTCGTCATTTGTTATTCCGTCATCCACGTTGCCGATTATGAATTCTTCCTGCCCTACAAACTGGTGACATGGATAGAAATCTCCTGTAGGCGTAACTGCAATATATTCAGTTCCCGCACCGCAGCCTATGGATCTTTTGTATATGCATGGTCCTCCGTCCAACTCAATATTGAAATGGAAAAAGTTGAACTCTTTATTCAAATCACCGTAGGAATCTATATATAGTTCCGCCAACTTTTCATATTCTTCCTTGAGCATCTCCAAGTGCTCTTCCTTGAGGGCATAAGCTTCTTCAGGCTTTGCAACAACCGGTTCCACAGAAATTTTATTGAATCCAAGGTCACGCAGATGCTTCACATCCTCTGAAAAGTCCAGATTGTTAGCAGTGAATGTACCTCGTGCAAAATAGTCCTTGTCCATTCTTTTTGAAACGAACTTTTTAAAATTGTTTACTATAACATCATAGCTTCCCTTTTCGTTTACAGTCTTGCGCATGCGGTCATTTGTTGCCTTTCTTCCGTCTATGCTAAGTACAACATTGTCCATTGTTTCATTTATATAATCGATTTTTTCGTCATCCAAAAGCACTCCGTTTGTGGTTATGGTAAATCTGAAGTGTTTGTTGTATTCCTCCTCCAGAGACCTTCCGTAATCCACCAACTTTTTAATGGTTTCAAAATTCATCAGAGGCTCTCCGCCAAAAAAGTCAACCTCGAGATTTTTTCTTGCTCCGGAATTCTTAACAAGGAAATCAAATGCCTTTTTTCCTGTTTCAAAGCTTAAAAAGTCTCTTTCCCCGTTATAGCTTCCCTGTGATGCAAAGCAGTATTCGCACTTCAGATTGCAGTCATGTGTCATATTGAGACACATTGCCTTAATTGCCGGTTTTATTTTATTAACGGCATTTATATCTTCGGTATAAAGCATATTATTCACTATCAAGTAATTGATTTCGGAAAGCGCTTCATCCGTTACATCCTTGCCGTACTTCTTTTCTATTTCTTCAACTTTATGTCTGCATTTAAAGCTTTCATCTGTCAATAAATCGTATATTACTTCATCCACGGCATGTATGAGACCGCTGCTTGTATCGACAGCAAAATACATTCCGCCCAAATTGAATAGGTGTATCATTTCTTCCTCCAAATTTTACATAACACTTCATATTGCATACAAAGAAAAGTAGTGGCTCATAGCCACTACAGATTTATTTATTCTCGCACTTTTGATTTCCTACTGTACAAGAAGTCTTGCATGCAGACTGACATGAAGTTTGGCATTCGCCGCATCCTTTAACGTTCATATTATCTGTAAGTTTTGTTTTGTTCAATGTTTTAATATGTACCATAATGAACCTCCTTATAAACTTTATAGATTATAGCATTTTTGGAGATTTTTTTAAAGCATTTTTTTATTATTTTAAAAATATACTACCTTTGAGCCATACGCTGTTTCATATTTACACCCAAGATACCTCCCAAAACAGAAACCGGAAGATATAGAAGATTTCGTAGAATATTGATTTCAGCCGGATTTTTCAACAAAACCTTAAGCATAAGAACAACGGCAAAATACACGGCCCATATTTCTATTCCTCTCAAAAGACCTCTTTCACGGGCGCTCCTTGAATACATCATGGCACATATGAACATACATACTGGAACTACAAATTTGAATGACGTTTCTAAGAACGGCTGCTTTGAAAAATAGTACATATATAAGCTAATAATAAAAAATACAACAAGTATCATCATTAGAAAGCACAGAGAATACCTGAGCAGCTTGGCTATTTTCATAATTTTCCTCCCTATTTATGATACTAAATTTTATTCATTTTCACATAAAAAAAGACCATTAAAATTCATCATTTGCATTGTTGTGTACAAATATTGCTTGACAATAAATAATACTTTTGATAAAGTGAAATTACTAAGAGGGAGTAGTTTTAAATTTTCAGTCAACACACGGGTCCTTGGATTCTGGCTGAAGATCTGCTTGTAACATATAGGTAACCAGACTTTTAGTGTATCTTTTCATAAAAAAAGATATGCTGAAAGTCTTTTTTTATTAGAATGTGACATACTAAGAAAAACATGAAAAAGGAGAACATGATGTATTATCAAAAAAATTCAGAGGTTGTTTGTTCTGAACTGAACGTTCAGGGCACCGGACTCAGTCAAGAGGAAGCCAAAAAACGATTAGAGCAGTACGGTCCAAATGCTCTCATTGAAAAGAAGCGAAAGACCATAATTCAAATGCTCCTTGCGCAGCTTAAGGATATCATGATTTACATATTGTTTGCAGCAGCGGCAATATCAATAATCTTAGATGAGGTAACCGATGCAATAATAATTCTTCTTGTAGTATTAGTTAATGCCGTAATAGGCGTTATACAGGAATCAAAAGCGGAGGCAGCCCTTGAAGCACTTAAAAATATGTCAAGCCCTACTGCCATGGTTAAGCGCGGGGGTAAAATAATCGAAATACCGGCTGCTGAATTGGTTGTAGGAGATATGGTAGTGCTTGAAGCAGGCAGAATAATTCCTGCAGACCTGAGACTAATACAGTCTATTAACTTAAAAATAGAAGAGTCCGCACTTACAGGAGAGTCCGTGCCTGTGGATAAGGATGCTGATTTCATCGCGGGTGAAGAATTAGGCATAGGTGACCGGATAAACATGGCATATTCGTCTACAAGCGTTGCGTACGGCAGAGGCGAAGGTGTGGTTGTATATACTGGTATGGACACCGAAATAGGTAAAATAGCGTCCATGCTCAGTGAAAGTGAAGAGGAGCTCACCCCCCTTCAAAAAAGGCTCAATGACCTTGGAAAAGTTCTCGGAATTGTTGCAATTGTAATAATTGCCGCAATGTTCGGAATTGCGCTGCTGCAGAAAAGAGATATCGTTGAAATGCTAATAACAGCTATTTCACTGGCTGTTGCAGCTATACCCGAAGGCCTTACAGCTGTTGTAACCATAGTGCTTGCAATGGGTGTTCAAAGAATGGTAAAGGTAAACACTATCGTGAGAAAGCTGCCTGCAGTTGAAACACTGGGAGCAGTAAGCACAGTATGTTCAGATAAAACAGGTACCCTGACACAAAATAAAATGACGGTTACAAGGGTGTTTGTTGACAATAACCTTAAAAATGTTGACCAATTAAATTACAATGAGAATACATTGTTTGTAAAAGGCTTTGTTCTTTGCAACGACGCATCCACCGCAAACGGTGAGAGAATGGGAGACCCTACAGAGCTCGCGCTTTTAGATATGGGGACTCGCATCAGCATTACCAGAGAAGGTCTTGAACAAGAAAATCCGAGAATAAACGAGCAGTCCTTTGACTCTGCCCGCAAGCTTATGACAACTGTCCACAAAGAAAACGATAGGGTAATAAGCTACACAAAGGGTGCAATGGATATACTTCTACAGCGCTGCACAAAAATACATCTGAATGATCAGGTGTCAGATATAACAGATAAACACATTTCAGATATCAATGATGCCGCACACAAGATGGCACAAGGGGCTCTGAGAGTTCTGGCCCTTGCAATAAAAGAAAATGATGATTCCGCAAGTGAAGAAAATCTTACATTTGTTGGATTGGTAGGTATGATTGACCCGCCTCGTCCGGAAGCGAAGGATTCTGTACAGGTTCTGAAAAAAGCCGGCATAACCACTATTATGATTACCGGAGACCACAGGGATACGGCTCTGGCAATTGCAAAAGATTTAGGAATTGCTGAAAATGAAAGCCAATGCATAACAGGCAGCGAGCTGAACGAAATGACTCAGGAACAGTTAAACGCAAGGGTAAGAGAGCTGAGAGTTTTCGCACGTGTATCTCCCGAGCACAAGGTAATGATAGTTAAAGCCTTTAAGTCAAACGGAAGCATAGTATCCATGACCGGTGACGGCGTAAACGATGCTCCTTCACTGAAGGCAGCTGATATAGGAGTTGCAATGGGTATTACCGGCACTGATGTTGCAAAAGGCGCCGCTGATATGGTTCTTACTGATGATAACTTCGCAACAATCGAAAAAGCTGTTGCAGAAGGCCGTGGAATATACCAGAATATTAAGAAGACTGTTTTATTCCTACTTTCATCAAACTTCGGAGAGGTTATATCAATGTTCTCAGCGATTGTCGCAGGACTTGCAATGCCTCTTCAGTCAATCCACATACTTTGGATTAACCTGATTACAGACTCGCTTCCTGCACTGGCACTGGGTGTTGATACAAAGGATCCTGACATAATGAAACTTAAGCCGAGAGATCCCAACGAAAGCATGTTTGCTCACGGAGGCCTGGCTTTTACAGTATATAACGGTATCATGATTGCCGGATTGACATTGGCTGCATTCCTCTGGTCTCCAATCATACACCTCCGCGCTGACGGCATGGTGATAAACCTCACAAACATTAGGGCGGCTCTTGAACAGACAGACATAATAATGCATGCACAGACATATGCATTCACCACATTAGGTGTTTCACAGCTGTTCCACGCTATAGGAATGCGTAATTACGACAAGTCACTGTTCAGAATTAATCTCTTTGACAATAAAGCAATGATAGGCGCTTTCGTAATAGGTTTGCTGCTTCAGCTTGCAGTTACTGAAGTTCCAATACTTGTTGAAGTTTTCGAAACAAGTCAGCTGTCAATGAAAGAATGGTTCAACCTCATACTTCTTTCAATGGTTCCGCTAATCTCACACGAGATTATTGTGGCAGGAAAACACATATTCGGTAAAAACGCTTAAATCATAGCCGGCATATGATTCCTTTAAAAAGGATTTATACGCCGGTTATTTATTATTTCTATTATTTTCCTTTCCGACTATGCAAATGTTTTCTTTTTTGATTGACTTTTTTCCACTTTAGCATTATAATTTAGTTAAACGTTTAAGTAAAACAAAGGCAAAATTATGAAAATTACTATTAAAGAAATTGCAAAGGAAGCGGGGGTTTCCATTGCCACGGTTTCAATGATTTTAAACAACAAGGACAAAAGTATTACCGATGCCACCCGCATGAAGGTTATGAGCGTCGTGAAAAAATATAATTACGTGCCCAATGCAATGGCAGGAAGTCTCGTAACACAAAGGACACGCATTGTGGGTCTCATACTTCCCGATATTACAAACCCCTTCTTCCCCGGAATTGCAAGAGGCGCGGAAGACAAGGCAAATGAATCGGACTACAGCCTTATTTTCTGCAATACGGATGACAGGCTTGAGGTTGAGGAAAAGTATATAGAATCGCTTACTAAAAAAATGGCTGACGGCATAATAATTGCCCACTCCTCCAACAGCGTAAAAATGTCTGAAATCCTGGAAAGATGCAAAGTTCCTGTAATTTTAATAGACCGTGATTTCAAATCCAACAACACTTTAGGCAAAGTTCTTGTAAATAACCTTGAGGGAGCTTACAAGGCAGTTGAATATATTTTGAGCAAGGGATACAAAAAAATAGCCTACCTTTCCGGTTCATTAAAAACCCAGACAGCGCTGGACAGATTTTCTGGCTATAAAAATGCTTTATCCAACAACGGAATTGTGTACAATGAACGCATAGTAAAATTCGGTGAATATAAAACCGATTGGGGCAAGGATGGGGTAAACAAGCTTTTATCAGAAAAGGAAGATTTTGATGCCATATTCTGCGGCAACGACCTCATTGCTATAGGAGCAATCAAGGAATTGAAAGAAAAGGGGCTAAATATTCCCCATGACGTGGGTGTTATGGGATTTGACGATATTTATATGGCAGGACTTATTGAACCCTCCCTCACAACCGTAAGGCAACCTAACTACAATATGGGCTACAAGGCTATGGAGCTATTGCTGGAAATACTTGATAAGAACGGAAAAGCTCCACGCAGCAACGTTATAAAGTCTATTACATTGGAAACGGAAATAATTGAAAGGCATTCAATTTAGCTTAAGGGATGGTGGTAAAATGAAAAAAGGTACTTTGCTGAATTCAGAAATTTCTTATGTTATAAGCAAAATGGGACATACCGACTCACTGACAATAGGTGATTGCGGTCTTCCTGTGCCTGATGGAGTTCAAAGAATTGATCTTGCAATAGTAAAGGGGTTACCTGAATTTATTCCTGTATTGTCGGCAGTACTGAATGAACTGTGTGTTGAAAGGGTTGTTATGGCAAGCGAAATAATGACAGAAAGTCAGGAGCTGCATCATAGAATAAAGGAAATTATCAGTGCCGCGGAATATGATGAAAAAAGAACGATCACCATTGAATATGTTCCCCACATAGAATTCAAAAAAATTACGTCATCTTCTAAGGCAGTTATAAGAACCGGTGAATTTAAGCCTTTTGCCAATATAATCCTGATTTCCGGCGTAACATTTTAAAATATAAACACCCGGAGGTGATTACTTGAAAGATGCGATAATATCCATGAAACATATTACAAAAGAATTTTCCGGCATCACAGTGTTGAAAAATGTTGATTTTAATATTTACAAAGGACGAGTAATGGCTCTAATGGGAGAAAACGGAGCCGGAAAATCAACATTGATGAAAATACTTACAGGGATGTATTTAAAGACAGATGGTGAAATTCATCTGAATAATGAGCCTGTAAGCTTTGTTGATGTCCGCTCTTCTCAACATGCAGGAATTGCATTAATCCACCAGGAATTAAATCTTGTGAAGGATCTTTCCATAGGTGAAAATATGTTTTTAGGCAGAGAGCCTGTATCAGGCAAAGGCCGAATTCTTTGGAGCAAGCTCTTCAACGACTCAAAATACTGGCTTGAAAAGTTAGGGCTAAATGAAAATCCAAGAGAGCTTGTAAAAAATATAAGTGTGGGTAAGCAGCAGCTTGTAGAAATAGCGAAGGCACTTTCAGCAGATGCAAAGGTTATCATAATGGATGAACCCACAGGTGCATTGACGCCTTCTGAAACAGAAAAATTATTTCAAGTTGTAAATGATTTAAAAACAGAAGGAAAAAGCATTGTATACATATCTCATAGACTTCATGAAATATTTGAGATATGCGATGATGTCACTGTACTGAGAGACGGCGAGCTGGTAGGCGAAAAGCCCATTGAGGAGCTCAACGAAGATATGATTATCGAGATGATGGTCGGGAGAAAATTAAGTGAGCAATACCCCCGGATTGAAACAGAAATCGGTGATGACATACTAAAGGTGGAAAACCTTTCAAACCAATTTGTAAAAAACGCATCCTTCACGCTTAAAAAGGGAGAAACTTTAGGAGTTACGGGACTGATGGGTTCCTCAAGGACAGAGCTCATGAGGTCTATATACGGCATTTATCCTCACCGTGGGGAGATATATCTCAAAGGTGAAAAGGTAAGAATTAAATCACCCAAGGAAGCTCTAAATCTTGGAATAGCATATGTAACTGAGGACAGAAAGGCCAACGGAATTATAGGAGAAATGAATGTCCGTGAAAATATAACCCTATCTTCCCTAAAAAAATTCACGGGACTGATGGGCGTTGTATATAAAGGCAGAGAGGAAAAAACAGCCAATACATATATACAAAAAATGTCCGTAAAAGCTTCCGGAACAAAGCAGCTAGTCAGATATCTGAGCGGAGGTAATCAGCAGAAAGTATCTATTGCAAAGAACCTTATTTCTGAACCCGAAATACTGATTCTGGATGAGCCAACAAGGGGCGTGGATGTGGGTGCAAGGAAAGAAATCTACGATTTAATCAATACATTTAAAGCTGAAGGAATGAGCATAATCGTAATATCTTCCGACATTCCCGAAATACTTGGAATCTGCGACAGAATCATGGTAATGCACGAGGGCGGGATTTCAGGATTTTTAGAGCAGAAAGATGCCTCGCAAGAAGTTATTATGACTCTTGCCGTAGGAAAGGATGTATGACAATGAATAAATTTATTGATAAGCTTCTTAAAAATAAACCATTAATTGTATTGATTATCACTTCCGTGGTTGTGGCTGTTCTTAATCCGAGATTCTCCACATGGGGAAACATATTGACCATTCTGCGGCAGACATCTATTAATGCCGTGATTGCCACAGGAATGACCTTCGCCATACTCATAGGAGGCATAGACCTGTCCGTAGGCTCGGTTCTTGGATTTTGCGGAGCAATAGCCGCTACAATGATAGCATCAGGAACAAATGTATTTATCGTTGTTATCACGGCTCTTCTGCTGGGAACTGCAATAGGATTTCTTAACGGCACACTTGTTACGGCAGGGCGTCTGCAGCCTTTCATTGCAACATTGGGAACAGTTACCCTGCTCAGAGGAATTATTATGGTTTTCACCCAGGGCAGGCCGATCAGCACAGGAAACATAGATGCATCAGCGTTTTTCGGAAAAATAGGCGGAGGATTCATAGGGCCCATACCTGTACCCGTCTACATAATGCTTCTTGTATTTATAGCTGCCTACTATATACTCAATCATACACGCATAGGCAGATACATCTACGCTTCAGGGTCAAATGAGGAGGCTACCATATACTCAGGAATAAATACAAACAAAGTTAAGCTGTTTGTATACTCCGTCTCTGGCATGATGGCAGCATTGGCGGGAATATTAGTTACCGCAAGGCTCGGCTCCGCGCAGCCTAACGCCGGAGTAGGATACGAGCTTGATGCCATAGCCGCAGTTGTTCTTGGAGGAACTAGCATGGCAGGCGGTATAGGTACCATTGCCGGAACCGCAATCGGAGCACTCATAATCGGTGTTTTGAACAACGCGCTCAACCTCATGCAGGTATCATCCTATTATCAGGATGTTGCCAAAGGAATAGTTATTCTAATCGCTGTTCTTCTTGATAGAAAACATAAATTATCAAGATAAAAATAAAAAATTTAATTAAAATTAATGGAGGGTTTTTATGAAAAAAATTTTAAGTTTGGCTCTTGTTGCTCTTATGGTTCTGTCACTGATGGCAGGATGCAGCAATAATAAGCCGGCAAACAACGGAAAAAATGAAGTTAAAACAATCGGACTTGCCATATCAACACTGAACAACCCGTTCTTTGTAGATCTTGAAGCAGGTGCAAAGGCTAAAGCCGCAGAATTAAATGTAAAGCTTGTTACTCTTGATTCACAGGATGACTCCGCAACTGAAATGTCCAATGTGGAAGACCTGATTAATCAGGGCGTGGATGTAATCATGATAAATCCAACAGACTCAGACGCTGTTAAAAGTGCGGTTGAGGCTGCCAACAAAGCAAATATACCCGTTATAACACTGGACAGAGGAGCTAACGGCGGTACTGTAGTATCACACATCGCTTCGGACAACGTTGCCGGCGGAAAGCTTGCGGGAGAATATATTGTTGAATTGCTTGGCGGAAAAGGAAAAGTTGTTGAGCTTGAGGGCATTCCCGGAGCGTCTGCCGCAAGAGACAGAGGCGAAGGCTTTAATTCAGCAATTGCAGGAACAGATTTAAAGGTTGTTGCAAAGCAAACAGCTAACTTTGACAGAGCTCAAGGGCTGACAGTAATGGAAAACATCCTTCAGGCACAGCCTGAAATTGATGCCGTATTTGCACATAATGACGAAATGGCACTTGGTGCACTGGAAGCAATAAAGGCATCCGGAAGAAACATCCTCGTTGTGGGTTTTGATGCCACTGATGATGCAAAAGCAGCAGTTGCAAAAGGCGAAATGGCTGCAACGGTTGAACAGCTACCAAAAGAAATAGGCTCACTGGGAATACAGACCGCAGTTAAGGTTTTAAATGGTGAAAAGGTTGAAAATATGATACCTGTAAACCTGCAGCTTGTTAAAAAATAATATATAAACACCAAAGGCTCCTGCAGCAGACAATTATTTATTGTTACTGCCGGAGCTTTTATCATTTTATAAATCTGACAAAACGTTTCTTCCCTATTTTTAGCACATCTCCTCCTGAAACAGCAGTATTTAAGTCGTTAAGCCTTTCGGCATTGATCTGTACCCCGCCCTGTTGGATTAAACGCCTGAATTCTCCGTTGCTTGACACAAATCCTTTTTCCACGAGCCTGGGAATAACTTCAGCTATAGTACATCCATCGCCGATGTGAAGCTCCGGTATATTATCCGGAATTACCTTCCTGCCGTATGCAGCATCATAGTATTCCTTTGCCTTAATTACTTCCTCCTCACTATAGTATAGACGGGTAATTATTTCAGCCAGAGAATACTTGACATCACGTGGATTTTTACCTTGATTAAGCTCCTGCCTTACCATTTCAATTTTTTCTGGATGTTCATCCGTCGCCAGCTCAAAGTATTTTAAAATCAGCTTATCCGGAATCTCCATAATTTTTTTAAACATTGCCTCTGACGGTTCATAAATACCGATGTAATTTCCAAGACTCTTACTCATTTTCTCCTCGCCGTCCAGTCCTTCCAGCAATGGCATAAACATTGCAATTTGCTGAGACTGCCCCATAGCTTTTTGTAATGTCCTTCCCATGAGTATATTGAAAGTCTGGTCTGTACCCCCAAGCTCTATATCTGCATTTAATGCTACAGAATCATATGCCTGCATCAATGGATAAAAAAACTCATGTATACCTATAGGTACATTATTGCTGAACCTGTTTCGAAAATCATCCCGCTCGAGCATTCGCGCAACCGTAGTTGTGGAAGCAAGCTTAAGAACATCTTCAAACTTCAGCTTACTCAGCCACTCACTGTTGTAGCGAACCGTTGTTTTCTCCTTATCAAGCACCTTGAATATCTGCTCAAAATACGTCCTGGCATTTTCCTTCACTTGTTCATCGGACAAAGCATTTCGTCCCTTTGCTTTTCCTGTGGGATCACCAATTTTACCGGTAAAATCACCGATTATAATCACAGCCTTGTGTCCGAGATCCTGCATCTGTTTTATTTTTCTCAGAACTACTGCATGCCCAAGGTGAATATCCGGCGCACTCGGGTCAAGCCCGAGTTTGATTATTAGCGGATTATTGCTTTTGACAGATTCCTCAAGCTTGACTTTAAGCTCCTCCTCGTCCACCAGCATGCTTACTCCCTTTGAAATAACTTTAAGTTGTTCCTCAATATTCTTCATTTTCAGCCTCCTTACTAATTTTACTAAAACAAAAAACTCCCGTCCTTCTCAATTAGAAGGACGAGAGCATACTCCCGTGTTACCACCTTACATTTACAGACAACTCGCATTGTCTGCCTCTTCAAGTACGCCTCTGCAAAAGGGATACTCTAAGCACTATAACGTGTGCAGGATAACGTCACAGCCTACTCGATTCGGTGTGAAGCTCAAAGATGTATTCATAACTCACCTGCCATGCGCCTCTCATCATCCGGCAGCTTTCTGTATGCAGTATAAGAGGCTACTACTTGCTCTTATCATAGCTTTTAATAATATTCAGTACTTTGTTATATTAATTATATCATATTCTTATATTATTATTCATGTTAATACCATCATTATAACACATACTTTCGCAATGTCAATTTCTTGTTGCATATGACGTCTGTCAGTGAAAGAGTGACTCTGATAAAAGTCAGAGGACATACTTTCAGCAAAAATGTCAAAAATCGCACAGAGAAAAATTCCTGTGCGATTGTTTTATTGCTATTTATCTTCTTCAGCAGGAGTATCTTCTGCATCGTCAGTTTCCTGCTTTGCTTCTGATTTATCCTTACCTTTTTTTGCTACACTTCCAACAGCCCATTTTGAAAACTCTATTCTTTGTTTTGCATGAGCCATTTCTAATGTTACAACTTCGTCGTTTACCTTTACTATTTTTCCGTGAATTCCGCCTATTGTAATAACTTCATCACCTATAGACAGACTGTCTCTCATTTGCTTCACTTCTTTGTCTTTCTTTTTCTGTGGTCTGATCATCATGAAATACATAAGTGCAAATAATATAACCATCATGAATATTCCACCGAATTGGTTTGCGTCTTGTGGCATAAGTCCTCCTAATGTTTAATATCCGTAATTCTCATAAAATTCTTTTTTAAACTTCATGAAATTATCTTCCATTATACTTATTCTAATATGTTTCATCAAATTAATCAAGAAAAATAAATTGTGAATAGAAGCAAGTCTTGCTCCCAATATTTCATTTTCGCTGAAAAGATGCCTTATATATGCTCTCGAATAATTTCTGCATGTATAGCAGCCGCAATTCTCATCTATGGGACCGAAATCCTTTTTGTATTTTGCATTTTTAATTGTCAGCTGTCCCCTGCTTGTCATGAAGGCTCCATGTCGCGCCATTCTTGTAGGGAGCACACAATCGGCCATATCTATGCCTCTTTCCACCGCCTCGAACAGATAATCAGGACTTCCTACTCCCATGAGATATCTGGGCTTATCCTTTGGCAGAAGATCAACGGTGTAGTCCATCACCTCACACATCAAATCCCTTGGCTCACCGACACTCAATCCTCCCACAGCATATCCGGGGAAGTCAAGCTCAGTAATCTGTTTTGCGCTCTCAATTCTTAAATCCTTGTACATACCTCCCTGTACAATTCCGAAAAGCGCCTGATTTTCAGTATTCTTATGGTAATCCTTGCATCTTTTAGCCCACCTTGTGGTTCTCTGCATGGATTTTTCCACATATTCATGAGTAGCGGGGTATGGTGCGCATTCATCAAAAGCCATCATGATATCAGAGCCTAGGCAATTTTGTATTTCCATGGACTTTTCAGGGCTTATGAAGTGCTTTGAACCGTCAATATGTGAACGGAACTCCACTCCCTCTTCAGTGATTTTCCTTAAGTCTCCAAGGCTGAAAACCTGAAATCCTCCGCTGTCTGTCAATATTGGTCTGTCCCAGTTCATAAATTTATGGAGACCGCCTGCCTCCTTAATCAGCTCATGCCCCGGTCTTAAATATAAATGATATGTATTACCGAGAATAATCTGCGCCTCTAAATCCTTCATTTCCTCCGGAGTCATGGCCTTGACAGTTGCCTTTGTCCCTACAGGCATGAATATGGGAGTTTGAATATCACCATGATTGGTATGTATTACTCCAAGTCTTGCCTTGCATTCCTTCGATTCTTTTAATAACTCAAATTCAAACATAGTACGCCTTTCTATTTAATCAGCATGGCATCGCCGAAGCTGAAAAATCTGTATTTATTTTCTACTGCTGCATTGTATGCATTCATTATATTTTCCTTGCCCGCCAGCGCACTTACAAGCATTACAAGTGTTGATTCGGGCAGGTGGAAATTTGTTATGAGAGAATCAATAACCCTGTATTTGTATCCGGGAAAAATAAAGATGTCTGTCCAGCCGTTTTGAGCTCTTACAAAGCCATTCTCATCACCTATGGTCTCCAATGTCCTCGTGCTGGTTGTACCCACCGAAATTATCCGGTTACCGTTTCTTTTTGCAGAATTTATTTTCTCTGCTTCCTCTTCGGTAAGCTCGTAATATTCAGAATGCATCTTATGCTCCGAAATATATTCTGCTTTTACGGGCCTGAATGTTCCCAGCCCCACATGAAGAGTAAGCCTTGCTATGCTTACACCGCTTTCCTCAATTTTTTTAAGCAGCTCATCATTAAAATGCAGTCCGGCAGTTGGTGCTGCTGCAGAACCGGGATTTCTTGCATAAATTGTTTGATAGCGGTTTTTATCGTCCAGCTTTTCATGTATATATGGAGGCAACGGCATTTCTCCCAGACGGTCCAGTATTTCTTCGAATATTCCGCTGTAGTCAAATTCAATAATACGGTTTCCGTCCTCATGCACCTCCACTATACTGCCGGTAAGCAATCCTTCCTTGAAAATTATTTCAGTTCCGACCCTCGCCTTCTTTCCCGGCTTAACCAGTGTCTCCCACCTTGTGTCGCTTATTCTTTTAAGAAGCAGCAGCTCAATTAAAGCATCCGTATCTTTTTTAGTTCCATAAAGCCTTGCCGGTAAAACCTTGGTGTCGTTTATTACAAGGCAATCTCCCTCGTTCAGATATTTTGTTATATCATAGAAGTGCCTGTGCTCAATCTCCCCGGTTTTTTTATCCAGTACAAGAAGCCTCGAATGGTCCCTTTCTTTTATAGGAGTCTGTGCTATAAGCTCCTCTGGTAAATCGTAATAAAAGTCGCTTGTTTTAAAGTCATTTGTCATTTAATTGTTACTCCAGTATAATAGTGTTTAAGTATTTCATCATATGCAAATCCTTCAACGGCCATCTGCTTTGCTCCGTACTGGCTCATCCCGATGCCGTGTCCCCAGCCTCTTCCATCAAAATTGTAGTCTTCTGAGTCTTTATTTTCAAGTATTGAAACTCCCTTTGAACTTATTACAGCAAATTTGTCGCTGCTTATTTTTTTCGTTCCGCCGGAAGTAATTGCATATTTTCCGTCTATGTTTCCTGAACTGAGCTTTATTTCGGTACTTGTGTCCTCTCCGTTCACGATGTCTTCCGTTATGGAGTCAAGTATTCCTCCTCTCGAAGGAACGGAAGTACCTTTAACTGCATTATATGTATATTCATTTGTAAAATAAAACACACTTCCGTTTTCTATAGTGAACCAGGAGCTCATGAGCCCTAAAACAAGTCTCGCATTTTCCTTGTAATATACAATTTCTCCAATGTCCGTTAAAAATATACATTCTGTAACTCTGTTGTTTTTAGTGATTTTGGTTATTTCAATGCCATAAAGATTTTTGACATTATGCCCGTCGTCCTTAAGCTTCTTGATTATTTCTTCTTTTTTATAGGATTTCTGCCACTCATTGTATGGAGAGCCCGACCTGTTTGAATATTCATCCTCCACACCTACCGCGTACGGCAGGCTTGCAGACCACACATTTTCTGAATTTTCGGTGCTGCCACCGCTTGTTGAATGATAAAACGCCTGAATGAGCTTATTGTCATAGTAAATCATTTTCCCCCGTGTATCGTCAACAGCATTGTTTGTGGACTGCTTTTCAGAAACAACTCCTCTATAAACCTGGCTGTTCTGATTGTCATCCAAATCGTAACCGTAGGCAGCCTTAGGATTGAGGCAATATACCGCGTAGGTTCTTGCAGCCACAGCCTGTGCCTTAAGAGATTCCTCACCCCATGATGCAGATATCTCATTGGGTACAACTCCATAAAGATAGCTCTCTAAATCCACGTAATTTATTGAAATAAGTTTTGAATTTTCTATTATCCTGAATCCCATGAAGCCTCTGTACGGCTTCCCGTCAATTTTTATCATATCACAGCCTTCAGCACTGCTGTATGAGGAAAAATACAGGCTCAGATTGTTGCTGTACATGAATACAACATTGTTGTCTTCATCGTATACAGCAATATTTCCCATATTTGTCGATACTGTTGCTCCGTTGTATCCCTCGGACTTCAATTCACTGAGGAGGCCCTTTGCTTCCCCTGCGGATGTATAAAACCCTCCGTATATCTCATATTCTCCCTTTCCTTCTTTTGAAAGGTAAGGGCTGAAATCAGCATCAAACTTCTTTTCAAGTTTCCTTGATTCTTCAAAAGCCTCATCGTAAGATGAGTACAAATTGTCAATAACAACGTGGTGCGGACCATAGTAAGCTTTGCTGCCTTCCGGGTCATAATTGTATTTTGTGTCAAAATACGAATCAAGAAGTACATTTATTTTATTCGCCTCAAGCTCAAATAATTCCTCAAGGCCTGCACCTACATTATATACTGCTATACTTCCGTAGCCCTGAAGAGATGCCTGCTCGTTATATAGCCTCGGCGACCGCACCCTGACTCTCACATACTCTTCTCTCGATACCCCGTAGCACACATAGGAAAAAAGCATGAGCATCAATGCCGCCATTACTGTTGTTTTATATATCTGCTTCACTTTGTACCTATCCCTCCATATCTATCGTCATCTGGTCCGTATGCTTTTTTATTTTGTTTACATGTCTGTATCCAAGTTCTGTCACAACCCTGCCCCGTGGAGTTCTGTTCAGATAGCCTATCTGAAGCAGGTAGGGCTCATACACATCCTCTATGGTTCCCTTTTCCTCTCCGATAGAGGCTGCAATTGTCTCGAGACCCACAGGACCTCCCTTGTAAAATTCTATGATGGTATTCAATATTTTCCTGTCCAGCCTGTCCAAGCCTTTTTCATCTATCTCAAACATCCTCAGGGCACTGTCGGCTGTTGCCGTATCTATTGCTCCGTTACCCTTCACTATAGCATAGTCACGGACACGCTTTAAAAGTCTGTTTGCAATTCTTGGTGTACCTCTTGAGCGCCTGGATATCTCCTCTGCCCCTTGGTCATTTATCTCTATATTGATTATGCCCGCAGACCTCAGCACAATTTCCTTTAAATCCTTAGTATCATAAAAATCAAGGTTGCACATTACCCCAAATCTGTCTCTGAGAGGTGATGCCAGCATTCCCGACCTGGTTGTGGCTCCTATGAGTGTAAACTTGGGAAGGTCAAGACGTATGGACCTTGCGGATGGTCCCTTTCCTATTATGATGTCCAGCGCGAAATCCTCCAGAGCAGGGTAAAGCACTTCCTCTACATTTTTATTTATTCTGTGTATTTCATCTATAAAAAGAACATCATTTTCATTTAAGTTGGTGAGTATAGCTGCAAGGTCCCCGGGTCTTTCAATAGCCGGCCCTGATGTAACTCTTATGTTTACACCCATCTCGTTTGAAATAATATTAGCAAGTGTAGTTTTCCCAAGACCTGGAGGACCTGAAAGAAGTACGTGGTCCAGCGGCTGATTTCTCATTTTGGCAGACTCAATAAATATTTTCAGAACTTCCTTAACCTTTGTCTGTCCTATATATTGAGAGAGTCTCTGAGGTCTTAGGCTGAGCTCTAAATCTTCTTCACCTTCGTTGATTCTGCTGCCCACAATTTCATTTTCTCTTTCAAACATTGTTATACCTGCCTGTTAATATTTTTTAGTGCTTCCATTATGATTTCATTTTCTGTCTTGCCGCTGAAATCTATCGCATCTAGTGTCTTTTTGGCTTCATATGAATTAAACCCCAGAGCTATGAGGGCGTTCAGCACATCCGAGGACTCCGAAGGCTGCTGTGAAAGGCTGAGCTCTTCGCTTCCGGTTTCTATACCATCTAATGTTCCAACCTTATCCTTCAGCTCCAATATGATTTTGCTTGCAGTCTTTTTGCCTATTCCAGGCACCTTTGACATTCTTGTTGCATCCTCTTTTAATATTATCTCTTTTACCGTATTGGCTTCATAGGTTGACAAAACAGAAATCCCCGCCTTTGGCCCCACCCCGTTGACCGAAATCAGCTTTTTGAAGAGCTCCATTTCATCTGTTGTCATAAATCCGAAAAGAGCAATTACATCTTCTCTTATGTGCATATATATGTGGATTAACACCTGTTCCTCTTCTCTCAATTTATTGAGAGTGGAAAATGATGTGTGCACATGGTATCCCATGTTGTTATTATCTAAAATTATGTAATCCAGGCCCTTTTTTACTACCTCGCCTTTTATGTAGCTTATCATATTTCCTCCGGAAATTAATATTTCAATATTTTAGAATTTTAAAATTATCTGCAAATTTCAGTGAATGAGCATGACATATTGCCGCCGCCAGTCCGTCGGCAACGTCATCAGGCTTAGGCACACTTTCCAACTTCAATATAACCTTCACCATTTCCTGAATCTGTTTTTTTTCAGCTCTGCCGTACCCCACTATTCCCTGCTTTATCTGCAGCGGAGTGTATTCATAAAGAGGAATTCCGCAGTTTTCGGCGGCAAGCAGGTGAACTCCTCTGGCCTCTGCTATAGCTATTGCTGTTTTTACATTTTTATTATAAAACAGCTCCTCTANNATGGCAACCGCCTCAGGCTTGTAGTTTTTAAATAACTCCATGTAGCCATCGTATATTTTTTTAAGCCTTCCCGGAAACTCCTGACAGCTTTCCGTTATAACAGCTCCGTAATCTATAACCTCAAATTTGTTTCCTATATAATTTATAACGCCGTAGCCCGAAATAGCGAGCCCCGGGTCTATTCCCACAATAATCATAATTTCTCCCATTCTTTAGGCTATCTCAAATTATAACACAGATTCAATCCCATGTTAAGAACTTTTTATTTGATTTCCAAGCCTTGTAAATATTACCTGTCGAAAATTTTTCTTTGCAATACATTAAAATATGATATAATAACCTTAATACTAAAGTTGGAGTTGTATATGTTCAAAAAAGACAGCAAACTTAAAAGGTTTGATTTTATTTTGTTTTTGACCACAATAGCATTATGCATATATGGTTTCATTATGATAAGCAGCGCTGCCATGAGCAAGACCTTTGGGAGCCAGCCTTATCTGAAAACACAGATTACTGCATTTATATTAGGCATGGCAGCATTGATTGTTTTGGTTCTCATAGATTACGACATTTACGGGAGTATTTATATTCCCATTTATGGAGTTACGGTGGCATTTCTTATTTACGTATTGATAAATCCCGTAAAGGCATCTGAATGGGGAAATGTGCACAGCTGGATGGCCATAGGCCCTGTAGTGTTTCAACCGTCAGAGATGGCAAAATTCGGTGTGATTATCTCATTATCCAAATATATAGACATTAACAAGGATAATCTGAACAATCCCGTCGTATTGATAAAAGTACTTTTATTCGCATTTTTTCCGGTTGCATTAATCCTTATGCAGCCTGACCTTGGTACTGCTCTTGTTTTTATATTCTTCATTGCAGTAATGCTTTTCATAGCGGGAATTGACAGAAAATACATCATTACGGTTCTCATTCTCATGCTTATACTGCTTGCCGTTGGCCTGGTGGCCTTTTACAATATTATGCAGGATTATGTGCCCGGAGTGGATTATCGGTTAGATAGAATAGTGACATTTTTCTATCCTGAGCTTGACCCTGAGGATACGGGATATCAGGTTATACAATCAAAAACTGCCATAGGCTCCGGAATGGTTTACGGAAGAGGCTTGTATAAAGGTGTTCAGAACCAGCTTGGATATCTCCCCACAAAGGAAACGGACTTTATATTTGCCGTAATAGGTGAGGAGCTGGGTCTCATGGGAGGGCTGCTTCTGCTTTGCCTTTACGCAGTGCTCATGTACAGACTTATAAAAATAGCGCGGAATGCATCAAATCTTTTTGGTTCTCTCATTGCATCAGGCATAACATCCATGCTTTTCTTTCACATTTTTGAAAATGTAGGAATGACAATGGGACTCATGCCTGTAACCGGAATTCCTCTGCCCTTTATCAGTGCAGGAGGAACATTCATGCTGGTGAACATGGTAAGCATCGGTCTCGCTTTAAGCGTTGGAATGAAAAGAGTTACAACATTGTAATATAATATAAATAATACCGCTGCAACGAGCGTTGCAGCGGTATTATTTTACTCAAAACAGCTTCCGCCTATGAATTCTCTCAGTATGGAGGTGCTGGGTATGGCACCTTCATAATCTATTGGTTTAAAATAGCTCAAAAACTTAAGAAGCCTCTGCCTCTCCGGATAGAATACGCTGTCTGTTCCTATTTCCCTTAAAAGTGGCTCCGCATATTTTTTCAGCACGCACAGCTCATAAACCAGCGCAGAATTAAATATGGCATCGGCATTCTCCTGATACGGAAAAATATACTTTTCTGTTCCCCTCACCACGTTGTCCCACAGCTCCATTGTTTTAAGAGAATTGTTTCCTCTGTGCGTATTGTCCCTAACCATCCGGCGTATAAGCCTCAAGTCAGAAGTAGAAATACGGTTGTGCTTGTCTATGTTAAGCTGAGTCAGTGCGCTTATATAAATTTTAAATTTGTTCACCTGGGGAATATCCTTGGAAATACGATCGTTTAATCCGTGAATTCCCTCTATTATAATAATATGATCCTCCGTCAGCCTTACAGGCTCTCTCGTATATTCCCTTCTGCCAAGCTTGAAGTTATATACGGGCACATTCACTTCTTCACATGCCATTAGTCCCAACAGCTGCTCATTAAACAGCTCCAGATCAAGCGCTTCTATTGTCTCAAAGTCATATTCTCCGTTCTCATCCTTAGGGGTCAGGTGTCTTTCCACAAAATAATCATCAAGTGACAGTGCGAATGTTTTCTTTCCGTTGACCCTCAGCTGTATTGAAAGCCTCTGGGCAAATGTGGTTTTGCCGGATGATGACGGACCAGCTATAAACACTGCCCTTATATCCCTGTCTTTTGTTATTTCATCCGCAATATATGCTATTTTTTTCTCATGCAGAGCTTCGTTNNTTCGTTTACGCGTATCATATCATCTATTGTGTTATTGTCAATTTTCCTATTCAGAGCACCAACATAACCAACATTCATTATCTCCCCCCACTTCTCCGCTTCACTGAACACCTTGTAAAGCTTCTTTTGTTCAATATATTCAGGAACCTCAAAATTGTTTTCTCTTGTGGGATAATTCAAAATAATTCCGGGATAAAACATGCGTAAATCGTATTTATCAACAAATTCCGTGCTTGGAGCAAGATACCCGTAAAATGTGTCGTAGTAGCCATCCAGCTCATAAACACGTATATTTTCAGCATTCCAGTACTTCAGAAGCTCTACCTTGTCCTCCATGCCCTGTCTGCGAAAAATCTCCTCTGCCTCCTTGATGCTTAGAAAGTATGTATTTATTGGCCTTTTGGCATCAATTATTTCCTGCATGCGCCTTTTAATATTCATAAGCTGGTGCTTGTTTACCACGTTTTTAAACGCTGGCTCCGTATACAGCCCTTTATTTAACGAATGCTCTATGGAAACATCTATGTCATTGAACACATCCTTGCATGCCTTTATATAAATAAGTGTCAGTGTCCGAACATATACAAGATGCCCGTCTCTGTCTCTTATATCAAGAAATTCTATTCTGTCATTTTCTTCAAAGCTGGCATTTGCAAGCTCCTGTAAACGGTTATTAACCTTGATTCCCAAATATCTGCTGTAGCTTTCAGGATAATATCTTTTCAGAAAATCAAAAAGTGTTTCATCATCATTAATATCAACAATTTTATTTTCATTAAACAATAATATATTCATTGTACCTCCCATGCAGCACCTATATCAGCCGTCTTTCACTTATTTCGGACTTTATCTCCAGTCCGTTCAAATATTCGAGTTCTCCTTCATACCCTCCCAGTACCAGCCTGTATGCATGAAGCACCTGATGCTTCTCTCTGTCATTTTTCCCGTATTTTTTATCACCTGCAACGGGATTTCCTATGGAAGAAAGATGTGCTCTTATCTGATGTGCTCTGCCTGTCTCTATTTCTATTTCAAGCCAAGTGAAATTTCCTTCCGTTCTCAGAGGATGAGCGTAGGTTATAACCTCTTTGGCACCAACCATACTTTCCGCCGTATTTTCCTTTATTATTTTCACCATGTTTTTATTTTCATTTTTAACAATAAAGTCCCTCAGCTCAAGATCCTGCCTGATAATTCCGTGTACCTTTGCAACATAATATTTTTTTATGATTCTTTCCCGTATTGCCTTATTTGTCTGCTTTAAAGCATTATAATTCTTTGCGGCAATAACAAGCCCCGAGGTATTCTTGTCCAGCCTGTTGCATACGGCAGGCTTGAATGTAAAGCTTATATTTTCTTCTTTTGCATCCAGATACATCTTTATTTCATCCACTAAGTTTTTCTCACTTGTTTCATCCGGCTGGGTGCTTAAACCTACGGGTTTATTCACAACAAGTATGTTTTCATCCTCATATACCGTATCAAAATGTATGTCTGTATGCTTAAGATATTTCTTTTCCCTGAATTTTTCTATTGTGTCATCAGCCAAAAATAGCTGCACGGTATCCTCCTTTTTCAGTACCGTTTCAGGCTCTGCTTTCTGACCGTTCAGCTTTATGTTTTTTTTACGTATCATTTTGTATATAAAAGACTGGTTTGCCTTGTTCAGATATTTTTTTAAAAATCTGTCAAGTCTCTGACCTTCTTCGTTGCTGTTTATCTTAATTTCCCTCATGGCTTCTCCGTTAGTTTAAATTGTTATACAATTCGCATTATATAAGGTTCCCTTGAAGCGAATTAGTATATACTGTTTTCCTATGCTGGGGACAAATATTTGTCCGCACTTTTAAATTAAGACAGTATTATTTTATTATATCAAATAATTCCTAAAAGTATATATTCATTTGTAAAATTTGATAAAATTAACATACTTTTATGGAATGTAATTATTGTAACAAGGAAAATTTTGTGCTATCATTATGTACAGGATATTCAAGGAGCGACGTATGAAAAAGATAATAAATGCAATAAGAGATTTTTTATATAATATTACGGATTACGGATTAATCGTTGCCGTTGTGGTGATAATGGTCGTAATATTAGGCTGGAGGTTTGATGTCCTATTCAGCAAAGGCGTTGATAAGGAGGTTATACCACCGGTTAATGAAATACCGGTGAAAAATAATCCGGATGAAGAAAAACCAGATCCTGACAGTCCTGAAGAGCCGGGAGGAACTGATGAAGAGCCCAATACGACCCCAGGTGAAAATTCCGGAACAGTATTGATTGCAACGGTTAAGATACCAGATGGTTCATATCCTTCAACCATAGGTGACATACTTCTGAATTCCAACCTCATAAAGGACAAGAACGAATTCCTTAACAGGTCCGTTGCCCTGGGACTTGATACGAGGCTGAGAAGCGGAACATATGAAATCGAAGTAGGAACATCGGTTGATGATATAATAAAAATATTAGCAAACGCACAGTAAAAAAGCCCCAGTTGGGGCTTTTTTAGTATCTCGAATTTACATAGTAGTCTATAACGGATTTTTTTTTCTTGTCGCAGAATATATTTTCTTTTTTGAGCACATCCAATAGCCAAAGGCTCTTGGAATGAAGCACAGCATATTCAAAGTCCCTGAGAACTATTTCGTACAGCTTGCCCTCAAGCATTGTTGACTCCATCTTAATGAAATATGCCTCCACATTTTCATAGTGCAGAAATCTCAAAAGACGGAACGTTGTTTTATCCTTTTCATTGTAGTAATAATCAGCCTCATTGAGGTACTTGCTGTAAAAACTCACATGTTTGCCCTTATCTTTTATCTCCTGAGCAACCATCCTGTGGTACTTAGCCAGCATGTTGAAATACTGATAGTTGTACATTCCTTTTTCAAAGCTGTCTATGCGCTGAAATGGCTTGATGTTTTTTTCAAGCATGTACTTATAATTTAACTCCAGATACTCCTTCTTATTTATATCACCATTCATATGCTGAATAATGAGCATATCTCTGTGTTCAAAAAACTCATCAAATATAGTCTTGTTTTGTTTAAAATAATTCATAAAACCACTCTTTCTGTGTGTCTGACTCAATGTATATTTATTTTAACAGAAAATGCGGTTTTTATCAAGTGTTGATAAAGAATCAAAAGAAATCAAAAAGACAGCCACCCTTTTGGGTGGCATATTTATTAAAGCATCGCTGCCTCTTCTATTATTCTATTTCTCAATCCTTCCGGAATATCTTCAACATCCTGATTAACGCTCATTATAAAATTAACATCAAATTTTTCAGATAAATAATCGAGTCTTTCTACTATTGGCTCAATGTTATCCATGCCAGACTGTGCTATTTTGTACAAGCCGTCTATATATACCAGCTCAACATCGTAATCTGTTGCTATCACACCGCATACAAAGCCTTGAAACTGTTCAGCATTCGTTAATCCAAACTCTTTTGTGTTTATATACCTGATTCTGAAATCGAGGTTAAATATATGCCTGTTATTGGCTTCTAGGAAAACCATCTTTCCTTGTATGTTATCGATCTCTTTGTTTGCCATGTCGATCATCTTTCTTGTTTTACCGGTACCGTTGTGACCACAAACTATTTGAACCATAATAATCACACTCCTATAGTTTTTTAATAAAAGTTAATCATATATATTATATCACATACAAAACATGTCCGCACTACTTATTTTTTAAAATTATAACTTTTATTCATAATTTTTCTATCTATGACAATGTTCGCTTTTCTATGGATTTAGAGCCCTGCAGCCTGTTTTCCGACTCCATTTTCTCAAGTATATCGTCCTTAATTTTCCACCAGCTCATGCCCCAGTTCACAAACAGAGAGCCTTCCTTAGGAGCTCTGCCCACAAGCCTCTGCACCACAATATTGCTGTCCAGATATTCAAGAAAAGTTACTGCTCTCTCTACATATTCCTCTTCCGCTATAACAGATATCTCATTGTTCTTATACATTATGCCCATTTTTGTATTTTCAATTATATATAAAGAATGGAGCTTAACCTGGTCAACCTTCAGCACAGATAATATTTTAGCTGTTTCCACGGTATCCTGTATATTATCCCCAGGTAAATTCAATATAACATGGGTGCATATATCAAATCCGTATCGCTTAATCCGCAGCACTGCATCAATAAATTCTGCCAATGTATGCCCTCTGTTTATTGAAATTAAAGTGTGATAATTTACAGTCTGAAGACCCAGCTCTATGGATATGTTTATGCCGTAATCATTTCTTATTTCATTGAGAAATTCAAGATATTCATCACCTATGCAGTCAGGCCTTGTCGAAATTGATATTTCAACAATATTTTCCGTTATCGCATCCAATATGTACTGTTTGAATTTTTCAAGCTCTACGTATGTGTTAGTATAGTTCTGAAAATAGGCTATGAACTTTTCAGCCTTGTATTTTTTTGATATGTAATCCATGTTTGTTTTAATTTGCTCTCTTACGCTCATGCAGCTGTCCAGCGTTTCAAATCCCGCGCCCTCCTCTGCACAAAACGTGCATCCGCCGTATCCTATGGAACCGTCTCTGTTAGGGCATGTGCATGGGATATTCACCGGCAGCTTGTATACCTTGCCGCCGCCGTACTTTTCTTTTAAATAGTTAGAATATTCATTATATAATTTCATATGGCATCCTGTCTTTTGTAATATATAAATTATAAGCAATTTTTCTTACTTTATCAATCAAATAAAATTCTCTAAAGTTAAAGACATGAACTCCGGTTCATTTGGCGTTCATGTCTTGGCAAAAATTATCATGCAAAAATTACGTAAAGAAGCGCATACAATCCGGCAATACCAATTAAAATATACATTATCCTGCCGGTCTTACTTTTCCATCCTCCGAAGAAATTTTCAATTATATCAATTTTTGATAATCCGTACAATCCCCAGTTCAGTGCACCTATGATAATAAGAATTGACGCTATAGCAGTTATAATTCTCATAATTACTCCTCCCATCTATTATTACTACATTATATTTGTGTGAGAAGCAAATATGTACAAAGCTTAAATATTTTCAGACAAACCTAAGATTTCCGACAATTCATAATAAATACCGGAATCATTATTGTTATATCTTGATACCTTCATCGCAGCTTCCGCTGTTTCCTTTGTTCCGTTTTTCATAGCTATGCCGAGCCCTGAGTTTTTAAGCATATCAATATCATTATTGTCATCACCCATGGTTATTATTTCATTGGGTGCAATATTCCTGCTCTTCGCGTATTTCTTAAGTGCTGTCCACTTGCTTCCGTCGGGATGCAGAAATTCAAGCAACGCTCTATCACTGATGTTTCTGCTGCATACCATTCCGTATTTATCGCTGCCTTCCACTTTCATTTCTTCCACAAACGAAAAAAGCCTGTTGTATTCATCGAAATAGCACACTGATAATATATTATTTATTTCATTTGGAATAAATTTTGTCAGCCTTGCTCTGCCGTAGTCTTTTTTAATATATCCCTTGTATGCTTCCTCGTAATCATCTCTTTCATAAATCAAATCATAACCGTTGAAGTATTCATCCACATGAAGCACCGGATTAAGATCGTATCTAAGCCCGTGCACATATATTTTTTCAAATTCAAACGCATCCAGGTAATTGAAATCCAAAAGCTCATTATTTCTGGAGCGCCTTACAACAGCACCGTTATTTGCCAGTATAACAGGCTGAACATTTTTTATTTTATAAATAAGCTCCTTGGCCATATAATAATTTCTGCCTGTAGCAATGACAATTTCAACATTACTGTCATGAAGCTTATTTAAAATTTCAATATTTTTATCACTTATTTGTTTTTCGTCATTAAGCAGCGTCCCATCTAAATCAAGAGCCACCATTTTATAATTCATAACATCACCCATATTGATTATACAATCACTCTATATAAATGTACATACATAAATAAAGGATATAGACTTGAGCCCATATCCCTTATATTTACATCATTTAACTATTTTATCATTTCTGCGTGTGTGAAGTCCCATTTATTAGTTAATGTCAGCTCAACACCTTCAACCTTTGAGCGGTCAATGATGTTAGTCCATGTATAGTAGTAAATAGGCGCTATAACATGATTGTTCATAAGAACATCTTCCGCTTTCTTCAATGCTGCGTCCCTGTCCTTACCAGTTGTAACAAGTGACTCGTTGATTGCATCTTCAAATTCTTTCTGCTCAGGGTTCAATGTTTTGTCATGTGGTGCTACAACCGGCATTTCCATGTATCTCCACTGTGGGTCATTGTTTCCTGATTTCAATGCGAACAGGTCAAGCATAGTCATAGGATCACCATAGTCTCCTAACCATCCGCCTCTTGCCATCATATAGTTACCAGCTCTTCTTTCCTCCTGGAAAACTGCCCAGTCTTGGTTTTGAAGTTCTACAGTTACTCCAAGGTTTTGTTTCCACATTCCTTGTAGTGCTTCAGCTATTTTCTTGTTATTTTCATTTGTATTGTACAAGAATGTAATTTTAGGAAGTCCCTTTCCTTCTGGGTATCCAGCTTCAGCCAACAATGCCTTTGCTTCTTCAACCAATGCCTTGGTCGGGTCTATGCCATATTCAGGTGCCGGAAGTCCGTTTTCATCCAAAGGTCTGAATGACTTTCCGTCAGAGAATGAAAGACCTGATGGAACGAAACCTGTCGCAGGTGTCTGTCCACCCTTAGTTACCTGCTCAACAAATGCTTTTCTGTCGATAGCAAGTGAGAATGCTTTTCTAACTTTTACATCCTTGAACACTTCATTGTCAACGTTGAAGTTAACATAGTAAGTTCCAATGTGTGGTGTAATAACGAAGTTAGGATCTTCTTTTTGAAGTCTTGGAATCTGCTCAATAGTTATACTGTCAAGAACCTGAATTTCACCGTTCTCGTAACCGTTAAGAGCTGTTGTTCCTTCAACGATCATAAGACCTTTGATTCCTGCAAGCTTAACGTTGTCAGCATTCCAGTAGTTTTCGTTCTTAACCATTGTTAAGTGTGAACCTGTTTGATATTCTGTAACCTTGAATGCTCCGTTAGAAATACAAGTTTTAGCATTCTTTTCCCAACCTTCGCCGTTAGCTTCAACTATGTCCTGTCTTACAGGAGCATAAGTATAGAATGAAGTCAAGCTCAGGAAGTATGAAACAGGGAATTTAAGATTAATTTCAAGAGTTAAGTCATCAAGAGCCTTAACACCGACAGCGTCTCTTGAACCTGTTCCGTTAAAATATTCTTCCGCTCCAACTATGTATGAAGTAATAAGGAAAGAATATTCTGCTGCAACCGCGGGATCAGCTGCTCTTTTGATTGCGTATTCGAAATCTTTTGCAGTTAAAGGCTGTCCGTCAGACCATTTCATACCTTCTCTCAAATTGAAAGTGTATGTTTTTCCGTCATCACTGATTTTCCAATCTTTAGCAGCTGCTGCTTCGATACCGTCTTTTGTTTCTCTTGTCAATCCTTCAAATATATTTTGAATGATGTGACCGCCGTCATTGGCACTGTTCAGTGTTGGGTCCCAAGTTTGTGGGTCAACCGCGATGTTCCATACTAAAAAATCTTCTTCTCCTGCAGGTGCAGGTGTCTCAGCCGGTTTCTCTCCATCAGGCTTTTCCGGTGTCGGCGCAGGTTCCGCCGGCTTAGTGCAGCCAACTGATATAGATAATACCATAGCAAGTACCATTATAATTGACAGTACTCTTTTTAACATAATATCCCTCCAAAAGTCTATGTATTTGCAGCCAAAGGCTGCATTTATATTATCACCCATTTAATGCTGTATGTCAAGAAATACTAAATTAACAAAGGGCATTAATTGGGAGAAATATCGTTATTTGTCAAGCAAGTGACATGCTGCAAAATGGTCTTTTCCAACTTCCTTCAAAACTGGAGTCACTTCCTTGCACACATCCATTGCATACCTGCACCTTGTTCTGAACTTGCAGCCACTTGGCGGATTTACAGGGCTTGGAACATCCCCCTCCAGCACAATTCTATTTGATGCTTCTGCAATGTCAGGATCAGGTACCGGGATAGATGACAGAAGTGCCTGAGTATACGGATGTACAGGGTTTTTGTACAACTCGCTGCTTGCCCCAATTTCCACAAGACTTCCAAGATACATAACACCAACTCTGTCTGATATATGCTTAACCATTGACAAGTCATGAGCTATAAACAGGTATGTCAAACCTCTCTGCTCCTGGAGATCTTCAAGCATGTTTACAACCTGCGCCTGTATGGACACGTCAAGTGCCGATATTGGCTCGTCACATATGATGAATTCAGGGTCAACTGCCAGAGATCTTGCAATTCCTATACGTTGTCTCTGTCCGCCGGAAAACTCATGCGGATATCTTGCCGCATGGTCCTTGTTGAGGCCAACAGTGTCCAACAATTCAAAAATTCGTTCCTGTCTTTCCTTGCCTGAAGCTAAATGATGAATGTCCATAGGTTCGCCGATTATATCAGAAACCGTCATTCTTGAGTTCAATGACGCATATGGGTCCTGAAATATCATCTGCATTTTCTTCCTGTATGGCATCATCTGTTCTCTGCTCAATTTAGCAATATCCTTGCCGCTATACAGTATCTCACCAGAGGTAGGCTCATACAATCTCAATATAGTACGTCCGGTGGTTGATTTACCACAGCCGGATTCCCCAACAAGACCTAAGGTTTCGCCTCTTCTGATGTAAAATGACACATCATCTACAGCTTTTACTACTTCTAAGTCTTTTTTTATAAATCCTTTATTTTTAACAAAATATTTTTTAAGATTTTTGACTTCTATCAATACTTCATTATTTTTCAATTCTAACGCCTCCCTTCAATTTCTCATAGCCTTCATTTTTGGGAGCTTCTGGGTGAAGCAGCCAGCACATTGATTCATGCTGTCCGTTTCCGCATTTAAATAGAGGTGGCTGTTCCTGATTGCATATTCTCATTGCATAATCACATCTTGCATAGAACGGACATCCTGTAGGAGGATGCAATAAATCAGGAGGTGTTCCCGCTATAGGAATCAGCCTCTGTTTTTCATCTGAAGACACTTTAGGTATGGATTTTAACAATCCCATTGTGTACGGATGTCTCGGCTCATAGTAAATATCTCTGATTGAGCCTTTTTCCATGATGAGTCCGCCATACATAACAACAACCCTTGAGCACACGTCAGCCACAACGCCGAGGTCGTGAGTTATGAGCATGGTTGAAGTATTTAACTTTGAATTCAATGTCTTCATAAGATCGAGTATCTGTGCCTGAATTGTAACGTCCAGAGCTGTTGTAGGCTCATCAGCAATCAGAAGCTCTGGTTGGCATGACAGTGCAATTGCTATCATTGCTCTTTGTCTCATACCGCCTGAAAATTCATGCGGATAATTCTTTATCCTTTTTTCAGGGTCCGGTATATTAACTAATTTCAGCATCTCCAAAGCTTTTTCATGCGCTTCTCGCCTTGATACCTTCTGATGCTTCATAATCGCTTCCGCGATTTGATCTCCTATTGTATATACAGGGTTCAATGATGTCATAGGGTCCTGAAATATCATTGCAATTTCATTTCCTCTTATGCCCATCATCTCTTTATTTGTTTTCTTTACTAAATCTTGTCCGTTAAATAATATTTCTCCGCCGACTATTTTGCCGGGATACAGTAAAAGCTTCATGATAGAAAGTGATGTAACACTTTTTCCGCTTCCTGATTCTCCTACTATACCTAATGATTCACCTTTCTCAACATCGAAGCTTATGCCTCTTATTGCTTTTACTTCGCCTAAGTGAGTGAAAAAAGATGTTCGAAGATCTTTAACTTCTAATAATTTTTCTGACATTTTTTACACCTCACTACTTTCTTTGTTTTGGGTCAAGAGCATCTCTCAGACCATCACTGAATAAATTAAATGCCAATATTGTAATTGAAATTGCTAATGCAGGCAAGAATAGCTGGTATGGATGCGTCATGTAAGTCAACAGTGCGTCATTGCACAACGAACCCCATGATGCACGAGGAGCTGATACTCCCAAACCAACAAAGCTTAAAAACGCTTCCGTAAATATCGCACTCGGTATTTGCATAGTTGCTGAAACCATTATAGGTCCCATCATGTTAGGAATCAAGTGTCTTAGCATAATTCTGTCTGTCTTTGCACCTAATGACTGTGCGGCAAGCACAAATTCCTGCTCCTTAAGCCCAAGTACCTGACCTCTTACAAGTCTTGCCATTGATAGCCAATATGTTATACTCAGCGCTATAATGATTGGCATCATTCCATTTCCCATAACAACCATCAATAGTATAACATAGAGCAATGTAGGTATTGCACTTATTATATCCACGATACGCATCATTATGTTGTCGGTTTTTCCGCCTATATATCCTGAAATACCTCCGTAGAGCACACCTATAATAAAGTTAACAAATGCTGCAACAAAACCAACTATTAACGAAATACGTCCGCCGTGAAGTATTCTTATGAACATGTCTCTTCCAAGATTATCCGTACCTAAAATATATGTTTTGTTACGAACTGTTTTAGAAGAAACTAGTTCTGTTCCAGAAGCTGTAATTTCAACCTTTTTTGCATTATCTAAGTTAAACTTTGCCTCTGTCAGGTCGACTGTAGGGTCCTTTTTAGCTTTTTTTTCAAGATTTATATATTCCTGCTTAGCTTTAAAGTAAGGATTGTAATCAACAATTACTTCCTGACCGTCAAAGTCATATATATATTTCTTATTTGCAGTGTCATCCTTCACAAGAGGATGCTTTTTAAGCAATGTTCCATCCTGCGTAACGTCTATTAAATAATACTCACTGTTCATATAGAAGTATTTTCCGTTTAATTCATATATATCAAGCTTCATACCAATGTTTGCAAAATCCAACACCTGATCTTCATAGCTTATTGGATAAAACATTGGTACAAATACGCAGGCTACAATAACTATTGCTATCACCACAAGCGAAACCATCGCAACACCGTTCTGCTTTAATCTTCTTACGGCATCCTGCCAGAATGTAAGACTCTGTCTTGATACTTTTTCCGCGTCTTTTTCGGATTTTTCTAAAGGTGTCCACATGTCAGGAGACATTTTTAAATTATTTTCCATTTGTACTATCCTCCCACACACTAATCATATTTTATTCGCGGATCTATGAATACATAAAGTATGTCCACCAATAAAGACGAAATAACTATAAAAACACCGAAAAATACGGTTATACCCATAATAATGGTATAATCTCTGTTACTGATACTTGTTGTAAACAATGAACCTATTCCAGCTATACCAAATACCTTTTCAACAACGAATGAACCGGTAATAAGTCCCGCTATCATTGGCCCAAGATACGTTACTACAGGTATCAATGCATTTCTCAATGCATGCTTTATTATAACAACACGTTCTGACAACCCCTTTGCTCTTGCAGTCCTTATATAGTCCTGCTGCAACACATCTAAAACAGAGGTCCTTGTCAATCTCGTAACATATGCAAGTGAAAACATTCCTATACAAAGAACAGGTCCGAGGTAATGCTTCCATGTTCCAACACCAAAGGACGGAACCCAACCAAGCTTCCTGTTGAATATATAAAGAAACAATGTTGCAAACACGAAACTCGGGATTGTAGCTCCCAGAGTTGAAATAATCATCATAATTCTGTCCGGAACTTTATTCTGCTTAAGCGCCGAAATAATTCCGAACGATATGCCGACAACTATAATGAACAGGGATGACCATGCACCTATCTTCAAAGAATACGGAAAACCATCCGCAATTATTCTATTGGTTGTCAAACCTTTCTTTTGGAATGAAATACCGAAATCACCTTTNNTATGAAAAATATTGTTCTGTTTTCGGTTTGTCCAATCCGTATTTTGCTCTTACTGCCGCCGCAACCTCCGGCTGCAATGCTTTCCCTTGAGACAATGGGTCTCCGGGTATGCTATTCATTAAAATGAACGTCAAAGTCAAAATAAACCATATAGTAATTATTGCTGAAATAATCCTTTTTACTATATATTTTGCCACTTTTCTTACTCCTCTCTCAATAGATATTGTAAGCCATTATAACACAAGAAATTATAATTTTCAATATATTTATTTCTATGCAAACGTTGTGTATTTATTTATGAAATCGTTTCTTACAATAGTGCAAATGTATTCACACCGCTTGGAATTTCAATTTTTCCATTGAATTATTAATATGTGTTTTTGTATCAATATGCAATTTTTGCTAATTCGACACAAAAAAACAAGCATTTTTTTTACACTCAAAATCGCAATTTTGTAAACAATATAAAAACAATGCCTGCTTTGTCGTTCATAGTATTATTTTATCCTCTTCAATATCTCACACAACAAGTTATATACATTTTCTGTAGACTGTATACTTATATGCTCGTCGGGGCTGTGAACGTCATATGCATTTGGCCCCATAGAGATTGCATCAAGTCCGTCTATCTTTTCCATAAGAAGACCGCATTCAAGACCTGCGTGTATGGCTTCAACCTTTGCTTCCTTTCCGTAGACCTGGCGATATGTATCAATGCATATATCTCTTATTCTTGATTCCTTTGCGTATTCCCATCCCGGATAAAATCCGCCGACTATGCACTCAATGTTAAGCGCTTCTCCTATCTGCTCCATTACAGAAGCAACGTTGTGAGTAAGTAATGTGCTAACGGAGCTTCTTGCCTGATTATGAACTGTAATAAACTCTTCATCCTGAGTGATCACCCCTAAATTATTGGAGCTTATTACCAGATTGATAACCGTGCTTCGGGATAATGCTCCGTTAGGAATTAAGTTTACAGCAGATACTGTCTTTCTGAACACATCTTTTTTCAAAGGATATTCCTCAGTATTTAATGCATCAAGATATACCTCAACTAATGAATCCGTAAAGGCATATTCATTTTTCAATATTTCATTCCACTCAGTTACCTTGGTTCTCACCTGTTCAATGTTATCAGAAGCAATGACAGCCTGTGCTTCTCTTGGTATTGCATTTCCTTTTGACCCGCCATTTATGCTTATTAATTCCGAAATATCAAATATGTCGTTAAGTATTCTTCCCAGAATCTTATTGGCATTTCCTTTTTCCTTGTCAATATCAGTTCCTGAATGTCCGCCTGTAAGACCTTTTACGCTTATTCTGAACGCCGGCATTTTTGATCCCTGGTATTCTGTCGGTATCCTGAGTTTTACCTCACAGCCTCCGGCGCATCCGCATGTAAAAACACCCTCATCCTCGCTGTCCAGATTTAGCAGATACTTGCTTTTAAAAAGGCTGCCATCCACTTTATCGGCTCCGGTAAGACCCTTTTCCTCATCAGTAGTTATCAATACCTCCAGTGCAGGATGAGATAAATCGTCAGAATCCAAAACAGACAGAGCGTATGCCACCGCAATTCCGTTATCGGCCCCAAGTGTAGTTTCTGTGGCATAAATATTTCCGTCAATTATTCTTAACTTTATGGGGTCTTTCTCAAAATCATGCTCAACGCCTTCATTTTTCTCACACACCATGTCCATGTGTCCCTGCAGCATTACAACGGGAGAATTTTCGTATCCCTTTGAAGCAGGCTTCTTTATGATGATGTTCAGCCATTCATCCTGTATAACTTCCCAACCTTTTGATTTTGCCAGATTGTACAAATAATCTGAAATTTCCTTTTCATTTCCCGATCCTCTCGGTATTTGGGATATCTCTTCAAAATAATAAAACACCTTTTCCGGTTTAAGTCCTTCTAAAACTCTTGCCATAACAACCTCCTATTAGATTCTTATTCAATTTTTCCCATTCTGCTAAACGGAAAAAATATAAGCTCAGCCTTACCTATTATTTTATTCCTTGCAATATATGGATTATCCCAATATCTTGCATCTCTTGATATAGGCCTGTTATCCCCGAAAAACAAATATGAGCCATCCGGGACATTAAATGTTTTCTCGACACCCTCGTATTTAACAGCATAGGGCTCGTCAAGTTTTTCTCCCTCAATGTAGACACTGCCATCCTTCTTGACTTCAACCGTTTCTCCCGGAAGCCCTATGACCCTTTTCACCAGTCTTTCATCAAGCTCGTCAGACCGGAACACAAGTATATCTCCCCTCTTTGCATCTTCTGCATTGAAAAGCCTGTTGACATAAAGCCTGTCTCCGGGAATTATAACATCTATCATGGAGCCTGTGGGAACCGTAACCAATATGAATATAAATCTGTTTAAAAACAGCACTATTGTCAATGCTATTACTACAGGCAGCACCCATTCTCTAAAAAAATATTTCATAACTACCTCTTTAATCTATTTTACCTATTCTGTTAAAAGGAAAAAACCTGAAAACAGCTTCCCCTATTATTTTGCTTTTATGAATGTATGGATTATCCCAATATCTTGCATCGTATGATATTGGTCTATTGTCTCCAAGGAACAAATAGCAGCCATCCGGCACCTTGAATATCTTTGCTTCGCACTCAGCTTTGGCAGCATAGGGTTCATCCAGCTTTTCGCCGTTTATATAGACGCTTCCGTCTTCTTTTACTTCAACCTCTTCTCCGGGCATTCCAATCAATCTCTTGACCAACCTTTTTTCTTCAAGTTCGTCAGATTTGAACACCAGGATATCCCCTCTCTCGGCGTCCTCCACGTCGAACAGCTCGTTTACATAAAGCCTGTCTCCGGGAATTATAGTATTCTCCATGGATCCTGTGGGAACCGTAACAAGGATAAATATGAATTTATTCAAAAGCAAGACAATTACAAGCGCAATCACAACAGGCATAACCCATTCCTTCATAAAAATATTCATGTTCGAATATTCATTCTTGAGTTTGTTTGCAAAAGGCGCTATCAGTCTCTTAACAAAATTATTCATTTACGCACATCCGTTTCTATGTCTATTGAAAAACATCATTGAAAATTCTGTAAAAGTTTCCGCCAATAATTAATTTAACCTCTTCTTCAGATATTCCTCTTCTCAAAAGCTCTTCCGTAATCAGTACAGCCTCTTCGTGAGAAGCAAGACCGTCACTGCTGTTTATCTCGAACTTAAATTTCATTTCACTGTCATAGTAGCTTCCGCACAAGTCAAATCCATAGCCCACATGTGAAGCCCCCACCAATTTAACCATATACTCAGTATGGTCCGCCAATTTTTTTACAGGATCTTCTCCGGTATTGAATCCTGCAATGGTTTTGTATGCATTGATTCCGATTACACCGTTTCTTTCCGCTATAGCCTTTATTTGTTCATCGGTGAGGTTTCGCATTTTGCCGTGTATACTTCTTACATTTGAATGAGATGCTATAAACGGTTTATTTGTAAATTTCACCACATCCCAGAAGCCCTCATCATTAAGGTGGCTCACATCAACTAGCATGCTCATTTCTTCCATCTTCCTTACAACGTCCACACCGAATTTCGTAAGTCCGCCTCTTTGTCCTTCTTCCACAGGATTGAAGCTGCATCCATCGGCAACATAATTACGCCTGCTCCATACAAGCCCCGCTGCCCTTACTCCCAATTCATAAAAGATCCTAAGAAGCTTAATATCTCTTCCTATTGGTTCCAGTCCTTCAAATGACAATATTATACCTATTTTATCTTCCTTAATTACATTTTGAAGCTGTTCCTTTGTCTTTACAAGAACAACTTCACCATCACAGCTTTCAATGTCCTCCATGAGGGCGCTTATCTGGTCAAGAGCAGCTCTCAAAGCCATTTCGGGCAAAAATATATCATCTATATACAAAGATGATACGATAATATTGAATCCGCCCTTTTTAAAATTGGCAAGATATCTGTTTTTAATTACTTCTCTCTCTCCGGCAAGATATCTGTTGTAAATTTCTCCCGCCAAGTCAAGGTGAAAATCCGCAACTACGTTATTTTTATGTAGGTTTAAAGCAATCTCTCTAAAGTTCATTTCAGTCTCCGATAAATATGATATATCTATTATAATTAATATGTCGCGAATTATCAAGAAAATAATTAGATGCTGCATCAATATGAGGCAAATATTCATTAACACATTGACTGAATATGGAAAAGCAGATATAATGTCATTATAATAGTCGATGCTGAATAGGCATCTCTATAATTCCCAATATGGGAAAATAAAATCAGGGGGTAAATCATGAAAACCAAAAAATTATTATCATTAATTCTGGTTGTTGCAATGGTGCTGATATCGTTTGCAGGGTGCGGCACTAAAGAGCAAAGCGGCACACCGGAGCAACCAAAGGCGGAAACACCTAAAGAAGAAATCAAGGCAGACAAAATTTTAAAAATGGGAGGAACCGGCTTCTCGGGAGTATTTAACCCTATTATGGCAGATACTACTTATGATGATTATATCACAAGTGTATTGTTTGAAGCACTGACAATAAACAACAGTGAAGGTGAATATGTTCCCATGTTGGCTGATTGGAAGCTTTCAGATGACAAACTGACCTATACCTTTACATTAAAAGACGGCATCAAGTTCTCAGACGGAACACCTTTAACTACGGAGGACGTTGCTTTTACATATGAAACAATAGCATGCCCTGACTACAATGGTCCGAGAGCATATGCAGTAAGCTCCATGAAGGGATATGACGAGTTCCATTCTGGCGCAAAGGCTACATTTGATGCCATTAAAATAATTGATAGGAAAACATTATCCTTTACATTTGCTGACGACAAGGCAGCACCTGCAAATATTGAATGCTTTATATACGGAATTATGCCAAAGCACTATTACAAATTTGACAAATGGGAAGATTTCCTTGCGCTGAACGAAAAGCCTCTTGGCTCTCATGTAATGACATTTGACAGCTATGCGCCAAAGCAATTTATAAAGCTTGTAAAGAACCAAAATTACTGGGATAGCGCAAATGCGGCTAAAATTGACGGCGTATTGGTAAGTGAAGTTCCTGATGAAAGTATTCTCGCTGCACTTCAGACAAACCAAATAGACTTCGCTCAAATAGCATCAAGCAAGGATAACTTGGATGCTGCTAATGCATTAAGCAATATAAGCGTAACAAACTACCTCGGAAACGGCTATACCTATATGTGCTTTAACTGCACAAGACCTCAACTTGCAGATGTTAAAGTAAGGCAGGCTCTTATGTATGCATTGGATAGAGAGTCCTTCATAGATGCTCAGTATGGTGAAGGTCTTGCAGAGGTTGGTATGGCTCCTATTTCTCCATCCTCATGGGCATTCCCTGATGCGTCAGACTTGAACCCATACAAATTTGATATGGAAAAAGCAGGTCAATTGATGGATGAGGCTGGCTGGAAAATGGGCTCTGACGGCTTCCGTTACAAGGATGGTCAGAAGTTCAGTGTAAACTGGCTGGTTTATACTGATTCATCATGGCCGGGAACTCTATCAGGTATGGCCGCAGATACGTGGAAACAGCTTGGAGTTGATTTGAAAATAGAATTAATGGACTTTGATACAGTTGTTTCACGTACAATGGACCCCGAACCGGCAGACAAGGATTTCGATATTTACACAATGGGCTTCGTACTAAACATCGACCCGGACCCGACAGGTGCACTGTTTGATGACGATGCATATGTAGCAGGCGGCTTCAACTCTTCAGGCTACAAGAATGCTGATGCTATGGAGCTTGTTAAAAAAGGTAAAGCAGAATTTGATATGGCTAAGAGAGCCGAAATATACAAGGAATGGGCTGCTATAATGAATGAGGAAATACCTCATATTATAATTGCTTACAGAAAAGAGCTTTGGGGTATTAACACCAGAGTTAAAGGCATGGATTTAGGAACATATGCAAAATGGACGGATGTTATAAAAAATATATCAATTGAGTAACAAATATCAATTGAATACCTGACATGCGGGAGGGTTTAACCCTCCCTGTATCTTAAATGTTAAAAGGAGGGTTAAAATGAAAAATTACATCATTCGTCGTATTTTGCAGATGATTCCCGTAATGCTGGGAATACTGCTTATTTTATTTATAATACTTGAAATGGCTCCGGGAACTCCGGCTTCAAACATGATGAACCCTAAAGCAACCCCTGAACAAAAGGCGGAATTAATAGAAAAGCTTGGCCTAAACAGACCTTGGCATGAAAGGTTCATAAGCTGGATAGGAGAAGCTTTAAAAGGAAATTTAGGATATTCAATCACTCATAAAAAACCTGTTACGGCTGTAATGAAAGACTATATGGGTGCAACACTGCTATTATCTCTTGTATCACTGGCAATTTCGGTGCTCCTTGGAGTACCTATTGGTATTATAAGTGCAACTAAGCAATACAGCTTTGCAGATAATGCCCTGACTGTATTTTCATTGATTGGCATAAGTATACCGTCATTTTTCTTTGGTCTTTTGCTGTTGAAAAATTTTGCGGTGGATGTGCAGCTATTCCCATTGTTCGGTCTTGAAAACCCTCTTTTATTCAATCCAACTTTTTGGGAAAAGTTTAAGGATATATCTTGGCACCTTGTGCTTCCAAGTATAGTCTTAGGGCTCGGTTCCACTGCCAGCTTCATGCGCTACACACGTTCAAGCATGCTTGAAGTTATCAAGCAAGACTATATAAGGACGGCACGCGCAAAGGGACTCAAAGAAAAAGTCGTTATTTACCGTCATGCTTTTCGCAATGCGGCAATACCCATCATAACACTGTTAGGTTTCCAGATACCCGCCTTATTGTCGGGTGCAGTAATAACGGAAAGTATATTTGGTCTTCCCGGTCTTGGAAAAATAAGCATCGAAGCAACCATGACCCGAAACTATCCTTTAATTCTCGGAATAAATGCAATGCTTGCCTTTCTCACACTTATAGGCGCACTTGTTGCTGACATATTGTATGCTGTGGCAGACCCGAGAATAAGATATGATTAAGGGAGGCAGCCATGACAAATAGCAGCATATATGAAAATAAAAAAGCAGGCAATGTAAGTAAGGACCGCTCATACTGGGGCGACGTTGTTCACAGACTGAGAAAAAACAGAATGTCAATGGTAAGCTTAGTAATACTTGTTATAATAATAGGACTATGTGTAATAATCCCTGCTGTTTCTCCATATTCCATAGAGGGAACAAACATGGAAAAACAGTACAGAGACCAGGCTCCGAGCAGCACTCACCTGCTTGGAACAGATAAAATAGGAAGAGACCTATTTACAAGGCTGTTCTATGCAGGCAGAATATCTCTCGGAGTTGCATTGGCAGTTGTTACATTGGAATGCACCATAGGTATTGTTTTGGGAAGCCTTGCAGGATTTTACGGGGGTATAATAGACAACATCGTAATGCGTGTTGCAGATGTATTTCTGTCCTTCCCTTTCATGATGATATGTATAACCATAAGCTCAGTATTGGGAAATAGCATACCAACACTGATCCTTGTTCTTGCACTTTTGAGCTGGCCCAGCATCGCTCGTATAGTGAGAGGACAAATACTTACATTGAGAGAAATGGAATACATGGAAGCATGTGAGGCTCTTGGAATAAGTGACGTGAAAAGAATATTCAAGCATCTGCTTCCAAACGTACTTGCATATGTTATAGTATATGCAACATTAGGAATGGCAAGTGTTATCTTGACCGAAACATCCCTGAGCTTCCTCGGTCTCGGAGTTTCTCCTCCCACACCTTCATGGGGTAATATGATTCAAGAGGCAAGGGACATAATAGTAATTAAGTCTAAATGGTGGTATTGGATTCCGCCTGGAATCAGCATCTTTGTATCTGTTATGTGTTTCAATATATTGGGTGATGGTCTGCGTGATGCAATTGACCCAAAGATGAAGAGGTAGGTGGATTATGGAAAAATTATTAGAGGTTAAGAACCTCAAAACATATTTTTACTCGGAAAGAGGTGTTGTAAAGGCTGCCGATGATGTGAGCTTCTACGTAAATAAGGGAGAAACCCTTGGCATCGTAGGTGAATCCGGTTGCGGAAAAAGCATTACATCAATGTCCATAGCTCGTCTGGTTGAAACACCTCCCGGAAAATATGTTGGCGGTGAAATACTGTTAAACGGCGAGGATATGCTCAAGGTATCCGATGAAAGAATAAGACAAATAAGAGGAAATGACATATCCTATATATTTCAGGAGCCAATGACTTCATTGAACCCGGTATTTAAAATTGGAAGACAAATAAGTGAATCTCTTATACTTCACAGAGGCATGAGCCAAAAAGAAGCATACAAGGAGAGCATTAAAATGCTTGAGCTTGTTAAAATACCTAATCCCGAAAGAGTAGTGGATGATTATCCCTTTGCACTTTCGGGGGGTATGAGACAGCGTGCGATGATTGCAATGGCTCTTGCATGTGAGCCGAAGCTTCTTGTAGCCGATGAACCAACAACAGCGCTGGATGTAACAATTCAGGCTCAGGTGCTTGATTTGATGAATGAGCTTAAAGAAAAAATAAATGCTTCAATTATGTTTATAACTCACGACTTGGGCGTTATATCTGAAATGAGCGACAGAGTAATGGTTATGTATGCAGGCAAGGTTGTTGAGGTTGCAACCACTGAGGATATTTTCAAAAATCCGAAGCATCCTTACACAATTGGACTGATTGCTTCCAAGCCGGATATGTCAACAAAAAGCTCAAGGCTTCATGTTATACCCGGAAATGTACCGGATTTGAACAATCTGCCCACAGGCTGCCCATTTAGTACGCGTTGCAGCCACGTTATGGACAAATGCAAGACCGCATTTCCTGAAGAGGTTGTATTGGACGGAGAGCATCGAATAGCATGCTACTTATACACCGAAGAGGGGGCAAAACAATGAGCGAAAATATAGTAGAAGTAAAAAACCTTAAAAAATACTTTCCAATTAAATCAGGAGTTTTCAAGAAAACAACCGGACATGTAAAGGCTGTTGATGATGTTTCTTTCAGCATTAAAAAAGGTCGTGTGCTTGGTGTCGTAGGTGAATCAGGCTGCGGCAAATCAACGCTTGGAAGAACCATGCTCAAGCTTCTTGACCCCACTGAAGGTCAGGTTACATTTACCGGAAAAAATGTTTACGGAATGAGTCGAAGCGAGCTTAAAAGCCTTAGAACACAAATGCAGATAATATTTCAGGATCCGTACAGCTCACTGAACCCAAGACTTCCTGTTTATGAAATTGTCGGAGAAGCAATGCTTCAGCACGGTATCGTAAAAAACAAAAAAGAAATGATGAACAAAGTTGTTGAAGTTATAGGAAAATGTGGGCTGTTCCCTGAGCAGGCAAGCCGCTATCCGCACCAATTTTCCGGTGGACAGCGCCAGCGTATTTGCATTGCAAGAGCACTTGCCGTAAATCCTGAATTCATCGTTTGTGACGAGGCCGTATCTGCGCTGGACGTTTCCATTCAGTCACAGATTATAAACCTTTTAAAGGATGCACAGGATGATTTCGGACTTACCTACCTGTTCATTTCTCACGATTTGTCCGTTGTTAAGTTCATAAGTGACGATGTTGCCGTTATGTACATAGGACAGATTGTTGAAAAGGGGCCAAAGAAGCAGATATTTGACAATCCTCTTCACCCTTATACCGAAGCTTTGCTTTCCGCCGTTCCGTCCTTCGACCCATCGCTGAAAGCTACTAAGAAAAGGATAATTTTAAAAGGCGATATACCTTCACCTGCGAAGCCACCTTCTGGCTGCCGCTTCCATACACGATGCCCATATGCTCATGATGTATGCAAGACAGACGTTCCTGAGTACAGGGAAGTAGAAGGCGAGCATTTCGCAATGTGCCACAAGGTTAATGGAGTGTTTTAGATGTCTATTTGGAAAAGCAGAAAATCCAGAGTAGAAGAAGATTTGGAAAGAATAAGGAAGGCTAACCTCCAGACTGAAAAATATGAAGAAGAGCATCTGAAAAGAATAAACGAAGGTGAATCTCCCGAAAAGCTCAAGCTTGAAAAAGGTGATTTGCTTGCAATGATATTAGCTATACTTTCGCTAATCGTGCCATATGTGCTGATATTCGCAGTAGCAATGGGCTTGATTGTCTTCCTGCTTTATCGCGTTCTATAATACAACTCCCCGCTGCTACTATAAACAACGGGGAGTTTTGTTATTTATTCCTTATTATCTTTATTTCCTTTGAGGCCTTGTTCAGAACTTCATTCCCATTCTCGGTAACAGCAACTATATTTTCAATTCTCATACCGAACTTCCCGGCCATGTAAATTCCCGGCTCAATGCTGAAAACCATGCCTTTTTCCAGGTTTCTTTTATTGCTTGCCTTTATGTCAGGAGCTTCATGCACAGAGTATCCTATGCCGTGCCCAAGCCTTGTCGGAAANNTCCGGCATTTTCTATTATTTCCCTTGCGGCTCTGTCAACATCAGGGATGTATGCGCCATCAACAGCCGCTCTTTCACCCGCCTCCTGAGATGCAAGTATTATTTCATAAACCTTTTTTTCTTCCTCTGATATATCTCCAACAAACACCGTTCTGGACATATCCGCACACATATCGTTGTACTTGCAGCCCCAGTCGAGAACTATTACATCCTTTTCCTGAATCACTCTCTGATCGGAGTTATAATGAGGAAATGATGAATTAGGCCCTGAGCAAACCATGGTAAAGCCTTCATCGGCGCCCTTTTCTTTGAATATTTCATTCATTTTTCTCGCGATATCTGCTTCCTTGATACCCGGTCTTATAAACTTCAAAAGCTCCTCGTAGGATTCATCCGTGATACGAGCTGCAGTTCTGAGGTTTTCCAGCTCCTCCCCATCCTTTATCAGTCTCATTTCTTCGAGGATTGTCTTTCCGCTTACAAAATGCACATCAACAGCTTCCATTATCTGAAGAATCAGGAATGCTCTCTCTGTCGAGTTTACACCTATTGTTTTTCCTATTAAGCCATTTTCCTCAAAAGCCTTCTTTACGGTATCCGTAAAGACATCGCCGTCAAACCATCCATATACCTTTATATCCGGTCCAAGCACGTCCTGTATTTCATCAACTGTCAGCAAGTTGCAGATGTAAAAATATGTACCGTCATTCTTGATTATCAGTGCCTGAAATCTCTCACAAATGTGAGTATTGTGTCCTAAGATAAACTCCATTTCCTCAGAGGGAGCAATCAATATGGCATCCATATCTTTATCCTTGAGGATTTTAACCAGCCTGTCAAAATACCTTTTTCTCATTATAACCTCCATAACATTTAAGCGTTGCCGCCGTTGCTTTCCTTGTTGTCATTATACCACTGATGGCTCCAAAAGTAAATTTCCTGTTTTAAATCTGTTTAAATTAAGCATGCTTACATCTATTGTAGGTTTTTCACTCAGTATCATTTCTGACATTACTATACCTGTAACAGGTCCGAACATAAAACCATGTCCGCTGTAGCCAGCTGCAAGATAAAAGCCTTCAACATTTTCAGCCTTGTCATATATTGGTTGTTTGTCCGGAGTCATATTGTAGAGTCCTGCCCATTGCCTTACCATTCTCAGCTTTGAAATAGGAGGAAGCACCATATTCACCGTCTTAGCCATTTCCTCAACAAAGTGCCAGCTTGATGTTACTCTCAGATCTCTGGGCTCATTTGCATCTCCTCTTCCCATTATAAATGATCCCTCCGGGGACTGCTGAACATAGAAATTCAGCCCGAATGACATAACCATTGGACCCTGCATAGGCTCAACAGGCTCAGTAACAAGTATCTGATGCCTCTCAGAATACACCGGAATATCCATATCTATCATATCGCATAAATTTTTAGCATAGGCATTTGCTGCATTGACCACAATATTTGTAGAAATAAATCCCTTTGTTGTTTCCACTCCTGTGATTTTTCCGCTTTCCACCTTAAATCCCACAGCTTCCGTGAATGTATTAAATTCAACACCTAACCTTTTTGCGGCCTTGTAGTATGCATCTGTGGTCTTGAAGGGATTGAGAAAACCGTCCCTGCCGCAAAACGCCGCTCCTTTGAGAACATCCGTATTAAGGTGAGGAACTATTTCACGGGCTTCATCCAGTGTAAGCAGCCTTGAAGGAACTCCGCAGTCGTGCTGTACCTCAATATTCCTTTTAAACTGATCCACCTCTTTTTCTGTATCAGCAACCAACAGGTATCCGCTCTGTTTAAAGTCAACATCTCTGTCATATTCTAATATTTCATTGGCATTTTCAAAAAATTCTATGCTTTTTTTTGCGATCTTGCAGTTCATTTCAGTTCCCCACTGCATTCTCACTCCGGCTCCGCATCTGCCTGTTGAGCCGCTGCAAATATAATTTTTTTCAAGCACGACAATATTATTCACGCCTTTTTTGGCAAGGTTGTATGCAATTGAGCAGCCTGATATTCCTCCGCCTATAATTACAACTTCAGCACTATTCCTCATGCTTTCTGCCCTCCTCAGCAATCAATCCCAACTTTACGCCCACTACGGGAGGCCTTGTAGTCTGAAACTTTATATCTTTTAAATTCTGACCTGTGGCAACTGCGATTTCTCTCATAATCATCTGTCCGCATGTTTTCCCCTGACACGGGCCCATACCTGACCTTGTAATTCGTTTTATTTCATCATATGTTACATAACCTTCTGCAATAAGTTCTCTGATTTGTTTCAGAGTAACATCAGAACATCTGCATATAATAGTATTCTCGTCCATTTATGCCTCCACCTTTATATTTCTCAAATCGTACAGATATTTCCTTTCTGCTTCTACCGTAATAACCGGTGTTCTGTCAAAGGATTTCGGATTCAGAACATTTACCACATTCACATCTGCAATGTGTCTGCCCTCTCTGTCCAGACCCTTAACTACATCTCCTGCCTTGGGAAGGGGAATAAATTCATATGGAATTCTTATTTGCACGGTTTCCTCCGATTTGGAGCCGTCAACAATCATTATTGCAAGGCCGGGACATTTGCTCAGGCATATTGCGCAGCCCGTGCAGTTATCTGAATTTAAGGCAGGAATATTGTTTATATCCTCACCTACTTTTATTGCGTCGAACCTACATGCCGTCTGGCACGGATTGCATGGTATCTCCTTGTAGCATTCAACAACAGCTACAGGACCTTTATTTATTCTTTCTATAGGAGGAAACTTCTCAATTATCATTTCCCTGCTGGGTATTCCGGTTTTCTCAAACATGGCGACCTCCCGCTGTAACAATCTGCTCTATTCCGGTAAGTATATGCTTGCCAACAGGACCAGAACGCAAATAGTTAAGCTGTTTAACATAATCATTTTTTCTTTCTTCAAAATTATCAGGCACATATCCGATTTTAGCAGCGGCACAAATGCCTGCCAGGTATCCCTCCACCATCGCTGCGCTCGCTTCTTCAACTCCAGTCGAATCTCCTGCTGCAAATACATTTTCAACAGTTGTCTCATAATTTTCATTTCTTACCGGAACAAATCCGCTTAGCTGAGGAATATATTTCATTTCGCATCCTCTCATTGCAAGAAGCTCATTCAATGGTGTAAGCCCTACGGATATGCACATTACATCCACGTCAAATTCCTTTTCGGTTCCTTCAATAGGTTGAAATCTTTCGTCAACCTGGCATATAACAGCCTTTTCCAGGCAATCTTCACCAACAGCCTCTTTAACCGTGTGAGATGTCAAAATAGGTACCCCCATCCTTCTTATTTTGGAAGCATGAACGAGATATCCACCTATTCTTGGGGCCGCATCAAGTATGGCAGCCACTTCCACACCAGCTTGCATAAGCTGGTAGCTAACAATTAGCCCTATATTTCCTGCCCCTACCATAAGAACCCTGTTGCCTGGCTTAACGCCATGAACATTCATCAATGTCTGCACCGCACCTGCTCCGTAGATGCCGGGCAGGTCGTTGTTAGGAAATGCTAATGCCTTTTCAAATGCTCCCGTAGCCACAATCACTGCCTTGGGCTTAATTTTGTAATAGTTGTCTTCCTTGTGAAGAACAGAAATAACCCCGTCTTCGAACATTCCCACTACCGTGGTTTCAGTAAGTATTTCAACCTTTTCCTTGTAGTTCTTCAGCTTATCAAGTAGAATTGCGGTAATATCAATCCCCCTTGTGGATGCATATTGTTTTTCAGAGCCGAAAAACATATGAGTTTGCTTTACAAGCTGCCCGCCCAGTGTTTTATTTCTTTCAATTACCAAAACCTGTGCCCCGCTTTCTGCTGCACTTACGGCTGCACACAGCCCTGCAGGACCTCCACCTATAATAACCAGTTCTGCTTCTCTCATATTATCACACCCTTGCCTTCCTGAGTTTCTACTACCATTCCTTCTTCAAGGTCTGTTACACAGGTTTTCACATTTGCAACTCCATTTACAGTCATCAGACACGATGAGCAGTTACCTATGGCGCAGTAAAAGCCTCTTGGTCTGTGAAGAAACAGGCTTCTGCCCAACACCTTGACTCCTGCAGCATGCAGGGCAGCTGCAATCGTTTCGCCTTTATATCCTTCTACCTCTTCACCATTAAATATAAAGCTGATTTTTGTATCCTTATGGAAATCGAGAATAGGATGATTTTCAATTCTCATATTTGTCTCTCCCTTTTTAATTTTTATACTATGATTTAAGCAATAATCGTGCCAATTATAAATATCTGCAGCATCTCTTCTTTTTCCCCATAAAATCACTTGACAAATAATATACTATTCCCGAGTGTCCATTTTCCGACTTAATGTCAGCTTTATGTCGCGTCAGTTTTGTGACACCTGAGGCAAATATTTCTGCAAATCCAAATTTTCTTGCATTTTATATACCATGTGGTATAATTTATTGAATATTTACTAATGGTTTTATTTTGGAGGATACAATGAAAATTATTATAGTTGGTGGAGGTAAGGTAGGCTATACGCTGGCTCAGCAGCTTTCCACCGAGGAGCATGATATAATATTGATTGACAGCAATGCAGACGTATTGAATCATGCCGATGAAACACTTGATATAATGTGTATAAGAGGAAACGGAGCAAGTGTGGAAATTTTAAAGGAAGCAAATATAAGTGAAGCGGATCTATTGATTGCAGTAACCGATGGTGACGAACTTAATATGATATGCTGCGTAATCGGAAAGAAATTAGGTGCAAAACATACCGTTGCGCGCATAAGAAACACAGATTATTCAAATGAACATAAAATGCTAAAATCTGAGCTTGAATTGGACATGGTCATTAACCCGGAAATGGATGCAGCGGCCGAAATAGCACGCATGGTACACTTCCCTTCAGCTACAAACGTGGAGACATTTGCAGGCAATATGCTTGATATGGTTGAATTTCGTGTGCTTGAAACAGACCCTATAATAGGTATAAGGCTGATAGAACTCACAAATAAACTTCCTTCCAAGGTTCTTTTTTGTGCGGTTAGAAGAAATGACGAAATAGTAATTCCAAAGGGAAATTTTACTTTCTCTCATGATGATATTGTCTATGTAATAGGAGAAAAAAAAGATTTATCAAAGTTTTTTAATTTTTTGGGGCGCAGTTCTCTTAAGGTTAAAAATATTACTATTATCGGCGGAAGCAGAATAGCCATTTATCTAACATGGCTGTTAGAGGACCTTGGCATGAACGTAAAAATTATTGAATTAAACAAAGACCGGTGCGTACTGCTGAGTGAAGTACTCCCAAGCGCATTAATTATCTCCGGAGACGGCACCGACCAAGAGGTTTTGGATAATGAAAATATACAGATAGCTGATGCGACAATTGCCCTTACAAACATGGATGAGGAAAATCTTATTTCTTCGCTGTATGCACATCAATGCGGAGTACCGAAGGTAATATTAAAAATAAACCGCCACAATTATATTCCTATATTTAAAAAGCTTGGACTCGACAGTATTATAAGCCCTAAGCTCACAACCGCAAGCAGTATTTTAAGATACGTACGAGCATTGGATAATTCACAGGGAATCGCGGTTGAAAAGCTTTATAAGATTTTGGACGATGAAGCAGAGGTTGCCGAATTTACCGCAAAAGATTCTCCTTATCTGCTCAATATTAAACTTAAGGATTTGAATTTGAAAAAAGATATTTTGATTGCAGCACTGGTAAGGAATAAAAAAATCATAATACCTTACGGAAATGACTGCATAAAAGAGGGCGACAAAGTAATTGTGGTAACAAAGACAGGATTTATAACTGACCTCAACGAAATATTAGAGGTTTAACGGAGGATATAAAGTGAACATCAGAGTAGTGCTTAAGATATTGGGGATTGTATTATTTTGGGAATCAATACTTATGCTGCCTTCTCTAATTATTGCTGTTGCTGATAAAAGCTACGAAGTAAATGCTTTTGTCATTTCAATAATAATATGCGGAATTATTGGTTTTGTACTCAAAAGGATAAAGATAGACAAAAACGAAATGCGAAAAAGAGAGGGATTTGCAGCTGTTGCCATCTGCTGGCTTGTAATGTCTGCGATAGGTGCTATTCCTTTTTATTTGAGTGGCGCTATTCCTTCCTACATTGATGCATTGTTTGAGACAGTTTCAGGATTTACAACAACAGGCTCAACCATAATCAAAGATGTGGACGCAATACCGAGAGGTCTGTTGTTCTGGAGAAGCTTCACTCACTGGATAGGAGGAATGGGTTTTCTCGTTTTCACAATGGCACTTGCCCCGTTGATAGGTGGACGCTCAGTTTTTTTAATGCGTGCCGAAAGCCCCGGGCCTACATTTGGCAAGCTTGTTCCGAAGCTTTCTGAATCTTCCAAGATACTATACATTATTTACGGCGGTATGACCGCAGTATTGGTAGTTCTGTTAATTGCGGCAGGTATGCCCGTATTTGACTCGTTTATACATGCATTTGGAACCGCCGGTACAGGAGGATTTTCCAATAACGCATTGAGCATAGGATATTACGGCAACCCATGGATTGATTGGATAATAGCAATAGGTATGCTGTTATTCGGTATTAATTTCACCCTGTACTACTTAATTTTTATAAAAGGTGATTTCAGAAGCATATTAAAAAATGAAGAGTTCAAATTATATTTAGGCTATGTGTCAGCGGGAGTACTTCTTGTATTTCTCAACTCTCTTCACAACTTCAACAATAATTATTCGGAGGCTTTAAGGCATTCCGCATTTACGGTATCCTCATTAGTATCAACCACCGGTTATGCAACTGTTGATTACAATACCTGGCCTATGTTTTCAAAATCAATTCTGCTTACGCTGATGCTGTTCGGTTCCTGCGCCGGCTCCACAGCGGGAGGTATAAAGTCTATAAGGATTTTAGCTTTATTTAAGTCGTTGCTGTATGAAATCAGGCGAATCATACATCCGAATTCCATTCAGACAATAAAAATAGACGGAAAATCACTGGACAATGATACGTTGAAAAGCATTTTAATCTTCTTTTTCGCTTATATAATTATAATAATCTTTGCTGTTATTTTAGTTTCATTGGATAATTTAGATTTCATGACATCATTTTCTGCTGTAATAGCAACCATCAGCAACATTGGTCCGGGCTTTGAAGCAGTTGGCCCTATGGGAAGCTTTGCAGACTTTTCCGCCCTAAGCAAAATTGTATTTACAGCATGCATGATAATAGGAAGACTGGAAGTATTGCCCGTCCTTGTGTTGTTTGCACCTTCTACGTATAAAAAGCACTAAGTGCTTCAGCTAAAATTCCCCGTTGCTCTCTCACGCAGAGAAACGGGGAACTTTTATTACATTTCCATTATTCTGTAAATTTCATTTATATCAACAGATTTTCTGAATGAATCTGCCAAAATATCATATTGTTGCTCCTTATACCTGGCAAAATCAAATTCCTCTGTATCTTCAATTTGCACACCCTTGTAATCAGCCAATACTTTTACGATCGCTCCCGCTACCTTCATATTGTCAAATATTCCATGGACGTAGCTCCCGGCCACGTTATCGCATACGCACCCATCCTGATTAACTTCAAGTGTGCTGAGAGGAAATCCATCAATTATATCTGAAGCTCCCATGTGGATTTCGTATCCCTTAATTTCCAAGCCCGAAAGCATTTTATAGAATCCATCTATATCATTTATTTTTCCTGTTGTCTGCCTTGTGGTCTTTTCTCTGGAAAAGTTCGTAATGGTCTTAAGCAATCCAAGTCCTTTGATGCTGCCGCCTCCTTCTGCATTTTCAGGGTCATTTATAACCTCTCCCAGCATTTGATAGCCGCCGCATACACCGAACAGAGCCTTTCCTTCCTTGGCATGCCTTATTATTTTTACCTCAAGGCCCGATTGTCTCAGCCATTTTAAATCTTCAATTGTATTTTTTGTACCAGGTATAATAATCATATCAGGATTTCCAAGCTCCTTTGTGTTGGAAACATATCTTAATGAAACGCCGTTTATCAGAGAGAGCACATTGAAATCTGTAAAATTTGAAATTCTCGGCAGCCTTATGACAGCAATATCAATAAGGCTTCGCTCTCTTGTATTTCCCAGTCTCTCAGAAAGGCTATCCTCATCATCAATATCAACATTCAGGTATGGAACAACTCCAAGAACCGGAACTCCGGTTATGTCTCTGAGCATATGAAGCCCCGTGGTCAACAAGTTCACATCTCCTCTGAATTTATTTATAACAAAGCCTTTTACTCTTGATTTTTCTTCTTCATCAAACAGGAGCATGGTTCCCGCAAGCGATGCAAACACCCCACCTCTGTCAATATCTCCAACTATAATAACAGGAGCATCAGCAATTTTTGCCATACCCATGTTTACAATATCCTGCTCCTTCAGATTTATTTCCGCAGGACTTCCAGCCCCCTCAATTACTATGATGTCATACTCCTGTGCAAGGGAATCAAATGCTTTTTTCACATGAGGAACCATGTCCTGCTTATAGGAATAATATTCTCCCGCAGTCATGTCCCTGAACACTTTCCCGTTCAGCACAACCTGCGAGCCCTTTTCGCCTGTCGGCTTTAGCAGTATGGGATTCATTCTCACATCCGGTTCAATGGCAGCGGCCTCCGCCTGCATTACCTGAGCTCTTCCCATCTCCAACCCTTCCTTTGTGATATATGAATTCAGTGCCATATTCTGTGACTTAAACGGGGCTGTCCTGTAACCGTCCTGCTTGAATATCCTGCACAGTGCAGCCGCAGTAAGGCTCTTTCCTGCATTGGATGTTGTTCCCTGAACCATTATTACCTTTGCCATGTAAATTCCTCCCTAATGTTGCTTATGTAATCCACAGGGCCTTTTTCATGCTTACCCGTAATGCTGCTTGTCTGATGATCGGACACTATGGTTAATGCTGTATTTTCAATATTTTCATATATAACTTTCAAAAATTCTCTGTCTGTTTTCTCTATGAAACTTATTTTTTCCTGTAAATTCATCCTGTGAGCTGACTCATCGGAACCGTTGATATGAGCAATAACTGAATCATTTTTCTTAAGTTCATCCAACACAGCTTTCGCTTTCTCCCTCAAATCAGTATCCACATCTCCGGTGGCATTTTTAAGTTCAGGAACATTCATTCCCATAGCCTTAGCAATACCTTTCATTATTTCCGCACCGCAAATACATGAGCATGTCCTGCCATAAAGGTTGAAAAAGGACGGAAGATAAGATTTTTCCGCAACTCCCCAAGGATAGAACATATACTCTCTGCCTCTTATGAGAACCATGTTTGCTTCAATAAAATAATTTAACAGATCAATTTTTCCCACACCTCTGAAAAGCTCAGATATATTTATGCCTATATTTTCATGTGGAGCTATATCTTCAAGCAGCTGTATTTCTCTGTTACTCTTCATAACCATAAGGCTTCGGTAATCTGTAAGATGATGAAATTTCAGTCCGTCGGGCACATTAACTTTATTTGAAATATCTCTCATTTCCCAAGAAGTAAGTCCTCTTCCGTTGAAGGACTCAATCCTGTTTTCCGCTACGCTTATAAGATTACATCTTAGAACGACATCATCAACCCCCACATTTATTCCTGATGCAAGAGCCTCAAAATACGCCCTGTTTCTTGGTATGATGCCTGAATCTACTCCAAGTGCTGACAATATACAGCTGAGGCTGTCAGGCTCCCTCCCCTCTACACAGTAGCTGGTCTTCTTATGAATACCTTTTTTTACAATACTGTCAATTGTAGGCGTGCACGCATATTCCAAGGGAGTCATTCCATGGAGCACGTCTGTTTTTTCTTCACTGACTCCGTCTAATATAATTAATACCGATTTCATTTTATACCTGCTATTTCTCTTAATGCCATGATGAGAAGCCTATTTTCTTCATAGGTTTTCACCGCAATTCTGTAGTAGCTTAAATCTAAACCTTTATAGTTTGAACAGCTTCTGATGAGTATTCCTCTTTTCAGCAGCTCTTCCTTCAAATCAATATCTCGCAAAGTATCAGCAATCCTGAAAAGTATATAATTTGCATTGGAGCTATATGTTTTTACTCCTATGGCATTCAGTTCATCAAACAAATATTTTCTTTGAGCGCTGACATATTCAACAGTTTTTTCTATATATCCCACTTCAGACAGCGCTGCTGTTCCTGCTGCCTGCGCAATGGATGATACATTCCAAGGAGGTCCACATAAGTTCAGCCCTTCAATAACTCTTTCGTTGGATGACATGCAATATCCAAGCCGCATGCCTGGTATGGCATATATCTTTGTAAATGCCTTCAATATAATCAGATTGTCATATTTATGAAGAAAATCCGTCATGCTGTACATTTGCTTGTGTTCCGAAAAATCAAGAAAACACTCGTCAATAACCACATGTATTCCCTTTTCTCTGCATACATGAACTATTTTTTCCGTTGTTGCTCTTTCAATTAGTTGCCCCGTGGGATTGTTTGGATTGCACAAAAAAATAATGTCTACGCCATCTTTAATCTTATTAAAAATATCATCCTGCATTTTAAAATCATATTCTTCTTTCAAAAAATAATAATCAACATTTGTTCCTGAAGCCTTCAATGCATTTTCATACTCACTGAACGTAGGCGCTGTAACAAGACCCTTTGACGGCCTTAAGAAAAACGCAATTCTAAATATCGCCTCTGCTGCTCCGTTAGACGGAAAAATCCAATCTTCCGAAACATTTTCGGCGGCAGATATACTTTTTTTAAGCTCTCTCGAATTTATATCAGGGTATCTGTTTGAATGTACTATTGATTTTATTGCTGCATTTTTAACCGAATGCGGAATACCCAGCGGATTTATATTTGATGAAAAATCAAGTATATCATCCTTTCCTATCCCGGTCCTTTCCGCAGCAGTATATATGTCCGCACCATGTATATCTGTTGACATTTGCACTCCTTAACCTATTTCATAATTATTTTTATCAATATCCCGATAAATAAGCAAAGCATGGATGAAGCATACATAAGCCTGTTAACTCTATTTATATCCTCTGCCTCCACTTCCCTGTCAGAGTCTCCGATGGAGGGTTTCGGAACCATCACTCCTCCGTAATAATTGTCTCCGCCCAGCATGATGTTAAGCGCTCCCGCAGAGACAGATTCCGTATGGGCCGAGTTGGGGCTTTTGTGATTATATCTGTCACGCCTATAAATTTTAAGAGCTTTTTTGTAATCCATATTTAAAATAAAGGCAGCGGCTACCATAATATACGCAGACAGCCTTGCAGGGATATAATTGGCAACATCATCTGCTATTGCCGAAAACCTTCCCATGTTTATATACCTTTCATTTTTATACCCCACCATGGAATCCAGAGTGTTAACAGCCTTGTACATAAAACCAAGGGGTGCGCCTCCAATGAGAATATAAATCATGGGAGCTATAACACCATCAGATGTATTCTCCGCAACTGTTTCAACTGCCGCCCTGGCAACGGCACTTTCATCTAATTTATCAACATCACGTCCTACAATGTAAGACAGACTTTTTCTTGCTTCCTGTAAATTATTGTTTTTCAGGGACGCATACACCTTCATACTCTCATCCCTCAGGCTTTTTGTGGCTAAAATATAGTAGCACATTATGCTTTCCACAATTAATGCCAAAATACCGCTTATCCTTAAAGCAACAAACAATATAGCAAGGGGAACTATAAAAGAAGCACCAACTACGGAAAACCATAAAATCGTGCCGGCTTTTCTCTCATCTTCTTCGGTTCTGTAACTTCTTCTCAATTTTCTCTCCATAAATGAGATAAAATTTCCTATCATCCTCACGGGATGTGGAAAGCCCTGTGGGTCCCCTATAATCATATCCATTCCATAACCAAATATCAGAGGCAACATGATTTTTCTCCGTAATATATACATCTTTTAATAAAGCCCTCAGCAAAAACAGTATTCCCCAATAAATTTATATGTGGGTAACCCATAAATCTTGTTTCATCCGCAATTATACAGCCACGTGATGATTCAGAGCCTGGTTTTTCGGCAATAAAAGAATCTCCCTGATTAGTGCTGTTGCTGTAGTGAAACTCATGTCCGCAGATAGATTCACCCTTTCTGCACATTAAATTGTCTGTCTTTGCAGTCAGCCTTACATAGCCAAAATTATTAAGCCTTTTTGTCATAAAGCTTTCACCCTGTGCAACGCCCGCAAGTTCATAGACCCTTTCACCGTCCCTGAAACCTTCAAGCAGGTACATGTAGCCTCCACACTCAGCATATACGGGCATACCGGTATTTGCTTTTTCTTTTATATCCCTCAAAAGCGATTTGTTTTCAGACAGCTTTCCTATGTACAGCTCAGGATATCCTCCTCCTATATACAATCCGCAGGAATCTGGAAGTTTTTTATCCCTAAGAGGGCTGAAGCTTATGAGTTCCGCGCCCATTTGTTCCAATAAGTCAAGGCTGTCCTGATAATAAAAGCAAAATGCTTCATCCTGAGCAACGGCAATTTTAGTTTTCCCTATGTGCTTGATAACAGGCTCATTGTATTCAAGATAATCCGCACCTAAAGCCAGCTTGTACAACCCTTCAATGTCGATTGTTTCAGCGGCAGTTTTTCCGAGAATTGTTACTTTCTGCTCCAAATCCTCAATCTCCTCCGCCGTAATCAAGCCTAAATGCCTGCTTTTCAGCATACATTCTTCAAGGTGAGGCATATGGCCGTACACCTTAACATCCGTGTTTTCTTCAATTATATTTTTATAATATCCATACATGCGTTCCGAAACATTGTTTAAAATAACGCCTCTTATATTGCTGTTCTCTCTGAAATTTCTGAACCCTTCAATAACCGCACACACAGAAACAGCCATCCCCTTGCAGTCTAAAACGAGTACAACAGGACAGCCGAGAAGCCCGGCAAGCTCATAAGAGCTGGATAATGTTCCGGAACCAATTCCATCATAATATCCCATTACTCCTTCAATTATTGAAATATCTGCATCCTTGCTGTTTTTTCCTATTATGTACCTGCAATTACCGTCCCCCAGCATGAATTTGTCCAGATTTCTTGAAGGTACCCTTATAACCTTTCTGTGGAACATGGGATCAATATAGTCAGGTCCTGCCTTATATGCGGCTGTATTGTATTTTTTATCCGAAAATGCCTTAAGAAGCGACGTCGTAACGGTTGTCTTTCCACTTCCGCTGGATACGGCTGATATCATAATTCTGGGTATATTTACTTTAATTTTTAATCACATCCAATTCCAAAAATTACTGAAGCCTCCACA
>DDNC01000014.1:25956-55135 GCA_002340985.1 Firmicutes bacterium UBA2530 | reverse complement strand
CAGTAGCGGGGGCTGTAACAGCTTTCACTGTTTTCCCTATTAAAACAATTGTTACCAAGTCTATATTTAAGATAATTCATTATATCGGAACCATAGCTGAATGTCAATTAAAGGTCATACATTTTTGTAATTATTAGACTGAGCCTTTCATAAGCTTATATTAGAAAAGAAACCCGGAGGTAATAATGGAAAAAATCTTTAAAAGAGTAAATATTGTATTCTCGCTGGCTTTAGCATTCGTAATGCTTTTGTCACTATTTTCATATATAAGCAAAACCACCGAGACAATTGATGCATCGGGAAAAGAACAGGTCAAAAAAATAAAAATACTCATAGACCCCGGGCACGGAGGCATGGATCAGGGTGCAAGCGGTGATGTTGGAATAGGAGAAGCTCANNAATCTTGCAATTTCGGAAAAACTTATGAGATTTCTTGAAGGAAGCGGATTTGATGTGGAAATGACACGCTACAAGGATGAGGGGCTGTACTCTTTGAAATCTAAAACCATACGGGCAAAGAAAAATGAAGATTTGACAAACAGGGTAAATATGATTAACAATTCTAATGCAGATTTGGTTGTTTCAATCCATCTTAATTCATTTCCGCAAAAGCAATACTACGGCGCTCATGTTTTTTACCAAAACAACAATGCCAACGGCAAAATTGCCGCCGATATATTGCAGGATTCCTTAAAAAACATATTGGATGAAAGCAATAAAAGAGTTCCCCAGGTAAAAAAGGATATAAAGATTATGGATGATACCAAGGCAGACGTAGTCCTCATCGAATGCGGCTTTTTATCCAATAACGAAGAAGAAAAAAAGCTGATATCTGATGAATATCAGGAAAAGACGGCATGGGCAATATACGCCGGACTACTTAAATACTTCAGCAGCTATTAAAATAATTATAAATTTATGCTAAATTTCGACAAATTTTATGTTAATTTTATTAATATTTACAATTTTTTAAAAATATAATACAATCTTCTATATTTCTGTTGAAATTCCAAAAATCTTATATTATAATCATATTAGTAAAAGATTTGGAGGACTAGCATGGAATTTGAAGAAATTGAATATTTTTTAGCCAATATCAAATCTGTTATATCATGTAAAATTATTACTGATTCAAACAATAATATTACCGAAATACACGTCCTTTCTGACAGCAGCCGCCACTCGAAGCAAATAGTTAGGGATATACGAACCGCTTTATTATCTCACTTTAATATAGACATTGACTATAAAGTCATAAGTGTGGCTCAAATTAACAAAAATATTTCCATTAATTCTGACTTCAGACTGTTTTATGCAGGCTATACAAATGAAATAACTTCGGACAGAATTAAAATAAGCACCAAGCTTACTTGGGATGAAAAAGAATATGTGGGTGAAGCAGAAGGAATAAAATCTGAAAAGAACACTCTTGTTATCGCCGCCAACTCCACTCTTAATGCCATTAAAAAGGCTGTTGACCTTGATTGTTTCATTGTTGATGATATTCAATCCTCTCATGTGGCAGGAAGGGATGTTATGCTTTCTGCGGTAACATATATTGACCACGGACGTGAGAACATGCTCATTGGTTCGGCAGTACTCCAAAGCAACAAAATTGATTCAACCATTAAAGCAACACTTAACGCCATAAACAGAAAAATCTGTTTATTTATAAAAGAATGACGGGGCTGACTGCATATAAGCTTCAAAAAATAGCGTAGCGAAACCTTCCTGTTCTAATAGCGAGACGAGCAGAGATTGTCTGTAGGAGGGTTTACACATGAAAAAAATAATGCCTATAATAGCTTCTTTAGTAGCATTAGTTTTAGCAGCTGGTGCTGGATTTAGCTGGATCTAATAAGTTATTTATAAAAGTCAGCCCTTCATTATAAAAGGACAAACTATGGAGAAAAATATAGCAGCTACAAAAGATAAGAAAAATAAAAAGGATAAAAACACAACACTGTACGTATACATATCGGTATTGACCATAGCTGCATCCATATTGATGGTCTATCTGTTCAATACCTATACTATAAGTGATTACGTCTTGCTCGTTGTGTTTTCCGTTCTTTCGGCAATTGCAGAAACTTTTTTGATATTACTACCTAAAGTTGGCGCTGTATCTGTAAGTTTTGCATTGGGATTTTCGGCTATACTGCTGACAAATCCGTTGACCGCTGCAATTATAAATGCTGTCGGTATCGCCTTAAGATTCCCTTATGTAGATGGAAAGGGCAGAGTACACCTGTTCAACAGTCCCATTTACAAAACTCTGTTCAACATAAGCCAATATGCCATAAATGCTGGAATATCAGGTATGGTTTATAATTTAGTTGATAGCATTATAAATACTGGCTTTGAATTTTACAATCCGGTTGCTGGAGCAGCCGCCTTAGTAATATATATTTTATTAAATACGTTTTTCATGTCGGAGCTTATGTCCATATTATTGAAAGAAAAGCTCTCTTATATATGGAACAATAATTTCTTTTCAATGATGATAAACGTTGTGCTTGTCGGTCTTTTAGGCATCGTTCTTGCCTTTTCATACAACAGCTACGGAATCGGCGGACTGCTGTTGTTTTTTATACCTCTGCTCCTTGCAAGATACACCTTCAAGCTCTATATTGACATGAGAAAAAATTATTTTGACACTATGAACGTATTGGTTCGCGCAATTGAAGCCAGTGACCCTTACACCAGCGGGCATTCTCTGCGCGTAAGTTCATACTCTGAAGCAATTGCAAAACAGCTTGGGCTTCCCCAAGGCAAAATTGATGTAATAAAAAGTGCTGCGCTGCTGCACGATATAGGGAAAATAGGAATTGATAAAAATATATTGAATAAGACGGAGCGATTGAAGGATGAAGAGTTTGAAACAATTAAATCCCATACCGAAATCGGAGCAACAATTGTTGCCGATTTAAGTTATCTGGCTAATATCTCCGATATTATACGCCATCATCACGAAAGAAATGATGGTAAGGGATATCCTGACGGCCTTAGCCACAACAGCATACCCTTGGAAACATCCATATTGACCATAGCCGATTCATTTGATGCAATGACCACCAATAGGCCTTACCGACATGCCTTGAGCCTGGAGGATGCATTAGGCGAAATGAAAAAAAATGCAGGAACACAATTTAATCCTGATATAATTGATGATTCAATAATAGCTTTAAGAAATACATATCATAATTTATCTGAATAGGTGAAATATGTTTCCGGAGATAATAATTACATCTGTAATTTCAATAATAGTGTTGTTATTTCGTAAAAAGAAGATTGATGCAAAAAAAATTAACATAGATATAAGGGGTTATCAGATATTAATAATAGCAGCAGTAATGGAAATTATTGCTGAATTTTTATATAAAAATTTCAGCGACAGTAATTTATTGAGAGTTTTGTCTCTCAATTGGATAATTTATTTTGCAATATTCATTGTAACATTGTTAAATATAAAGAAGCCATATATGAAACTCTTTCTTATCGGAACAATTCTGAACTTCATAGCCATTGCTTCAAATGATTTTAAAATGCCTGTTCTTGTATCAGATATTCTGGCAAATACCGAGGCAAAAAAATTATATCTTCAGACAGGACAGGATTTAATCCATTCACTTCTAACAGAAGATACAAAGTTCAAGTTTTTATGTGACATTATAACCCTTCCACCTCCCTATCCGTTTTCCAAAACAATCAGCATAGGCGATATACTGCTGTTCTTTGGTGTTTTTTCATTCTGGCAGAACGAAGCTTCACATCATTAAACTACATACAGCAAGTGATATAAAAATTGACAGACCGTACACAAGCAATCCAACTTTAACTGTGTGCCTTATATTTTTAATGCCCACAGATCCGAAATAAACAGCAACTGTATAGAATATTGTCTCCGACGACCCCATGAGTATTGAAGCACTTCTTCCAATATATGAATCCGGACCGTAGTTTTGAAGTATTGTTTGAAATACCCCTAATGAACCTCCTCCTGAAAGTGGCTTTACTATTGCAAGAGACAAAAGCTCCGGCGGAAATCCAACCACTGAAGTCACCGGCATCAGCAAGCTTACTATAAATGTTTCCGCACCTGATTGAACAAACAGATTTATTGCAAAAATAACCGCCAAAATATATGGAAATATTTTAAGAGCTGTCTTTGCGCCTTCAGCCGCTCCCTCCACAAACACCGCGTATATGTCAACATTTTTAATCATCCCATAAAACAATATTCCCCCGATAATTGCAGGAAGAATCAAATCAGATACATTCATCTTCTTTCCTTCCTTTCAAAATATTTTGCCCCAACTATTGCTGCTGCAGTTGAAATAGCAGTTGCCACAATAGTTGGCAGCATAATGTCCCCCGGTACAGCAGCTCCGGAATCCGCGCGAAGCTTTATGATGTTCATTGGAATAAGCTGTATGGATGAAACATTTATGATAATAAACATGCACATCGCATTGCTTGCCGTGCTTTTATCCCTGTTTGAAAGCTGCATTTCATGCATTGCCTTAATTCCGAATGCTGTTGCTGAATTCCCTATGCCGAGCATATTTGCAGCAATGGTCATGATTATCGCATTTACCGCTTTGGTGTCATCCTGTACCTCTTTGAAAAGATATCTGACTACAGGTTTAATTGCATATGACAGCTTGTTCAATATCCCCGATTTCTCCACTATTGCCATCAGTCCGGTCCAAAATGCCATTACTGGTAGCAGGCTTAAAATCAGTTCCACAGATTTCTGCAAATCATAAAACAAAACATTTGCCACAGTTTCAGGTCTTTTGTTTATAAACGAAAAAATAAGTCCGAGACCTATTAAGATAATCCAGATTTTTTTCATAAGAGACCTCTTCAAATAATTATTATCGAACGCAAAACAAACATACTATATAGTATGTTTGTTCTATTTTAAATATATCTATTAATTACGCCATAATAATTCTTTCTTTATCTATTCTTTCAACCTGTATTTCCAGAACCCTTTTTGCTTCGGCCTTGGTTACTGTAATGTCTAAATCCTTGTAGACAATTCGCCCTCCAACCTCCGGGATTTCTTCAAACAGAGTTGTAATAAACCCGTTTACAGTGGTAACATCCAGCTCATCATCAGGCTCAAATCCGAACAGTTCAAACATATCATCAATATCAGCGTTGCATGAAATAAGAAACTTATCATCTCCTATTTTATTAAACCATTCAACAACTTCGTCATGCTCATCCCAGATTTCGCCCACAAGCTCTTCTATGATATCCTCCATGGTCACAAGGCCTTCAGTACCGCCATATTCGTCAATAACAGCAGCCATGTGTGCCTTTGAAACTTGAAGCTCCTTTAACAGCTCCGAAATTTTTTTATTAGGTGTTACATACAAAATACGTGAAACTATCTTCTTAATATCCTTTTCCTTACGGCTTAAAGCATGATAGAAGTCCTTTTCATGCAATACACCCACTATGTTATCCATATCTCCCTCAAATACGGGTAGCCTTGAATAGCCGCTTAAAAGAAACTTTTCTCTTATATCATCCAGATTTTCATCTTCTTCAATTCCTACTATATCAATTCTTGGAGTATATATATCCTCCACAACTGTTTCATTAAATTCAATAGCGGACCTAATCAAATCGCTTTCGTTTTTATTTATTACACCTTCATTTTCTACTTCATCAATCATATTTATAAGCTCATCCTCCGTAATGGAAGGAAATGCTTCAGCCTTAAATATCTTTCCCATTGTATCCTTAAGACCTGAAAGAACAGAATTAACAGGTGTACAAATAAGAATCAGCCAATTCATTATAGAGGCTGAAAGCATAGCAACCTTTTCAGGTGCAAATTTAGCCAATCCCTTTGGAAGCAATTCTCCAAATATTAAAATTATAAAAACAGCGATAATTGTTGAAAATACAATTCCATTATTTTTAAAATGCCCTGAGAAAATAGACACTGTCAGAGAAGTTGCCGCAATATTTGCAATATTGTTGAAGATGAGGATTGTTGACATCAATATGTCGTAATTATCATCCAGCTTAAGTACCAACTCTACTTTTTTATTGCTTGGATCAGAAAAATTTTTCATTCTTGTTCTGCTGAAATTGATGAATGCCGTCTCTGCCGCAGAAAAAAATGCGGACATCACCACCAGCAAAACTAATATTATGACCTGACTTATACCGTCATCGTCCATTATTGTAACTCACTCCTAATTAATTATTATTGCTTATAGTATAATATATGGCGCAGGAATAGTCAATGTCTTTATAACTTCATTCAGGAGTTATAAGAGTGAAAATAAATTGTTTAACGGAAATGATATTTATTAAATCATTTTGCCAGTTTTTTAACATTCTATTATGGCTGTCGTTGTTTCGATAACAAAATTTCATATATAGCTTTATTGACATTTGTCATAAATGTTTATATAATTTACTTAAATAACTAAAATTTTTCAACATTACATATAATATACTTTAACATTCTTTTCCAGCACCTAAAAGTAGCTTAAAGAATTATCTGTTTTTAGTGTTGAAATTTTTTGTTAAAAAATTATCAGGAGATTAAAATGAAAGAAAATTGCGAACAAAAGATTTATTCAAGAAGAGATTTGCTTAAAACAGCCGGTAAAGCTACAGCAGGACTGGCAGTTGTCGGCATAGTTCCTTCCATCCTGACTGCATGTTCCGAGAAACCGGCAGAAATTCCTTCAAAAGAGGTACTAAGCTACGAATATAAGGAATTAAGCAAGGACTCCGCCTCACACCCATATGTTTATCAAAAACTTGACATTGCAACAGCTCAGGAAAGAGCATATGCAAGTTATTTCAATAAAGGCGGATGCTGCATTGCAGTAGCTGACGCATTGATTGGAGGACTTGCTGATAATGCCGGATATCCTTACAACCAGATTCCTATTGACACATTTGTCAACGGTGCTACAGGATATGGTATCGGCTCACTTTGTGGCTCTCTCGGAAGTGCCGTATTCACCATAGGTCTACTATGTCCCAAGGACGATGCAAAGAAGATGACAGCGGACTTGTTTGCATGGTACAAAGATGCAAGTCTTCCTATCTATCAGCCGGAGGTAAAAAATAAGACCACAGTTTCAGGTTCAGTAAACTGTGATGCTTCTGTAGGAACATTTATGACTGAAAGCGGCTATGCAATGGGAGATCCTGAAAGAAAAGCCCGTTGTGCTGGGGTTTCGGCTGATGTTGCAGGAAAAACAATTGAGCTGCTCAATGCATATTTTGGAGTGTAGAAATGGGTAGAATAGGACACACAGAGCTTATCCTTATACTTGTTATTGCTCTTGTCATATTCGGTCCGTCAAAATTGCCTGCAATGGGAAAAGCTATCGGTTCCGCAATAAATGAATTTAAGCTTCAGCTTAATAAGTCAACCACTGATAATAAAGAAGCATAGGAAACCTTTTAATTATGACCACCGGTTGAGCCGGTGGTCATATAATTAAAAGGTAATTTATTTATTTTATGCTGTTGTTTATTACTATTCTTATGAGGCGATAAAGCATGGTTGAAATTTCTCCACGTGTCGTTTCCGCAAACGGTTCAAATTTATTATATGATTTGCCGGTTACAATACCATATCTCTGCAAATTATCGATTGCATCCATCGCCCATGCGCTTGCCAGATTCAAATCATCAAACGGAACTGGCGAATTTGATTCCATTTCAATTTCCGTATATTTTATGAATCTTAAAAGCATTACTGCAATTTCCTCACGTGTAACATATCCGTCAGGATTAAAGATGTTATTTCCTACGCCAAGAACAATCCCATTATCAAATGCCCATGCAACAGATGGTCCATACCATGTGTCTAAGCTTACATCATCAAAAATTTGTTCGCTGTAGGTACTTGTATCTGCTATAGCCAGTCGTGCAAGCACTGTAGCAAGCATGGCGCGTGTCATTGGCTGATCCGGTTTAAAGCTGCTGTCAGGGTAGCCTTGGAAAACTTCTCTTGCAGCTATTGCAAGGATGCTATCATTAGCCCAGTGCTCTGTTATATCTCCAAAATTCTTCTGGTTTTCCTTAACATAATAATCTATGCCTGCAGCTCCAAGGAAATAAACCTTATTACCTATTGTAAAGCAGAAGGGAACAAATACCGTATTTCCGCTGTCATCAATGTAATACACTATTCCGTCCCTGAACTCTGTATCTAGAGACAACAGAGAGTATATCCCTGCCAGAGGAATTTTCTGTTCAGCTATTTCGACAACCTGCGGCTGTCCTCCTCCTCCGGAGTTTCCTCCGTCACCCGGATCGGGATTTTCAGAAGCCACATATGTCCAACGTGCAATAAGCTCGGCATCTCGCAATACTATATATGTATCGTATGCATTTCCTGCATATTCATTTCTGTCATACCATCCGTTGAAGCTGTAATTTGTCCTTGCGGCCACTCCCGGCAGACTTATTGCCGTACCACTCGTAACAGTTATTTTCGCTTCCGCTCCACCAGCAAGAGATCCTCCGTTGGCATTGAATATAACTGTGTAATTTTGCTTCTCGGGTTCCTCTGTATCGGAAGGATTTACTCTTATATCAAATGTATCGGTAAATTCTTTATAGGTTACAGTCACCGTAACATTGCCTTCAACTGTTAACACAGTTCCTGATGAAGGCTCGACTGCATACTCTTCGGGTGTGAGTTCATCTTCGGAATCATCATCATAAAGCGCATATACCTTAAGACCGCCAAGATCAAGCTCTTCACCTACCGTGTATACCATATTATCCGGAAGCTGTTGAACCTTAATACCGGTCAGTTCAGGATCAGGTTCTTCAGTGTCATCAGATTTTACCTCAATCTCAAATATATCAGTAATTTCCTTATAGGTTACAGTCACAGTAACATTACCTTCAACCGTTAACACAGTTCCTGATACAGGCTCAACTGCATACTCCTCGGGAGTGAGTTCATCTTCGGAATCATCATAATAAATTGCATATACCTTAAGACCGTCAAGATCAAGCTCCTCACCTACCGTATATACCATATTATAGGGAAGCTGTTTAATCTCAATATCTATCACTTCAGGCTCCGGTTCTTCTCCGCCCCCATCTACTGTTATATCCAGCATCTTTGTGGCAAGAGGAATTTTAATCTCATGCCCGCAAAGGTATAACTTCAATCTGTATGATGCGTTAACCTGATATTTATTATCTTCAAGCTCATCTGCTGCTTTTACAGCATTACCGTCCATGCGGAACAGCTCCGAACTTAACTCATACTCTGTATTTATTCCCAGAGCCTTAAATAAATCATCTAATTTTTCTCTTAACTCATCATAATTTGTAGACAAATTGTAAAATACATCTTCATTTCCTGGTGTGGCAATAATTACAATATCACCATTCTGCTTAATGAGACGGATAAGATCCTTGATTTCTGCTGATGCAGCCTTCATCTGTGATATTACATTTTTAACGCTGTCTCTATTAAAACCTGCCTTAATTATAGCATGCATGTGATTTACATAGTGCCTGCCAAGCTTTTGCAGGAAGTCTTTTGCCTCTTCTTTTGTCAGATTATCTTCGGCCCACTTGCATGCATCCTTTATTTCATTGTTTACACCCTCTAATGCTTTTACAAATTCTCTTACATTTTCAGTAAACTCACGGAATTCCTTAAATCTATTATATTTTTCTATATTACTGTAAGAAGGACTGACAAGTATGCGTAGTGTATCCGTTGCCTCGTCATTTATTCCCTGTGCAAATGACTGAAGGAATACATCCCCCTCCAGACTGTCAAGATCTACCTTTCCTGTATCTGCACTCATTGCAGTAGATACTCCGGTAACAGGCTCTGAGAATAAACTTATGATATTATTCCACAAGTCCACGGTGTCCTTAAACATACTGCCGAAATCCTTTGTTAAGGCATTCCATGCGCTTTCATAGTCCTTATCAATAATATCCTGTATACCACCCTCAAGCTCAGCCACCCTCTTTAAAATATCTGATGTGGTTCTCAGCAGCGGCACTAATTTTACCGTATTTTTTAACCCCTCTTTAGTAAGGGTATCAATCAGCTCCCTAATGAACCCTAAGTCCTCACCTGAAAGCCCAACATTCTGCCCCACAAGCTCATTTACTATCTGATTAAGAAGTCCCGCCGTGGCATCTGCAGCACTTCCGCCCAAATCAGTACTTTCAAGAAGCTTGCTCAGAAGCTCGGCAAGGCGTGCATCTCCAAAGGCAGTCATCAAATCTGCCGTATCATCCAATATATATGACAGCGTATACGTTGTATCCGAAAGTCCTCCCATTGTAAAATCATCGGAAAGCTCATTTACCTGTTCAACAATTGTAACCATCCTGTTAACTAAGCTGATGCTTGATTTGAGCATGTGCAGGTATGGTCTCACAGGTTCAACAATATTTGCAATCGGTGCAAGCAAATTATTAAGACTGCTTGCTGCACTATTCATCAACCCTTTATAGGCATCACTTAAAATTCCGGTAGCAGTGTTATAGGCACTCTCTGTTTTAAGTGTCACAATTGCCTCGGCACTTCCAATAGCGACGTCAATTGCAACTCCAACCAAATTTCCTACTATCTGCTCCATAGATTCTTCAATATCAACTTCTCCAGAAGTATCAATCCCTGCATTATCCAGCAAATCCCTCAATCCTGCAATGGATTTAAGCATATCATAGCTCAGACCCATCTGGCTTAAAATCGGGTCAATTATATCCTTGCCAATTCCCAGCTTATTAAGCTTATCCAATGCATCAATAATATCATCAAGGCTTCCTAATATTGTATTTAAGTCACCTATAAGCTCCTTAAGATCCTGGTCGCTTTCAAGCACCGCTTTAACTATTTCATCAGGCTTATCCTTAATGTTCTTTAATTCATTAAGCGCCTGGTTATACTTAAATTCTGCCAGTTCTTTTGCTGTCATGTATTTATTTCCCAGCTCCAAGGCAGCTGCCGTATCACGTATTATTGCAACAGCATCAGCTTTATTTGCTGCAACACCAAACAATCCACTGGAGTAATCCTTAAAGAAGCTTGACTTATATTCTAATTGAAAACCATAACCCAAAAGGCTAACTCCATATCCATATCCACCTTCACTGAAAAACCTTATTGCGTTTGCTTCTTTTTCAGATGACAATTTTTTCCCATATTCTTCTTTTAAGCTTCCTACCGTTTCAACCCATTTTGAAGCATATCCGTTATTTTCAATATTACCATTCAATAAAATGTCTGCAATATATAGATCTCTTTCCGCGTTTATAATGAAGTTTTCAATTGCACTCTCATATTCTCCCTGTGAATATGTTCCTCCCTCAGGCACTTCAGTCTCTCTCAACTTTTCTACCTGAGCAATATAACGTTTGATTTCATTGACCTTGAGGTTGTAAACTATGTTAAGGTTATCAGCCGTTGTACCGGAACGTAAAATGCTTAAGGTGCCATCAACTAACGGAAGAACTGCATTTTTGTTTTTCTCTTCATATTCATTGCCTAATCCCAATGTTATAATCTCTACAGTATATCCATTAGTCCCCGAATTAAATGAAGAGCTGTAAGATAATTTATTTTCCCATTTCCAAAAAGAAACTAAGCCGCAAGTATACCCTCCATTTTCTAAAAAATGAATTGCGGCATTCATTTTATCTACAACAGTTTTTGCCGCTGTATTATTATAATAATCACTGCCTTTCTTATATTCCCCAAACCAAAGCGAAGAATCATCGTCGATTTTCCCTGTTGCAAGTATTCCAGTTATTTTTATATCCTTATCTATTTCGTTCTTAAACTTATTAACTGCTGCTGTAAACTCTGCAACAGCAGTATTACGGTCGGACCCTTCTGCTACTAAAATCCTGTGAGTCCAATCTTTGCATTCGTCAACTTTTTCAAAATCATCGCAGCTACTGTCTGCACAAGGAGAGCTCAGAAAGTATGTTTCAAGCCCTTCTACCTCTGCTTTGTAGGCTTTCAGCATATCCAACAACGCTGATATCTGCATTGCCGACTTACTGATTTCTTCAACATAGTTTTCTGAAAATTCTACAATTTTAGTTATCCCTTTTTCATTTATACCAAGTCTATTAGGGCTAGCAGAATATCCCAAGTTAAGCTTAGATTTATATGAAAAAAAGTATTGAAGAGGATATGTTGGAAATCCTCCATATGACTGTACTGCAATACCTCCCTGTTTTAAATATTTTGCTGCAGCAGTATATTTATCAGAAAAGGCTTTATCATAATTGGCCTGAGTATAACCTTTTGAGGTATTTGAATTATTTACCCCTACTGCTTCTAATCTTGGATCCTTATAGTTCCCTGCAACAATTGCAGCAGCTACACCAAGGTCATTGTCAATATTAGCTGCGAAATTTTCTAATTCCGCCTTAATATCAACCTTGTAGCCGTTGCCAAAATCCACCTCCCCACATTCAGAAGCAATCACCCGTATATTATCCCTTGCATTTTCCAGCCTTTGCACAAGCCCTCGATATTCAGTTTCTGAAGGTGTTTCTGCAAAAGCAAACGTTGGTACCATAGTAATAACAAGTGCAAAAGTAAGTACAAACGACAGCACTCTTTTCCATGTACCATGAATTGATTTTTCCATTTCATTTTCCTCCCCATAAAATACATTTTAATGACACTTATAACTTCTCAGCATAATTGTCCCTATAAAAAAAGCCACCATATCCATTTTCTTTTTATTTAATAAAAAGCATAATGAAGTATGTGGCAACCGGACAACCTTGACAGTCTCAATGAAGACCCGTTTTAAGCTCCTGGCTTTGCGTCCCTGCCTTTCGGCAGGTTTGCCCTTAACAATTGCTTTATGATATTGGCCATTCTGCTTAGCACCTGTGCTGTTACGTTAAATCAATTAAATTTCCCTGTTATTATATTACCTTATTGTTAAATTATACATCACATTACAGTATTTTGCAATAGCATTAACAATTAATAGCAAATTTTTCTTCAAAATTCTTAAATTAATATAGTTCATAGCATATTCACTATAGCTGTTATTACTGTGTTTCAATTTATAAAGGGTATATCTTGAATTAAGAGCACTAAGACCTGAAAACCATTGTTTGTAATGGCATCAGGTCTTAGTATATTTATTTCTATCAAATTTATTTTATGCTTTGTGCTGCATGCGCTCCGGACATACGTCCGCTTGTTGCAGCAAATTGAACTGCACTTCCTGACATATATACCTGGTTGTATAATACTCTGTTCGCGCATTCTCCACCGGCATACAAGTTATTTATTATACTTCCGTCTTCACGCAAAACTTGGAAGTTTTCATTAGTTTTTACCCCTCCAAATGTCCCCATTGTTTTTGGATAAATTTTTAAAGCATAATAAGGTGCCGTTTCTATTGGTACTAAAAAGTTGCTGCTTTTACCAAGGTTATCCTTCCCTTCTTTTGCTCCGGCATTATAATCCGACATAGTTTTTGCAAGTGATGCCTCAGGAACTCCCATAGCTTTGGCTAACTCTTCATAAGTACCAGCTTTAACAACCTCTCCTGTAGATAATGCTGTTTCAAGAGATTCAATAATCTTTGAATTTGCTTCACTTGAATCTAAAATTACCCAAGGCGTCTCTTGCTGCGAAACAATATTTGTAACTATTGCATAATGAGTTTCTTCGTTTATGAAACGCTCACCTTTTTCATTTACAAGAACTTTGGTCCAATCCCAGGCTAAGCCTCCGGTTCCTTCTACTTTTGCTCCAAATGACAGTCCGATAGACCAGGGCTCTTCATATAAAGCTGCACCGATTTTTTCTGCCATTATTATTCCATCGCCTGTATGTCCTGCTGAAGCAGCACTTATTTCAGCTGTTCCGGCTAACTTCGGAGCAAATCTTTTCAAAAGCTCTTCGTTTTTAGCAAATCCACCTGCTGCTAAAATCACCTTTTTTGCATGGATTATTATATTACCGTCTTTACCTTCTGCCTTAACACCGATTACATCTCCTTTTTCATCTGTAATCAGTTCTGTTGCTTTAGTTTCAGTCATAATTTTGACATTGTTCTTTTTTAAGAAATTTTCTATACTTTGTATAAAGGCTGCCCCGCTCTTTTTTCCATCAACTTCAGCAGGGAAGTGAATTCTTTTAACATAATCCACTCCGTAGCCTTCTACGCTGCCATACTTGTGCCCAACATAATCAACAAGCCATTCAGTCGTTATAACAGCTTCATCCATAAATCTATCTACAAAATTATAATCAGGGTAAATGCTATCAGGATTACTTGTAGCCTGACGCTCCTTCCAAAGCTGCATCCATGATTCTTTTGTATCAGTAATACCTAATTCACGCTGAAATTTAGTATCCGTTGCAGAAACTCCACCTCCTGACAATGCCGTTGACCCCCCTGTTATTGCCAGCTTTTCCAATACTATTACATCTGCACCGTTTTCATAAGCTGAAGCGGCTGCTGTTAACCCTGTTCCGCCTGCACCCACGACTACTATGTCCGTAGTCAGTTCAATTTCTTTACCATCATTTTTATTTGCACTTTCTTTTGCTTTAAGAGCTTCTACATCGCCGCCGGCCTGTTTGATGCAATCTTCAACTGCAGCTAAAACTGCTTTTGACGTTACAGTTGCACCTGTAACAGTATCTACAGCCAATGTTTGTCCTTCCGAAATTTCAGATGTAATACGTTCAATAGCTACATCCCCTAACCCCTGTGTTTCTGCATGCTCTAATACCTTAACAGACACTATTGATGTGTCATTTAATTCCACTTCTGCCTTTAGATCACCATTATGTCCTTTAACTGTAGAAGTATATGTTCCTGCTTTAAATAATGCATCTTCCTTGGCAGATGTACCTTTTTCTTTGTCTGCACAACCAACCATTCCTAATATTAAAAGCATGGTTATTATAATGCATGTTAAAATTCTTGATATCTTTCCTTTCATTGCTACCTCCATTATATTTAGGTTAATATATTAACAAGCTTAATGTTTATCTTAAATAATGGAGCGAAATCCATGTCAAGTACAAATTTATGTGGCTTTTTAGTCATAAAAACAAAAAACCTTGGGCTCACCCAAGGTAAAGTGTTTAAAAGCACAAATTGTTGCTTGTTATATATCAAACATGGTGTTATCCCATGATTTTATTACATAAATATATTGCTTGAAACATTTTCTGGTGCCTTATATCTCCAACGCTGGATACACCTTCTGTGAAAGGACCTACATCAGTTGAATACAGCAGCTTTAAATTATAATTATCCATTAATTCCTGCATTTTAGTTTTATCATAAAGGTTTTTCAACTCGTCATGCTTGTAGCTTTGTGCTTCCTTATATGAATATACTCCACAAATAATTCCCTTTGCAGTCAATAATGGCAACATTAAATCATATAGTTTTTCACCTGTTAATTCTTCATATTTGTTTGTCATTTGATAATCAATTATAATATCAGCAAACGAATCTCTTAATGGCAGACTTTCGTAATTACAGCATAAAAAAATGAAATTTTTGTGGTTATAGTAGCTTTCCAAATCCCTTTTTAAATTTCCAAGCCTTTCGTAGTCATAGTCAATAAGTATGTAAGTAGCGTCTGCAGGCAGATATTTTATAAATTGCATAAGAAAAAATCCCACGCAATGATCTAATTCGAGTATGTATTTTGGTTCCCCCTGATATTTATTTATCTGCTCTACTAATAATGCCATTCCTTTATATAAAAAATTGTTATATTGAGTGGAAGAAGAAGCCAGATATTCTTCCTTTGAAGGCATCCGTTTCCCATTCACCAGCTTTGTACGTACATACCTCTTGTCAACATACATCCCTTCTTCTATCTTTGCAGTGAACCCGCAGCCACAATTTATAACTGCTTCAATCACATTGTTATTCTCAATTATTCCCTCTGACAAATTCAATTGCTTGTGACACGCGGGACACTTAAGCAATTGTAGTGATGATATGGGAAATCCCAGTTTTTGCACCTCTTTATTTTCGTGCTGCTTAATATAATTAATTTTTTCCTTTAATGAATTATTTATATTATTTAATTGTAAAATTACCTTCTCATTTTCTTTTTTCTTTTTTTCTAAATATGGCAAGAACAATTTTCTGAATGAATTAGAATTTTCTCCGCTTATACGCTGCATAGTCAATATTTTTTGAATTTCGCCTAAAGAAAAACTCATATTTTTATATTCGATTATCTTTTTCATGTCACTGCAATCTGTATCACTAAATTGGTACTGACCACCTTTCTTTTCAGCAACCAACAGTCCTAAGTCTATATAATGGCGTATTGTATCCTGACTTACATTATGCAATTTAGCAAATTTACCTATTTTCATAATTACTCCTGCTCAACCAATCTCGTATTATTATACCACACCTTTTACTTAGATACATGATATTTTAGGAGACTGGCATTTTAAGGCAACTTCTCATCCCTATATTATAATATCATCAGGAGTAACAGTCTTATAATATTGGAACAGTTCTGCTTCTATGCTGACTGTATTTGCCGGAACCGGCTCTTGTATAATTGCTGCTTTTAGTTTCATTCCTAAAATTCCTGTTGTATTTTCAGCGCTCATTATGAATCCCATACTACTGCCGCTTTTATGAACAGGTGCTGATTCAAGAAATTCTTTCGTATAAAACTGAAGTGAAATGTATTCTTCACATTCATATTCAACAACCGGATAGCACATATTTTTGGGGCAAATTTCTGCAAACCTTTCTTCAAAGTCTTTTTTTGCCGTATCAATCTGTTCTTTAGTCATTTGCTCTAAAAGCTTCGGTGATGAGAATGTCTTTTCCATTTCATCCCACATATTCATAAGATAAACCCTGTTTATTTGAACCCAATTTTCTTCACCTGTATCTTTATTTTTGAACCATAGCTTATCCGGATATTCTCCGTTTACTGTAAGAGTAACAGGGAGCTCTGCTAAGTATGAAACGTTATCCTTGTTCATAATAAAGTGTAAAGATGTACCTTTAAAATCAGGTATTTTATCAAAATCACCGACTAACTCAATGCTGTTTAAAAACAACATGTCAATATTTTGATAGTCAACCCCTTCAGGTTCCCACCCATTTCTTAATAATTCAGATAGAAACAAGATACTTTCACCATCCTGAATATTAAGACGGCGATTCTCCGACCCGTTCACTTCAAATTCTAAATCACCAATTTTTACATTCCGTATAAATCTAAAGTACTGAGTAACTATCTCCTTACTCTTTAACGAAATTCTGTTACTTGCAGGTGTCTGTCTTACATTACAAAGGTCGGATATCTCCCTTTCTTCTATTTGCTGACAATACTGCTCATTATATTCCAGCATAATAAGACGCAATTGCTGCCCATATCTCAATATTCCTGCAACATTAAAAACAATATCATCAATTTCTGATTTTTTACCGATTATTTTTATTTCATCAACTCTTGATAAAAGCTTTTGTAAATACCTAATGTTCATACTCATTAACTCCTATAAATTTTTTATGAGATGAATTTTTTGAATGTCAATCCCATTCTTTAATATATTTCTTTATTGACCTGAGCATTTCTTTGAAAAATGGAGCATCAATTTTTCTTTTGTAGAACTTTACCGCAAAATCCGAATCTTTAAATTCCTCTTTAGAAAACATATTGTTAATAAATCCTTCAGATATTTCCGGATATACTTCATCAAATACTACACATGATTTATCAAACCGTTCTCTGATTTGTGGCTTGGTATCGTAATTACCCATTACAACTAAGGTTAAGGGCATTGTATTTTGAGGCAGATTAAAAAGCTCCTTATGGTACTCATAGTTTTCCATTATATCACCAATATAGCATGTTCCAAGTCCCAGGCTTTCTGCCGCCATTACCGCATTTTGCGCAGCAATCATTCCGTCCTGAACGCCAAGCATAAAATCGCTTATGCTTGGGCCTTTATAATCAGGAAATACTTCTGCAATATTTCGTTGTTCAAAAAAACTGTGCCATTTATAATTATCCACAACAAACAATAATGCCAAATCTGCACCTTCTATAAATGGCTGATTGTCACAGCTCTTTGCAAGCTTTGATAATGTTTCTTTTGAGCTGACTTTTATAATACTGTAAGACATCATATTACCGGCAGTTGCCCCGCGCATTGCTGAATCAATGATATGATGTACTTGTTCATCTGTTATTTTTGTGTCGTTAAATTTTCTGATAGATGTATGTGATTTCAATAATTCTATTACTTCGTTCATGATACCTCCATTACATTTCTTTTCAAATTTATTGTCTATAACATTATATTTGCTGTTTCAGCATCCTGATTTTATTATATAGCATATTTCTATATTTTTCTATAAATTTTATTTAATTGAACAACATCCACTTCTTTTTGCTACAATAAAAAAATTACATATTAAGGAAACATGAAAAAGCATAAAAATATTGAATAACGAAATAATAATTAGTACCTTCACATTACGGATTCTGTATTATATTGTTTTCGTTGAAAATTAAACGAATGTTAAGAATTCCTTAATTGATTTGATTTGTAGAAATGATATACTTACAAAGCAAAAGGGTAGACAAAAATATGGAGGTTATAAATTGTTATCGTTTATTAGCATATTCAATATAGTTATATTTATATTATTTACAGCATTTTATTCTTACCAGTTTTACTATGTGCTGGTGGGATTGTTCAGAAATGGTAAAGTTCTTGAGGCAGGTAGAAATCACCCCTATGCGGTGGTAATTGCCGCAAGGAATGAAAGCGCTGTTATCACTCATCTTATAAAGAGTATTCAAAAGCAGAAATATCCTTCATCACTTGTTGACATATATGTGGTGGCGGACAACTGTACCGACAATACCGCTGAAGTGGCACGTGCTGCGGGAGCGACTGTTTTTGAAAGATTTAACAGACAGTATGTTGGCAAAGGCTACGCATTAGATTATGCATTCAAGCTTATTATGAACAGCTCAAAAAAATATGATGGTTATTTTGTGTTTGATGCAGATAATCTGCTGGATGAAAATTACATCACTGAAATGAACAAGGTCTTTGACAACGGATACAAAATAGTAACAAGCTACCGTAATTCCAAGAATTATGATACAAACTGGCTGTCCGCCGGTTATTCTCTTTGGTTTTTAAGAGAGGCGAAATACCTGAATAACTCCAGAATGATACTAAATACAAGTTGTGCTATTTCAGGAACGGGATTTATGGTAAGCGATGAAATAATCAGAAAGAACAACGGATGGAAGCATCATTTACTGACTGAGGATATTGAATTTTCAGTAGATAATGTAATACATGGAGAAATCATAGGTTATTGTGGAGCAGCCGTATTGTACGATGAGCAACCTTATCTGTTTGAGCAGTCATGGCATCAAAGGCTTCGATGGGCAAAGGGTTTTTACCAGGTATTCGGCAAGTACGGAAAAGAGTTGTTTAAAAGTATTTTCACAAAACGAAGTTTCTCATGCTACGATATGTTTGTAACCATATGTCCGGCGTTGTTTTTATCACTGCTAAGTGTGGGCATAAACCTTATATTTCTCACGATTGGTTTAATAAATATTGAAATATATCCTGAAATAATACAGGAGACCTCGGGAGCCATAATAATGTCCGGCGTTAATTCATACTCGGTGTTGTTTGCTATAGGCTTTATAACAACTGTAACAGAGTGGAAGAAAATCAATTCGACAACCTTGAAAAAAATCAAATATATGTTCACATTTCCCCTGTTCATCTTCACTTACATTCCGATTTCAATAGTGGCACTTTACAAGAGAATTGAATGGAAGCCAATTACACACAGCATTGTTAAATCTATAGAAGAAGTAAGACAGTAATCTTGAGATTTTATAAAAGGCGCGCCTCATTATTTGAGGCACGCCTTAACTGTTTATTTTATATATTCCTTTTCCACGTATGCGCTGCTTGTTGTGGCCCTCAGTAAGCTTGAATAACTTAATTTGAATTTAACTGTATCACCGACACTGTATCTGTTACCAGTGTTGTTCACATTTAAAATCAAGTGGTCAGAACTTGCTCCCAATATGGATATTTCAGAGTCTATAGGGTGCAGGTTTTCAGGATCTACGTCCTGTCTTCCTACTGCTATTATGGCTCTTTTTATAACGCCCAAATCTTCGTAAACAGGTCTGTTGCCGAAGGCATCAACTCCTGTTTCTCCCACGGGCACTGATTGTTTTTCTTTTAATTCAATTATTTCAGCTTCTAATGTGAATGCATCATCGTAGAAGCTGTCAAGCATCTGGCTGTAAGCAGTTTCATCTCCCAGCAGGAATGCTTCACCTACTCTTAAATTATTTATTCTTTCAGGAAGCTGGTTTTTGCCGATTAAATAAACTGAGCTTGAATTACCTCCTGAAAGCATTTTTAGTTTAATGCTGAATTTATTTTCTATCTTTTCCGCTGTTTCAACAAGAACAGACAGATTTTCTTTTTTTGGTATAACAGCTCCGTAGCATGTGAGATTTACTCCTAATCCGAAAAGCTCAATATTTGAAAGCTTAAGCATCTCTTCAACAGCATGGTAAATTTCTTCTTCATCTCTGAAGAATATGCCTTCTCTCAAATCTCCAAGGTCAATCATAAGGAGTATCTTATGTTTCTTATTAAGCTTTACTGCTGCTTCATTCAGCTTTTGAATTGTCTTTATTTCAGAGTTTAATGACAGATCAGCATGACGAACTACCTCTTCCGCCTCAGATATCATAGGCAAACGCAAAAGAACCCTTTCTTTTTTTGTACCGTCGTACTTTTTCAAATTCTGGATTCTTGAATCAGCTATATAGTCGATATCTGACTCCTCAAGCAGCTTGTAAATCTCCATATCGGCACAATATCCCTTTGTAACTATCATGAGAGAGCAGCCTGCGCCTTTTACCATTTCAATTGTTTTATCAAGATTGTTCTTAACCTTTTTTAAATCTATTACCAACTTAGGATACATTTCATTCTCCTATTCTTAAGCTTTTTTTCATTAATCTAAGGGCATCCTCACGATAGCTTTTGGACAGCACTCCTAAGGATGAAAATATATAATCCTCATCAATTAGCACCTTTGCAGCTTCTGTTGGGTAAAGCTCATGTTCTTTGCCGTGGTGCTTTATCTTTTCAAGTATTTCCATCTTGCTGGGAAGCCTTGTTAAGGCACCTCCCGTTCCAATAATATACTTGATTGCGGTTAAATCCTTTCCTTCCGCAGCAGCCTTTTTTCCTGAAGCCGTGTAGAAGTATCTCAGATGTCCCGCATGTCTTTCCAGCGATGTGAGAACAGCCTCTTTAGTAAGTCTTTCCACAAACTGCTTTTCTCTTTCGGTTACTGGGATAGGCTTGTAATTCGCAAGAATTTCCTCCGCGTCAGAGAATTCTTTCAATAAATTATCCATACCTATTTTTTCAACCACGTGATTTGCGTTTACATATACACCGAGGTCTCCTTCAACCGTACGCTTTGCATCCGGCTCAGGGCTGATTAAAATAGAGTTTATTTCTTCAGATCCGCTTGTGACCGAATGAACGTCAGTGGTTGCTCCTCCCACGTCGAAGATTACAAGATCACCCATCTCTTCCTTAAGAACCTTGGCAGCCTCCATAACAGCTCCCGGTGTGGGAATTATGGGTCCCTTTACAAGTTCTCTCACCTTGGACATACCCGGTGCATGAATTATGTGTTCTTCAAATGCATCCTGTATAATTTTTCTTGTAGGTTCAACTATCAGTGTATCTATTTTAGGATACACATTTTCCACAATATAAAGCTGATTTTCAGCTTCTTCACACATAAGGCGTACTTCTTCCTGATTCTCAATATTACCGGCATATATTATGGGAATCTTCAGCCCCATCGAAAGAATCATTTCCATGTTATGAAGAGCAGTTTCTCTTTCACCGTAGTCCACACCGCCGGCAACAAGAATTATGTTAGGCTGAATTTCCTGTATTTTTTTCAAATCGGTTCTTCTCATTTTGCCTGAGGTGATCATCTTTATGATTCCTCCTGCACCTAAAGCAGCTTCTTTAGCCGCTCTGACCGTCATGTCATAAACGAGACCATGGACAGTCATTTTCAATCCTCCTGCAGCACTGCTGGTAGCCAGCATATCATCCCATGTTAATTCATCCGCCTTAAGGCTTTCTCTTAATGAATCAATTGCTCCCTTGAGTCCTACTGTCACATCTCCTTCTAAGACAGATGTAGGCGCCTGGCCCTGTCCTGCAAAGACAGGGCTTTGGGTGCCTATTCCATTGAATGCATTGACTACTGTAGTGGTGCTGCCTATTTCAGCTACCAATACATCTATTTTCAAATTAATTCATTTCCCTTCTTCTTTTTACAAGGAAGCTTGCCACGTCAATACCGTGTGTTCCTCTTCCGAAGCCTGCATCTAGTCCGGCTTCAACTGCTATTTCATTAGTTACCTGAGTTCCTCCGCATATGATCATAACCTTGTCTCTGATTCCCTTTTCAACGCAGAGGTCATTTATTTTCTTCATATTCTTAACATGAACATCATCGTGAGTGATGATTGTACTTACAAGAATTGCAGCGGCATTAGTTTCTATTGCGGCATCAACCAGCTTTTCAACCGGGCATGAAGTTCCAAGGTACTCATACTTGATACCGAATTTCTCAATACCGCCGTGTTTGATATCCAGTGTCTCCTTAAGACCTACTGAGTGTTCGTCCTCTCCAACCGTAGCTGCAACTACGAACAGCGGTTTATCCTGAATGTCTTCTCTTATTTCTGCTTCTGACATTATTTCAGGTTTTTCCGGAATAACAAGCTCGTTTACATCTATGTCAAAGTTTACTTTGCCTTTTACTTCGCAGTATGTTCCTTCTGAAGGATGCATAGCCTGCTTGTGAACAACTGTCACGTCCTCGAGACCCATCTTTTCCCCAACCTTGATTGCCGCGAATTCAGCAGTTCTCTCGTCCAGCGGAAGGAATATGGACATGAGCACCGTTCCGTCTGCTCTCCACTCAACCTCAGGCTTCACAAGGTTTGTGTCATAGTATTTTTTAGCTTCTTCAAGTCTTACGTTAACATTGTCATGCTCATCCAGCTCGTCGATATATACTATCTTTGAACGATCTTCAAATGTATCTCCGCCTATTGCATCACTTGCTTTTTCAAATTCAGCCGGAACATTATTATATCCATAGTGAACTGATACAGGTGCAAAATAGTCCTCGTCTCTTTCATATACAAAGCCGTAACCTATTCCGCCTTCGATTTCTCTCGCTATACCGTCTCCGTTTCTTTCAGGATATTTACCACTGTCAACGAAGAATCCCTGCTCAACTGCCTTGAAGAATCCTCCTACCTCAAGAACTTCTTCCATGAACAGTATTGCTCTTTCCTTAAGTTCTCTTACTTCCTTGCCAAGCACACCTTCTCTGTCAAGCTTAACCATTTCTCTCAGGCCATCCATGCCTGTAAGAGACTGCTTAGCTGTCATTAAAGCAGCGATGTTATTATAGTGCCACGGCACGTTTCTTCCTTCGTCAGGAGTGATTGTAGATTGGATATCAGCACTTGTAAGTCTTGAAATCATCATGTTCATTGTGTGCGTAACAGCAGCTTCACGAGTATCTGATTCCATATACTTTGTATTTTGCTGAGCTCTCATCTTGTATTCTCTGAACAAATCACGAAGAGCAACCGCATAAGGTAAGTCTAATCTCATGCATGGTGCAGGAGGAGCTGTAGGTGGAACAGTTGACAGTGCAATGTTTTCCGGCTTAACTCCAACTTTTCTCGAGAACATTGAGTTAATAGCATGCTGAACCATCAATTCAGGCATTACTTTCCATGCTTTCATAGCTGTTGCATTGGCGTTGTGAGCTCCGTCTATCTGGAGTATTCCTGCCCATGCCATTATCTTCTTGGCTTCACATGCGTCAGCAAAGCTTCTTACCATGTTTACGTTTCTGTACAATACGTTGTACTGAGGGTCCTGGTGAGCTCCGTTTACACCTTCTTCGGCAAACATAACCGCAATGTCCGGACCTGCAACACCTGAAATATATGAATGGAAGTTAATCGGGCGGCCAACTTCATCCTCTATCATATCACATGCTTTTCTGCTTGCTCTTACCTGTTTTCTTGTAACCATTATACCGCCAATACCTTGATTGGTTCCTTCAAGCAATGAATCTATGTGTGACTGTCCTGCAGTTCTGATAACCATTATGTGATCAGCACCGTGCCATGCAGCCATACGCATTCTTCTTATATCATCTTCAAATCTTCCTGAAGCTATTTCCGTAGTTATTACGCAGTCCGGCTGAGGGTCGATATATCCAAATCCTCGGCTGCCCGGAAGTGGAACTGAATTCTTCAAGCTTTGAGAAGCTTCGTGATATTCAAAATCACCAACTGTCTGAGTTTCGCCTCTTCCCTCTCTCCAGTGCCATCCGCGTCTTCTTGGTTCATATTTATCTAAGTCTTTTAAAAGTTCTTTTATATCAATTTTTTTGTTTGGATCAAGTTTCATCTCATGCCCTCCTTAAAATAATGTGTCCACATCATCCCAGTGTCTGCCGTTTGCAAGCTCAAGACCTGCTTCACGAACAGAGCATCCAAGCTTCTTGGACAATCTCCACACAACGTTACCTGCACCTTTTTTCATTAAGCCCTTGTTCATAACGCCTTCAACTATAGGCTTAACCTCAAGGCTTGAGAATCCCATTCTCAAAAGAATACTTCTCTCAACTGACGGAGTTGTGTTCTTTCTGCCAAGCTCTAACAGAGGGTCAACTATTTGTTCCGCTAAATTCCAAAATCTCTCATATAGCTCTTCATCCGACAGATTCGCTAAATGAGCTCTTCTTTGTTCGTAATCATCTGCTCTTTTCATTTTAATTCCTCCCGTAATTATTCAATAATCAGCAAATGGGGCTGCCGCACAGTGCACTTATGCAGCATCCCCTTCAATAAATTTTAATTTTATAATGATGCTATAACGCCTTTTACAAATTCAGCGTCAGTGTTTGTTTCTTCAGCCAGGAACGCAATGTCGGCTTCATTTGGTGTAACATTGTAGTTGGTCAAAGCATTTTTAATCAGTGATTTTCTCATGTGGTTCAAATCTGCTTCGTTTACCTTTATCATTGAAGGATGTGACGGAAGAATTATGTTCTTGCCCGGCACTTCATCCTTCGGATCTCCAAATATGATTTCGATTCCGTTCTTTCTCGCAAATGAAAGCTGCGGCTGTACGTGCTTTCCTGCTCCTGTGTATTCTGTTTCCTGAACCACTATCATCTGGTCCTGGTCAAGTTCCTGTGCCATTGCAAATGCAGCTGTAAGTGCTGTGTTGCCCGCAGGTCCTTTTTCCAGTCCTTCTAAGCATGCCAATACTTCTGTCATGTAGAATACTTCACCTTCATGTACTGTTACGTATTTGTCCATGTATCTCATCGGTCTTGCTGCTGAACGTGGTACATCTGATCTGTCCGGCCATGTTGTAAACGGCATTCCGAAGCCTGTGTGTCCTGTTGTGAATGACTTCTTGTTGAACTGGTTGTCTGATGCCATGTGCAGTCCTGAAAGGTCTACGCTTACTGCTACTACCTTTGATTCTGCTCCGGCTTTTCTCAGGCCTCTTGCTGTTCCTGTAAGGTTTCCTCCTCCTGCGTTTGTACACATTACAACGTCAGGGTCCTTGCCGTATTTTTCTCTGAACTGCATTGCTATTTCATAGCCCAATGTCTCTACCCCTGCTATTGCAAATGGTGTATACAGTGATGCGTTGAAGTAGCCTGTTTCTTCAAGTATTGTAAGGAATGAATAGAACAGCTCTGGTCCTACTGAAAGCTGCACTACCTCTGCTCCCAGTGCTTCGCACTTTCTTGCTTTTTCTATAATCTCAGGCTGACCTACTCCGTTTGAATCGTAGCATTCCTGAACTACTATGCATTTCAGTCCGTACATTGCTGCCTGTGATGCCACTGCTGCTCCGTAGTTTCCGCTTGTTGCAGTTACTACTCCTTTATAGCCTAACTTCCATGCCTGATATACTGCCGTGGATGCTCTTCTTGCTTTAAAGCTGCCTGATGCGTTTGCTGCTTCGTCTTTTATGAATATTCTTGCACCTTTTCCTGCCGGTGCAAGCTTCCTTGCCAGCGCTGTCAGGTTTCTTAGCTCTATTATAGGAGTGTTTCCTACTCCGTGCTCTGACTGGATTTTTTGTATTTCTTCTATTGTGAAGCCTGCTTCTCTCATCATTCTTTCGTAGTCAAATGCTATTGATCCGCTTTCGAATACTGAGAAATCCAATCCCGCAGCTTTTTTCATTATTTCGGGTCTTCTGGCCATCACACCTGCATAACTCATATCTTTACTCATTGTCGGCACCTCCGAATAATATTTCTTTCACCTGGTCGCTTATCTGTAAAAGTTCGGGAACAAATGTGCCAAAATCATGTTTGTAGTATGGATTTACTTCCAACAGTGTACCCTTTTCTATTCTTTTGGTTCTTGTCAGTACTGTTACTTCGTCTCCTATATTTGCATCTTCCTGCAGATATCCTTTCAGCCACATTTCCAGAGGAACATTCTTTGTATCTTCAGGAACCTGTGGTGCTCTTTGTGACGGTTCTAACACGTTTCTGTGTATTAAAACCCATTCGCCTTTTTTAATCATTTCTGCACTTCCTTACTATTATTTTGTATTTTATTCTGAATAAGCATGGGCAATAGCCGTGCCGGCTATTGTCCATGTGTTATAATTTACTATTTAACTATTTTGCATTCCGGGTCGATTAAGTCTCTCATATCTCCCATTATTGCTCTTGGAACAGGCAGGTCTATCATTGTCTTCAAGCCCGGCTTAGCATTGATTATATTAGGAATTGTGTTTACGCACATAGCAATTGTTCCGATTCCTCCCGGAACTTCTGGTGAGTTAACCATATTGATGTTTGGAACACCTTTGATGATAACATAGTCGCCTGTCTGCACTCCAACCTGCTCAGGTTCGATTTGCTGCGGGTGATCCATTTCAATTTTCAATTCTCCGTCAATGTATCCGAAGCCTTTCATTGCAACACCTGCCACATTACCTGCAGCTGCAAAACCATAAGGGGATTTTCTGTCAACGTCTGTAACAATAGGGTCCATAGAAGTAGTTATTTTATCAACTTTCCAGCCGATTGCATCTGCTATCATGCTGATTGATTCCTGGAATCCTACGTGTCCTGCCAGGTGTCCTGTTTCAACGCCTTTTTTGAATTCATCAACTGTGATGCCTATTCCTTGTTCCTGCATAACTGTAGGTCCAAATGGAGAAAGACTGTTAACTCTTCTTGAAACTATGCTGTCAACTGATTCACAGCAGCCTGTCATTACAACAACAAGTAAGTCCATTATAAGCCCAGGGTTGATTCCTGTTCCGATTATTGAAACTCCGTTCGACTTAGCTAAAGCGTCTAATTCCTTAGCAAGTTCCGGAGATTGTGCCTGTGGATATGCCATTTCTTCTGCACTTGATACAACGTTTATTTTTTTCTCCAAAACAAATTTCAATCTTTCGAAAGCAACCTTTGTATATGAGTCTGTACAGCATAAAACAACGTCAGCAGCTTTTTCTGTAATTACATCTTCAGCAGCTCCGACTAAAACCTCAGGTCTGTCTCCTCTTTCAACACCGATGAGCTCATACATGCTCTTGCCTATCTTTGAGCCTCTTCCAACTGCACCTACGATATCAACACCTTTTTTGTTCAATAACATTTTAGCCATTCCGGAGCCCATTGCCCCAAGTCCCCAAATAATTACTTTTACGTTTTGCATTTTAAAATCCTCCTTTAATTTTTATAGTATAATTAACGCGTTTCCGCTTACTAACAGAACCATTATCTATTTTACAATTTTGCAGTCGGAATCTATAAGGTCTCTCATGTCGCCCATTATTGCTCTCGGCACCGGAAGATCAATCATTGTTTTTAATCCGGGTTTTGCGTTTATTATTTGAGGTATCATATTGACACACATTGCAATTGTGCCGATTCCTCCCGGAACCTCTGGTGAATTAACCATGTTAATGTTCGGTGTACCCTTGATTATTACATAATCGCCTGTTTTTACATTGACCTGCTCCGGTTCTATCTGCTGCGGATGCTCCATGTCAATTTTCACTTGTCCGTCAATGAAACCTTCTGCCTTCATTGCAACACCTGCAACATCACCTGCCTTTGCAAAGCCATACGGAGCTTTTCTATCAACATCCGTAACAATAGGCTCCATAGACTGGGTAATTTTATCAACATTCCAGCCTATTGCCTCGGCAATCATACTTATTGATTCGTGGAATCCAACGTGTCCTGACAATTCATCATTCTCTATTTTTTTGTTAAACTCGTCCAATGTCAAGCCTATACCCTGCTCCTCCATTACTGTAGGTCCGAAAGGTGACAGACTGTTAACTCTTTTAGCTAAAATATGGTCAACGGATTCACAGCATCCTGTCATTACAACAACCAGTAAATCCATTATCAATCCCGGGTTAATCCCCGTTCCTAAAATTGATACGCCGTTTTCCTTTGCTATTCTGTCTAACTTTTTAGCAAGCTCCGGCTCCTGTGCCTGAGGATAAGCCATTTGCTCGGCACTGGATATTACGTTGATTCCTTTTTCCATGACAAACTTAAATTTGTCAAATGCTTTCGCCGTAAATGAGTCTGTTACACAAAGACACACATCGGCACATTTTTCTTTAATTACTTCTTCAGGTGTCCCTACTATTACGTCTGGTCGGTCTTCTCTTTCCACTCCGACCAGCTCATAAACAGATTTGCCAAGCTTTGCACCTATATCTATGGCTCCTACTATTTCAACACCTTGTTTTTTCAGAAGCATTTTAGCCATTCCTGAACCCATGGCTCCCATGCCCCATATTATTACTTTAACTTTCTGCATAATACCTCCTGTTGTATCGCATATATAATAAGCAATATCTGTGCCATATATTATATAAAATCTAAAAAAATTTTTAGGATAACGTTTATCGTTCAAATTTCAATTTCAAATTTATAATCCCCACAGAAATATTTATTTATTCATAGATATTATTTTTATAAATACATATATTTAT
>DDNC01000014.1:0-25938 GCA_002340985.1 Firmicutes bacterium UBA2530 | reverse complement strand
GTTCCCTCACATTACCTGGATAATCATATTTGAAGAGGTTGTCCTGAGCCTCCTTTGACATAGATATTATTTCCTTGTTAAGCCTCTCATTGTACTTACGGATGAACATATTGGCAAGCACAAGTATGTCATCTTTCCTTTCACGAAGAGGCGGAACATTGAGCTGTATTACATTAAGCCTGTAATATAAGTCCTTCCTGATATTTCCGTTCCTTAAAATCGATTCGGGAGATTCGTTGCTTGTTGAAATTATCCTTACATCTATGGGTATATCTCTTGTACCTCCAACTCTTCGGATGTAATTCTCCTGAAGAACTCTCAGAAGCTTCGCCTGCAGCTCATAGGGCATTGAATTTATTTCATCAAGCAATAGTGTTCCGCCATTTGCCTGCTCAAACAGTCCAGCCCTGTCCACAGCACCTGTAAAGCCTCCCTTTGACGTGCCGAACAGCAGCCCCTCAAGCAGTGATTCCGGCAACGCCGCACAGTTTTGAGCTATGAACGGCTTATCTTTTCTGTCGCTTTCATAATGAATGCTTTGAGCAATAAGCTCCTTTCCTGTTCCAGTCTCGCCGAAAATAAACACCGACACCGAATTCCTTGATGCCTTCTTCGCCTTTTCCACTATATCTTTAAAACTCTCACTGCTTCCTATAATATTGTTGAAGTTATATTTTTTAATTCTTTTTGTCTTTGCAGTTTCAGGCTTTCCTATTTCATTTTGCAGCTTTAAAATTGTATGAGACATTTCAGTCATATGAGTGATATTCTTTGCAACCTCAACGACTGCAATAACTTCATCATCTATTATAATAGGAAGCGTAGTATTAATTGTCGTAATTTCCTTGCCGTCCTTATTCAGATAGGTCTGCTTCAAATCTGATGTTGTAACACGTAATTTCAACGCCTTGAGCAAAGTACTGCTCTCGCTGTTCAAGTTTTTGAAAACTTCTCCAAAAGGTTTTCTCATAACCTCCTTGGTCTCCATTTTCTCAAGCTTAGACATGGCATCATTGTAAATTATCGTACTTCCGTTCTTATCCAGTACATGTACACCCTCATCTACATGCTGCAAAATTTTTTGCAGTATAGAAAGATATTCTTTAGATTTCAAAAAAACACCTCAATTATCTTTATTTCTTACTCAAAAACAGTTTGATTAAATCGATTTCATAGAATACCCTAAAATATCCCTTGCACCTTAAATAGTTTCTAAAATGCACAATCATGTCCGTTTAGCTAATATTATATATTAATACATTTTATTTTTCAACCTCGTATCTTAGTATTATCCTTATTTACATATTGTATTTTTTAACTCGTGAATGAGTATAGTCTCTATATAAATAACTTAATAATTGGTCGCATGAATTTTTCATAATATTAAAATTATAATTTATACTACAAAAACATGTACAAGTATTGCGGCACAACATACCTGTCGATCTCTTAGGATTCCATCGCAGTTATATATGAAAACCCCGACGATCATCTCTCCAATAATTCAGGAAAGAAACTTGCCTGCAGAATTATCCAGGAAGTCAGGTACTGAAATAAAATCAGCTACTACACGAAGTTGCATCTCCATGTTAGAAATTAACTCTTCCTCATCCAAAATCCTACTTTTTAATTGGTTGATTTTTTCTTTGGTTTGTATCAAATTTCTTTTCGCTTCCGCCAATTTACTTTCAGCTATATCAACTTCGATTTTTGAGAGCTCCTTTTTAACTGATATATCATCTTCGTTTACACCATTTAACTCATTCTCTAAATTTACAATCTTATTTTCTTCACAATCGATGTCATTTGCTAAACCGTTAACTTCTTTGTACAACACTTTAATAACTCGCTCATTTTCTATCTTATCTAAATTAACCTTATTAGCATACTTGATATCTACTTCCTTTTTCATTAAACACTTTTCATTATCCAATTCTTTGAGTGTCTTAGAAATTTCTTCACATTCCTTTTCCAAATATTCTTCTGCCTCTTTTGGATCTTCACTCCCTTGATAATAAGTTAATCGTATATAATCAATCCTATTTTTGTTGTTTACAATTTCATCCTTAATAGTTTTGATTTTCCCTATAATATCGCTTAATTTATTTATGCTGTCAACTCGTTCTTTCAAATTTTTTTGCCATTCATCATATGCTGAACGTTCTCGTATAATTGCATCTGTAATCATTGGATTCATGGAGCTTAAAGATTTTTCTATCCGTTTAGTAAGTTCTTCATGAGAATATTCAGCTTGGCAAACGGGACAATTTATCTGGCTCTTATGCAAATGTTTTCTAATGTCACTTACAGCATTTTGCACAGCCTCTGAAGCACTATTCAAATTTTCAAGATTTTGTTTTATTTCCTCATATTTTGCTTTTGACTCTTTTTCTTTTTCGTCACTTGACTCTATATCCTTAATAAGATGCCCTTTATTTTCCTCATGATCCAAAAGCTTCTTACCTAAGTTTTGAGTTTCTAAGAATAATTTCTCCCATTCTTTTAGGTAAGCTTTTCTTTCATTAAGCAATAAAAAACGCTCTTTTTTTTCTTTAATGGTTTCATCAATTAATTTATGCCCATCTTTTATTTTTTCATTATTGCTAAGATACTTGCATTGCTTATTGTAAAACCCCTTTTTTATTTCTAATTTATCATTCACATTTTTTAATTTATTTTCAAATAAAATTTTCCTTATACTTTTTAAGTTCATTAAATTTTGTTGCCAAACTCTCATAACCTAAAACTTCTTCTTTTAAATCTAAAATGCCCTTATTAAGTTCATTAATGTTATTTTCCGCCTGCACTGCACTTCATCAACTTTAAATTTATTTTCATTCTCAGATAATTCATTCACTATCTTTTCTTTATTTGATAATTCCAGAGAATTTTGATTAAAAAAATTCATTCTTTCTTTCAAAACAATTAAATCATCAATTTGTGCTTTCTTTTTGTCAACTATTTGAGTAAGATCTGATTTTAAAGCTTCCAGATATAAGCTTACATTCTTTGCATCTTGTTCTTTATCGTAGCCGCCTGTACTAAGCACCTTTGATATTGAATTAAGCTCTATAATTATTTCATCCAAAGAATGTTCTGGTGTATCTGTACTTAGTTGCTCTTTTTTGAGGATTAACTCTTCAAATTTTTTGAGAGTATTTTCAGCGATCTCAGATTCCTCTTTTGCCCTGCTTTCCATAACATTAACAGCTCTAAGAAGTGATGTTCGCTTTGAAAGAATAATTTGCAAATCTCTGCTCACTGGTAATTTTCCTAATAACGCACCTGCCTCATTTTCATCACATTCGACAAGCCAATTTTTACTATGCTGTTCAAATAGATGTGTCATCCTAAACATATGCGGAATTGACACATCGCTGCCTATATCTAATATTCGTTTGAGGTCATCACCTAATTGTTTAACTCCGATATTTTTATTGTATGCTATCTTATATGATTGATCATCAGTAAAACATAATTCTACATTCATTTCATTGTAGCCGTCTTTCACTATAGCTGACGGAGACTTTTTAATACGATTGATTTCACCCGTTATAGCTAACTCTATACATTCAAAAATAGTTGTTTTTCCCGTACCATTAGGGGCAAGAATAATTGTTGCACCTTCTCCAAAATCTATATCTACGCTTTTCCCAAGTCTTCTTGCATTATTAATTTTTATTTTTTCAATTCGTACCATACTTAATCCTCACAAATAAGTTTTTCAGCTAATTCGCTACCTGAATATTTCAAGAAATGATCCATCCACTTTTTTTGGCTTTCTTCGTCTAACAAAACCTTATCTTTATTAATACTATTAAAAGCCCTTTCTATCGGATCTTGACCATCTATTTTACTGTTATCCTCTAAAACTTTATGCAAAAATGTTCTTTTAAAAAAATTCTCCATATCTTCATCAGGCATCAATACATATTTGCGGCATATTCCTTCTGTTGATTCTATTCTAAGACATTCTTCCGAATTGCTATAATTGCTAAAAGCTAAAAAAAGATATAAGTCAACATTTTCTGTTCCCAAAAGATATTGCTTTAATAAAGCTATCTCATTAATTACATTCTTAACCTCAGTTCTAACTTCTTTTTCATCAGAACATTCAATCTCGACAAAAACTAATGTCTTCCAATATATTGCACCAGTATTAATCCTTTTAATCCTGATAATTTGCTTACTAATACTTGCATCATGTGCAAAATACAATAAACTATCACAAAAGTTAGTATCATCTTCAAGTTGATAACGTCCATCTATCATACATCTTACAATCTCATTAATCTTTTTAAATTTCATTATACACCGCCTGCCACGTTTTTGATTGAATCCGTAATACATTTATCATAGGTATATATCTTTTCTTTCAAATGCCTTGACAAGCATGAAATGTCCCCTTTTTCAACTAACCGCTCAAAATAACTATCATAAGTTATCAGTAATTTCGGTCTTTTACACTCTGTTAATAAGCCGACCTGTTCTGCTTCTCCAGTCAAGCTGTCTTCAAGAAGATTATTTGCAGATACATTAGAGTTCGATAAAACAATAATTTCTTCTGTTTCATTTGCCAGTAATTTATACATATGCTTATGATAATCAATTCTTACCACTTTTCTTGAACAATCTGACGGTCCGCTCCAATAAGCAAGCCCTATCGCTTTCATCCTTAGTTCATCTGTTACAACATCGAATCCTTTGTTTTTTCCTTCGTTCAAACATACAGAGAGTATCAACAGCATAAATATAGCTCTACTCAACAATTTTACCGTTTTTAGCCCAGATCTTATTTCAGCGGAAATTATCTCTCCCTCTGCATTCGGTCGGAGTATTTTCGAAAATAATTCTCTTTGTCTTCCTGTATCATCCTTTAACTCATTCTTCCAATCATTCCACCTTGATTCTATTTCTGATCTTAGGTTACTTTTAGACATATCTTTAATTTTCTTCGATATATCGTCATCAACATTATTAAACGTAATTTTATACATCTCATCATTAAGCTGTGATGCATAATCTTCAATTTCATCTATTAAATTTAAGTTTCTTGACTCACTTACGCTATATGTGTCATCTGATAAACTTAGTATCATTAGAGTATCAAAGTCATTTTCACTTATTCCAAGTGTCTTTCCTGTTTTATTCTCCAACGAATTTTCCCATTTTGTCTTATTTGAGCAAAAGGGATTGTTTCCTAAAAAATGCAAAGAAAGCCTCATTAAACTATTTAACATACAATCATCACTATAATTCCCGCAAATTTTTATAGAATTAACAGTAGCACATGAGTTATTCCATAATTTACTTATTACAACAGTTGGCTTCTCGATCTCTTCGTTTTTCTCAAGGTCATGAGTTCCTGATATTGTCCACCACCTTCCATTAGTTTTAAACATAGACCATCTCTCAAATTCGGGACGTATATAATCTTGAAGTTCACCAAGCAAATGACGTGGTTTGAAAGCACCCGAATATGTTGAGTTACTATCAATATAACTTAAAATCAAGCTTTGAACAATTTCAATTTTTGATTCCATAAAAACTTCTTTTAATTTTCTTAATGTACGCTCCTTGATATCATCTTCAAACTCAAATGCCTTTAATCTTAAAATATCAAATAATTTTATAATATGATGCCAGTCTTTAAAACCACACCATGTTGTAAGCCATAAAAATATATCATTTGTATGTTTATCTGTTTTAGCCTGTTCTTCCATTCCAGTCGCTGTCGTAACATCTTTTTTTATACTCTCCTTAAAACTTCTTAGATTTCTTATTTCAAGTCCTTGCTTTTGGTTTCTGGCAACACTAACCAGAATTGATCCAACTTATGTCTGTCATCTATTGTTATGTCTGCAAGACTTTTAAATGCTTCGTCAAGAACAGATAAGTCTTTTAATTCCCCCTCTCTTTTCCCTTTTATATATCTATCTCTTACAATTGCATCTGTAGAAAAATCTGTTGTTTGTCTTTTAACTTGAATATAAACCTTACTTTTATCCTTGGTTTCAATGACAAAATCATCCCACCCATCAATATCTCCCTGCTCCGCTCCAATTGCTGAATGATGTGACAATCCTTTAGCGAAGTTCACTAACATTTCCGATATTTCCTCTAAAGCTATATGTTTCTCATATTCTTTAGTCTTATCTAACGCTAACTTCTTTAACATCTTTTTCTCCAAAAAAATATTTTGTATTGTGCACTTACAATTTTTTATGAACTTTATCTTCAACCGAATTTTTATATTTCGTGATGTAAACAAATATTTTTTCGCTTATTTGCCCTATGCGTTTTTCCTTTGTTAAAGCTTTGTAAGATTCCATAGAAGTACAAAATTTATACGCATTAGCAAGGTTTGAGGTTTAATCCTTTATATATTGTATCCGCCACCGTTACGTAGTACAGATTCATAATATAATGATGAACAACCAGACTTATGAATCCTGCAAATATTAGTGTTTAAAAGTTAAATTAAAGTTGTAATTTTAATAATATTATGATAAAATTAAGATATTAAAACGCGAAAGGAGTAATCTATGATTCAAATACGCCCTGTTTCTGATCTTCGGAACAAGTTTCCGGAAATTGAGGAAATTGTAAACGAAGGAGAACCTGTCTATCTTACCAAAAACGGTTATGGTGCTATGGTAGTTATGAGTTTAGAACAATACTCAAGACTTACAGAAGATATTGAAAAAAAATTAGACGAAGCTGATAAAGTCGCAGAATCTACTGATGAGCGCTTTTCACACAAAGTTGTTTTTGACCATGTCAGAGGTATGATAAATGGAAAACAGGAAATATAAACTCCGATACCTTCCATTATTTGAACAAGACTTAATAAAAACGGTCAATTACATTACACACATTTTGAAAAATTCAAATGCGGCCATCCGTCTTGTAGATGATGTAGAAGCCGCAATCTTGAAACGGCTCTCAAATCCTTTGGCATTTGAAGCATACCATTCTATTAAGAAAAGAAAACACCCGTATTACCGCATTTATATCAGAAATTACGTAGTTTATTATGTAGTCATAGATGATGTAATGGAAATACGACGTTTCCTGTATGGAACTATGGACATTGACAAATATCTATATTGAATTAAGCTCATAAAAAACAGCATCAGCTTATGGTTGATGCTGCTTTTCTGAGCTTAATATAGCCCTTTTTATCTGTCACTTGTAATAGCATTTATGCCACTGTATAACACTCCTGCTACCGGCCAGATAACCCAGGATATTGCCCAATTGTGTGTAATAAAGCTGTATCCGAGATAAACAGCGACAATTACGGACCAGTATGCGCTGGATACGACTTGGTGTGTTTTGTTGGACTTCTTTTTGACAGAATAATCTTCCTGCTGCAGAAGTACATTGCACGCTTCATGAACGCTGCTTTTACTTATTATATTGTAGGTGGAGAATGCAACAATCGTCAGGGTAAGTGCCACGGATATTGTCCCAAGTCCATCTGCTTCAAATATAAGAGGAATAGTAAGAATCGGCAGTGCACTAAGAATATAGCATACAATCGATATGCTTACAGCTGATTTGTAAGATTCCTCATCCTGTTGCTTAACATTTAAAACCATTTGCTCTGTTTTGTAATCAATTTCAAATAATTCCGACTTAAGTTCATCATATTTTTCAAGCTTGCTTGAAAATTTAATGAAATGCAGCACCCCTAAAGCCACTAAGCTTATTAGAGCCACCAATCCCGCGGCTATCAACAAATCTTCCTTAATACTAATGTAGTTAAGTTCCCCTAATCCTAATAAGAGCATCAAGATGACAGGCGACATTATACAAAGAAACACTCCCATTGCTGTTTTTGAAGCTATTGCCCTTGAGTCCTCTATATAATTCTGTGCCTCTTCATACGAAATCCGGAGAATCTCTGTCTTATTCTCTATAATCTGCTTGATTCCCAATGTTTCACTCAATTCATCCAGATTGCCGAATTCAGATATTACTATTCCGATAGCTTCATTTTCTGTCTTGCCACTTTCCTTCAATTCATTGTATTTATCTTCCATCATTGCTGACAATTCGTTTTTTGCTCTGTTTACATCTTCTGTATGTGGTAAGCCTAAAAATAAATTTTCAAGATAATTTCTTATTGTATTCATATCAACACTCCCTTGCTATAAATTTTCCAACTACGTCTTGGGTTACTTCCCATTCTTCACATTTTTCCTTGTAATACTTTTTCCCCATTTCTGTTATTTGGTAATATGTTCTTGGTTTTCCGTTTGTTTCACTTCCTGAAAATGATTTGATATATCCGTTTGCTTCCATTCTTTTAAATGCGGAATATAATGTCGTTTCCTTCATAACATACTTCTCTTCTGTTAATTCTCTGATTCTTTTGGAGATTTTATAACCATATGAAGGTTCTTCAAGCAAAAGATATAATATCATGGTATCATTGTAGCCTCGAATTACATCACTGCTAATCATATATATACCTCTTCATAATTTTACTTCACCTGTCGTACTGTATCTGTCGTAGTAATTATATTATATTTACTACGACAAATCAAGTACTTTTTTAAAAATATTTTACAACCTCTCATTTAGATAGTATAATGAATAAAACACATCAACTGTACGATTGGAGATTGTGATGAAAAAAATTGAAAGCTTTCAGGTAAATCACCTGTTGTTAAAACGAGGTATATATGTTTCAAGAAAGGATATTGTGGGAGAAAATACGGTCACTACATTTGATATAAGAATGAAGGAGCCCAACAATGAACCTGTTATCAATACCGCGGAGCTTCATGCAATCGAGCATTTGGGAGCAACATTTTTAAGGAACCACAAGCAATATGATACATTGACCATATATTTCGGACCCATGGGCTGCAGAACAGGTCTTTATGTCATATTCAAGGGAGATTTGAAATCAGAGGACGTTGTTGGTATTATAAAGGAAATGTTTGAATTCATAATGAATTATGAAGGTGAGATACCAGGCGCAGACCCACGTTCCTGCGGCAACTACCTTGACATGAATATGCCCATGGCAAAATATGAGGCTGCGAAATTTTACAAAGAAGTAATATGTAATCTAAAGGAAGAAAATTTGAATTATCCCGAAAATTAAGAAATAAAAGAGCTATTCTCCACCCTGTGAAGAATAGCTCTTTTATCTAACTAATTAGAAGCTTTAAGCTTATTTGCGTTCTTTCTTCTTTCCATTTCTGTTAAATATCTCTTTCTCAACCTTATGTTGTCAGGAGTTACCTCAACCAGCTCATCGTCATTTATGAACTCCAGCGCCGACTCCAAAGTCATAATTCTCGGAGGGCTTAATTTAATTGCATCGTCTGCAGATGAGGATCTTGTGTTTGACTGTTTCTTGGCCTTACACGGGTTTACGGTAATATCCTCTCCCCTTGCACACATTCCTACAATCATTCCCTCGTATACTTTTTCTCCTGGGTTGATAAATAATGTTCCTCTGCTTTCAAGGTTGTTCAGGGAATATGCTATGGCATCCCCTTCCTCACTGGAAATAAGAACTCCGTTAATTCTTTGAGGAATTTCTCCTTTATATTTCTCATAATGGTCGAAGGTTCTCACAATTGTACCTTCTCCCCTAGTGTCGTTTATGAGCTCTGTACGGTATCCTAAAAGGCCTCTGGTAGGCACCATGTATTCAATCTTCACATAGTTTCCGTCCGGTGTCATGGATGTCATAACGCCTTTTCGCACGTTGAGCTTTGAAATTACCGAGCCCGAATATATTTCCGGCACGTTTACAAACACTCTTTCAATAGGCTCCATCACAACCCCGTCAATCTTCTTAAGAATTACCTCCGGTCTTGATACTGCAACCTCATAGCCTTCTCTTCTCATATTTTCAAGAAGTATTGAAAGATGAAGCTCTCCTCTTCCAGATACCTTGTATCCGTCAACTGCGTCCTCTAAAGCCTCAACCTTCAGACCTACATTTACCTCAAGCTCTTTTTCAAGTCTTGCCTTAAGATGCCTTGTAGTTACATATTTTCCCGATAGGCCTACAAATGGTGACGTGTTTATCAAAAAGTTCATGGACAGGGTAGGTTCCTCAATCTTGATAGTCTCCATTGGGTTCACTTTGTTTTCGGTGCAGATTGTATCTCCTATGGAAATATTTGAAACGCCTGATACAACAACTATATCTCCGCTTGCCGCTTCCTTCACGCTCACCCTGCTGAGTCCCTGATATATGAATATGCTTGATATTTTTTGCTTCTCCACTGTTCCGTCATGCTTTGCAACGGATACGGTCTGACCTTCTCTGATTGTACCTGATGTTATTCTTCCTATGCCTAATCTGCCTATATATTCATCATACGCAAGGGAAGATATCTGCGTCTGTAAATCATCACCATCTCTGTCCGGATACGGCTGCACATGATTTATGATTGTTTCAAACAATGGATCGATGCTGTCACTTGGCTTATCCAGTTCGTATTGTATGATTCCCTGCTTTGCAACTCCGTAAAGTATTGGAAAATCAAGCTGTTCATCTGTTGCATTAAGCTCCACGAACAAGTCAAATACCATGTCAACAACTTCTTCTGCCCTGTGATTTTTTTTATCTATTTTATTGATAAGCAATATAGGTCTCAGGCCTATGGCAAGTGATTTCTGAAGAACAAATCTCGTCTGAGGCATAGGTCCTTCTATTGAGTCCACAAGCAAGATAACTGTATCAACAGTCTTCATAATACGCTCAACCTCAGATGAAAAGTCGGCGTGTCCGGGAGTATCTACTATGTTTATTTTATAATCTCCATGCATTACAGAGCAGTTTTTTGAATAAATGGTTATTCCTCTTTCACGCTCTATAGCATTAGAATCCATTACCTGGTCAACTAATTCCTGATTTTCTCTAAAAATCCCGCTCTGCTGCAGAAAAGCATCTACTAATGTGGACTTTCCCGCATCGACGTGGGCTATTACCGCTATATTAATTATTTTATTTTTCATATTTACCATCCTCTTTTTTTCCACTGCTTAGTTTATTCTTTCTGCAGACATTTTGCAAGTTTTTTTTATTCTAAAACAAATTTTTTTATTCATATCAGCAATTTTGCCCACTATATGAAATCGGGACGCTCATGCGCCCCTCAATCTTATTTCATTACTTTAGGATTTTTGTAAACAATCTTCCCGTCAATTATGGTCATAGCCGTTTCGTAATCAACATCCAGCAGAGGATTGCCTTTGAATATGACTATATCCGCATCCTTGCCTTCCTCAATACTTCCAACCCTGTCTGCGATGCCTGCAATTTCCGCAGGATTGATGGTTATTGATTTCCATGCTTCCTCTTCAGGAAGACCGGCCTTTACCGCCATCCCTGCGCACATGGGAATATGCTGTATTGGTATAACATTAGAATCGGTAATTATGGCAATTTTTATACCGGCATCAAACAATATTTTCGGAGTTTCAAAGCTTTTATTCCTGAGCTCATATTTAACTCTCGAGCCGAACGTAGGACCTATGAGGCACGGCTTTCCCGCCGCCTTAAGCTCCTCTGCTATCAGATGTCCTTCTGTGCAGTGGTCCAGGGTAATTTCCACATCAAATTCCTTAGCAATTCTCAGCGCCGTAAATATGTCATCCGCTCTGTGTGCATGAGCCTTCATGGGAATTTCTTTTCTCATGACAGGCAGCAGCGCATCAAGCTTCATATCAAAATCGGGCTTCTTGTCTGGATCCTCTACAGATGCATCCAAATCTTCCTTGTACTGCTTAGCTTCATATAATGTTTCTCTCAGCAATGCCGCAATTGCCATTCTTGTAACAGGTGATTTATGCTGTTCTTCATATACCCTCTTCGGATTTTCTCCAAATGCAATTTTCATTGCAACAGGATCCTTTATTACCATATCATCCACTCTTTTGCCGTACGTCTTCATGGCAAGGAATGTTCCTCCGATTACATTGGCACTTCCCGGTCCTGTTACGGCAGTTGTAACGCCGCCTTCTATGGCATCCTGAAAGCCCTGGTCCATGGGATTTATTGCATCTATTGCCCTGAGCTGTGGCGTTATTGGCTCTGTATCCTCGTTGCCGTCCTCACCTTCGAAACCTATACCCTCTTCCCACATTCCTATGTGACAGTGACCATCCACAAATCCGGGAGTTACCATTAACCCGGCCGCATCTATGACCTCTGCTTCCTCCGGTATATCCAGGTCTTTTCCTACTGCTTTTATTTTTCCATTTTCAATAATTATTTGTCCGTTCTCGATATCACGGCCTGCCATGGTCTTAACAATACCATTTTTTATTACAATCATACTTCCTCCAAATATGCTAAAATCTCGGTACAAATCCTACCTTCTTATAAACCTTTCTGAGAGTCTTTCTTGCTGCAGTTTCTGCCTTTTCGGCTCCGTGAACATAGATTTTTTCAAGGTAATCTTTATTTTTTAACAAATAATCGATTCTTTCCTGAATAGGCTTCAGTTCTTCAATTATTACTTCAGCCACATCATCCTTAAACTGCGCATAGCCCTTTCCCTCATAGTATGCTACTATTTCATCATTTGTTTTGTTTGTTATCTTTGAATAAATATTTATCAGATTCTTTACTCCAGGCTGATCATCACTGTATCGCACAATTCCTTCGGAATCTGTTACAGCTCTTTTCAGCTTTCTTCTTATAGCATCGTGACTGTCCATGAGTACAATGTACGAATTTTCATTTGAATCTGATTTTGACATTTTGCTTGTGGGGTCCTGCAAGCTCATTATTTTTGCCCCATCCTTTGATATGAACGGCTCCGGAATTTTAAACGTATCACTGAAGCGGTTGTTAAATCTTTGTGCCACGTCCCTGGTAATTTCCAGATGCTGTCTCTGATCCTCTCCAACAGGTACCAAATCGGCCTGATACAGCAAGATGTCAGCAGCCATCAGCACCGGATATGTAAACAGTCCTGCCGGTATAGAGCTGCTTTCAAGTTTCTTTGATTTATCCTTGAACTGTGTCATTCTGCTGAGCTCTCCAAAGTAGGTGAAGCAGTTTAACACCCATGATAATTCCGCATGAGCTGAGACATGAGACTGTATAAACAATGTAACCTGCTCAGGATCCAGACCCGCAGCAATATAGTTTGCAAGAACCTCAAGAGTGTTCTTTCTCAAATCCTTAGGTTCCTTTGGCACTGTAATGGCATGCATGTCAACCACGCAATAGTAGCAATCATATTCGCTCTGCAGATTAACCCAGTTTTTGAGCGCTCCAAGGTAATTTCCCAGTGTAAGAGAACCGGAAGGCTGCATTCCGCTGAATATTACTTTCTTGTTTTCCATTATAACCTCCATATATAAAAAGAACTTCCTAACCGCAAGACCAGAAAGTCCCTAAAAGTCTATTCTTGATTATACTACGCCCCGTGTTGTTTGTCAAAAACTTTGAATACAACAGCTACGGTCTTGCAGTTTTTCTTACATTTCTTTGGGCGATATGGTATAATAATGGATGTAAAGTAAAAACTAACCCATTAAAAAGAATGAAATTTAGTATTGTATTCAATCATATTATAAGAAAATAAAGAGGAAAAAATGAGCTATTTATTATATCTTACAGTTTTTTCGTTGGTTATAATCGTCGCACTGGTAATATCATCTATACGATCAAATATAAACTTGAAAAAAAGTCTTGTTGATTCATTCGGTAAAATACCACTGCAAAAAAAATGTGATTTTGAAAGCATCGGCAGCTACCATCGGTATAAAAAAACACATAATGATAATTTAGAAGCAATAGACAGCATAACCTGGGATGACTTGGACATGAACCCCGTATTTATGCGTATTAATTCATGTCTTACTTCCGTTGGTGATGAATACCTGTATGACACACTACACCGTGCGCAGGCGGATAAAGATATTCTTTTGAAACGAGAGGACCTCATTTCCTATCTTGAAAACAATCCTGACAACAGGCTGAAGCTGCAGATAAATCTTGCGAAAACCGGAAAATACAACTATAACGGTATGGCTTCATTTATTTTTGATGCTGATGCAAAAGCATTGAAGCATCCGTACATATACAAGATATTAACACTTATTCCTGTCATATGCATACTTATGGCTATCTTTAATATTGAATCAGGAATAATATTCTTCATATTTTCAGCTATTTTAAACGGATTTGTATACTACAGCACTAAGTCAAAAATAGAAAGTGAGCTTTCTGCAATAAAATATTTTTCATCCATACTTCAGTGCGCCAATAAAATATGCAGGGACAAATCCCTTGAATCAGCACCTTATTTTAGTGAATTGAAAAAAAGCTTCAATTCATTTAAACATCTCCGAACAAAAATCTCCGGCATATTGCACAGGGATTTCTCAGATATGGCTGTTATTATGGAATATATCAAAATTATATTTCTTATCGACATTAGAAATTACAACAACGCAATACGCAGGATTGCTGAATATTCTCAGGACTTTCATATGCTTTACACATGTATCGGAGAAATAGACATGGCAATTTGCACACTTTCATTGAGAAAAAGCATGCCCTTCTTTTGCACGCCTTCTTTTCACAATGAAGCATCCATACATTTTGAAAATTTATATCATCCTTTGGTTTCCGATCCTGTTCCAAACAGCGGAATAATAAGCAGAAGCAGCATTATTACAGGCTCAAATGCTTCCGGAAAATCTACATTTATTAAGTCTCTGGCTGTCAACAGCATACTTGCACAAACAATACATACATGTGCGGCAAAGGAGTTCAAACTCAGACCTTCACTGGTCATTACTTCAATGGCTGTTCGCGACAGTATTTCAGAAGGAGAAAGCTACTTTATAAAGGAAATAAAATCATTGAAAAGAATACTGAATAAAGTGCAGAATATTTCCTGCACATGCTTTATAGACGAAATATTGAAAGGAACAAACACCATCGAGCGTATTGCCGCCTCGGCAGCCGTGCTGAAGTATCTCCACAGCACAGACTGCCTCTGTATGACAGCTTCCCACGATATTGAGCTTACCTGTATTTTGGAAAATGAATATGACAACTATCATTTCAGCGAGCACATCACCGACGACGGAATACATTTCGACTACAAGCTGAAGTATGGTCCATCCCAGACAAGAAATGCCATTAAGCTGCTGAGCTATATGAACTTTGACAATCAGATAGTTGAGGACGCTGAAAGTATGGTGGATAAATTTATGAAGCTGAAAACGTGGTAATTATTTTCACTTTTTCCCCTGACTGTATAAGGCTTTTGACTTGTATCCCGCTTTTAGCAATGTTTTTGATTATGAACTCATTCAAGCAGCAAAAAAACTGCACTAAATAAGCTTCAGATATTTTGATAGAAACAGCTCCAGTAACGGTAAGGATTCTGTAATAAAAAATTACAACTACGGCTATTTCAAAATGGTGATGAAACTGTGAGCGTTTTCGAAGAAGATATGAATTCAGGAATGAAAGCAGAAGATATAAATGTTGAATATGATTCTACACAGGATTACCCTGAAGAATTAATCGGAGTAAGATGCAGCTTTTCCAGCGAAATAACCATAAATAATTACTCAATCTACAAGGCAGCAACAGAAGCATCAGACACAGCAAAGCTTATGTCTGTAAATTTTCTTGAATAAGGGGACTGCGTCACCTTTGTTTAATATAGCTTTGTTATTTAAACAGGTATCCTGTCATTGACATAGCTCCCATGATGCATTTGTCATTAAACACTTCTGTCTCGTCTGACGCTTCGGATGCACCAAGCGCGTAAAGTAGAGGATAGTAGTGGTCAGGAGTATAAAATGCCTTATCTGCACTACTCCCCGCAGTATGCCAGTCAATAACCGCATCAAGATTTCTATGAAGAATACTAAATTTAATATAATCATCAAATTCCTGTGCCCATTCGTAGCCTCCTGCCATATTCCAGTTCACTAATGCAAGATTATGTACTACATTGCCGCTGGCAAATATGAGAACACCTTCTTCACGAATCACCTTTAAAGCCTCCCCCATCTCAAAGTGCTTTCTCGCCGGTTCATTGCAATTTACACTAAGCTGAACCACAGGAATATCCGCCTCCGGGTACATTTGGCAGAGCACAGACCAGCTGCCGTGGTCAATACCGAAACGATTATCAAAGATCAGGTGCTCACCGATTCTTGACTTAATTTTGTTTGCAAGTACTGGTGAACCCTTTACAGGGTATTTGAGTTCGTACAGTTCTTCGGGAAAACCGTACATGTCATAAATCATTGCAGGAACCTCCGCATCAGAGGTACGAGTTCCTTCCGTATACCAATGGGCTGAGATTGCCAATATTGCCTCAGGCTTAGGCAAAACCTTGCCAAGCTCTTTCCATGTCCTTGTAAATTCATTATTTTCAATGGCATTCATCGGAGAACCGTGACCGACGAACAAAACAGGCATCTTCATTATATTACCTCCCTCAAATAATCTTATTGGATTATTGCAAAACATAATTTAAAACAACATCATTGCCATTAATAAAATCTTCTATTGAAGGGCTTAGCAGCACATCCGGTTTATAGGTGTTGCTTTCATTTATTTCATGGTTAATATAAATGTTAAAATAACAAGATTTCTTTTAATAATTATCCTGTGATTCTTCATGCATATCATCCTTCAATTACAATTTTCTTACATTCCTACCAGATTTACTAATTTTATTGTCATTATTATAACATTTAATACCGGAATGGTCAACCGAGCAGGCAAATCCGCCGTAACATAAATAACTGTCATTAAACGAATGCCTTGCCATATACTGACTGCTGTAAATCGGTTGACATTTATGTTAAATCTTGGTATGATTAAGTACGAATTAATAAAGGTTGAGCTTAGTAAATGTTTAGCCTATTTTAATAATCTTTATTAGCGGGGTGTTATTAAACTTAGCATATTTTTTAAGGAGGATATACAATGTCAGAATTAGGTGTAATAACAGTTGAAAAAAGAAGTACTGTAAGCAGCAAAAATAACAAGCAGCTGCGCAGGGATGGATATGTTCCTGCAAGCATTTCATGCAGAGGGAAGGAATCCGTTTCAGTTCTGATTAAGGCGGATGAACTGAGAAGGAGCCTCAGCACATACGGAAGAAATGCGCTCTTCAAGCTTGCTATGGATGGCGATAGCTCGGTTACGGGAATGGTTAAGGATATTCAGTATTCCACAATCAACAGGGAAATGCTGAATGTTGATTTACAGCAGGTGTCGCTGAATGAAGAAATCAGAGCGGATTTAACTGTAAGACTCAAAGGTCTGGATTCTCTTGAATTCAAAAAACTTATGGTTCTTCCACAAATGGATTTTATCCGTGTAAAAGGACTTCCACAGGATATTCCCGACGATATAGTAATTGATGTTTCAAATGTTAAAGGCGTTGAAAATATAAATATCAAAGACGTAGAATTCCCTAAGGGCATTGTTCCAGAAATCGATCCTGAACAATGTGTACTTTCCATAGTTGAAGTAAGACGCGGCAGCAGTGTTAAAGATGAGACGTCCGAGGAAGAAATTGAAGCTTAATTAATTATAAGAGGCCGGCAAGTTGTGCCCCGAAAGGGCGAATCTGTCGGCCTCATTTTTATTATTACTCTAAGGCTTGAATTCACACTCTTAACAAACCACGAAATGCCCTACCACTGTAGAAGGAAGGCGCACTGTTGTGATATATGAAAATATGTCCGTAACGCCGGTCCGCAAATATGGCCCCTCCTAATTTCCTGATATCATCAGGAGTTTTCACCCAACTTGACGTCTTCATATCGAACTTCCCCAGTTTTTGAAGCTCCCTGTACTGCTCCTCCGTTAAAAGCTCAATTCCCATGGCGGCAGCCATATCAATTACATTTCCTCCCGGATATACACCCTTTTTATTTCTCTCTTCCTCCCCTGCTCGGTCATAGCAGGTATTTCTGCGACCTGCGGGACTTTCCGGAGAGCAGTCATAAAAAATATATTCCCCCGTTGCTTCGTCATAACCCACAACGTCCGGTTCACCGCCTGTTCTCTCCATTTCACTCAGCGACCAAAGCTTTCCGTCATCAGCCTCCAGCCTCGCCTGTACTTTAGCCCATTCAATACCCTCATGAAGATTCATATTTTTTTCAAAACGTACTTTCAATAAGCTTATCAGTTCCTCATTTGACATAATTTCCTCCCGGTACATGTATTATATATAATTATACCCAAGGTTTTTAGCTTTAATTAAATATTTCATATGGGTATTCTCCCATTTTCTTAATATAGTTTAATAATTTTTTTATTATATAGAGAGTAATGTCTATCGTTAACTTCATCATTAATATATATTTCTCCATCACAAAAAGCCAAAAATAATATATAGCTCTGTCTTCATTATTATATAAGCTTACATCCACAGAATTTTTATATTATAGAATTCTACTATGAGGCAATCATTCTAATACTATTTCAATTTTATTCATCTTATTGTCTTTAAGCACAGGCTTTGTATCTCTGTACCATTCATAGGAGAGCCTAAGGCCTTCTGCAAGGTCTATTGAGGGCATGGTCAGTCTATGGGCATCGGCCTTATTGGTATCAAGCAGATATGTGCAGTCTCTGAACGGAAAATACTCTCTTGGTTTTAAGTCTGTGCAGCTTATCTTTTTAATTTTGACTGTGTCCGTGTTCATGACATTTGCGGCTGTGTAAATGAGTTTTTCCCATGTGACTGCCTCAGGATGTGTAATATTATACGCCTGACCTATGGCTTTATCTTCAAACAGAATACTTTCGATGAATTTCATCAAATCGTCTATATAAATAAACTGCACCCTGTTGCCACTGTCCGGAATCGGAATTGTCAGAGCTTTCTCCAGTCTTTCAAACAAATATATTTCTCTGTATAAATTATTTCCTTTTCCATATATATAGGTAGGTCGCACTATGGACATAGGGAGTCCTTCATCCTTGTGCAATCTGAACAGATAATCTTCAATATCAAGCTTATCCATACCATATTGCCCCCAATTTTCGTTAAACCCTCTTGCCTGCTCTTCATTCATATGCTCATTTGAGGGTTCGTATACCGAACCAGTGCTGAGAAAAATATATCTTTTAAGTTCTTTCGTATTTACCTTATTAAGTAGATTTTCAACATCTGACAGGACATAAGCTGAAATATCCAAAATATAATCAAACTCTTCCCCTTTAATTGCATTCTCAACATCGGCCGCACTCCTGCGGTCTCCCTTGTAATGAATCTGAATTCCGTTGTAGCCCGGCTCTCTGATTCCACGTGTAAATATAGACACTTCATGACCCCTTGAAATCATATACTCTGCGACTGCTCTGCCTACAAATTCCGTTCCGCCTATCACTAATATTTTCAATTATTCTTCCCTCCGTTTTACTCATATTAACGGTTTTTACCAGTATTTTATTTATTATAGCATATCTATCCTTATGTTACAAATACCGGCACCCATATTCTATGTTTGCGCCTTAACATGGAAACGCCTTTATTTTTAGTAGATTTTATGATATAGTATAATATAAAATAACAAACTGAATAATAGAATTCAGCGCTTATCCTAAATATTAACCATAAAAGAAAATCATTGAAATAGAGGAGGATATCATGAAAGAACATACTCGCATAAGCTGTGAACAATTAATTGAAAACCGTGATCGTATTAAATCTGTTTTCTCTTGGGATGGTGGATTGATTAACCTTGCCTGCGCAGGAATATTTACATCAAAGGATATCATGGCAGATGAGACAGTATTGGAGGAATGTAAAAACCTACTTAAACAGAAAGTCAGTGTTTTCTCTAACTTTCGAGGCACCGCACGGTCACCGATTGCTGCACTGCTGGCAACCAGCAGCAATCCGAAACAAACATTAGAAAACAGCTTGTTGGTATATGAGTTGCTGAAGAAAGATTTCTGGACATCTTCCTATCTGCCTCTTGCTGCAATGATTATTGCACAGATGTCTCAGCCTTCTCAGTATGAAGAAATAGCATCAAGAACACGGTTAATCTACAACCTGATGAAAAAGGAGCATCCATTTCTGACGTCCAGTGAAGACAGTGCATTCTGTGGGCTAATGGCTCTTTCAGACAAGGAAGATGTTGCTATGATTGAGGATTCAGAGCAATGCTATCGCAGCTTAAAGCCTAACTTCTTTTCTTCTAACGCCGTTCAGTCACTCAGCCATGTATTGGCACTCTGTAATGGGGATTCAGATAGCAAGTGCAGAAAAACAATGGACCTTTTCGAAAAATTAAAGAATGCTGGACATAAATACGGTACCGATTATGAACTACCAACATTGGGTATTCTGGCAGTGTCCGGTGGTGATTTGGATGGAATTATTCAAGAAATCTCCGAGATTGATGATTGGCTGTCACAACAAAAGGGATTCGGATTTTTCAGCAGCATTACGCGCAAGCAACGTCTCATGCATGCCGGAATTATAGCACAAAAGGACTTCCTTAATAAAGATACAATGCAAACTGCAGCGGTTAACAGCACTATTTCGCTGATAATTGCACAACAGGCAGCCATGTGTGCGGCAATAGCCGCAAGCTCTGCAGCTGCGGCAAGCTCATCATCGTCAAATTGAACTAACGGCGGCCATGCAGGCCGCCGTCTTAATTACAAAATATTTTCATTTTTCAATTCCCTTATGGCGTGCTTCACGGCAAGCTTAACTGTGAAATACAATATAACCGCAGGAATTAAATAAAATAAAGGCAGCAATACTAATCCTGCAAAACTCGTTCTACCCATAATTTACCTCCTTTTTTATTATAAAAGTGCTTCAGCTACTTCTTCAAGTGTTCCGTGAGTGAATTGGTTAATATCATAATTGCTTCTATTCTCGAGGTTAGTAATCACCAGGCCTGCAGTAATACCTATCTTTTCGCATATCATATCCTCAAGCGTATTGTTTCCAATCATAACACACTCCTCAGGCCTCTTGTTAATCTTCGATAAAATGTCCTGAAAATATTCAATGCTTGGTTTGCAGTATCTGCTGTTATCAAATGTTGTCACAAGTGAGAAATCTTCAGGTGACAGCTGAATCCAGGATAGCCTTGTAGCCACAGCTTCTATTGGAAACAATGGATTTGTAGCAAGTATCAGAGTATATCCCCTGGACTTCAGATTGTCTATCAGCTCTCTCCTGCTTATTCCTTCAGGCACAATTTCCTTCACTTCATTAAATTCATTTTTATAAAACTCTAAGAACATGTCCAAAAGCTGCTCTCTCTTTACATGGAGCACCACTTCGAACACTTCCCAAAAAGCCTCTTCGTTTGTCCTCGTTCCGTCATTGGAAATCATAGCTCCCATTCCAGCCTTAATTGCCTTAATAAACGCTTCCTTATCAAAGCCCATGGGAATAATCTTTGCTGCAAGGCGGCTGAAGTAGCCGAGAATAAATTCATCTTGATCAAATGGAAGCAGGGTTCCATCTAAGTCAAATAATACAGTATTTATCTTTTCTTTCATTTCCAACTCTCTTTCTTATTTTTAATTCAAGCCGGTGTTACATTGAATTCATATCCACACGGCTTGGCCGTAGATTCAATAATTCTGTTAGTTAAATTATAACATACTTCTTCCAATTCTTGTACCAAAATTTCCAAAATTCGATATTTATAAATTAATTTACAAAAAAATCATCTCAAAACACCATATTTCGCAACCGTAAATATGTATTCTTACATGCTCTCTCATGTGGGAAATACTTTTGTTTCATAACACTTTATGATATAATATAAATAAGACGTCAAATAATATATATTGAAAAAAGGGGTAAAAAATGAGTGTGTTTTTTTATGGATGCGTAACTATGGACGGCTACCTTGCTGACAAAAATCATAATCTAGACTGGCTTTATCAAACAGGTTCAGTTGAAGAAACGGGATATGAGAACTTCTATAAAAGTATGGATATTACCATAATGGGCAAAAGAACATTTAATGAAATTAAAGGCATGGAAAACATCGGCAGCTTTTATCCAACTACCCAAAATTATGTTTTTACACATGCAGAAAGCTTATCGTCAAATGGATTTATTCCTGTAAATTATGATATTATTGAATTTGTAAAGAAAATTAATAAGGATAAAAACATTTGGGTTATAGGTTGAAATACAATATTAGCTCCCCTGTTAGATAACGATATGGTAGATAATATTATAATACAGATTGCCCCTGTATTATTAGGTAAAGGAATACCCCTATTTGCGCAGCAAGAAGCTTTAAAGCGATTTTATCTAAAAGAAGTAAAAAAATATGGACAATTCGCAGAATTAATCTATAGTAAAATGTAGCTTAGCAGCAATTCTCAATCAGAGATGATGATAAAAGATATATGTAAATAAAAAATCAGCAATAAAAATGGAGGTGTATTGTGAGAAAAATATTAATTACCGGAGCATTAGGTCAGATAGGCTCCGAATTAACGACAGAAATGCGTAAAATTTACGGTTCAGACAATGTTGTTGCAAGCAACAGAAGAATAAAGGAAGGACATGAGCAGCTTATTGCATCGGGTCCATTTGAAACAGTTGATGTAAATGACCCGGCGTCATTGGCAGCTACAGTGGATAAATACAAAATAAACACCATCGTAAACCTTGCGGCAATTCTTTCGGCCACAGGTGAAAGAGATCCACAGCAATGCTGGAATGTAAATATGAACGGACTATACAATGTCCTCGAAACAGCCAAAGAAAAAAACTGCATGGTATTTACTCCATCGTCCATTGCAGCCTTCGGGCCTTCTACCCCCAAGGACAAGACACCGCAGGATACGATTCAGAGACCTTCTACCATGTACGGAGTAACTAAAGCATCCGGTGAATTACTATGTGACTACTACTTTAAAAAATTTGGAGTAGATACGAGAGGAGTACGCTTCCCTGGGCTCATTTCACACAAGACTCTTCCCGGAGGCGGAACAACAGACTATGCAGTACATATATATTACGAAGCCTTGAAAAACAAAAAATACACAAGCTTCATCCAGAAGGGAACCTACATGGATATGATGTATATGCCGGATGCACTAAGCGCAATCATTGATTTGATTGAGGCAGATCCAACGAGGCTGAAGCACAGAAATGCCTTTAATGTTACCGCAATGAGCTTCGACCCTGAAATGCTGGCCACATCCATAAGAAAATTCATACCGGAGTTTGAACTTAATTATGACGTCGATCCTATAAGACAGGAAATAGCCGATTCGTGGCCAAACTCGCTGGATGATTCCTCCGCCCGAGAAGAATGGGACTGGAATCCCGAGTACGACCTGAATTCAATGACAAAGGATATGCTTGAAAAACTGAGAGTTAAATTAGATATACATGAATGATTAAAAAAATAATTGACCATATGAAATTGAGCAGATTTAATCACTCTTTCATATGGTCATATTTACTCTGCTCTTGATGTATCTTAGACAGAGGTATATCAAGTTGCGAGGTACATGGTTGAACTGATTTTAAATACATGTGGGCACATAATCAATTGCCATACCTTGAGGGAACCCATTCATTATATTCAGGTTTTGTATAGCCTGCCCTGCCGCTCCTTTTATTAAATTATCAATTGCCGCAAATATGATTAATGAATTATCCTGCTCATCAACCTCAAAATTTATATGGCACATGTTTGAATTTCTGACCCATTTTGTTTCCACATACATGCCGCGATCCAATACTTGAACAAACTGCTTGTGATGATAATACTTTTCATATATGTTTCTGATAAAATCATAGTCAACTTTTATTTCAGGCTTGGTATAACAGGTAATAAGTATGCCTCTCTGCATAGGAACAATATGAGGTACAAAGGTTAGCCTTACTTGTTCATTAGTAAAATACTCAATTGCTTTTCGAGATTCTATTTTGTGTGGATGATTTATAATTTTGTAAGGCTTAACCGATTCGTTCGCCTCCGCAAAGTGAGTTCCAAGCGTAAGGGTCCTGCCTGAGCCAGACAACGCACATTTTCCGTCAATCGTCACCTCGGTCGAAATTGTTTTTTCTTTAATGAGCGGCAGCAGTGCAAGCTGGATTGCCGTTGCGAAGCATCCCGGATTAGCAATGTTTTCTGCAGCTTGTATCTCATTTTCATTCCACTCGCAAAGTCCATAGGTAAACCTGGAAGAAAGATTAATGGATTTATGCTCCTTGCCATAATACTGCTTATACTCCAAGCTGTTCATTAAACGATAGTCCACTCCGAGATCAATAACTTTTACGTTGTTTAATATGTCATCATTAAGCTTCTCCATCAAGACACCATATGGCAGAGATGTGAACAGCACATCGAGACCGTCGGCAATAGGTTCATAATCAAGAGCCAAACAGCTCTCTTGACTAAACCCGGTAAAACTCCGGTATACATAAGAGTATCTTTTATCGATATATGTTTCCGATATAATTTTAGTAATTTTTACTTCAGGATGACCGTATAGCAGCCTTATTAATTCCTGCCCCGCATATCCGGTTGCACCGATAATTCCCGCTTTTATCATAAGTACCTCCTGTACATACTATTCGTCACGTTATGCCACCAAGCCCATGTATGCAATAATACATGCCGCAAGGGTAACAATGCAGAATGTCAATGTAATGGTATTTTCCTTCCACCCACCCTTTTCCAGATGGTGATGGAAAGGCGCTATCCTGAATATCCTCTTATTAAAGCACCTCAATGAAAACAACTGTATTATCACGCTGATTGTTTCAAAAATACAAACACAAAGTACAGGAATAATCCATAGAGGTATGTTCAATTCAATCAAAAATACCGCAATTGTCCCGCCTAAAAGAAGAGAGCCTGTGTCTCCCATGAAAATCTTAGCAGGATATCTGTTGTAAATCAGAGTACCAAGACAAGCTCCTTCCATAACTATAGCTCCAAACAGCACATCATCAGCTCTTAATTGATATGCGGCTATTCCGATGAAAATAAAGACTATGGAGCATACCCCCAACGCAAGTCCATCGACTCCGTCTGTAATATTGACACTATTACTTGATAAAACAATCAGAAAAACCATCAAAGCACCATACACATACATATTTATTTCTATAGAAGCACTTGTAAACAGGAACATAATCTGAGTATCTATCCGTCCGGAAGCAATTAAATATACAGTTGTAATTGCTCCTATAATTATCAGTCCGGCTAACTTCTCCCTCGGAGTTACACCATCCCTCTTTTTCTTAACCTTGATATAATCATCAATAAACCCCATCAGGCCAAATAACAACAAAAAAATATTAGTCCATATTATTCTGCCTGTTGAGATACTGTAAACTACAGTAGAAACAAGCAATGTAAGATTAATAGCGATACCGCCCATTGTCGGCGTTGCAGCCTTATGTCTATGCAGCTCCTGTATACAAGATTTCTTATTGCTTTCTATATTTTCGGCCCTTTTGAAAAACCTTGTCTCAGAAAGCTCGTCAATAAATATCTTTAAAAATACACCTGTAAAAAACAAGCTAAATGCAAAATATTGTATCAAAGCTCCATCCCCTCCAAACACCACCATTACTATGCATTTGATTAATTCGTGCCGGCAGAATACCTATTTTCTTCCATTATAGTTGATATGCGCTGCCATATCAAGTTTTTGTAGATATATTGCTGTGTATCCTCCTGTGCAGTGATGATTATACATCTGCTTATATAATAATTAGAAACAGGGAAACAAGCATAAGTGCATGAAGATAGAATTTAATCCATTATATATCTGTTAAAATCCGTAATTTATGCTATATAGATATAGAGATGCTTGCACCAACTCCTGCCTTGCAGCATAACATGGCTTATACACCATGGCACAGAGAATAATTATGCAAAAATGCTTTACGTAATTTACGACATTTTCTGCTTTATCTTTTT
>DDNC01000005.1 GCA_002340985.1 Firmicutes bacterium UBA2530 | reverse complement strand
AGGCGGTGCTACAATAGATATTCCGGCAACAATATTTGGAATGAGCGAAGTAAGAATGGCATTCGACTGCTGGTTAGACTTTTATGACATGATTTCTGAGGGTGTATTTATGCCTCTTGGAGCAATATTAATGTCAGTACTGATTGGTTGGGTGCTTAAAACTGAAACGGTTAAAGAAGAAATTGAGGCTTCCGGACTGAAAATGAAGGCGTATGCATTCTGGGACATTTGCTTCAAGTTCATCGTTCCTATCGCAATAGCATTTGTATTGCTGGGTCAGATAGATGACTTCTTCGCACTTGGTATTTTTTAACGAATACATTATAAATTATTTATAAGAGATTAAAAAATAAACAAAAACTCCATGACTATAAATTTCGTGGAGTTTTTTGTACGCGGAGGTATGTTTAATTTAACGCTTATAAATATCATAAAAAGCATATTCTAAAGCAAAAGTGAGCAATATAGAGATATGAGGAGCAAATATACAATCAAAACGGTTTTCAACATATTAAAACTTCAATTGTCGCAAATTACGTATTTTAATAATTTGAATTGACTTTTAAAGAGTGATATAATGAAAAGTAATGTAAAAAAACAGACAAGGAGTGAAGGACTATTTGAAAGATATAATTGAACAAATTATAGAAATCGATACTCTGGCTTTTGAGAATAAGACAAAGAATGAACAAACCTTATTCAATAAAAAGCAGGACTTCGAAAATATGATATCAGCCTATCGGGATGAAAAGCTTACGTCTGCAAAAAATAAAGCGCAGACCATAGCCGAAGAAACAGATGCTTTTATCATTGAGACAGAAAAGTCTCACAAGGAACAAATACAAAAAATATCTGCTTCAATAGATAAAGACTATTCAAAAGCAGAAACTGAATTAATTCAAAAAATATTTAACAAGTTATTTGTATTGGAGGGTTAATATGAACCCTAACATGGCATTTTATGCTGTAAATACGAAGATTGCGACAAAAAAAGGGCGTATTCTGAGCAAAGGCGATTGGAATAAGTTCGTTGAATGCGGTTCTGTTGAGCAGCTTGCCGATCTTTTAAAAAATAATGTGGAGTTTGCAAAGGCGTTTAAGGATGCTGACAGCAGCGAAAGCCAAAGAGTAAATCTTGAAACAATATTAGGCAAATTCAGACGGATTGAAGTGGAAAATTTACTCCATTATTTTTCCGGTGACTATAAAGAATTTCTGAAGACTTTTTTAGTGGAAGAAGAAATCAATGATTTAAGCTTAATTATCAGAAAATTATCAAGAGAAGAGTCACTGGATGGTATAAAGGACAGATTTATACATTCGGAATTATTTGAAACTTTAGATTTTGACGATTTACTGACTGCCACAAGTATTGATCAGCTATCGAAGAAGCTCAAGGGCACTGCCTATTACAGCGGCTTAAACAACCTTACCAAGGAAGATGCTTTAAAAAGAGATTTTCACATTGAAATGAAATTGTATATGGCATACTACAGGTCTCTTTTTGACAGAGCTGAAAAGTTGGACAAAGAAGATAGAAACGCTGCCAAAGAAATAATAGGATTCAAGATAGATTTGTTGAATATTCAATGGATTTTTAGAGCATTAAAGTATTACAGCATATCATCTGAGGAAATATTTATTTACAGCCTTGAAGGCGGTAAAATAATCGACTATAGCAAATTGAAAAAATTATGCTATTCACAGTCGATAGACGAATTCAAAGGGATGGTTCAGGATTTTCTGAAGTATGACCTTTTCAAAGATTTAAACGATGCCGAAATGGATATTAACGTTGTAATAGACTATTATATGTTTGATTATCTTAAAACTAAAAAATATCACAACATAGGCATAGTTATATCTTTTGTTTATTTATTGGACATAATAGTAAATGATTTAACATCAATAACCGAGGGAATTCAGTACAATGTTCCTAAAGACAAGCTAAAAGAATATTTAGCATTTAATATATAGGTAGGGAGGAGGCTTTGGATGGCTATTGAAAAAATGGTTCTTTTAAAAATAATAGGTTCGATAGAAGATATGCACGAAATATTAAAAGAACTTATATTCTGTGAAAATGCACATTTAAACATGAATGTGGAAAACAGCAGTGCCTATAATAATTATCTGGCAGTGCATCAATACGAATCGGAAATAATCGGTTCATCCATCTACAATATTGTAGATCCTAACAATATTCACAACAGCTGCAGCGATTGCTTGAGCTCTGTTGAAGAATTGAGCCGCGGCTTAGGTCTGGAATTAAAAATAGATAAAAAACTGTTGCTTGAAAGTAATTATGATTATGAACAAGCAAAGAAAGATTTATCAAGAATCCAGCTTACTATAGGTGGAAGGGTAAATGAAATAAACAATAAAAGGCAGCAAATAAGCGAACTTTTAGAGTTGAAAGGCAAGATTGACAGCATCGCAGATAAGGATGTTGATTTCAATAAAATTGCCGATTTAAATTATTTCTATTATGAAATAGGTTCATTTGTGACAGAAAACAAATCACGCCTGAAGAAAAACTATGAAAATTTAAGTGCGATTGTTTTAAAAATTGGAAATATAAAGTCATCTACAGAGGATTTGTACATGATTATCTATCCTAAGCAATTCAAGGAAGAAACAGATAATCTTTTAAAATCTCTGAACTGGAGCGAGCTTGTAATTCCTGAGGAATATGAAGGCAGCGCTGCGGAAAAGCTTGTGAAGATAGACGCTAAAATTGACGAGTTGCAGAAGGACATAACTTCTTTATCATCTTCAATAGAAGCTGAAACTGAAGACAACAAGAAAACTATATTTAAAATTTATAATGTGTTCAAGCTGGAGGACAAAATTGCCGAGCTTGAGCAGAGAGCTGATTTTGGTAACAATGCTTTTGCCCTTGATGTATGGGTGGAAGAAAAGAACAAGGCTGAGGTTGAAAAAGTTATTGCAAGTGTTACTGACAAATACCTTATTTCATCGAAAACACCTCAGGAATTCAGCGATGATGTAATTGCACCTACAAAATTAAAAAACAACTGGTTCTCAAAACCTTTTGAAATGATAGTTAATATGTACGGGTTGCCGGCTTATGACGAAATTGATCCTACGCCTATTTTAGCAATCACTTTCTGTCTGGCATTTGGAATAATGTTTGGTGATATAGGACAGGGATTGGTTTATGTGCTGGCAGGTCTTCTGCTGAGAAAGAAAATGGAAGCGGCAAGCGGTGTTGCAATCAGACTTGGAGCAAGCTCAATGTTTTTTGGATGCATATACGGTAGTTTGTTCGGCTTGGAAAAACATGAACTTCCGTGGATTCCTGGCATACTGCACGGAAGTCCTCTAAGCCCCGACAACATACCTATGATTTTGGTTGCAGGTATATTGTTTGGTATTTTGGCACTAACAGTGTCATATGTATTAGGCACGGCTAATTCGCTGAAAAGAGGCGATATTGAAGAGGGTATATTTGGTAAGAACGGTATATTTGGTTATATATTCTTTATAAGCTTTATTATGACAATAGTTGCTTTAACAGGAATATTCAATGTGCCAATGAGCATTCCTCTTACAACACTTTTGATAAGCTTAGCTGTACTTATCATGAAGCAGCCGCTTACAAGCTTGGTAACAGGTCACAGACCTTTATTCCATGAAAGCCCCGGCGAATATTTGACCGAAAGCATATTCGAAGCAATAGAAACTATTTTGGGTACACTGAGTAATTCTATATCCTTCGTGCGTGTAGGCGCATTTGCATTGAACCATGCCGGCTTGTTCTTGGCATTCATGGTTATATCAAAAATGATGCCTAATATCTTCCTGCAAATACTGATACTTGTTGTAGGAAACATACTGATTCTTTCGCTTGAAGGATTGGTCGTATTAATTCAAAGTCTTCGTCTGCATTACTATGAAATGTTCGGAAAATATTTCAAGGGCGGCGGAGTTGCATTTAAACCGATAAAATTAAACTAATAAATAAATTACAAATTTAAAGGAGAATTTAAAATTATGCAAATTATATCTTTAGTATTAGCAGCAGCTATATCAATAGGAACAATCATTTATGGATTTAAAGCAATGAAAAACAATAAAAAAGGAAATATTAAAAAAGCAATTTTAACTACAGCTTCAGCATTTGGTCTCGTAATGGCAGGGGCAATAATATCAACAATTTTTGGTGGTAATGTAATGGCAGAAACAGCTGTAGCAGCAGAAACAGCAGCTGCAGCAGCAGGAATTTCTATAGGTGAAGGTATTAAATATTTTTCTGCAGCATTAGCAACAGGTATTGCAACAATAGCTACAGGTATGGCAGTTGGTTCTGTTGGTTCATCAGCAATAGGAGCAATTTCGGAAGATCCGTCCTTACTTGGTAAAACATTAATCTTCGTTGGTATGGCCGAAGGTATATCAATTTATGGTATGATTATATCAATATTGATTCTGTTCGTTTAATAATGAAAAGAGAAGCAATATGAGGTCTTATTTAATAAGCGATAACATGGATACCTGGGTAGGACTGAGGTTGGCAGGAATTGACGGTATAATCGTCAATGACAGGGAAAATGCATTAAAAGAAATGAAGACTGCTGTAAAGAATCAAGATATAGGTATCTTGATTCTTACAGAAAAAATTGTTGATATGATAAAAGACGAGTACTTGGAATACAAACTGAAATCCAAAACTCCTCTGATCATTGAGATTCCTGACAGACACGGGTCTATCAGAGAATATAATGCCATAAAAGATTATATACGAGATTCAGTTGGCATTCATATATGAGGTGGATATGATTACAATAGAAGATAAAATTAAACTTTTTTATAAGCTTCTGAATCAATCTATGGATATTCATATGGCTGAAGATTTGAAAGAATTGGAAGCAACATATGAAGTTAAAGTTGAGAAATCAAAAAACAACGTAGATAAAGAAGCGAAGGATATAGAAGAAAGAGCATCTAAAAGAGCTGAGATAAAACGCGCTGAGAGTATTAGTAAATCAAAGGTAATCATAAAAAAAGATATTATGGCATTGAAAGAAAAATACTATTATATTTTCATGGATAATTTCAGGAATACATTGAAAGAATTTATCGCTTCAAATGAATATAAATCGTATTTGTCAAAAATAATATCCGGATTATCTGAAGATATAAAAAGCTACGCTAATAATGATGTAGTTGTTTATGTAACTAATAGGGATAAGGAAAAATACGGCGATTTTATAAAAGACGAAATCAGCAAAAATAACTCCGGAAATATTATCTTCAAAACTACAGAAGATATTATGGGAGGAATTATTGCAGAAATAACAGAAAAGAACATAAAGCTGGACAGATCTGTTGATGTAATTTTAGAAGACAATAAAACTTACATCATGCAGACAATATTTGAGTCTTTGGAAGCAGGTGATTACAATGGCTAATATTCAAGGAATTGTTAGTTCAATAAACGGACCTGTTGTTAAAGGTCTCAACATGGGCTCATTTATGGTTCATGAAATGGTTACTGTAGGAAAGCAAAAGCTCATCGGAGAAGTTGTTTCAATCGAAGGCAGCGTGGCTACGGTGCAGGTTTATGAAGAAACAGAAGGATTGAAAGCTGGAGAGCCGATTTTTTCAACAGGTCTTCCCTTGTCCGTAACTTTGGGGCCGGGAATGATCGGTAATATCTTTGATGGTATTCAAAGACCCCTTGAAAAAATTCAGAGCATGAACAAGGACTTTATCCCTGAAGGTATAGGCCTGGTATCTCTGGATATGGAAAAAGAATGGGATGTGACTGTAACCGCTAAAGCAGGAGATAGCCTGAAAGCCGGAGATGTTTATGCAACAGTGCAGGAAACGCACCGAATTCTTCATAAAATAATGGTTCCCTACAATGTGAGCGGAAAAGTAAAAGAAATTAAACCAAGCGGAAAATACAGACTTAATGACTGTATTGCGGTGCTGGAAAAAGAAAATAAAGAAACAGTGGAACTTACACTTTGCACACAATGGCCTGTAAGAAATCCAAGACCTATTAAGGAAAGACTTCCTATATACAGACCTTTGATTACTGGACAGAGAGTTATCGATACATTCTACCCAATTGCAAAGGGCGGAACCATAGGACTTCCGGGAGGCTTCGGTACAGGAAAGACAGTAACACAGCATCAGTTGGCAAAATGGAGTGACGCAGACATAATAGTATATATAGGTTGCGGAGAGCGCGGTAACGAAATGACAGACGTTCTGGAAGAATTCCCGAAACTTATTGACCCGAGAACAAACAGACCTCTTATGGAGAGAACTGTCCTCATAGCCAATACTTCCAATATGCCTGTTGCCGCCCGTGAAGCAAGTATTTATACTGGCATAACTATGGCTGAATACTACAGAGATATGGGTTATGACGTTGCAATAATGGCTGACTCAACATCAAGATGGGCAGAGGCGCTGAGAGAAATTTCAGGACGTCTGGAGGAAATGCCTGCGGAAGAAGGATATCCTGCATATCTGCCATCAAGACTTGCCGAGTTCTATGAAAGAGCCGGCTGTGTAAATACGTTAAACGGACATGAAGCAACCATAACCATAATAGGAGCTGTTTCACCTCCAGGTGGAGACTTCTCAGAACCGGTTACTGAAAATACAAAGAGATTCGTTTCAGGTTTCCTTGCGCTGGATAAAAAACTTGCATATGCAAGACACTATCCTGCAATAAACTACCTGACCAGCTATTCAGGATATGTGGATATGCTTGCAGACTGGTATGAAGAAAATGTTGCTCCGGATATGCTTGAGCTGAGACATAAAATGATAGTACTTCTTCAAGAAGATGAAAAGCTGAATGAGATTGTACAGCTGGTCGGCGAAGATGTTCTTCCAAACGACCAGGCTCTCATACTGGAAACAGCAAGAATTGTCAAGAAAGGCTTCTTGCAGCAGAACGCTCTGCACGCGGAGGACTCCTACGTATCATTGGAAAAACAGTACAAGATGCTGAAGGTAATAGATACATTCTATGAAGAAGCATTGAAATGCGTGAAGGTAGGAATTCCTATTTCCGTAATAAGAAAAGAAGAAGTCATTCAGGATATTTTAAAAATAAAATATGACATTCCAAATGATAAATTAGAGTTATTGGATGTTTTAAATGAAAAGACAGTTAAAACATTTGCTGACTTAAGACAAAAGTATGAATAGGGAGTGTTTAGATGAAAAAAGAATATTTAAAATTAGAAAAGATTGAAGGTCCTTTAATAGTTCTTTCAGGTATCGAAGATGCTGCCTATGGGGAAATAATCAATATAAGAGTAGGTAATGAGGAAATCCGTAAGGGGAAAATAATAAAAATTGAAGGGGATAAAGTAATTGCTCAGGTTTTTGAGGGAACAACCGGCATATCAACAGATAATGCATCGGTTAAATTTACCGGAGAGCCTTTGACAATTCCGCTTTCAAAGGATATTTTGGGAAGAACCTTCAACGGAGTAGGCCAGCCTATTGACGGCGCATACCAGGTAATTTCCTCAGAAAGAGAAAATATCAACGGAAGACCTATAAACCCGGTTGCAAGAAGATATCCTAAAAACTTTATACAGACAGGTTTTTCTGCCATAGATTCACTTATGACCCTCATAAGAGGCCAGAAGCTTCCTATTTTCTCAGGAAACGGTATGGCTCACAAGGAGCTTGCTGCACAGCTTGTTAAGCAGGCCAAGATTAAGGGTGCTACGTCTGAGAATTTCGCCGTTGTTTTCGGAGCTATGGGAGTTAGACACGACGATGCCGACTTCTTCAGAAAAAGCTTTGAAACAGCAGGAGTTCTGGACCACGTTGCAATGTATATCAATACAGCAGATGATCCTATAATAGAAAGAATTTCCGCACCTAGATGTGCTCTTACGGCAGCTGAGTATTTAGCTTTTAAAAACAACATGCATGTGGTGGTTGTTTTGACAGACATGACGAGCTACGCAGAGGCACTTCGTGAAATATCATCAGCAAGAGAGGAAGTTCCGTCACGTAAGGGATATCCCGGGTATCTATATTCTGACCTTTCAACAATATATGAAAGAGCAGGTATGCTGAAGAGCTGTGAAGGCTCTATAACACTTATTCCAATACTGACAATGCCTAATGATGACATTACGCATCCTATACCTGACCTTACAGGATTTATCACAGAAGGCCAGATAGTTCTGAACAGAGAGCTCAACCAGAAGGGTGTATATCCTCCTATAGATATTCTTCCGTCACTTTCACGTCTTATGAAGGACGGTATAGGAGCGGAGTATACAAGAGAGGATCACGCCGACCTGCAGAGCCAGATTTATGCGTCATATTCCAAGGTTCAGGATATACGAAGCTTGGCTCAGATTATAGGTGAGGACGACTTAAGCGATATAGACAGACTGTATCTTGAGTTCGGGCAGGAACTGGAAAACAAATTTATAGCTCAGGGCAAGAATGAAAACCGCAGCATTACAGAAACATTAGATTTGGGATGGCATATATTATCTATTCTTCCGGCAGCAGAGCTTGATCGTATGAAGACGGAATTAATAGAGAAATATTACGATTACAACAGGGAGAGATAGTTATGGCAGTGTTGGTAGCACCTACTAAATCGAACCTGATAAAAGCAAAATCGTCCCTGCTCCTTTCCAGAAAAGGATATGAGCTTTTAGACAAAAAGAGGAATGTTCTCATCAAGGAAATGATGGTTTTTGTCAATAAAGCCAAAAACATGCACAATGAAATCTATGATGTTCTCAATGAAGCCTATGGATTCTTGCAGAAGGCAAATGTAACATTAGGATTTAAGAATGTGGAAGATATATCATACAGCGTTCCCAAAGAGGAAAACTTCGATATATTGCTGAAAAGTGTTATGGGTATTGATATACCTACAATAAAGTATAACCATGATGAAGAGATTAATCCCGTGTACGGATTCTATAATTCAAATGCATCTCTTGATGAAGCAAGACAGAAGTTTCAGCTTGTTAAAGTTAAAATCTACGAGTTGGCAGAGGTGGAAAATTCAATTTTCAAGCTTGCCAAGGAAATAGAAAAAACAAAGAAGAGAACCAACGCATTGAAATATGTCCAGATACCGAAATTCAAGGAGCAGGTTAAGTATATTACCGAGGTTCTTGAGGAAAAGGAAAGAGAAGATTTCTTCAGACTTAAAAGATTAAAAGGCAAAAAATAAAGTAACATAGTTTATATTGTACCATATATTAGCGTAGGGAAATAAATTTACCCTACGCTAATTACTTTTTGGAGGATTTTTTATATGAATAATATACAAATAAAATTAAATCAACTGCCAATAGGCCGCAAGGGGAGTGCTGTATCGCTTGAATCCGACGGCATGACCAGGAGGCGCATGCTTGATTTAGGAATTGTGGAAGGTACTGAAATCGAAGCGCTGTATAAAAGCCCTTCCGGTAATCCGGTAGCCTACCTTATAAGAGGTGCTGTTATTGCGTTGCGGTCAGATGTATCCGAAAAAATAACAGTATTATATAGCTAAACTATAGTGGGGGGAAGGGATAACTATGGGCTTGACAAGCGCATCAACAGGGTCGGGGGTATTGAATGACTCCGTCCTTAATATTGAAAAAGAAACGCCGCAGGATAAAATTATTGCCCTTGCGGGCAATCCCAACGTGGGAAAAAGCACGGTGTTCAACAGCCTGACAGGATTGAACCAGCATACCGGAAACTGGCCGGGAAAGACCGTTACGAATGCACAGGGGAAATATACCCATAAGAGCAATAACTTCATTCTTGTGGATATTCCGGGAACATATTCTCTCATGGCCAACTCGGTGGAAGAGGAGGTGGCACGTGATTTTATCTGCTTCGGGGGAGCTGATGCCGTAATAGTGGTTGCTGATGCAACCTGCCTGGAAAGAAATCTGAATCTGGTACTTCAAAGCCTGGAAATCACTGATAAGGTAGTTCTGTGTGTAAATTTGATGGATGAGGCTGAAAAAAAGAAAATTCACATAGATACAGATATTTTATCTTCACGCCTTGGTATTCCGGTAATCGGAACAAGCGCCAGGTCGGGTGTCGGACTCGATATGCTTATGGATGCAGTAACATCCCTGACGGTTAATTCTTTGGAAACAAATCCAATACAGATTACCTACGGGAAACAGATTGAAAAGGCGATCCATATCGTGGAAACAGCTGTGGCAAAATTCTTAACGGATGGCATAAGCAGCCGTTGGGTGTCTATAAAGCTGCTGGAGGGCGATGAAGGCCTTCTTCTGGCACTAAGGGAATATTTAGGCTATGATTTGCTTCAAAATGAAGAAATATTGAATAAGGTCATGGAAGCTGCGGACTTTTTAGAAAAGGAGAGTATACAAAACGACAGGTTCAGAGATTATATTGTTACAAAAATAGTAAAAATATGCGAAGATATAAGCAGTGAAGCGGTGGTTTTCGGAAAGAAGGACTACAGTGCCAGAGACCGTAAAATAGATAAGATACTTACGTCGAAGCTTACCGGAATACCCATTATGATAGGGCTGCTGTTCGGTATTTTCTGGATTACAATCACAGGGGCAAATGTTCCTTCAGGTCTTCTGTCAAAGGCATTGTTTTCATTGGAAGAGCCGCTCACCTCATTGTTTGTGAGGCATTCAGCTCCTTATTGGGTTACAGGCATATTTGTTGACGGTATTTTCCGAACATTGGCATGGGTTATATCTGTAATGTTGCCGCCAATGGCAATATTTTTTCCTCTGTTCACACTGCTTGAGGACTTGGGATATCTGCCAAGGGTTGCATTCAATATGGATAATTTTTTCCGCAAGGCATCTGCCCATGGAAAGCAGGCGCTTACAATGTGCATGGGATTTGGCTGCAATGCCTGCGGTGTAATAGGCTGCCGCATAATAGATTCTCCGCGGGAACGGCTGATTGCCATTGTTACAAATAATTTTGTTCCGTGCAACGGAAGATTTCCTACTCTTATAGCAATTATAACAATGTTTTTTGCGGCTTCTGCGGCGGGGGATATGCAATCGGTTATTTCCACGCTGCTGCTGACGGGAGTAATTGTACTTGGTGTTATTATGACACTGCTTATTTCAAGGCTGTTGTCAAAGACCATATTGAAGGGCATGCCTTCGTCATTCAATCTTGAACTTCCTCCATATAGGCGCCCTAAGATAGGCAGCGTTATTGTGCGCTCAGTTTTAGACAGGACAATTTTTGTGCTGGGCCGTGCAGTAGCGGTTGCTGCCCCTGCGGGTGTAATTATCTGGGTGCTTGCAAATATTAATGTGGGAAATATGAGCCTGCTTGCTCACTGTGCAGGCTTTTTGGACCCATTCGCCAGGTTTATGGGGCTGGATGGATATATATTAATGGCATTTATATTGGGCTTTCCGGCAAACGAAATCGTGGTGCCTCTGATAATAATGAGCTACATGTCAGGTGGTACGCTTACTGAACTGGAAAGCATGTCTGAATTGCATTCACTGCTTGTTAAAAATGGCTGGACCTGGCTGACAGCTGTCTGCACCATGCTTTTTACACTCATGCATTGGCCATGCGGAACAACATGTTTGACTATCCGAAAAGAAACGCAGAGTATCAAATGGACACTGATTTCCTTTGCCGTTCCCACTGTGGCAGGTATTTTTATCTGTATGATTGTGGCAAATGTCGTACGTCTGATGGGTCTTGTATAAACAATTCAAATAAATAATCCGCCGAAAAAATTTCGGCGGATTTATTAATCTAATCAGGTTTTAAGGTTGTCTTCATCAAATCTTTTCCTATTTTCACGTTAGGAAAAATATCAGAGGCATAATTTATGAATTGTTCAGGTTTTGCCATTGATGGACTGAAGTGGGTGAGCCACATTTCAGACGCTTCGGCTTCCTTTGCAATTGTTGCTGCTTCTGAAAAAACCATATGCATTTTTTCCATTGCATTTTGCTTCTGCTCATCCTCTCCGTACATTCCCTCGCAGATGAACAAATCAGAATTTCTGGCAATGCTTTGTATATTTTTGACCGGCCTTGTATCGGTTACATATGATATTTTTATGGGTTTTCTCGTATCTCCTAAAACCATATCCGGAGTAAACACCGTGTCATCCACCTTCACAGAATTTCCGGAGTGAAGCTGCTTCCAGTAATTTACCGGTATGTTCAGCGCCTTTGCCTTTTCCGGCAGAAAGCGTGGCTTAAGATACAGTTCCATGCTGTAGCCAAGGCAGTTGATGTGATGCTTCAGAGGGATTGAGCATATTTTAAAGCCTGTTTGCTCAAATTCCTGCGGCTTTGTGTCATGAAGCTCCGCGATTCTCACCTCGTAGGGAAGATATCCGCATACAATGAGAAGAGAATTAATATACTTGGTGCTTCCCCTGGGAGCAATTATATACAGTGGTTCCGTTCTTCCCTGATTGCCTATTGTGAGCAGAAGTCCGGGAAGGCCCGACACGTGGTCCGCATGGCAGTGTGTGACCAATATAGTTTCTATTTTGCACATACTGAACTTTCCTTTTTGCAGGGAAATCTGCGTGCCCTCGCCGCAGTCAATCAATATGGACTTTCCGTTGTATTCTATGAGGCATGAAGCTAAAAATCTCCCTGGAAGGGGCATCATGCCGCCTGTTCCTATAAGTGTTACATCTATCATTTTATCACCTGTTATGTATCAAAATTTATAATTAAGTTAATTGTTGTTAGTATCTACATACACAATGCGGTACGTTATATACGATTATTATAACTGTAAGTTCCATCATTATCAATATATTTTAATGGGGAAAACAGAAAGCATCAATATGCATACAAGTACGGATATAACTCCCTGAACAAATTTATAAAAAATATATCCGTTTATGTCAAAATCAAATTCATTTGTAACAGCCACAGTTTGAAAGATTACAGACATTCCTGAAAAGCTTATAAGAAAATTAATTATAACAAGCTTTAAACTCAGGGGCAAAGCCACCGATGATGCAATGATGCTGCATCCGTTTGTAACCTCCAGTGCACCAACAAGAAGAGAGTAGATAATATCCTTAACTCCCGATGACAGAGAAAGAACACCTGCGGCTGTGGAGAGACTGTGGTTGAGAAAATTTGAGAATACCGAAAATATGACTATCACTCCGCCCACAGACAGTATTCCGGACACTGATTTATAAATTGCCGTGCTGAAGGCTTTGTGAAATCCTACATAATTTAATCTCATTTTTTTTGAGGAGGATGATGACGGTTGAGGAGCCTTCATAAGCGCAGTCAATAAAAGAGCTCCTGCAAAATGAGATACTGCTATATACTTATATAGCTGGAAATTTCCAAGCATTGAAAAAGACACTGCTCCGGCTATGAATTGAAAGCTGCAGACATTGGAGAAGGCAGTAAGGTAGTTAGCCTCCTTCTCATTAATTTTTTTAAGTCCAGCCATGGTGCTGACGGTCATTGCTCCAGACGGATATCCCGATACGAAGCTTATAAAAAACGGTATGAGTGCGTATTTGTTTTTGAGCATTTTTTCTGAGATGAATGCTGCCCTTTCAAACAAGGCATACAAAAAATTGTATTGCAGCAATATGTTTGACAATACAGACATGGGAAACAGGTATGGAACTATGTTGACAAGCCATATTTTCAACCCGTTAAATGCGCCCTCCGACACGGTGCCCGGCTGGACTATAAAAATACATATAAACAACAAAACTAATATAGGAATAAAATTTTTTCTGAACATAACAACCCCCATACACATTTTATTTCTGTACAAGGGGTTGTATGATAAATATAAAAAATAACTTTGAGGAAAAAATTAGCATCAAATTTTAGGGAACAATTTTTTCTTTTTAGCCGTCTAATAAAGCAAGTAAACAATATGGAGGTAAGAAAATGAAAATTAAAAAAATTACTGCAATAGCATTATCCGCTGCAGTTCTATCAATGTCAACATTTACGGCATTTGCCGATATGATTAATGAAAATTTGGATGTTAACGCCAAAGATTCAGTTAATGAGGAAAATGAATTGAAGTCACGATTTATGTCCTACAAAGGAGTAATTAAGGAGGTATCTGATTATCACAGTGGAGACGGAGCTAAAATGGTAGCCATAGAAGATGAAAACGGACTTCCCGCAAATATTATTATTACTGAAGATACATATGTAATAAACAGAGATAAATTGGCTGAAGGAGAAACTCTGACAGTATTCTATGATGCGATGAAACCGATGATTTTAATATATCCACCTCAAATTTCCGCAGAAGTGGCAGTTGTGGGAGAAATTGATCTGAATATAAAGGTTGACCTTTTCAACAAGGATTTGGTAAGTGCTGATAATTTCCTTAAATTAAATGTTTCTGAAGAAACAGAAATTGTATCAGAGAATGGAAGCAAGTTTGAGGGAGAACTTTACAACAGAAAGCTTGTTGTTTTATACGGTGTATCTACAAAAAGTATTCCTGCACAGACGAATCCAACAAAAATAGTGGTGCTCGATGAGAATGAGCCTATAATACTTAGCGAAGTTGTAGTTAACGGTAAAATACTTGAAGGTGTTAAACCGATTCAAAAGGATGATGGTGTTATAATGCTACCAGTTAGAGCTGTTTCAGAAGAACTGGGATATGAAGTAGGATGGAATCAGGAAGCACAAAAAGTTAACGTAGGCGACCTGCTTTCCTTTGAAATAGGCAAGGACAACTATACTATGGATGATACCTCGGGTATTCAGCTTTATGCAGTTCCGACTTTAGAAGATGGAATAACTTATGTTCCTCTAAGCTTTTTCTCAGAGTTTTTAAATGCATCCGAAGCACAGGCTTTGAATTCACAGGTTGTAATAACAAAAGACTTAGGCATTTAATTCGTTATATAAGCCTGTAAAATAGCATTAAAAAGGGGATGAGTATTCACAGGAATTCGTCCCCGTTTTATTATGATATTTTATATTTTTATATATCTTGCATTTGCTGTATATTCGTAATTTAAATATTTATTTTCCATAGTAAGGTAGTAGATATTTGTGGCTTTATTTGTCAAGCTGAATGTTGGAAGCTCTTCTGCATTGAGACCGTATTTTCTGTAGTCCGAGTAACGGTTAATCACTGCTGTGCCGCTTTCCTTAGCTTCTCTCATGATTCTTCTTCCCACATCATTGAAAGCAAGAACCTTTACGGGGGAAACTTCTCCGAACAGCATGAAGCCTTTCATATCCTCACGGCGTATGCCAAGGATTATGTTAAGGAGCATCCTCCTGAGCTTTGAATATGTATATCTTTTGGACTTAAGAGAAGCAATGAAGTCATCAATATTTTCATGCTTGAAAACATTGGCGTATATTTTATTGTTCAGACCTTCTGAAACCTCGTAAATTTCATTCAGCCCATCAGGACCCAGCTCAAGTATTTTATAATACAGCAGCTGCAGATACCTATTGAAGCTGTTGAAGCTTTTGTGCTCACTATGAAAATCACGAAGCATTTCCATGCTGTCGGCGGTTACGGAAACATTGTGCTTATCAGAGCTCAGCAGAACCTTTCTTATTGCGGTTGCACTGTCATAGGAGCCTGTGGCAGAAAGGTCGTTATGATCCTTACCCATTCTTTTTACAGGTATGAGGTCCAAGTTCAGGTTATGTACAATAGTACTTTTTATATATTCTATTGCAAGCACATTGTTGGGTGAGCCAGACAGCGTGAAGGCATACTCGCCTAAGTGTGAGCTTATAACCTTTGATAATGCTTTGGGGTAGGATGTTCCGCTCTTTATTTCTTCCTTTACCTCAGTATTAAATACTGAGCTTAGCTGAAGTCTTGCTATATCTTTAAGCATTTTTATGTCTGAGCTTTCGCAACCGAAGCTAAGTGCGCTGATATTCAGTTTTTTCAGCTCTCTTATGGCAGCGCCTGCAAACATTTCAGCATTCTGGCACGAGAAAGGAAAAGGCAGCTCTATTACCAAATCTGCACCGCCACGAACAGCAGCTTCTGCACGCCTGAACTTATCAATTATTGCAGGCTCACCTCTCTGAACAAAATTTCCGCTCATTACAACTGCTATACCGTCGCAGGAGGAAAGCTCACGTGCCTTTTTTATCTGATACTCATGTCCCATGTGAAAGGGGTTATATTCAGAAACAACACCAGTTATTTTCATAATACCACCTAAAAGTACGTCATATTGGATAATATACCACAAAATTGTTGAAATATCAAGAAAATACATAACTCACATACTTAAAAATAGCAATAATCAAAACAACAATGCATTTTCAAAAAATCATTATATCATTATATATAGTAAAATAAGAACAGACTATTTCTTAAATGGATGTTATAATAAAAATATCTTATGAGGGTACTGATGGAGGTGTTATTGAATTATAGAAAAGAAATTGAAAAATGCACTTATTTTATTGAAACCACTGACTTGGTATCGTTAAATAAATTTATCATTATAAGATTTAAGAATATTTTATATGTTATACGGAAGAATTGTATTAGTCCAGCTAAGAAATGTCAA
>DDNC01000021.1:146937-147296 GCA_002340985.1 Firmicutes bacterium UBA2530 | reverse complement strand
CTTTTCGATAAACTCCCGCACGATTTTAGGCGTCAATGCCTGAATATCGGTGTACTTGTCTACAACCGCCATGAAGCAGTCGGCGTTCAGCATGGTGTCCTTCCCATCGCTGATTTCCTGCTCCAGCTTGCCGGACAGGGTGAGCAACTCCTGCTTTTCGGATTCATAGCCGCCAGTCAGCGTCTTAAACTGCACTTCGGACAGATTTTCTAATGCCAACTGCTCAAAGGCTTTGCGGAACAGCTTATCCAAGTCACCGATGCGTTTCTGAGCCTTTTCCAGCTCCCGTGATTTAGAGGACAACTCACGCTTTAACTGGCTTTGGTGCTTATCCATTGCCCGCCTAAGGAACTGATCGG
>DDNC01000021.1:81338-146839 GCA_002340985.1 Firmicutes bacterium UBA2530 | reverse complement strand
CCAAGCCGGAAAGCATATCCTGTTCGCCCATCTTGTTGGGTCTGCGTTTGCCCTGACGCACCTTCTGCACGATGTCCCAAGTTTCCCGGTCAACGAGAGGTTCATGGGTGTTCTCAAACCGCAGCCACTTTTCTGGCGGGTTGTCCTTGGACTTTTTGCTCTTGAATGAGGGGGTGTACTCCCTGCAATTCACTGTTGTGCCAATGTACTCCTCATGCTCTAAAATGCTGGATACAGTGGTAGAACTCCAAGCATAAGGTTGGTCTGATTTGAGAAACACATGATTTGTGCCATAGGTACGGTAATCATAAACTGTGGGCGTAATGACCTGTTCCTCCCACAGAATCCGAGCAATCTTGCTGGTGTCACGGGCGTGCCACTCGTTGAACAGGTCACGGATAGCAAGGCTTTCGTCCACACCTTTGTCGGTGTCCACGGAATCATTGATGGCAATGTATCGCACTCCGTAGTCAGGGAACTTCTCCTCGATGAGATAGCCCATGACAAAGCGGTTTCTACCAAGGCGGGAATGGTCTTTGACGATGATGGTGGACACGTTTCCGGCTTCCACCTCGGCCATCAACGGGCTACCTTGTCCGTAGCAGTCATTTCGCTCTGCTCCTTGTAGTGTGCGGTCACAAGGTAAATCACCCCGCCGATTTCAAATTTACGCTTCTCTTTGTCGCCTTCGGCAATCCTTACATCAGATTGACCAAGGCTTTTCATGCGCTCCCTCCCTTCAAAAAGGAATTAAATTGTTCGGTATATTTTAAGCCCCTATGGGCGCTTCTTTCGTATCCAAGGTTTACAGATTGGCCGCCGTGCCGCAGGCATAGCTTCCATCTCGCAGAATATCGTTGATGGTCTGGTTGCTCTGCTTCATAAACTCCACGCCCATCTGTCCGGTCTGCTCCGCCATCTGGGCGAACTCCTCCGCACTGAGATGGCCGGTCAGGTACATCAATACCTTGAACAGCAAGAAGTATCCGGCAGCGGAGGTCTTGCCGCTTTTACGCTGGGTGTTCTCGAATCTTTTCAATATTTCCTCCAGTTGCCCGGCCACCAAACGCTGAATGTCAGCCGGGTGGTAAATCGCCATCAGTTCCTGACGGATGATGCTGGCAATCAGGTCGATATGCTGGGCATTGCTATTGACCGCCATCCCCTCCTCGATGAAGCGGCGGAGCTGCTCGGCAACGGTGATCTGGTTGAAGGCGGCCAGCCGTTTAATTTGGTCGGCGGTGGTATCAGTTACTTTCACATTGAGTTGAACGGTGGTATAGGGTTTCATTTTACACCTCTTTTCCGGTTGTTAAATCGACAGTCCAAAGGGGTTCCACGATACCCTTCGGATTTCCGTTGCAGGCTTTGCCTGCAAGCCGTTTTCCGGCGAGTCTGCTACTCGCCTATTCCTGCACTCCGGTCTAAAAACTGCATTTTTATCCGGTGTTTTCTCCTGCCGCAAGCGGCAGGATGTCGCTTCGCTCCAAAAGCTGAAAACCATGTTTGCACCTCCTTCCGGATAAAAATAAAAAACCTGACAGAACCGACACGGCTAGCGTCGGATTTGTCAGGCTTTGCTTCTATTCGTTATTCTTCTTTTGGTACGGCCTTCTCTGCCGTGAATTTATGGTAACAGGCCCGGTGAGGTTTGTCAAGCTGGGGCGTGAATGTCAGAGGCGGACAATATGTCTACTTTGCTTTCACTCCCTCAACCAGCAACCGGCAATGCTCCGCGGCCTGCACCTTGAGGTCAAAATCCGGAGATCGGACGCACCATTCATAACTAACGCCCCTTATCGCCATCACAAAATGTCGGGAAAGAGACTCCAACGGCAATGAAGATGTGATCTCACCGCGCCGGATGCCCTTGTCCAATATGCTGTAAAACAGCAAATAAAGCTCTCTGCCATAGCCCTTGACCGCTTCGGTGTTCACGGTTCCCGTCAGCAGCATCTGATAGATCTTTTTCATATTCTCGCAGCCGACGGTATCTACAAGTTCATCGGCTATCTTTTGGGTCAGCGCAAGGATTACCTCTGTGGCTGGCATCTCATTGGGCAGTGCTTCCACAAAGGTTTTGTAATTCGTATCGGCATTGGCTACGTAGTCTGCAATTAAAATGGCAATCAGCGCATCCTTAGACTCGAAGTGGACATAAAAGGCCCCCTTGGTGATACCGGCTTCATCCGTAATATCCTCTACATTTACGTCAGAGAAGTTACGCTCTGAAAACAGCTTTTTCGCAATCTCGTACAGCTTCTTTCTCGTTTCTGCTCCTTGTACTTTTCTTTTATCAGGCTTTTTCTCTCTCATGTTTCCTCTCCTCTATTGAATTTTCTTAAAAAGTAAGGTATAATAATCTAAGTAAGTAACCTCGTTCACTAATTCGGGTTATCCCACTTTCAGTATAGCATCTAATAGTCTCAAATTCAAGCAATTGAGCCAAAATGGTCACAGTTCTTGGAATTTGCTTGGCGAAGTGTGCGGGAGCAGTTGTAGATTCAATAGGAGTTTTTATAATACGAAATGGAGGAAATGGTATGAGAAGAAGAAAAGCGTTTCACAAAATCACAGCCATGCTGCTGTCCGCAGTCATGGTTGTGGGAATGACACCTGTGCCAGCATCGGCGGATACAGGTATGCTTTCTGATGGTTCAAGCGGCGAGATTATTGCCTTTGAAGCACTGAAATCAGAGATTGCGGAGCAGAGCGTTCCCCTTGGCACATCCGAAGCGGATTTGGAGCTGCCGGATTCCCTGACAGCGACCATACGGCTTGCGGCTTCTACGGAAGAACCGGTACTGGATTCCGGAGAAGCTGATACGAAACCGGTCAGCGCCGATACGGTAAGCGGGTCAGCGATTGACGTTGACGAAACGGAGGAATCCGAAATCGGCGACAGCGAGGGAGATGAAATCGCATCCCCCTCCGACATGGAAATAACCAAGGACAGCTTTGAAGCCGAACCCACGGAGAAAACCGTGGACAGCGTGACGGAAATCACCGTCCCCCTGCCTGTCACATGGGATTCATCACCGGAATACAACGGTGAAGCAGCGGGTACATATATTTTTACTCCCGAGCTGCCGAAGGAATTTACTCTTGCCAGCAGCGTGGAAGTCCCGGCAATCACCGTGACCGTTGGTGCGGTTACCATTATAGGCACAGCTACAGCCTTTGAAGAGTTGCCCGAGAATGTTCGCTGGCAAAACACCAGCGCACCGGAGTTTCCGGAAACGGTGAGCGGTACAGTGGAGGGCGAAGCGGTCGAAATCCCGGTGGTCTGGGAGGCCGACCATGACTATGACGCCGAGGCTCCCCAGCGTGGCCTGTATGTGTTCACCGCCGTTTTGGGCGAGGGCTATGGCCTTGCGGACGGCGTGGAGCTGCCCCGCATAACCGTGTATATTCCCCAGACAGTCGGGGGTATGATGGCGCGCATGGCGGGCGGCGGCACAACGGACAGCCTGCTGGAAATTACCACGGCAGCGCAGCTTGCGGAAATTGCCACGCTGGTGAATGCCCGCCAAAACGGGCTGGAGCTGTTTTTGTTCAACAACGCAGGCGCAAAGGTCAGCCTGAAACTGATGAACGAAATTGACCTCTCGGCGTACTCCAAAGGCGAGGGATGGGTGCCCATTGGCACATATGAGCAACCGTTTAAAGGCATCTTTGATGGTAACGGCAAGACCATTACGGGACTGTATATCAGCCGTAGCGAGCAATCTCATGTCGGACTGTTTGGATGCATCATCGGAGGTACGATAAAGAATTTGACGTTGCAAAATGTGAGCATCGAAGGCAACACTTGTGTCGGAGGTGTGACAGGGTCTGTTTATGACAATGGCATAGTGCAAGGCTGTTCCTTGAGTGGCATCATTTACGGCAAAGGCTATACCGGCAGCGTGGTGGGGTTTATCTTCGTTGGCACGGTAGAAAACTGCTATAGCTCTGGAAGCATGACAAGCACGGGCACCTATGCGGGCGGCGTGGTCGGGAGAAACAACTTCGGTACGGTGAAAAACTGTTACAGCACCGCCAGCGTCATCGGCACAGTTTGTGTCGGCGGCGTAGTGGGAACTGTTTCCAAGGGCTCTGTGCAAAACTGTGCCGCGCTGAATGGCACCGTCACTGGCGCAAACTATGTCGGACGTGTGGTTGGGATTGCCGATTCTGACCCCATCCTTTCCGGCAGCATCGCTTTTTCCGGCATGACGGTGACACAGAACGGCAGCGCAAAAGTGCTCAATGAGGGTGCAGACCAAGAGGATGGAGCATCCAAAGCAGCAGCTGACTTACGGGCGGCAGGCTTCTTTGAGGCACTGTTTGGCAATGACACGGCATGGACGTATGCCGAGGGCAAGCTGCCCGGCTTTGGCGCGGCGATTGCTATGCCGGAGTATATCGTGGATGGCAGCGATCCGAATTTCTTTGGTGTCGGCACCAGCGAAAACCCTTACCAAATCAGCACCCCCGCCCAGCTCGCCAAGCTGGCGGAGCTTGTAAACGCGGGGAACGCAAGCTATACTGCTGCGTATTATAGGCTTGAAAATGATATTAATCTTTCCGGTTACGCCGCTGAGTCGGGATGGGTGCCCATCGGTACCTACAGCAACCGATTCACAGGCACCTTTGACGGCAATGGCAATAAAATTACTAACCTAACCATCAACCGCGACACAGGCGAATATCAAGGACTATTCGGGTATATAGGCAGTGGCGGAGCGGTGAAAAACCTTGGTTTGACAGGCATCAGCATCAATGGTACAAAAATGGTCGGCGGCATCGCAGGCTTTATGGAAACCGCCACATTACAAAATTGTTACACTATGGGCAATATCACGGCTTTAGGTTTTGTCGGTGGTGTGGTCGGTTATGTNNTACGGTGGAATACTGCTATAGCACCTGTGAGATCAAGAGCACCGGGAGTGCTCCTGACCAATGCCTGGGCGGCGTGGCAAGTTTAGTTCGCATAGGCAGCACGTTGCGGAACTGCTACAGCACCGGAAATGTTTCCCGCACAAGCACAGGCCAAAATGGTTATGCCGGTGGGGTGGTGGGCAGTGTAGCCGCAGCCAGCGTACAAAATTGCTACAGCACCGGCAATGTCTCCGGTGCCGCGCAGGCCGGCGGCGTGGCAGGTGGGGTTTCTTCCGGTTTAACTCGCAGTATGGTCAAAAACTGCTACAGCACCGGCATCGTCTCTGACAGCTACAAAGCTGGCGGTGTAGTGGGTCAAATCCGAGACGCCACGGTAGAAAATTGCGTTGCACTTAACCCCTCAGTCAGTGGTTCAGGCTATGTCGAGCGCGTGTCGACACTATATGAGGAGGGGACTCTAAGTGGTAATTTGGCTTTTGATGGTGTGGAAGTTTTAAAAAATACTGCCTCGCAATCCATTACCAGCGATGCAAATGGCGTAGACGGGTTATCCAAAACCGCCGCCGAAATCAGCGTTGCGGGATTTTGGACGACGGCAAGCGGCTTTACAGCAAATTGGGATACCGATATTTGGCATATTGAATCCGGAAAACTGCCGCTTCTTAAAAATATCGGCGGACAGCATGCTTCCATGCCGGCACATCTGCTCCCGGCGGGCGCCAGCTTTTTTGAGGGCGCGGGCACAAGCGATAGCGACCCCTACCTCATCAAAACCGCCGCCGACCTTGCCAAGCTGGCGGAGCTGGTAAATGCGGGAACCTCACCTTATGCGGATTCAGGAAGGTATTACAGGCTGGTCAACAACCTTGACCTTTCCGCTTATGCAAGCGGGGATGGCTGGAACCAGATTGGAATGAATATGACATACGCATTCAAGGGCAGCTTTGACGGCAACAACAAAACCATTACCGGGCTGACGATCAACCGTCCGGAGACTGATTATACCGGTTTATTTGGCTATCTCTACGTCGACAGCAAAGTGCAGAATATCAGAATCATCGACGCAAACGTCATCGGAAAAAACCGTGTCGGTGGCGTAGCCGGACATGCTTGGGGTGCGACAGTAGAGAACTGCGCCGTTATTGGCAACGTATCCGGTGTGGAGAGTGTCGGCGGAACAGTGGGTCGTGCCTCAAGCGGTACGGTACAAGACTGCTACAGCTCCGGCAGTGTAACCGGCAGCGGCGACTATGTCGGCGGTATAATAGGGTATCTCGAATATGCTGCCACTGCGGTGCAGCGCTGCTACAGCGGCAGCAGCGTTTCCGGTGCGGATAGTGTCGGTGGCGTAGCAGGATTCGTTGGGGTTGCTGCCGTGCAAAATTGCTACAGTACCGGCAATGTCACAGGTGGTCGTTTTGTCGGTGGCGTTGCGGGAGATGTTAGCAGCGGCAGCGTGCAAAATTGCTACAGCACCGGCAGTGTTCGGGGAACGGAGCATGTTAGCGGTGTGCTGGGTTTTCTCGGCGGAGGCACAGCAAAAAATAGCGTAGCGCTGAACCCTTCCATCAACGCAGGCGAATACAATTATGGGCGCATGGTGGGCAATAACACCTCCGGCATTCTCTTAAACAACTATGCGTTCAGCCGCATTCCCGGCACATGGGCAAAGAAGGGTCTAAATGCAAAAGACGGTGCGGATGTGACGTCACAGACCTTGTTTGGCGGCAGCTTCTGGACGACGGCGGAAAATTGGAATACATCTGCTTGGGACAGCGGCGTTTGGACATTCGCCGAGGGTAAGCTGCCCACGCTAAAAGGGCTCGCGGGGCAGAACGGCGACGGCGGGCTATATCTGACGGCGCGGGATATCCAGTATGCCACGGTGGGCGCAACAGACAGCCTCACTTATAACGGCAGTGAGCAAGTTCCGGCCATTATCTTTGACGGCGAGACGCTGGTAAAGGACACCGATTATACTGTTGTGGCAGCAGACGGGAGCGCAAGCGACGGTACAAACGCCGGAGAGGTGACCCTGACTTTGACCGGCATCGGCAGCTTTTACGGTACAAGAAACATAACCTACACCATTGATCCCAAACCTGTTACCATTACCCCCAACGCTGGTCAGAAGAAAAAATACGGTGGGATTGACCCTGCACTGGTTTTTGAAAACGATGGCAGTTTGGATTCGGGGGCATTCACTGGCGCTTTAACTCGTGTAGTGGGCGAAGATGTGGGGACCTACGATATTTCTCTTGGCACTTTAAGTGCGGGCGGCAACTACGCGCTCTCACTCGCTTCCAGTACGGTCTATTTCACTATTGAACAGGCAAAGGTGTCAGAGATCACCACGATTGTGGACAACGCGAACAAAACCGCCTATGAAATGCGCACCGCCACAACTGCACAGGCTGTTGTGGATGCGGCAGGTCTGCCTTCAAGTGTGAGCGTCATCACCGATGGCGGTACGGCAGTGCTGCCAATCACATGGGCAACCTCAAGTGCCTACAATGCCAAGAGTGCCTCATATACTGTGACCGGTACGCTCGCAGGCAACGGCAATATTAATGCAAACGGCGTGACCAAGAATATCACCTTCACGGTTACCATAGTTACGGCGGTGAACCCAACCTTCGGCGACACTCTGGTGGTTATAAACAGCGACAGCTCGGCTACAGCCGCTGAATTGGGAAGCGCCATTCTCCCCGCAAGCGGCAGCATTGCCGTTGAGGACGAAAGCATTGCTTATACCATCAACTGGAACGGCGGAGAAATGCTGGACAGAACAGCTGTGGGCAACGAGCAGACCTTTACAGGCACCGTCAGCTACATAACTCCACCCGCATGGCTGACCCTGCCGGGTGACCATTCCGTCAGTCGCAAGGTATCTGTTACGGCAAAGCAACCCGTTACCATTGGCGGCATCATGACCGCCAATAAAACCTATGACGGCGCGGCATATGCCGCAAGCGGCACGGTGACCGTTGCAGGCGGCTCTGTTCCGGTAAATCAACTGGAATGGCTGTATGAATCCACAGACGGTGCAGGCTACATCAATAGCACCGCACCCACAAACGCAGGCGCATATAAGTTGACCATTTCTGTGCCGGGGAGTAACCCCAATTATGCAGGCAGCGAGATATTCAACTTTACCATCGCAAAGCGGGAAATCACCCTTGTTGCCGATAACAAGACGGTCATTAAGGGCGGCAGCCTGCCGGAGCTGGCTTATACGGTAGGCAATTTGGCTCCCGGCAAGACCAAAGCGGATGCCTTGAACGCCGAACCTGTACTGGCTTGCCCAACCTTTGACGGCAATACACCGGGCAGTTACGCCATTACTCTCACAGGCGGCACGGCAACAGATAACTACACCATTACAACTCGCACGAATGCTACCCTTACCGTTACGGAGCAGACCTATACTGTTACCTTTAACTTGAACGGTGGCAGCCGCACAGGAGGGGGCGAGCTATCACAGACCATCACGGAGGGCGGAGCGGCAACGGCTCCCATCGTTACCCGAAATGGCTATACCTTTACCGGGTGGGATAAAGCCTTTACCAATGTAGCCTCCAATCTGGCCGTTACGGCGGGGTGGAGCTACAACGGCGGCGGCGGTGGCGGCGATTCCTCCACTGTGCCGAGCGCTCCAAGTGTGCCTGAAAAGAAGCCGGATCAACCAGTGACGGCAACGGCTCCCATCACGGCGGCGGGACAAAACGGTGCGGCCAGCGCATCAATCCCCGACAAGACAGTGACCGATGCCATTGCCAAGGCACAGGCTGATGCAAAGGCGCAGGGCAAAACCGCAAACGGCATATCGGTGGCACTGAATGTTACAATGCCAAAGGGCACGACTTCTCTTGCGGCAACCTTGACCCGAAATTCCCTGAACAGTCTTGTAAGTGCTGGGGTAACTGAGTTTGAAATCAGCGGCGCACCGGTATCCCTCAGTCTTGATCTGAACGCACTAAAGGAAATTCAGAAACAGAGTAGCGGGGATATCAGCATCAGCTTCACTCCAGTCACAGGGCTTTCTAAGACAGCTAAGGCACTTTTGGGCAACCGTCCAGTCTATAGCATCACAATCAGCTATACCGACAAAAACGGAAAAACGCAGAATATTTCCAGTCTTGGGAACGGCACGGCAACCCTGTCTATCCCCTACACTCCAGGCAAAAACGAGGCCGTGGGCTATCTGTTCGGCGTCTATGTGGACGGGGCGGGAAATGCCACCCGAATCCCCGGTTCGGCCTATGACCCGAACAGCAGAAGCCTCCTGCTGGGCACCAACCACTTCTCGGTGTACGGCGTAGGGTACGAAGCTCCAAGTTCCAAGTTTACCGACATTTCCATCCATTGGGGCAAGGAAAGCATCGACTATGTAGTCGGCAGAGGACTTCTCTCCGGTACATCAAAAACTACTTTTGCACCTGACACCGCCATGACACGGGGAATGCTGGTGACAGCCCTCGGCAGACTGGCAGGCGTGGATGTGAAGGCATACACCACAAACAGCTTCACCGATGTAAAAACCGACAGCGCATTCTTCCCCTACATCGAATGGGCATACAAGAATGGCGTTGTGCAGGGCATCGGAAACCAGCAGTTCGCACCTGACCGGGCAATCACCCGTGAGGAAATTGCGGTCATCTTCGCAAACTATGCCAAGGCAACCGGCTACAAGCTGCCTGTGACCCGTGAGGCGACTACCTATGCAGACGCTTCCTCTATCGGCAGTGCTTACAAAGCAGCAGTGGCAGCCATGCAGCAGGCAGGCATCATGATGGGTGGTACGGACAATCGGTTCAATCCGAAATCCAATGCCACCCGTGCGGAGGTCAGCTCCATGCTTCACCGCTATATCAAGCTGACCATCGACCCTGCCACAGCACTGGGCTGGGCGAAAAACGACGCCGGACAGTATCTCTACTACAAGGACGACAAAGCCCTCACCGGAACACAGACCATTGACGGCGCGAAGTATTTCTTTGAAACAAACGGAACGCTGAAAACCGGCTGGGTCAAGGACGGCGACAACTGGCGCTATTACTCCGGCAATAAGGCTCTCACCGGCTGGTGGGACATCGGCAGCGACAGCGGCAAAAAGACCTATTACTTTACCAAGGACAGCCTGATGGTGTCCGGCAAGTGGCTGGAGATCGACGGCAAGTGGTACTACTTCTATACTGACGGTGCCCTCGCCAAGAGCACCAAAGTGGACGGCTACGAGGTAGACAAAAACGGCGTTAGAAGGAGCAAATAGCTACAATCAATCAATAAAGCTATGGGCAAACTCGGCTAAAGCCGGGGGCGCAAAGCCGAGTGTCTAAGGTGTCTTAGGACACTATGATAGTCTGGCTGCTGAAAGTCAAGCAAAGCCTGCCCTCTATTAGATCAGAGGGCAGGCTTTTGCGGCTTTTGACGGATACTTCAGGTATCAGGATACCGGCTTCGCTGCTATGGCGAGAGAGGTATCTATATGAAAAAAATCCGTTTTTATCCCTTTTCGAGGTGTAAATAGAGACAGAACAACCTATACATATCTCCATTCAAACCTACAATTTAATCATGTAAATCTAAAAGAGTCAGTATTTTGCCATAGGCATAGTGCTGACTTATTTTTTTCGACAAATCTCCCGTTAGTTTTACATATTATCCCATTTAAGGGCTTTGGCAGCAATCTTTTTATCAAGCCGCGCTGCCGTTCCCCTCCCTCCGATCTGTTTTAGCATTTTCGCAAAACAGATCGGAGGAAAGGAACTTGAAAAATTATAAAGACAGTGATTATGCTCTAAATAAGTTCAGCGAGGGCATTGTTTACCGTTTCGCAGACCGCATTGTAGAAATCACGCTGGAGGACTACCTTGCGGAGAACCCCGGCAAGACGGCGCAGGATTTTTTGGAACCGAAAGCTATTTGATGGATATTAAGACACTTTTGACCCGCTATTCGCTTAAATATGAAGAACGCCAGTCACTTGATTGTGTCTGGCGTTCTTCATATTTAACTACAAACCAGTTGGTCTACGACAATTTCATCCGCAATCATCTGAGCCTGCGTAGAGATACGAATGCGTTCCAGTGTATCATCTTCTGGCATGGGATGTGCGCTCAGATAATCCGAACGGATATGCTCCGCCATCTCAAAGGCTGCCTTATCAATTTTCGCACAATGCTCTGCCAACTTGCCGGTGAGAAGCAGTTCTCGGTACATCCCCGGCTTTCGCTCATGTAGGTAACTCAAACGGAGCCGCCCATATTTCCCCAAGTTATCAAGTTCAGATTTTCCGTCAATTTCAATGTTAGGGTACAACAATCCATCAATCTCTGTGTACTCAAATTCAAACTTTGCCATAAAGCAAATCCTCCAATAAAGATTATTTACAATTCATCGGTAATCGTTGCTGTCTGCTAAGCAATTATGATTTTCGTAAACATCCTTATTGGAGGACTGCTAATTCTGCCCCTTTTAGTTTTAGTATTTGTTATGCATTCAGGAATGCTATTCCCAGAACGCCGGGACCTGTATGTGTACCTATAACGGCTCCAACTTCCTGTTCGATTATATTTTTGATTTTATAATTTTCTTCGAAATTTTCTCTTATGGATTTTATGCTGTCGCGGTCCTGAGCATAAAACAGCAGTACAGTCTTGTCTGAAAGATTGTAATTATTTTTTTCAATCCATTCATCAACCCACTTGACAATTTTATTTCTTCCTCTTATTTTTTCCAGAACTGTCAACGTTCCATCCTTAATTTCGAGAATCGGCTTTATATTGAGAAGCGACCCTACCACAGCCTGACCCTTTGAGAGCCTTCCGCCCTTCTCCAGATATCTCAGTGTGTCAAGCACAGCTATGGCAACAATTTTATCCTTCATCTTTTCCAGCTCATCAACAATTTCATCGATGTCCTTGTTTTGCTCCACAAGCTCTATTGCTTTTAATATCAATGTGAAAGCTCCGAGGCATACGCTCTTTGAATCCATTATCCTTATGTTGTCACTGCCTATCATATCCTTGGCAATTCTCGCGGAATCATATGTTCCGCTCAACTCAGATGCCAGAAATATTCCTAAAACCTGGTCGCCCTCCAAAAGTATTTCGCTGAACGCCTCTGCAAATGCACCGGGAGAAACCTGAGATGTTGTAGGAAGCTTTTCTGAATTGCCAAGCTTTTCAAAAAAATCCTTCGAGCTCAGCTCCACCTTGTCAAGATACGATTCATTTTCGAAATTCACTGTCAAAGGCACCATCTTTAAATTATGCTTCCTGATTATTTCCTCCGTAACATCGGATGTACTGTCTATAACTATTCTTATACCCATAATAACCTCACACTTTCATAGTCAAAATTTTTGATTATAGAGATATTACTGCGTAATATCCTCCGACAAATTTACCGCGATATTAATTATCCGTGGTACTTATACTTTTTAATAAAAAAAGCATCAATGCTTGTAAGAATTTTTATGAGAAGCTCTTCCTCGTTGGCGTCCAACTGCTGAAGTGCGCTTATAACAAGGTCCTTATGGAAGTCCTCATGAGCGGCATATGCCTCTCTGCCTTGTTCCGTGAGCTTTATTTTAACAACTCTTCTGTCCTCGATTGAGCGCTCTCTTGCAACGTATCCCTTTTTTATAAGATTATCTATTGCAGTCGTAAGAGTACCGGATGTGACCTTTAAATCCTTGGCAGTATCGGACATGGTTCTTTCTCTGTTAATACCTATATTCTCAATTACATGCATTTCAGATATTGATAAATCAGAAAATTCGCCTACTTTTAGGCACTTTTCTTCAATATCCAAAATATTTGCAAAAAGTCTTACAAGAATTTCATTTACAGTTTCATGATTACTCATTAAACCACCTCAATTTATTTTGATAATCAAATTATATTTATTTTTAACAACTTTGTCAACAATTATTTGCACATAATATATCTCCAGAGAAAATCCTTTGCCTCCTCGGCATAATCAATATTTATTCTCTTTGTTTTTTCAATGCTGAAAGCCTTGAATCCATCATCCTCAAGAAAAATCTCATCTCCGACGAGATTTTTGCCATTGTGCTCCTTTGTAATTCTAAGAGCCCTGCAGAGCTTACCCGGACCGTCTGACAGATTTTTAATCTGATTCTTTGATAAATCCTCCATCGGTTTGCCGTATCTGTTCATACTAATTTCATCCATATTTTCTATGGGCTCCGCTCCTCTTATGAGCACCGCACTGCAGATGCCTTCGCCTTCCGTAACGAAATTCAGGCAATAATACATGCCATATATCAAGTATACATATGCATGACCCGCAGAACCGTACATTATCTTGGTCCTGGGGGTTATCTTGCCTCCGTATCCATGGCTGGCCTTGTCTATTGCCCCTATGTATGCTTCTGTTTCCGTGAGCCTGACCTTGATTGTCACATCATCATACCTTCGGACCAGTATCTTTCCTATTAAATCCTCCGCTACAATTCGCGCATCTCTGTCGTAAAAATCCCTGCCTATCTTCTTCATAACTCTCCTGCTATAAATTGAACAGCCTTTTGAAATTTTCCTTGGTTTTTTCCGCTATTTCAGAAACTGTGACTTCCCTGATTCCCGCGATTTCTTCAGCTACGTACTTCACAAACTTTGGCTCATTTCTTTTTCCTCTGAATGGTTCCGGCGCAAGGTACGGAGAGTCTGTTTCTATGAGCAGCCTTTCCATGGGCACTTCTTTGGCAACCATTTTTGGAGTCTTCGCCTTTTTAAACGTAACAGGTCCTCCCAGAGAAATATAAAAGCCAAGCTTCATAAATTCTCTCGTCATCTCAACACTCCCTGAATAGCAATGGAGTATGCCTCTTGTTCCCGTGTGATGCTCTTCCTTCATAATCCTGATTATATCCTCATGTGCATCGCGGTCATGCACTATGTACGGAAGGTCCAACTCCTTTGCAAGGCGTATCTGTTCCCTGAACCATATTTTCTGTGTCTCTCTGTCTGAATTGTCATAATAATAATCCAGTCCTATTTCACCTATTCCAAGCACTTTCTTATTTTTTGCCAATTCCCTGAATATATTCATGGTATCGTCATCCATAAATTTGGAATCATGAGGGTGGCATCCCACAGCTGCATAAATAAATGGATACTTATCCGCCAACGCAACTGCCGCACGGGATGTCTTCAAATCCGCTCCGGGATTAAGCACTGCCTCTATTCCGTTTTCCTGCATTGAATTTATAAGTTCTTCCCTGTCTTCGTCAAATCTTTCATCATCAAGATGAGCATGACTGTCAATAAATTTATTTTCCACTTTTCTTTTCCTTCTTCTTGCTGCTTCTGTATTCCTTAACTGTTTCCTTGAATATTGCCAAGCTTTCATCATCCTTGTGGAATTTCAGCTCTGTTGTTATATCCTTGCCCATAAGACTGTACAGAACCTTTGCCGCAACCATATTTTTTTCGTCAGGCTTCATATAATTGATTCCTTTAATCTCTTCCCATCTGATCAGCCCTCCTCTTTTATGTATTCCGAGGGTTGAAACCATTGTTCTCTTAGTGAGAGGGATATACAATACCGCCATTAAAACCGGCAGGACGACAATTGTAAACGCCGTTTCGGCGGTAAAGCTTCCAGTGCTTATTGTTCCTGCAACTAAAAATCCTGTAAGCACAAGCACAAACATAATAATCAAGCCACTGAGCTTGCGCCTTGTTTTATCGTCATCATTCAAATAAAGCAGCGGCTTCATATTTTCTTTTTTGTATTTCAAGCTGTTCTTTAAATTAGTATAAATAAAATAAATTGCTAAAATAAAAATTAACGGATATATAATCTGTGTTGATTTCATAAGAATCCCTTTCTGTTTAATAAGTATTTAACATCCAGTAGTTTATCATATTATGGCATATATTTCAAGAAATATGAGCCATTCCTCCTCAGCTTTTTCCTATGATAAAATTTACCTTGGACACAAATTCGGACCACTCTTTTTTTTTGGTGTAAAGATAAGCCTTCCCTTTTCTGGTTATTTTATAATATCTTCTTGTCCTGTTTGTTTCCATAATATAGCTTGCTGAAGTTACAAGCTCTTCCTTTTCCAATTCATGCAAAATCGGATACAAAGTTCCTTCCTTCAATTCAAAGGCACCATAAGATTTCGCACTGAGCTCCTTGATAATCTCATAACCATATTTATTGCCTGAATCTATAATTGATAAAACCAGCATTTTTGTATTTCCCTTTAACATACTGCTGTCAATTTTCATAAAATCCCTCCATACCTATGTATCCTATGTTAGTAGTATACATAGATTATGTATGTATGTCAATATAACGTATTAATTTTTTACGTCGGAAATCGTATATCATCCTAATAAAATAATCATTTTTCAATTAGTAATCAAGATTAATAATAACTTTATTAATAATATTGTATTACCCCCCGGGACTTTGATATATTATTATCAAATAATGATAATGTTATCAGAAAGGAACGGTATTATGATCGCAGAGGTAAAAGAAAAGGTTGATGAAATATTAGAACGACATGGAAGCGAAAAAAAAGAACTCATTAATATTATTCAGGAAATTCAAAAGGAATATCACTATCTGCCTGAGGATGTATTGATTTATACCGCTGAAAAGCTCGATGTGAGCCAATCAAAAATTTATGGAGTTGCTACATTCTATGAAAATTTCTCACTTGAAGCAAAAGGTAAAAATATAATAAAAATATGTGACGGCACTGCATGTCATGTAAGAAAATCTATTCCTATATTAAATGCTATTTATAAAGAACTTGGACTTTCTGAAAAAAACAAAACAACCGAAGATATGCTTTTTACGGTGGAAACCGTTTCATGTCTCGGAGCTTGCGGCCTTGCTCCCGTAATCACGGTAAACGACCATGTTTATCCTAAGATGACACCTGAAGCAGTGGTTGAGCTGATACAGTCTATTAAAAAGGAGGAGACGCAATGTTCATAAAAAACTTCAATGATTTATCATCATATGCAGAAATTTTTGAAAATTCTCTGGAAAAGCAAAAAGTTAAGATCCTTGTATGCGGCGGCACCGGCTGCGTGGCAGGCGGATCTCTGAAAATATATGATGAGCTTTTAAGGCTCGTAGCTGAACACGGCAACTTGGTTGATGTAGATTTATTAAAGGAAGAGGAAGGAACAAGCCTGAAAAAAAGCGGATGCCATGGTTTTTGTGAAGCCGGTCCTCTTGTGAGGATTGAGCCTTACAATTATCTGTATCTCAGGGTTCAGTTAGATGACTGCGAAGAAATATTTAACGAGACTATATTGAACGGTAAGCCTGTTGAAAGATTAATGCATCATCAGGATGGCAAAATATTCATGAAGCAGGAAGAAATTCCGTTTTATCAGAAACAAACCAGACTGGTGCTGCAAAACTGCGGCCACATGGATTCCGAAAGCATACAGGAGTATATAGGAAGGGGAGGATATAAATCACTTGTTAAGATTTTCGGTTCCATGGAGCCTAAGGAAGTATGCAAGCTGATTCAAGACTCGGGATTGAGAGGACGCGGAGGCGGAGGATATGTTGCCGGACAAAAATGGGCTCAGGTTTTATCCCAAAACAACCCTGTGAAGTATGTTGTGTGCAACGGCGACGAGGGTGACCCCGGAGCATTCATGGACCGAAGCATCATGGAAGGAGACCCTCACAAAATAATTGAGGGTATGCTTATTGCCGGATATGCCACAGGAGCTCATACTGGATATATATATGTGAGAGCAGAATATCCGCTGGCTGTTGATCGTTTGAGAACCGCCATATCTAAGGCAGAAGAAATCGGACTTCTTGGAAAAAATATACTTGATTCAGGATTTGATTTTGAGCTTCATATAAATAAGGGAGCCGGAGCATTTGTGTGCGGTGAAGGAAGTGCCCTTACCGCATCCATCGAAGGCGAAAGAGGAATGCCACGTGTAAAGCCTCCGAGAACTGTTGAGCAGGGACTTTTCGGATGTCCTACAGTCCTTAACAACGTTGAAACATTTGCAAACGTGCCCTTCATTATAAATAACGGAATTGACGAATATAAAAAGTATGGAACAAAGGACAGTCCGGGAACAAAGGCTTTTGCTCTTACAGGAAATGTTGTGAATACCGGACTTATAGAGGTTCCAATGGGAACAACCATAAGAGAAGTAATCTTTGACATAGGCGGAGGTATACCTGACGGCAAGAAATTCAAGGCTGTACAGATAGGCGGTCCTTCCGGAGGATGTCTAACATTTGGTGAAAAGCATCTTGATTTGGCTCTAAGCTTTGATTCCCTCAAAAAAGTCGGCGCAATGATAGGCTCCGGCGGCATGGTGGTTATGAACGAGGACACATGCATGGTTGAGGTAGCAAGATTTTTTATGAGCTTTACACAGAGAGAGTCATGCGGAAAGTGCATCCCCTGCAGAGAGGGCACAAAGAGAATGCTTGAAATATTGGAAAAGATAGTCGACGGGAACGGAACTGTAGAAGATTTAGATTTGCTGAAGGAAATTGCCGATACTGTCAAGAACACCGCTCTGTGCGGACTTGGAAAAACCGCCGCAAACCCTGTTTTAAGCACATTGGAGCACTTCTACGACGAATATCTCGCTCATGTGGTGGACAAAGAATGTCCTGCCAAGCAATGCAAAGGCTTAATGTCCATAAAAATTAATCCCGAGCTTTGCAGAGGCTGTTCAAAGTGCGCAAGAATTTGCCCTGTTAATGCAATAAGCGGAAAAATTAAAGAACCATATGTTATTGACAACAGCAAATGCATCAAATGCGGTGCATGTATAGATGCATGTGCGTTTAAAGCAATCATGGAGGTGTAAGTATGGGCGGAATAATGATAATTGACGGAAAAAGAGTTCCGTTTACAAATGAAAAAAATATTTTAAGTGTTATAAGAGATTCCGGAATTGATTTGCCTACATTTTGCTATCACTCTGAACTAAGTATTTATGGTGCGTGCAGAATGTGCTCCGTTGAAACATCCAGGGGTGAAATAATCGCAACATGCTCTGAAAGGCCAAAGGACGGATTAGAACTTTATACAAACTCCCCCCGCATAAGAAGATACAGAAAAATGATTCTTGAGCTTCTTCTTGCCAACCATGACAAGGATTGTACGTCATGTGAAAGAACAGGCAGATGCCAGCTTCAGAAATTAGCTAAGAGATACGGACTTTCAAGAAACAGATTTGCGCAGTTGTCACAAAATAATGAAGTGGACAATTCCAGCCCCAGCATAGTTCGTAATCCCAACAAATGCATTAAGTGCGGTGACTGCGTAATGGTCTGCGAAGAAATTCAGGGCGTGGGCGCGTTAGGTTTTGTCAACAGAGGCTCTGATGTAATTATCAAGCCCGCCTTCAACAAAAACCTTGCTGAAACCAACTGTGTAAACTGCGGGCAATGCAGAATTGTATGTCCCACAGGCGCAATAATAATCAAAAATGAAACAGAGAAAGCATGGGAAGCTCTCTATGATAAAAGCAAGAGGGTTATCGTACAGATAGCTCCTGCCGTAAGAGTAGCTCTGGGAGAAGAATTCGGTAAAAATCCGGGAGAAATTTCAACCGGAAAAATAGTAGCCATATTGAAAAAATTAGGCGCCGAAGAAGTTTTCGACACAACTCTTTCCGCTGACCTCACTGTTCTTGAGGAAAGTGCAGAGTTCCTTGAAAAATATTCAAAGGGTGAAAATCTTCCATTATTTACATCGTGCTGCCCGGGTTGGGTAAAATTTGCAGAAAACAAATATCCTGAGCTGTTGAAAAATATATCTTCCTGTAAATCGCCTCAGCAGATGTTCGGTACGGTATTGAGGGAAGCATATAGAGAAAAGGATCTTGAAGACGGAAGAGATACATTTATACTTTCCATTATGCCCTGTACAGCAAAAAAAGAGGAAGCCGGAAGACCTGAGTTTATTCATGACGGCGAGAGAGAAGTGGATCTGGTTATCACAACTCAGGAACTGGCAATCATGATAAAAGAAATAGGAATAAAATTTGACGAAATAGAAGAAGAGTCAATGGATATGCCTTTTGGTATAGGCTCCGGAGCCGGAGTAATCTTCGGAACCACAGGCGGAGTTACCGAAGCAGTACTAAGAACAGTATTAAAGAACAAATTTGGGAAAGAAGACTGCGAAATAATATATAACAGCGTGAGAGGCCTTGAATCCGTAAAGGAAGCCACCGTCAATGTTGACGGCAACGAAATTAAATTAGCCGTTGTTCATGGATTGAAAAATGCCGACAATCTTATAAAGCAAATAAAGAGCGGCGAAAAGAAATACGACCTTGTGGAAGTTATGGCATGCACAGGAGGCTGTATAGCAGGCGGAGGTCAGCCAACACCGAAGCTAATAACAAGAGAAACCAGAATTCTCAGAGCAAAAGGACTGTACAACATAGATAAGGTTAACCAAATTAAGAATTCCGAAGAAAACTACATTGCCAAAAATATCTACAAGGATATTATGAAGGATAAGAAACACATGCTTCATGTACACCGCTGATATTAAAATCCGCATCACTTTCAGTGATGCGGATTTTTCTTTAACCTATTATATTTTTTATGATTCTGTGATAATTTTTATATGCGACTTTCTCAATATCTTCCTTTGTGAAACCTGCTTTTGCCATTTCATCAAGAAACATATATGTTCTGGATGCATCTTCGAGTCCCTTGGTATATGACGTTTCCTGCGTGCTAAAGCTGCTCATTGAGCTGTCATCCAGGAAATCACAGTAATCCATTCCTATTGCCACATGATCAATTCCCATTATATCCGCCATGTGTGCCGCATGCCTCACAAGCATTTCAATAGTCTGATTTTCTATATCTCTATGAACAAATTGATTGAATGAATTCACGCCTACCAGACCATTAAATTCTGCAATTTTCTTTAATTGCTCATCCGTCAGGTTCCTCGGCACATCGCACAGAGCCCTGCAATTAGAGTGAGATGCAATTATTGGCTTATCTGTTTCATTTACTACATCCCAGAATGATCTGTCATTGAGATGCGAAACATCAAGAAGCATTCTTTTCTGATTTATTCTTCTGACAGCCTTTTTTCCAATCTCCGATAAACCTCTTTCAGGATTACCTTTAACACCAGTAGCCAGAGTATTCTCTTCATTCCATGTCAGGCTTGCATGCCTTGCCCCGAAATCATAAAAATAATCAATTAAATCTATATTATCCCCTATACTGCTGAGGCCTTCCAACCCGATAAAAACATAAAATTTATTTTGTTCCAATGCCTTTTCAACATCTTTGTATGATTTGACCAAAGCGACAGAATCATTGCAATATTCCAACTCTTTCTTTATGGAATCAACAATCTGTACTGATCTTTTAAATGCATCATCCGTAAAAGGAGGATCAATCCACATAACAAATATGCTGCCTGATATTTTTCCCCTCTTAAGCTTGTCTAAATGATATTTTCGTATAATATCATTTTCACCGCTTAAGGTTCGTATAGTCACATCCGTCAAAATATCAGAGTGTCCGTCAAAAATCATTACTCCACCTGCCTTCACTTAATTTACATTAACAAACTACCTATAGTTATACCAAGATAAGAACCTATACCATATCCAAAAACACCTATAAGCATTGCGGGGCCCACCAAATCTGTCCAGCCTTTTGATATGGCCATAGCTGCCGCAGTAGTCGGTCCTCCTATATTTGCGTTAGAAGCGACAATTATTTCTTCAACACTGTAATTGAATATCTTTCCAGCCACAAAACTTACAAGCATATTAACCATTACCATTATACCGCAGAAGAGCAATATAAGCGGTGCATTTTGCAAAATCATAGGAATCGAAGCCGGAACTCCTATTACAACGAAGAAGAGATAAATTAAAAATGTTCCTATCTCCTGAGCTCCGTTAATACCTTCAAAGAATTTAGGCATAAATGAAACTGCAATGATAGTAAGTGTACTTATAAGCAGATATTGGTTGCTGAAAAGAGTATTTAAAAGTTCTAAAAACTTATTAGATGTCGGTATTAAGTTTCCTATAACGCCTGAAAGCGCCTTTGCCACAGCCACAATTATCACTGATGCAGCAATAGAAAAAGCTATGTCCTTAAGCGATATTTCTTTACCTTTCCAATATGCGGCAGCACTCGTTTCATTTTCACCTACCGAAGAACTTTCAACCTTATCAACATATGGGTGCCTGAAATTTTTCCTGAAGAACGACAATGTCGGAATCGTTATCAGTGAAAGGAAATATAATGCCATCAAAACATTATCCGCAACAATAGTAGCTGACACAACTTCTCCGGGAACCTTAAATGAATTTGATACAGCAACAAAGTTTACTCCTCCACCGATGTATGAACCGGTCATCATACCAGCAATCTCTGCTAAATAAGGAATCTTATCCTTCAGAAGAAAGAATCCTATAATCGCACCTGCCACCGTTCCTACAGATCCGAATAAAAATATTATCAACATTCTTCCGCTTTCCTTCCAAACCTTTTTAATGTTGCATTGAAACATTAAAAGCGGAATTGCAATCGGAACCGCATATCCCCATATAACGTCATAAGTAGGTGCATCAACAGGAATCAATCCTATATTTGATAAAGCCATTGCGCCAACCAGAGCAATTATTGCACCTGATACCTTTGACGCCCAGTTATATTTTTGTTCAAGCCAAATACTTACTGCAGCCCATCCGATTATAATTGCCCACAAAGCCCACGAATTATCAGGACTAATTGAAAAACTCATACATTATTCCTCCATCATATTAGTTTTAATAACAAACATAGAAAACGTTTGTTATTATTAATAAAAAAATAATTCAATATATTGAATTTATATCATGATACTATAAACTTAAAAAAATGTCAATATCCTTAAATTAAAAAAGCTGTTGCATTAAGTAAATTTCTGTCATTCTTGACAGTACTAATGCAACAGCCTTATATTATTAAAAACTTGGTGGGACCATAGCCCAGACAGATACAGATTTTACATCTCCCGTGTTAATATACCTGTGAGGTATTGTACTGTCAAGATATATGCTGTCTCCCTGTTCAAGGTCATATATCTTATCTCCGGACAAAACACGCAGGGTGCCTTCAATTACGACCCCGCACTCCTCTCCTTCGTGACTTATAAGTTCCTCCGAGTTAGATTCATTTGGTTCTATTTCAATCCAAAGCATTTCTATCTGGTTTTTAAGATTCGGACACAATAGCTCGTAGGTTCTATCCCCGTTTTTCATCATTATTTTTTTTCTTTCATCTTTTTTGACAACCTGATTAAAATCATCGTATTCGTCAAAAAAATAATTCATTGTAACATTCAGCGCCTTGGAAATTTTCCATAAGGAAGCAACAGACGGACCGGTAATATCCCTTTCAATCTGACTTATCAGTCCCTTGCTTAAACCTGTTATCAAGGAAAGCTGTTCTATGCTGATTTTTTGTTTCAATCTCAGTGACCTTATCTTATCTCCCAACTCCATAATTATCCCTCGTCTGCTCTAAGAATTTTATCATTTGCTTTCAATAAATATATTATATAATGAAAATCGCCTTTCTTCAATACTTTATTACCTTTTTCTCCAGCCACGCGGCAAAAAAATACATTACGGCAGCTATAACTCCAAGCACAAATACACCCATCATAACAAGGTCAAGCTTGAAGGTCTGGCTTCCGTACAGTATCAGATATCCTATTCCAGCCTTCGATACAAGGAACTCACCAACTATTACCCCAATCCATGACAACCCTATATTCACCTTTATAACGCTCATTATGCCGGGAATATTAGCAGGAATAATTACCTTTTTCAAAATCTGATATTTATTTGCCCCCATGGTTTTCAGCAATATTATTTTGTCCTTTTCAACATTTATAAATCCCGTATAAAGTGTCATTGTCGTTACTATGACTGAGATAGAAGCGGCAGTTACGACTATGCCTGAGAAGCCCATGCCGGCCCATAGAATAATTATAGGTGCAAGCGCAGTCTTAGGCAGACTGTTCAGTATGACAATATAAGGGTCTGTAATCCGCGCAAGCTTCTCAAACCACCAAAGCAAGACAGCAATTCCAAGCCCTGCTAATGTTCCTGCAAAAAAACCTGCCACAGTTTCTGTTGTTGAAACATACAAATGCTTAAACAGGCTTCCGTCCTTTATAAACTTAAATATGAGTTCGGATATAGCACCCGGACTGCTTATTAAAAATGTATCTATTAATTTATACCTTGCAGCCCATTCCCAAATAGCAATAAAAATAACAAACACCAATATTTGCGTTGTTCTTATAAAGTTTTTATCTCTTTTTACCGACTTTAGATACTCCTGATGTTCTTTAGATATATTTGCAGCCACAGCGCTTTTATTCTTCTCCCGCATCCAAATCCCTCCATATCTCTCTGAAATATTCTCCGAATTCCAGAGTGTTTCTGCATTTCATCGGAGTTCTCTCTCCCTGACATTGACTGAATTCAATGTCATATTCCTTTTTTACTTTTGCAGGTCTTTCGGTAAATACGATTACTCTGTCCGAAATGCTGACAGCCTCAGGAATATCGTGAGTTACCAATATTGTTGTTATTTTTTCTCTTCTCAGGATTTTTCCCACTTCGTTTCCAACAGACAGTCTTGTTTGATAGTCCAATGCCGAAAAAGGTTCATCCAGCAGAAGCAAAGCAGGCTCTATTGCCAATGTGCGCACTAAAGCAGCCCTCTGCCTCATGCCACCGGACAACTGGCTGGGATAATGGTTTCTGAAACTGTACAACCCATAATTCCTTAGCATATTCATTACCTTTTCTTTATTCTCATCTGTATTCATGTGCTTTATTTCCAGTCCTAAAATGCAGTTTTTAAATATATTTCTCCATTCATACAGCTGGTCTTTTTGAAACATAAAGCCTATGCTGTCAGTATTGACTATAACTTCACCCTCTGATGGTTTTTCCAGTCCCGCTATTAATGAAAGGACCGTTGATTTACCCGATCCTGAAGGTCCCACAATAGAAACAATTTCTCCCTTTTTTATATTAAATGATAAGTCATCTATTGCTTTTGTTTCGTTATTTATCGTATGAAATCTTTTAGAGATATTCTTCAATTCGCATATATATTCCATTTACTACCTCCGTCAGACGTTAGCTATATCATTATGTTATTCAAAACAAGCAAATAAGTTAATGCTATTTAAACGAAAAAGCGCTTTCAGAAAAAATCTTACAATTTATCCTTATAAAGTAAGCTTAACAAAATTAAAAATAGAAATAATAAAATAAACTGACATTAAAAAGGTGGTGACAAAATGATAATCGTAGATATGCTCGTAAATAAGCTCAAAATGAGAAACAACGTTCCTACAAACCCCGGCAACGTTTATATTCCTAATGAATTTGAAGTTGAAGAGAGAAAAAAAGACGTAGACGCAAACCATAAATAAACGTAGCAAAAAAAGAACCAGAAGTTCTGGTTCACATTTACAAATAAATTTATAATAATAAATAGAGGGGGAATTTTTACATGCTCATTATATATACAAACGGTATTTGTGCACAACTGTTTTTTTATTAATAATTTGTAATAATTATATCTTTATTACCTTTTACCTGATTTTTCGGCATAATCTATTATATCGTAAAATGTATCGAATACAGGTACTCCGCATTTCAAAAGAGTTTCCTTATTTTGATGGCCTCTTGCCACAAGCACGCAGTCCGCGTTCATGCGGCAGGCAACATCATAATCATGTGTTGTGTCTCCTATAAATAGGGCCTTTGGTATTTTTCTTGCTTTTGCCCATTCTACAGCCATCTCTGCCTTGCTGTGAGCATGAATGTTGTCAAGTCCAAGTATTTCATCAAAATAATCATATATTCCGAGCTCTTTAACCTGCTTTACAAGCATCTGTCTCTCTGATGCGGATAAAATTACCTGACGGCAGTTTTCATCTTTAAATTTGTCAAGAACATCCTTAACACCCTCATTCAGCCTTGATTCTTTTGAAAATTTAAGATATTCCGTAACCCATTCAATTGCGAGCTCATTGTAATCTTCCTTTTCGAAATTATGACCCAGTTTTTTATAATATTCTACAATCGGGAAGCAAAAGCTCCTTTGATAGTGCTCAATACCTTCTATCAGAGGCATGTTTCTCCTGGCAAGAAGTACATTTTCGCTCTTTATGCCCGCCATCACATCATCAAGCAGCGTCCCGTTAAAATCCCAAATTATATGTGAATATATCATAGTGCCTCCTTAAAAGCGCAGGCGGTTAATTTCCCATTGCTTTTTTTATTCTGCTCTTTACCTTTTCTTCTCCCATAATCTGCTGCAGCTCCCAGATGTCTGGGGATGTGGACCTACCAACTACTGCGAGCCTTACAACTGAGCTAACATCTCCCACATGTCCCTTGTACATATCGGGATTTTTCTTGTAGTCTTTCGGTTTTGCCGCATATCCGTTTTCCTGAGCTATCATCCTAATTTTTTCAAACCATTGTACCTGGTCGTCATTGTGGTCATAGCTGTCAAAATATAGTTTAAGAAGTTTTTCCGCTTCCTCCTTATTGATATTTTCAGGATAACTATCTGTGATTTCAAAATATTCGTCAAAGTAATAGCTTATAAATTCAAATATCTGGCTGCAGTACATGAGGTCCTTTCTCGGCTTATCTCCGCTTCTTCCCACGGATAAAAGCTTAATAACCTCTTCTCTGTTACCCTTAAGTATATTCACTATTTCCGTCTTATGTCCCTCAGCCCAGCTCAGCAAGAATTCATAAATATCCTCGGCAGGTATTTTAAGCAGCACATCCTTGCTTATATTATTTAATTTGTCAAGGTCAAACAAGGCGCCTGAATTGCTCATTTTTTCAAGTGTAAATTCAAACTCTTCAATTGGGCTGTCAGGATTCTGCATTCTCCATTCCTCGTAATTTGAATTCAGAATTGTAAGCAGGTATTCTCTCACGGCAGCAGGATGATATCCTAACTCCATGTAGAAGCCCAGTCCCAGCTCAGGATCTTTTCTCTTGGAAAGCTTGCGCTTAGCTCCTTCATCCATCTTCATGAGATGAGCAGTATGGCAATACACGGGCAGCTCCCAGCCTATTGTGGTGAATATATCATGATGAATTGGCAGTGTAGAAAGCCACTCTTCACCTCTTACCACATGGGTTACTCTCATAAAATGATCATCCACAACATGGGCAAAATGGTATGTTGGTATTCCGTTGGTTTTCAAAATAACAACATCCTGAAAGTTTTCATGCATTGAGAGTCTTCCTCTTATGGCATCTTCTATTTCAAATGTTCCTTCTTCGGTTCCCTCAGACCTAAACCTTATGACAAATTCCTCGTTGTTATCAATATGAGCCTGAACCTCTTCCAATGTAAGGTTTCTGTACTTAGCCCACTTTCCGTAATATCCCGGATTTACATTTTCTTCAGTCTGCTGCTTTCTTATTTCTTCGAGCTCTCCCTCTGTGCAGAAGCATGGATATGCTTTGCCCTGCTCAACAAGATACTTGGCAACACACTGATAAATCTTACCTCTGTTGCTCTGATAGTATGGTCCGTAGCTGCCCTTTTCTCCTTCCAGCAACGCTCCTTCGTCAAAATTAAGCCCAAAATACTTTAAGGATGATATAATTATTTCAACCGAACCCTCAACCTTGCGTTTTTCATCCGTATCCTCAATTCGGAGCATGAACACTCCTCCGCTCTGATGGGCAAGCCTCTCATCCACAAATGCACCGTACAGGTTTCCCAGATGTATAAATCCCGTTGGGCTTGGCGCAAGTCTTGTTACCTTTGCTCCTGCAGGAAGCTTTCTCTCGGGAAATTCATTTTCATAATACGCTATATCTTCTTTTATATCAGGAAACAAAATTTCTGCCAGTTTTTTATAATCCATTTTATCCTCCGAAATAATATTATTTTATAAAAAAGACGGCATTCAACCGTCACAAATATCTGCCAGAGGGCATCCCTGCTCATATAGCTGCTCTCTGCACTTTAATTAATCTAAATTATTATATAACGATGTACTTATTTTGTCCATTATATTTTGAAATATAATTGCCGTGCAATATTCTAAAGTTTGCATAGAAAAACCGCAAGACCTCAAACTCCTGCGGTTTCTAAAAATGCCTTGTTTATTTTCTTCGCCAGCTGTCATTTTCTAAAATTTCAGCTATTTTAACAAATGCCCTATCGTCAATCAATTCAGTCAGTCCATTATCAATAGATGCAGCTATTTTCGTATCTATAGGCAGCTTTGCCAAAATCTCAATATTATGCTTCTTTGCAATTTCGTCAATATTGCTTTCCCCAAAAATTTTATGTTCTTTATCGCATTCAGTGCATTTAAAATATGACATATTTTCTACGATGCCAATAATCGGTATATTCATATTTTCTGCCATCTTAACTGCTTTTTCAACAATCATTGAAACCAATTCCTGTGGTGAAGTCACTACTATTATGCCGTCAACAGGAAGTGACTGAAAAACTGTCAATGGAACATCTCCCGTGCCAGGAGGCATATCCACAAACATATAATCAACATTTTCCCAAATTACTTCAGTCCAGAATTGCTTTACCACTCCCGCTATAACAGGACCTCTCCAAATAACAGGATCTGTATCATCCTCCAACAATAAATTTACTGACATTATTTCTATGCCGGTCTTTGTTTTTAACGGTATTATCCCTGACTCATTACCTTTTGCCTTTTCCTTTACACCAAATGATTTTGGAATTGATGGCCCTGTAATGTCTGCGTCTAAAACAGCAACATTGTGATTTCTTCTATTCATAGTAACAGCAAGCATTGAAGTTATCAAGGATTTGCCTACTCCCCCCTTGCCGCTTACAATACCTATTACCTTTTTAATATTACTTAATTCATGGGGCTTTTCCAAGAATTCACTGGCTTCAGTTCTGCTGCCGCAGTTTTGATTGCATGAGCTGCAGCTTGAATTACAATTTTCACTCATTTTAATTGCTCCTAATCATTTTAAAATTCTGACATATCTTTATCAAGATTATATTGTAATTATTGTCATATGTCAATAATTACAAGCTAAAAAACCATCAATTTATTGAATTGATGGCTAAGACTAATACATTACAGATTATTTAACTCTCTTACCAACATGTCTTCATATGTTTCTAAACCGGTTATCTGGGATGCAATATCTGTCAAAGGAACAATATCGCTCCTATCTATAAATTTCAATTTAAATTTTCTGTTTAATGCCATCAGCTGCTTTAATCCAGCCGAAATTCTGTTAATATATGAATAAACTCCTATGGCTCCGCCTGATATATCCGAAGCATTTTCATAATAAAGCTTCAGTTCTCTTATATCTGAGAAAATTTCTTCTTTGGATGTTCCAAAACGTTGATAATCTTTTGGAATTGTTCCCTCTTTAATCAATTCATCCATTTTCTTTCCTGCCATAGCTGCTGCCATTGACGCCCTGCCAATTGCGACAAAATTAATATATGGGGCACCAAGAGACAAACCTTTGAAAATTTGATCTTCAGTAGCAAATCCGCCTGCTATAACTACCTGTGGCAATTTATATCCTCTCATATCCATTCTTTTTAATATGTCATGAAGAATGCTTTCCAGATAAACAGTAGGAATGCCCCATTCATTCATCATCTTGACAGGACTGTTTCCTGTGCCGCCCCCCGCTCCGTCAAATGTTACAATATCTACTTCTGCTTTTATTGCTATTTTTAAAATTCTCACTAAATCCTTCAAGTCGAAGGGGCCTGTTTTAAAGCAAACATGCTCTGCACCCAATTCTCTCAACTTGTTTACGCGGCTTACAAGTATTTCTTCATCCCACATTGGAAGCTTTCCGATTTTTTCAAATACTTGCCCCTTACCATTTAAGTAGTTTTCAGAAACTTCCGTGTCTTCGGGATCCGGATATAGTAAGTATCCCATTCTTTTAAATTTCAGGGCATCATTTATATCCTTTATTCTGTTCATTCCTTGTATTCCTTTGGCTGCCTGACCAAATTTAAGCTCCACTGATTTAACATCTAACTTTGTAATCGCATAGTCAAGTACTCCTAAGTTTTCATCATCATAATTTGCTTGGACAATAATATCTCCTAATCCTCTGTAGTATTTTCTGAATGAATTTACCATTTCATCAATAAGAGGAGAATAAACAACCTTACCATTTTCCAGCACTAAATTCTTATCCTTGGCAACTACATCTTCTCCTATGACTGCCAATACACCGGCCATAGCAGCGCCTGCAAAATAATCTTTCCAATTTAATTTAGCCATTGCGGGCAGTATAAAAGGAGCGGAAATTTCAATCTTGTTTTTTCTCCCAAAGTATGTATTAATATCAGCTTTTGGAAATGTGGCTTCATCTGCGCTTGCTTTACACCCTAATGCTCCAAATACCCTGCCGTTAATATTAAAATGAGAAAAATCAATTGGATACTTTTTTTCAGATGCAAATTGATTAATGTCTGTCTCAAAGGGATAAATTCCTTCAGAGCCTCGTAAAGCAGATAACCCAATTTCACAGCTGCCGATACAATTTGAAGTACATACTGCACACATTCCCGAATATTCAGAAACGTTTTCAGGATTTCTAAGTTTGGTATTACTTATTGCGCTGCCAAGTAGCGGGCTAAAGCTCATATTATTACCTCCATTTATTTTTGACATATGTCACTATAAATGAATTATATTCCTATAAAAGACATATGTCAATAACCGATAAAAAATTCACTTTATAGCATAGAAAAGCCGCCGGGTCAACACCCTGCGGCTTTTCAACATAATCTTGGAGGAATCTTCTATTTAACTTCGGACCACTTTATTATTTCGCCCGTATATATTTTTGTGATTATATCTGATGATAAATCAGTATTAGGATTTTCATTGTTAACTATAACGGCAATGCCATCCATTGCAAGGGTATATTCGCTTAGCTGAGCCTTTTCTTCATCTTTCAGCTCTCTTGAGCTCATTCCTATATCATAGCTTCCGTCTATTGCAGCTTTAATTCCTTGTGATGATCCGTTTGACTGCATTTCAAACGTTATATTTGGATTGAGCTCAGCGTATACTTCCTGCAGCTTTTCCATCAGCGGAGTAACTGAAGTTGAGCCTGCAATCTTTATCGTACCCGACATACCGGAAGATTTGTATTCAACCGGATTTTCAACCGTTGCAATATAGTGCTTTTCTTCAACTATTTTCTGTCCCTGAGCGGATTCCGTAAAAGCTATGAAATCTTTAACCAGCTCACTCTCAGTTCCCTTTGTTACAAGTAAGAACGGCCTTGAAACGACATATTTTCCGTTTTTAACATTTTCGATTGTCGCTTCAACTCCATCAACCTTTGCGGCCGTAATTCTTTCGCTTACTGAGCCAAGTGAAATATATCCTATACCGTACTTGTCGCCTTCAACGGCTGTAATTACCTTATCTGTTCCGTCAAATTCAAGAGCACCGACAACCAGCTTGTCAACCTCAGTATCCCCTTCCTTAACCTTTATTTTCATAAGTTCGTGAAATGCTCCTCTTGTTCCTGAAGCGGCATCTCTTGCAACAACTGTTATATCTTTTCCTGCATCGAAGCTCGGTTTTTCCGCCGGTGCTTCTGTTTTGGGAGTTTCGGCGGGAGCCTCTGTTTTTGGTGTTTCTACCGTCTTTTCAGTTTTTGCACATCCGATTAATGCCATTGACATCATCAGAACCGCTGAAGCTATCATCAATATTTTTCTTGCTTTCATTTATTATTTTCTCCTTCATTCTTTAAGTTTGTACTAAATATAACTCACCTAAGTAAAGAAGCAATCATACAATTGTAAAAGCTTTGTAATTTTAATGTATGAGTCAACGCAATATAAAGCGTCGATCAATCAGATCAGCACAGCGGACTGCCAAGTTTCAGCCTCTGCTTTGCCTCCTTTTTTAAACATGCAAGCTTCTCTGTAAGCTCAAATACATTGACTGTATTTTCAGTTTCATTGTTTACAACGACGCACGTTACAGAAATCAAAGGAAACTTCTCGATTTCTCCTCTCCTGTTTACGGACATGATATAGCCATTTTCCCTGTCATCCCTGCTGTAATAATTCAATATTTCTCTTTCAAATTCTTTTTTAATATCCATGAAATAATTCGATTCCACACATTTATTGGCAACTGCTATAAAATCATCTCCCCCCACATGCCCCACAAAGTGCAGACTTCTTTCGTATCTTCTGAGAATATTGGACAGAAGCAATATTATACGGTCTCCTTTTTCAAATCCGTAAACATCGTTATATGCCTTAAAATTATCAATATCAAGATAGGCAACACTGTATTCCTGACAGTTTGTCATCAGCTGGCTTAAGGTCTGCTCAATTATTACATTTCCGGGAAGTCCCGTCAGCGGATTCTGGTGTTTTGCGGCCGATACCTCAAGCTCCGTAGATTTTTGAAGCAAATCCCTAATGGTTACCGTTCCTTCATATTTTCCGTTATCGGTAACTACTATAAAATCATAAAGCTTGTCATTGGCACGGTCCATAGCCATATTCGATACCATGTTGACGGGTATGTCTTTTTCTACACTCAGAAATTTCTTGTCCATTATTTCTGAAATACACTTATTGTGATAAAGAGAATATCCATAATTACCGCTTAATTTCAGCGCTATTTTTTCCCTCGTGACAATCCCCACAGGCATGTCCTCATCCAGCACGCATATTCCGGAACAATCCTTGTCTTTCCTGAATATTTCAAATACGTTGTCCACCTTTTCCTTTAAGTTAACAACATATGACCTGCGTGACAAGTTTTTAATGAAAATTTTCGATGATGCTCCAAGAGATAAATAATCCTTATTAAAATTTATTTCAGAGATATCTTTTTGCACCTGTTTACTTATTTCCATTATTTTTTCATCAGGTTCCTGAATATAATACCCTTGTCCATACTGTACTCCAAGATTGATAATAGTTTTCAGCTCCTCATATGTTTCTATTCCTTCCGCTATAATTGATATGTTTGATGCCTTTGAGAATTCAACCATTCCCTTTACCAGCGCATGTTTGAGCATATCCTTGTCTATCCCCCTGATGAGATTCATGTCAAGCTTTATGAAATGGGGGCTCACCTCACTTATGAGATTTAACCCTGAATACCCGGCTCCCGTATCGTCTATTGCTATGCTGTATTCCTGATTCTTATAATATGTAATTGTTGATTTAAAGCTGCTGATATCTGTTATCACATTTCTTTCTGTAATTTCAAAAATTATGCTGCTTGGGTTGATTTTGTACTGTCTGAGAAATTCCTTTGTGAATCCTGTCTTGAAATTTTCATCATGTATAATCTGAGGATTTACGTTTATGAACAGCTTCTTGCTGTAAGGAGGAATCATAAATACAAATGCCGCTTCAAGTGCCTTCGTCCTGCATAACTGCTCCAGCTGCCACAGTCGGTTATATTTCTCTGCCGCAGCAAATAATTCATCAGGATTGCTTATACTGCTTTGGCATATAATTCTGCTCAATGCCTCATGTCCGAAAATGCTTCCGTCCCTCAGGGAAATTATTGGCTGAAATATTGTTCTTATTAGCTTGTTGTTAATTATATAATCCAAATCCTTTTCAATTTGTTCAAACATCTTTCATGCTCCACATAATCTTAATCGTATGGACTAAGATAGCGTACGGATATCATTTTTAATACAAACACAGGTAATTGCTGTGTAAATTTTGTGTAAATTATTTTAATACCTTGAGTATATTTAGAAAATATTAAACTTTTACACAGACATTCTTTTGATTTTACCGTTATCCGTTATATTTAAATATATAATGCAAATTCATGAGTATAAGGAGATAATATGTATATCAAGTTAAATAAAGCAAAAGTAGAAAAACTGAATCCTGAAAATATGAGGCTTGATAAGAAACTGTCCATATCATTTGCGGTAATAATAATACTGTTTATTATACCTGTTTTCGTAAGCCTGTTGAAATTCAGTGAAACTGTAAAATTCCTGAAAGAAATTAATAATATAACAATACCTCAAATTTACACAGCATCCACTGTTTCCACAAATCTCAAAGAAATAGAAAAAAATTTGTACGCCTCAACACTGACAGACAATACAACCAAGAAAACGGAGTATCTTTCTTACAGCAATAATCTTTACGAAAATACGGTAATAAGCCTAAATGAGCTTAAAAGCGCCTCATCAGAAAGCAGCAGTAATGTAGATACAATCCTTGAATTATTTTTAAAGGAAGCCGAAATCAGGCATGAAATTATGAACAGCAGGTATAAAAGTGATGCCTCAAGGATTATTTTTAATTCCTATGAACCCATTGTAAATAAAATAAATTTAAACCTGAATATGCTTACAGATAATATAAACGGCACTTTGCAGGAAAAAATAATTGAGCGTGACAGGACTGCCGGTTTTTCCATAGTTCTTTCTGCATTTACGTACTTGGCCACTGTTGTTCTCGCACTGTTTATATCCAAAACCATAACAGTCAGTATAACAAAACCCTTGACTGAAATTGAAAATCTTGCAATGGCATTGGCTGAAGGAAGACTGGATTACAAAATAACATATGAATCCGGAAATGAAATCGGCAGATTAGCCGAGCTATTAAAAAAGTCTACGGCATCTTTAGCCGAATATATAAATGAGATAGATGCCGTAATGAAACAGCTTTCAAATGGTAATCTGATTATAAATACTGTACAATTTAAAGGTGATTTCAGGAAAATCGGAGCTTCCATAGAAGCATCTGCAGATATGCTGGCAAAAACCATGGAGAACATAAATCAATTGTCCTCTGAAGTTTCATCGTGCTCAAATAAAGTTTTATTAAACTCAACAGATATTTCAAATGGTGCGGATGAGCAGTCAATTTCAGTTGAAACAGCATACGCAGCAATTAAAGATATATTGACCTACATCAGGACAAATACAGAAAGCACCTATGATGCAGAAAACCGCCTGTTGGGCATTGACAGCGAAATAGCTTGCTGCAACAGGAAAATGAACGAAATGGTAGATGCCATGTCAGAAATAAGCGCAAAGTCAAAAGAAATAGAAAAAATTATAAAGATAATCGATAATATAACGCTCCAGACTAACATATTAGCGTTGAATGCAGCCGTAGAGGCAGCACATGCCGGTTCTTCCGGCAAGGGACTTTCAGTTATCGCAGATGAAGTCAAAAGTCTTGCTGAAATCAGCTCAGAATCGGCCAAGAATATATCTGTTCTGATTGAAGACAGCATAAATGCCGTATTTAAAGGAAAAGAAATAGCTGATGAAACCTCGCTGTCCTTATCAAGGGTCGGTTCGGACACCAATGATGTATACAAAAAAGTAAAGGAAATTTCATCAATATCCGGTGAACAACTGGCTGCAATAGAAAATATAAAGTCTGTTGTAGGTCATATTTCAAATGTTGTGTCGATAAATTCATCCGCGTCAAAACAATTAAGTGCAAACAGTCATGAGATGTCTTCAGGAGCGCAGGAGCTTCATAATATGGTAAGTAAGTTTGTGTTCTGACACTTACTTACCGCAGCTTCCTCCCACATCTCCTATTTTTACCATCAGGCATCTTCCATTTTCGCTGGAATCGATTTTTTCAAATCCTATATTTTCAAAAATAGCCATGCATCCATTACACGCATATGCATATGTTCTTTCGGCCCCCATGTTTACTGCCCTTCTCACAAGCATTCTTACGATTAAGTCACCGTAGTTTTTTCCTCTGTACTCCTTTACAACACCTACATTATCTATAAAATATCTGCCTTCCTTAAACAGCAGCCTGCCTGTTCCCGCAGGAGCATCTCCATCGTAGACAACAGCGCTGAAAGCAAAATCATCGTACATATCGGACGCATCTCCATCACGTTCCTCATGCAGGGCTTCTTTTCTTATTTCCAGAACATCCTTCAAATTATCTCTTCCCTGGAACCATTTAGTGTGTATCATATGACCTCCGTTTGCTGGTAAAACAATTTGTAAAAAATTATAGCATGTATTTGAGAAAAAAGAAATATTTGTATTTTATGCTGTTGTAGTTTCTACTGAATATGTTATAATATATACAAATAGTCAAAAAAGAGGTGATTTATTTGACATTGGGCGAGAAGCTAAGACAGGTCAGAAAAGAAAGAGATATGACAAAACAAGAGCTTAGCATTGCATTGAATGTTCCGAAAGAAAGAATAAAGCTGTATGAAATCGGCGAAGAAGAGCCATCGGAATTTTATTTATCAAGTTTTGCACAGTTTTTTAATATATCAAAGGATGATTTAATACAATAATAAACATCTGAATATCTGAGCCTGAGGCTGTCTGAGGGCAAGGAAAAATATTAAGTATGCTATACTTTAATTCCTTGCGCCTGCAAGGAATTTTTTGTATGCCAATCTATGCGACCATCCGGAGCGAATAAATTGGTGAATGTGACTGCGATTTGAGGAGATGTATGGATAAGAGAATCGGTGTGATTGGAATCGTAATTGAGGATCAGGACTGCGTAACGGAGGTGAATGACATTCTTCATCAATATGGAAATATTATTGTAGGAAGAATGGGTGTGCCCTATAGGGAGCGTGGATTGAATGTAATATCACTGATTGTGGACGGAACCACAGACGAAATCGGTGCACTTACAGGTAAGTTAGGAAAATTAAAAGGATTGAGCGTTAAGAGCGCATTATCAAAAAAATAAAAATTTGGAGGAAGTATGAAAAAAATATGTCTATTGACAGCAATAATTCTAATTATTGCAATGGCAACAGGATGCCAGAATAATGTAGAAAGCCCAAAAAAGGAAGAGCAAAAGCCCGTTGAACACCAAGAGCCGATAAATGAAGAAAAGGCTGCAGTAAATGTTACAATAGCGGGACTGAAAGGCCCCACATCAATTGGAATGATAAAAATGATTGATGAAAAGGCTTTAAACAACCAGCAATACAATGTTGAGTATGTTGCGGAGAGCGCTCCGGACGCTCTGACGGCAAAAATCATAAACGGTGATATTCAGATTTCTTCTGTGCCCATAAACCTGGCTTCCGTACTGTATAACAAAACCGGCGGTAAGATTCAGCTCATGGCGGTCAATACAATAGGAAACCTGTACATAGTTGGAACGGACGAGATTGCATCCATAGCCGATTTGGACGGAAAGACTGTGGGCATGAGCGGAAAGGGATCCACTCCGGATTTTGCCATGAACTATATTTTAAAGCAAGGCGGACTTGACAGCAGTGTGGAGCTTGACTATTCCGTGGACCACGCCACTCTGGCGCAGTCTGTAATAGCCGAGGATACTAAGGTTGCCCTTCTTCCTCAGCCCTTTGTTACACAGGTAATGATGAAAAACAGCAACGTAAAAATGCTTGTTGACCTGAACGAAGCATGGAAGACAGCTTCTGGTAATGCAAGTCAGCTTTTCACGGGATGTATAGTTGTAAATAAGGAATTTGCCGAAAGCAATACGGAATTTGTTGAAGATTTCCTTAAGCAGTATGAAGAATCGGTGAAATGGGTTCTGGAAAATCCAAAGGATGCTTCGATGATGGTTGAAAAAAATGAAATAATGCCAAGTGCGGCATTAGTGGAAAAAGCTATTCCTTTCTGCGGAATTTCGTTTGTAACGGCACAGGAAGCAAAAATAAATCTCAACAACTTCTACAAGGTTTTGTTTGATTCCAACCCTGCTTCCGTAGGAGGAGCTATGCCAGATGATACGTTCTATTTTGAAAGGTAAAAACAGAAAAATATATATAATACTATTTTGGATTGCTGCATGGGAGATATTATCTCTGATTATTAATCGGGAGATTTACCTCCCTTCTCCTTATGCTGTCTTTCAGGCTCTAATTGATTTGCTGAAAGAAAGAAATACATATGTAACTATTGCATACAGCACCTACAGAACCATTGCGGGCTTTATCATTTCATGTGCAGCTGGTGTTATAACCGGATATATGTGCGGAACAAGCGAATTCATGCACGATTTATTCAGCCCCTTAATAGGAACCATACGCACCGTTCCTGTAATGTCAATAATCATTATTGCAATTATGTGGTTCAGAGATACAAATGTCCCGATTTTTGTGGCATTCCTCATGTGCTATCCCATAATATGGACAAATACAGTAAGCGGAATAAAATCAGCAGACATAAAGCTTCTTCAAATGTGCAGAATTTATAACATAAAAAAAATGCAAATAATAAAATCAGTTTATTTTTATTCTGCTCTTCCCTACATCAAGGCATCCATGATATCCGCCTTAGGTATAGGCTGGAAGGTTACATCCGCAGCAGAAATATTGAGCCTTCCCAAGTATTCTATAGGCAGATATTTGTATGACTCAAAGGTTTATCTGGAAATACCGGACCTGTTCGCATGGACCACAATAATTATTTTTTTAAGCTATATTTTCGAAAATGCAATGAAAAAACTGTTTAAAATCGAGGAATTATGATTAGTTTTATTAATGTGACCAAAAAATTTGATAATCTTGAAATTTTGAAAAATTTCAGCATTGAATTCAAAGAAAATGAAATCACATGCCTTTTCGGTCCTTCAGGCGTGGGAAAAACCACAATAGCCAACATTGCAGCCGGCCTTCTTCCCGTTGAAGACGGAGAAATACGATGTGTCGAAAATGCTTTATATTCATACGTGTTTCAGGAGCCCAGGCTCCTTGAATGGTACAGTGTTTACCAGAATATTGATTTCGTGCTTAAAAATGTTTATGACAATGAAAAACGGGTAAGTATTATCAATAACTACATTAATATGGTAGAATTGACAGGCTATGAGGATTACCTTCCCAAAGCCTTAAGCGGAGGAATGTGCCAGAGGGTTTCACTTGCCCGGGCATTTGCTTATCCCTCTAACTTTTTGATTTTGGATGAACCCTTCAAAGGCCTTGATTTAAAATTGAAAAACGAAATGATTTCCATGTTTAAAAAGCTTTGGCAAACAGGAAAAAGAACAGTATTGTTCATTACCCATGATGTTGATGAGGCCGTTACATTATCAGATTCCATATATATTATTAAAAACAGACCTGTTGAAATTGTTGAGAAACTTCATATATCAGCTGAAAATAAGAATGAGGTCAAAAATATTTTATTGAATATTTAACAATTTAATAATATTCTGCTAAGCATATGCGATTCATTCGGGGTTAAAATAATGTGACACAGTCACTGACTACGGCATGGAAATACCTTATAGTGGCAATATAACAACGATGGAGGAAAAAAAATGAATTTTAAATTGACTGACAGCGCAAAAGAGAAAATGAAAGAATACAAAGCTAACGAGGTACCTATTAAACTGAAAATAACAGGTTATTCCTGATGTGGTGCCGAATTGGGCATTGTTTCGGAGAAGCAATCAGAAAAAGATAAGGTTTACAATGTTGAAGGTTTTGATTTAATTGTATCAGATGAATTAGAGGGCGCAATCAAGGGCGCTGAAATCAATTATGCAAACGGAGTTTTCAGAAAAGGGTTTGAAGTTGTTCCCACATTCAATTAAGGAGCATTGTATGAATATAAGCATTACCGATAAAGCTAAGAAGCAGTTGATTCTTATGCAGGAGCATAATGTACCAATCATGCTTGCCAAATTTCCGGCGGGCTGAAGCGGTTTTACTTACAGAATTGTCTCGGCGAGACAATCCAAAGATGACAAGGTGTACAACATTGACGGAATTGATATTATTGTGTCCGAGGACTTGGAAAAAACAATAAAAGGTGCTAAAATAAATTACGGCGGATGGTTATTCAAGGATTTTATGATAACACCCCAATACTGAAATAGTTGGTGACACATGTATAGACTCTGGGCAAAAAAAATCATCAAAAATCGTATAGTAAATTCTATAGTGGTAAAAAACAAGGAAGATATGTCTCCGGCGGAAAAAAGAGATAAATGTCTGAAAGAGCTGTGTCAGAAGCTTGATATCAGCGTGCCTGTATGGCTTAAAAAGCATGAGCTTGAGTTTTCACAATTCAAGTACGTGACTTTTTATCCTCAGGATTTCATAGACGAAATTGATTTTGACAAGCTGGAAATCGAATTGATGGATGACGGTAAAGAAGCTGCCTGGTAGCCCAGGCAGTCTTTTTTTGTTTAACATCTGTTGCAAATTACAACTAAAAGCAGGAAGAACCAAAGTAATGTGTTGATGCTTATATCACAGTCGCTCTGACATACTATGGCAACCAGTATCAAAAAGAAAAACAGCAAAGACGAATCAATACCGCCGACACAGGACTCTATTTCTTTCTCAACAACACACGGAGGCTGAGGTGCCCTTCTGTCACAGTTGCATTGCATATTTATATTTTCGGCAGCTTCCATATTTTCATGTCTGAAATTCTCCATAATTACCTCCTTGACACAATTTCATTTTTATTTATTATATTCAGGATAAATTTATGTGTTAATTTAATATACAGTATTTAATTTTTAAAAATAATTGAAAATAATTATATAAGGTTGTACCTTTACTTTATTTTCATACATATAATAGTGACAAACTAAGATTTCTGCCGAACCTGATTTATATTTCCTCTCTTTTTACAACCACAAAGCTGATTTTGATTAGACGATATTTATGGTTCATCTCTGAGGTGAGGTGGAATATAAAACCTTTCCTCTATTTGAGGTTGAGCACTAAGTTCTGTTACAGGAATCAAAGCAATTTCAAAGTCCGATGTTGTATTAGGAAACAAACGTATATTGTATATATTTTTAGCAAAGTAACCAAAAGCATCTACTCTTATATTATATGTTGAAAAGTCATACTCAGGTCCCACTATAAGGGTTCCTAAATCATTTGCCATAGGTAATTCAATTCGTATTGGGTTTATTGTTGTTATTAAATGTATAACTGGAATATCTCTTTGCATACCATCAGTAACGTAAATTGTTATAGTAGCATTAGAAACAGGTTTTTTATCTGTTTGATTAATAATATTTAGTCTTATAAACCCTGTATTACTTGTAACTTCTAATATACTATATTGACTTGGATATACGTTTCGTGAAGAGTTTAAGTTTTTACATTGTTTAATATAATAATCTATTAATTGTTGTTGATACATATTTTTCATTATACATAATACCCTTTCTTTTAACTAATTAATAAACATTTCAATAATATTATATGCAACAAATGTTTTTTGCTTTATGAAGTTTCAGCATCATTAATCTTTGATTTACTTTTGCAATCAAAAAATCCCTGGGCATTACCCGTGCTACTACTTTAAGCATTAACAGCACACTCTTTTTCTTTAGCATTTCTATTGCTCTGCTAACTATTTCAGGAATGGGAATAGCTCTCAATCCGGCATTCTCAAATATACTTATTGCTTCATTTACTATAATTATAAAAAAGCTGGTTATAATATATCAATACATAAATTTACGCCCTATTTATGCTCGATGTTTATAGCGAACAGAGTTGATTTTGAGACTGTTTTTGAACTGATGGGCAATACAGTAGGGGTTATAATTGATACAAACAGATGATATGATGGAATGTGCAAAGCAGGTTAAATTTTTTGACGAATTTTTGACGGCCATATAATACTAAACTTTTTTTGATTTTGTGCATAATATAGAAATTTATTGAAACAATAACAATATATTTAATATCAAGGAGGAACATATGGATAAATTTGCATTGGTATTAGTGATTATAGGAGCAATAAACTGGGGATTGATATCATTATTTCAATTTGATTTGGTTGCTGCTATATTTGGCGGCCAAATGGCAATTTTCAGCCGCCTGGTGTATGGACTTGTGGGCTTGGCCGGTCTGTACTGTATAACATTATTGTTCAATGAACACGAAAGAATAGACTGATATTTATCATCAAAGGAGGCATATTTGAGTTTTATCTCTCATATGCCTCCTTTTTGTATGCCCTTTATGGCCTAACCCAATTTCATCAACTTATTTATTATTCGCCGGCTATTGACAGCTTCTTTATTTTAAGAGACGGCGAGCCTATATATGCCTCACCCGGCAAGCCAAACTTCAGATCTGAGCCCACCTCTTCAATATCTTTGAGCATCTCGAAATAATTTCCAGCAACCGTAATTTGCTCAACAGGTCCCGCTATTTTTCCTTCCTTGATTTCATATCCCAGGGCCGCAAGTGAGAAATCTCCTGATATTGGATTCAGTCCGGAATGTAGGCCCTGAAGCTCGGTTATCATAATTCCCGTCCTAATGTCAGACATCATTTCCTCCAATGTCCTGCTGCCCTTTTCAACGTAGAAGTTTGATGGTGAAATGTCTATTGATGCCTTGTACGAACCCTTGCTTGCATTTCCTGTTGTTTCTGCACCATCCTTTCTCGCTGTTTTTAAATTGTGAAGGTACGTCATCAGAACACCTTTATCTATTACCTTCTTATACCTGCATGCGACACCTTCACCGTCAAAGGATTTTGAAGCCAATCCGTCCTCCATGAACGGGTCATCAACCAGCGTGAATTTTTCGCTTGCTATTTTCTGATTCAGTTTTCCCTTAAGCAGGGAAAGGTCTTTTTGCACGCTTTCAGCAGAAAATATTCCCGTAAATGACTCCAGCAAATCTGCTGCAGCGCTGTTTCGTATAACCACAGGGTAATCTGCTGATTTAACAGTCTTTGCACCCAAAAGCAACAGAGCTTCTCTCACTGCTTCACTCGCTATTTCGGCAGCATTGAATTTGGTGAAATCATTCCCAGCCCTGTATGCCATTCCGGTCTTTATGTCATCTCTGTCCTTGGCAACCACAACAGCGTATGTATAGGCTATATTGCTTTTGTCGTGCAGGTAAAGTCCCTTTGTATTTGACATAACTGTTTCGCCGTATCCATCGCCGTACACGCATGTTTCAACGGATGTAATTCGTTTGTCTATTTTAAATGCTTCTTTCTCCAGGCTTTTAACAAAGTTGATTTTATCTGATTCAGACACCTTTTCCAGCTCAGGATTAAATGTATTGACCTCTCTATACTCCTTTGAGCCCTCATAGATGGATTCCTCATCATCGGAATCAATTACTGTGGCATTTTCCACAACATTTTTAATCAGCAAGTCAATGGAGGATTCATCAACCTTCTCTGTGTAGGAATAACCCATCTTGCCGTTGAAAATACCTCTCAATGACAAGCCCTCGCTTTCCGAGAGGCTGTAGCCGTCAAGCTCCTTCTGAAAAACCTTAAGGGAAAGACTGCTTCCGGCAGAGTAGTAAACTTCCATATCTCCTATGCCCTGAGCCTTTCCTGCCTGAAATATCTTTTCTATCAATAACTTCATATCCATTATTTTTCCCCTTCCCTTCCGCCTACGGTTATTTCGGATACACGAATCATAGGCTGCCCAACATTGGCGGGTATGCTTCCGCTTACAGAGCCGCACATTCCTTGGCTCTGCATTAGGTTGTTGCCTACCATATCAATTTTGTTCAATATGTCTGTTCCCTTTCCAATTAAGGTTGCTCCTCTCACAGGGTCCTTGATTTTCCCGTTTTCCACTATGTATCCTTCCATAACCGAAAAATTAAATTCTCCGGTGCTTGGATTAACTGAGCCTCCACCCATATGCTTTGCATAGATACCTCGATCTGTATTGGATATAATTTCTTCAGGTGTTGATTTTCCCGCATCTATGAATGTATTGGACATACGGGAGGTTGGCGCAAACCTGTATGACTGCCTCCTGCCCGAGCCTGTTATATCCATCTTCATCCTTCTTGCATTGAGCTTATCAATCATATATCCTTTGAGTATGCCATTTTCAATGAGCACATTTCTCTGGGAGGCTGTTCCCTCGTCATCAATATTGAAGGAGCCCCACTCTCCTGGTATGGAGCCGTCGTCTATGGCTGTTACAAGAGGCGATGCTATCTGCTGTCCCATCTTTCCAGAGAATACGGAAAGGCCCTTGGCAACAGACGTGGCCTCAAGACCGTGACCGCACGCCTCGTGGAATATAACTCCTCCGAATCCGTTGTCAATTATAACCGGCATCTTCCCGCTGGGGCTGTATTTTGCATTTACCATGGTAACGGCAATTCTTGAAGCTTCACTGGCATAATTATCTACATCAAGATTTTCAAAAAACTCGTATCCCTTGCTTGCTCCCGGTCCGAAGAATCCAGACTGCATTTCACCGTTTTTCGATGCAACAGATGAAATTCCAAGCCTTGAACGCACGCGTGTATCCTCGCGCCACAATCCCTCTGAATTGGCAACCATTATATTTTGTGTGTAATCAGTGTAGTTTACCGTAACCTGAGTTATCAAATCGCTGTAGTTGAAAGCTGTATCATATGCTCTGCGCATAAGCTGCACTTTTTTTGTTTTCTCAACTGAATTTGGGTCAATTTGTATACTATTTACATTTTTAACATCTGATTTTTCAAGATTCAATGTTATATCTGTCTTTATCCCCTCAATTGCCGCCGCTGCCTTTTTAGCAGTGGCTATGAGCGTATCTCTGTCTGATTTGTTCGTATATGCGTAAACGCTGTTGAAGCCCTTGAAAATTCTTACACCAATACCATAATCTCTGCCGGACATTGTACTTTCAACCTTGCCTCCAATCATAACAATACCGTTGTTTGTCCTGTCTTCTGCAAATATTTCCGCAAAATCTCCGCCGGTGGACAAGGCGGCATTCAATGTATCCTCGATTAATTGCTTGCTTAACACATAATCACTCCTGTCTTTATATAATTAATAATATTTTACCATAATTTCCTTAAAGTATTAATAAATTTTTATTGTTTAAGTGTTAAAAAATAATAAAAAGGCAAATACGAAGCAATATCTCACTTCTTATCTGCCTTTTCTGTTGAGGTTGTAGCGCCCTTTTACATACTACACTAATTTAACCTTGTGGAATACTTTCTTGCCTTTTTTGATGATAATCTTGCCGTCGAGGAAGTCACTTTCTGTAACTGATGCTGCTACATCGGATATGATGTTGTCATTTACGGTTACTCCGGATTGCTCTATGAGTCTTCTGCCTTCACTCTTTGTCTTTATAAGGCCTGTTTTTACCATGAGGTCTATTACATTCATACCTTCTCCAAGTTCTGATTTCAACAGCTCTGTTGTCGGCATGTTTTCCGAGTCTGCTCCGCCTCCGAACAGCGCTCTGGCAGCTTCCTGAGCTTTTATTGCATCCTCTTCGGAGTGAATAAGCTTTGTAACCTCGTATGCAAGTACTTCCTTAGCCTTGTTTATTTCTGCGTCCTTAAGAGCTCCAAGTCTTCTTACTTCATCCATTGGGAGGAATGTCAGGAGTGCAAGGCATTTTTCAACATCGGCATCACCGATGTTTCTCCAGTATTGGTAGAATTCGTATGGTGATGTTTTGTTTCTGTCCAACCAAAGTGCTCCCTTTTCAGTCTTGCCCATCTTATTTCCTTCGCTGTTTGTAAGAAGGGAGAATGTCATACCGTAAACCTGTTTTCCGGCTTTCTTTCTTGTTAATTCTATTCCTCCGATTATGTTTGACCATTGGTCATTTCCGCCAAACTGCATTTTACAGTCGTATTTCTGGTTAAGAACATAGAAATCGTATGACTGCATGAGCATGTATCCGAATTCAAAGAATGTGAGACCCTGCTCCATTCTATTTTTATAGCAGTCTGCCGCAAGCATTCTGTTAACTGAGAAATGAACTCCCACATCTCTCATAAACTCCAGATAATTTAATGGAAGCAACCATTCAGCATTGTTGTCCATTATTGATTTTCCATCTGAAAAATCCAGGAACTTTTCAAATACCTTTTTAAAATTCTCAGCATTTTGAGAAATAATTTCCTGCGTCATTATGTTACGCATTCCCGTTCTGTCACTGGGGTCCCCTATCATTGTTGTTCCCCCGCCCAACAGAGCTATTGGTCTGTGACCGTGCTGCTGCATTATTGACATAACCATTATTTGTATGTAATGTCCTATGTGAAGGCTGTCAGCTGTAGGGTCAAAGCCTATATAGAATGTTACCGGTTCCTTTCCAAGCAAATCACGTATTTCCTCCTCGTGAGTGCATTGCTCTATATAACCTCTTTCTCTCAATACATCAAAAACATTTTGTTTCATAAAATCCTCCGTTTATTTTAATAGTTTTCTTACGCTTCGGCAGAGACTTCACCTGTTAGAGCATACGCAGTCTGCGTTCACCAAAGTATCAGCTCCCTCCGGTCGCATACTTTGGGAACTCGTTGTGGTATGGCATACAAAAACGGAGCCTGGCATCCCAAACTCCGGTATATTTTTATTTAGATTTTTCTTCCTTGAACCAATATTCCCTTACCAGTGCTGCCATAACTCCCAGCATGCCTCCGATAACTGCACCTATTGCAGTATTGAGAGCATTGCTCGGGCTTGTTTTCTGTGTAGGTGCTACAGGCAGAGACGGAAGATACACGCTGGTTTCCACGACACCTATTACACTTGATACAAGCTTTTCAACCCTTCCTGTTTCATAATAATTGTCAATTGCCTGCTTTTCTGTATTGAGTTCCTCCAAATATTGCTCATATTTGGCCATCGTAGCCTCGGACAGTTGTATTCTTTGATTGCCCTGTATTATATCTGTTTCAATTTTTATATAGTTCGGGTTTGCAACATCCACAGGTACAACATAGCTGCTGCTTCCGTTCAGCTGTGACTGTATCTCTATATTTGACTTGGCTCCGTCAATTATTCTCGGAGTCTTTGCAAGCAGTTCTTCATTTCTTCTCAAAATTTCTTTTTCAATATCAAGGTCATTTTTCATTGACTTAAGCTCAACAACAAAATAATCGTAATAGTAATCCACTGCCTTGTCCTTCGTCATAACATCCAGAAACTCTATATAATTATCAAAGAGACTTTGTGCAAGCTTCAGAGACTCTTGAGGATTGTCTGCCGAAACAGTAATCATAAAGCTGTTCTGCACAGTATTTGCCTTGGCCTCGGATTTTCCGATTACTATACGCTTGCTCAGGCTTGAAATGCTCACTTCCTCCTGGTTGTATCCCATGTCCCTGATTGTGTTGATAAGCACATCATTGCTCGTAATGAGGTTTATGTACTGCTCATTTGTAGTGATGGGAAGCTTGTACTCTCCGTACCTTGTATTATAAGCAGCAGGCATGCTGATTACTATGTTAAGCTTTGTCTCATACACAGGCGACAGCACAAACATGCTGAACATACCTGCTATTATGGCAGCTATCAATGTAAATGCTATTATCATGGTCTTTCTTTTCCAAAGAGCCAGTATGAGCTCCTTCAGGTCAATTTCATCTTCGTAATATTGCACATTGCTGTGATTTTCGTTCATTATATGCTCCTCGTTCGTTAGTGCTTTTAATCTACTTAATAAGTATAACAGCTTGAGGCATTTTGTTCAATGGTAAAATAAAATATCAGATGTGCATTCTGTATCTGATGTTTACAATAATCAATTTAAACATACGGCTGCCCCTATAGTTCCCGGTCCCACATGGCAGCATACGTTCATTGGCAGCTTTGCAGTGCCTATCTTGTATCCCGGGAACAGCTTCTCCAGCTCACCGGCCCATTCTGATGCTTCCTTCTCCACTCCTGCATGAGCAACATAGAAGTGTAAATTCTCGGCCCCGTGTTCTGACGATAATATCTCCCAGTCATTCCTTAGTGCATCCTCTATCATTTTTTTTGCTTTTTTCCGTCCCCGTACCTTTCCGTACTCTTCAATTAAATTGCCCTTAATTTGAAGCACCGGTTTTATATTTAAAAGCTCACCCGCCATGGCTGTAATTCCGCTTATTCTCCCGCCCTTTTTGAGATATTCAAGAGAATCAACCGTTATGTAAATTCCTGCTGCAAGTGCATCTCCCTCCAGCTTCCTCTTAATTTCCTCTGCAGACATTCCTGATTCGGAAAGCATTTTAGCATGAAATGCCATAGAGGCTTGTGTTACCGAAATCCTGCGGCTGTCCACAACCAGCACTCTTCCTCCATAGTCTTCACTGATAGCTGCTGCAGCTGCATAACCACCACTCAGCATTTTGGACATGGGAATATGGATAATCTTCTCATGCTCCTGCAAAATCCCATCCCATAATTCCTTTAAATCCTTTATTGAGGGCTGAGAGGTTGTGACGTCATCTCCTCTTTCAAGACCGGCAAAAAATGTTTCCTCCGTCAGGGATATACCTTCCTTGTATTCATTCCCTCCAACGTAAAAAATCATCGGAACCACCCATATGCCGTACTGTCTTGCCTTCTCAGCCGTAATTCCGCTGTTGCTGTCTGTTACTATTGCAATTTTCTCCATTACTCTCTCCTATATTACGCGTTTATCTCCCATGAAGAACAGTGCCACCGTACCCGGTCCTGTATGGGAACCGATAACAGTTCCTATGCTGTTAATACTGATCTTTCCTTTTAATTGCGGAAATTTATTTTCAATCACATTTCTCACCTGTTCTGCATCTTCATGACATGCCGAATGGCAAATTGCACACTTCCCGCTGTATTCACGACCAGCTTGTGCATGCTCCTCCATCATATTTACAATCTCAAGTATTACCTTTCTTTTAGTCCTTATCTTCTTCCTCGGTATCAGCCTTCCTAAATCGTCCATATTAAGCAGAGGGCATATACTCAGAGCTGTGCCTATTACTGCACTTGAAGCCGATATCCTACCACCTCTCAGATAGCTGGTCAAATCGGTTGAAAAGAACCAATGATGCATGTAAAGCTTGTTATTTTCAGCCCACTGATATACTTCTTCTATAGATTTCCCCTCATCACGCATATCGGCCATATATTCCATAAGCAGTCCATATCCTGAAGAAGCCCCAAGAGAATCAACAACATATATCCTGCGTTCAGGATACCGTTCTGCCAATTCCCTTGCTGCAATATTGGCAGAATTATACACGCCGGAAATCCCTGAGGAAAGTGTCACGTGCAGAATATCCCTGCCTTCCAGTATAAACGGTTCCCAAAGAGCAATAAATTCACTGCTGTTTACCTGGGATGTTACAGGCCTTGCACCATTTTTTATATTTTCATAAAATTGTGCAAAAGAAACGGTCTGACCTAAGTCGTCCAAAAAATCTTCTTCTCCGATGCGGTAATGAAAGCATGCATACGGAATATTTCGCTCCTGAAAAAATTCACGCGGCCTGTCTGCTGTGGAACAACAGGTAAGTATAAACTGATTCATAGTAACCCTCCTATTGAAACACTATATTTTTAATCCTCTCTGACACTGCATTCTATAGATGCAATTATTTCATCGATACTGTCACATAAAATTGCTTTTAATGCGAAGGGCATATGTTCTGCTTTGCCTGAAGCCGAGCCCCAGTATTCAAAATTTTTGTAAAAATCTTCGAAATACTCTTTGATGGACTTTGCAAGCCTTTTCTTAGCCTCCCCCTCAGTTGAAGCATTTTCAGTCAATTCTATTTTTTCAAGCGAAATGGTTATTGACCCATCATTTTCTATTTGCTTATAAGCCATAAATTTATATGGCCTCAAAATCTCTTTAATGAAATTGATATTGGACAGCACTAACTGATCTCTTGTTCTTTTTATAAATTGAGGTCTTTGCCTTATGGCATTATCAATAACAGAACTCCATTCTTTTCTTGCCTCTGTAGCACTTATCACAAACATGTCCTCCACCTCCTTTGCTCTATTATAATAAAAAACGTACATAGTGTCAATTATGTACGCATTTATTATAGTATTATGCTTTTGCAACTACATATATGCCGGTCAAGAAGCTCTGTAATTCAGATTACCTATGTATTCAAGGTAAATCTTGTCGCTATCATACATCCAGTACATAATATGAAGTCTACTGCAGCAAAAGATTGAGCGCATTTAAAACTATCTCCCTTTTTCTCTTGTCTTCTTTTTCGATTGTCAGATTAGGATTACCTGTTGGATAAGGTATTGCCTGTGCCGGATATATTCTTGCCGCACCAACTGTCTTGGAAATAGGAGTAACTGTACATATGTGCACAGAGGGTATGCCTGCTTTTTCAATTTGCTTTACAATCGTTGCACCGCAACGCGTACAGGTTCCTCAAGTGCTTGTGAGTATCACACCGTCCACTCCATCTTCAATTAGCTTTTCAGCTATCTCTTTTCCCATCCTTGTGGCATCCGCAACAGATGTTGAATTGCCCGTGGTTGTTATCAGATATGGATACACCTCCCCTATAACTTCTTCATCACTCAGTTTTTTCAGCACATCCAATGGTGCGACTCTGTTAGGGTCCTTGTTGGCATACACAGGGTCATATCCTGCGTGAACAGATTCAAATTCACCTTCACTCAGCCTATCTTTCTGAGATAGATCATACATGCCATATATTTTAGCCGTAGCCGCAGGTATGTGGTCGGGATTTCCGAGCGGAACAATTCCTCCGGAAGTACACAGAGCAATTTTAGCCGATTTCAAATCCTTCAGCGGTGGTGCAGGCTCAACTTTTTCATACACAGAAATTTCAAGCTCTGTTTCGTATTCTTCGTTGTTAAGTCTTTTCAACAGCATTTCAACAGCTCTTTCCGCACCGTTTTTTTCCTTGAACACATTTATCCTTTTTCCACTGGCATAGTACTGCTCTTCTGTAGGACTTCCCAGCTTCTCGCCTCTTTGCAGCTTATTCACAAACTCCGCCATAAGCTCTACCGCTTTCCTCATTCCTGCAGCAGATTTACCCACTCTTAAAATATAAATATACTTTTTATACATTTCAACAGCCGGGTTTTCTTCATAAAGTCCTGTTATTGCCTGAACCTTGTATTCTTCCTTGATGAACTTACAAACATCTCCGCAGGCAATTCCGAATCTGCCTGCATTAAATGCCGGACCTGCAATGAAAAAGTCAAATTCAATATCTTTAAGCTGCCCTTTTATAAAATCCTTGACAGCATCCATGTTTTCAACGTAATAATTGTCTCCGCATATGAATGTGGCTATAATTTCGGCGTCATCCAGCTTTCCGTCAAAGGCCTTGGCATTTCCCACTGCACCCTCATGAAATTGAGGCTCGGTGTATGCTTTATCCTCGCCGCCTATCTGCCCGAAAAATTGATTTGTGTAAAATACTATTTTCTTCATTTTGCACCTCTCTATATAGTCATGGCGCTCAGGTAAGTGTTTCCCTGAAGATTATGACTTCCCATTATTCCGTGTATTTCAACCAGCAATCTTCCGTCATCCTGTATGGACTCCACATTTCCGCCGGTGGTCTTCGCTATTTCAGGTAGTCTGCCTATAATTTTATCCACCTTTGGCAGCATGATTGTCGCATTGCTGTTTCCTGTTGAAACAATTGCCTTTGCTTCTGTTACGCTGTCCGGGAGCGATTCTGACATTCCATCGATTCCCGCATCCTCATTGGTTATAATGACTGTTTTAATTCCTGCCTTTTCTAAATACTGGCATGTTACCATCAAATCTGTCGTTGGATTGCCGAAACCTTCCTGAGATATTATAGCCCCCTCTGCCCCCAGCATTTTTGCGTATTTCAAGGACATCATGCAGTTTCTGTATTTCTCCTTCAGTGTTATCATGAGAGGATTTAAAATAATGCCCATAAAATTAAGCTCCTTGCCGTGCTTATTCAGCAACTCCTTTATGACTGAATTGTTCAGATGATGATAGGTTGTTGTTTTTGATCCGGGCGAAACGCAATTACCGCTTACTATTGCCCCATCCATCACCTCAAGAGGTGTAACCAGAGACGGAACTATATACTTGGAATCTCTTCCGTAAAAATACGTGTCGTGAAGAAGTCCCTGGCTCATGCAGTTATATACATAGACAACCTTTGGAAGTGAGGGGTATTCAGCATATTTTTCACCTATGCTCTTCCATTCATATGTTTCTGCTTCATATGCTTCGCAGCTCAGTCCTATTTCTCCTATGAACTTCGCAAGCTTTATTCCTGCAATCCTCACTGTTTCTTCATGTTCATGTGGGTCTACATGTTCTTCTTTTGTGATATCCATCACAATGTTAATGAATTTTGAGAAGATGCTGTATTTAGCGCCTGGGCCCTCCATATCTATGAGGCCCTCCTGAAAACCAACTATGGGACCTGTTGTCACAACCGCACATCCGCTTAAAACATATGTGATTCCGCTTCCGGATTCCTCCATATGCTCTTTGAATATTCCGGGGAAAATTTCACCGTTAAGCTTTGCTCTCGGCTCTATTACATCCTTGACAGGCAGTATCCTCACCGACTGACCTGGCTTTGCAATATCAAAATCCACATCTTTAATCTTTTTGTCTTCTTTTATCAATTCAATGAGACTGCTCTTTTTTAAATGCAGAACATTATTTTCAATTTTGCTGATATCATCAAATATAACGTCTCTTATTTGAATCTTTCTCAGTTCCAAATTCATCTTATCCTCCATATCTTTATTAGCTCAATAATATATAGCAAGTTGTATGCCAATATTTTAACAATAGTTTTTCAACGTTTTTAAAGTAATAAAAAAGCAAAGCGACGAAATTTTGTCGGTTTGCTTTTTATGCGACATAAAACTGTCTTAGCGACAGGTTTTTGTCGCTATATTTTTAATTTATCTATTTTATATTTTAAAGTCTGCCTCGGAATACCCAACAGCTCTCCCGCCTTTGTCTTGTTGCCCTTAGTTATTTTAAGCACTTCCGTTATAAGCTCTCTTTCTTTTTCCTCCAATGCCTTATTCAGGTTGTAATTCTCAGAATTAAATTTCATATCATACTTGGTATCACTACTATAACTTTCTGTAATGCCTTCATTGAAAATCCTGTCATACATGTACGCCGGCAGATGTTGAACCTCCAAAATATCCGTATCGGATAAGCTCACCATTGATTCCATTATGTGCTTCAGCTCCCGCACATTCCCCTCCCAGTAGTAATTCAAGAAAAAATTCTCTAAAATCCTTGTGATTCCCTGAACGTTTTTACCATACATGAAATTGTACTCATTTATGTAATGGTTCACAAAGAGCATTATATCACTTTTCCTTTCTCGAAGTGGAGGCAGGAATATCATTCCGCCGCTTAAACGATAAAATAAATCCTTTCTCAGATGCTGATTGTTGATTGCTTCAGTTGGCTCTTCGTTCATGGCTGCAATTATTTTTACATTTACATTTTTCTGAACATTGGAACCCACCGGCCTGAAGCTGCCGTCCTGCAGCACTCTCAGCAGCTTACCCTGCACGTCGTAGGGTATGGAATTCAGTTCGTCTAAAAACAACAATCCGCCGTCTGCCTCATCAAACAATCCTTTCCTGTTTTCAGCTCCTGTATATGCACCTCTGCATGTTCCGAACAATATGGACTCAATTAGATTTTGCGGCAGTGCTGCACAGTTCTGTATGACAACCTTGTTCCTGGAAATACCGCTGTAGTTTATCATGGCTTGAACAAGAACTTCCTTACCCGTTCCTGTTTCTCCATATATGAGAATAGGATTGTCTGATTTGATGATTTTCTTGGCCTGCTTTATTGCCCTTTGCATTTTAACGTCATTTGTAATAACAGAATCAAATGTAGTGTCATTTGTCTCATCAATAGCATCATCAAAAATATCATAGTCCGAATGTTTTTCGCCCGTAATATTCTCAATGGTTTTTATGTCCTTGACAAGCTCTATAGCCCCATTTATCTTTCCGTTTCGGATAAGAGGAATGGTTACATTGTGCGTGCAATAAAGATTTCCATGAAAGTCTTTAAATTTCTGAAATCTTTTTACAACAATTTCTCCCGTCGTAATACACTTAACAATGGAAGATGTATTTGCATCCTTTTTAACGGATGGATAGATTTCAAACAGGTTCTTATTCAAATAATCTTTGCTCTCCAACATATTGCCGTNNCAACCGTGAATTCCTTATCCACTATCAATATATAATCTATACTGTTAATTTTAAACCCTTCAAAGTTCAGCATTTCATCACCCTGTTCATAGTATTATAACGGCTCAAACTCATTTACTGTACTCTCAATCCACATTTCTTGTTTTACCTCGGCAACAGTATATCAAATATACCTTTTACTTACAAATATTTTATTCCTCAATAAGCTCCTGCCTCGAGGCAGAACATACCACAGTCTCTATCAACAATTTATAAACTCAGCTCCGCCTCATAAATCGGGCAAACAAAAACCATATTGCCCCTGATGGATAATATGGTTTTATCATTTTATCAATTGTCTGTATTTTTTTGCTTTTATATGCTATTTAATGCTGCTTTGTCTTTTCTCTTTTGCATCAAATAAACCAAAGCTATGAATACTGCGCCTATAATCACGAAATGAACCTTAGTCATTACCAGCATAACTCCGCCTGCAGCAAACAGAACTTTTTCAATGATTGACAGATTTGTCTTGTAATATCCTGTCAATGCAATTGCCACACATGCAACCCCTATAACTGCCGTAATAATATCAAATATAAGCACCAGTGGAGATGTATTTATCATAAGCATCTGAGGGCTCATAACGAATATATACGGTATCAAAAATGCGGCTATTGCCAGACGTGTTGCCTGAACTCCTGTCCTCATAGGCTCGGATTTCGCAATTCCCGATGCTGCAACTGCCGCTAAACATACAGGTGGCGTAACATCGGCGATTATTCCAAAATAGAATACGAACATATGTGCAGGAATCAGTTCAACTCCAAGCATAAGCAGCGCCGGAGCAGCTATGGTGGATGTAATTACATAGTTGGCTGTAGTCGGTACTCCGATGCCAAGAATTAATGATGTTATCATTGTGAAGAATAATGTTAAAAACAAATTCCCTCTTGCCATTCCTACAATTACAGAACCCATTTTCAGACCGAGACCTGTTTGAGTTACCACGCCGATTATTATTCCGGCACATGCACACGCAGAAATAACCGTAAGTGAGCTTTTTGCTCCCTTTATGAGCCCGTCAACTATATCTCTGAGGCTCATTCTTGTGTCCTTGGCAAATGCCGAGCATATGAGCGTGGAGGCAGTTGCTCCCAAAGCTGCTCTTATGGGCGAATATCCCTTGATAAGCAGGTACATTACCACAACTATTGGAATTATCAAATGTCCTCTTGTTTTCATAACATGGCTGAGCTTTGGAATTTGGTCCTTTGGCAGTCCTATAAGCTTTAACTTCTTAGCCTCAAAATGCACTCCCGCCCATACGCCGAAGTAATATAGCAGCGCCGGTATGGCAGCCGCCTTGATTATTGTGAAGTATGGTGTGTTTGTTATTTCCGACATTAGGAATGCCGCAGCCCCCATAATTGGCGGCATGAGCTGTCCTCCTGTGGATGCCGTGGCCTCAACTGCTCCCGCAAATTCATTCTTATATCCCAATTTTTTCATCATTGGAATGGTGAAGCTCCCTGTGCCAACAACATTTGCAACAGAACTGCCTGACAGTGTTCCCATGCAGCCGCTGGATATTACAGCAACCTTTGCCGGCCCCCCCGGGGAGCTTCCTGAAACGGAATTTGCCAGATTTATAAAAAATTCACCCATTCCGGTCTTTTCCAGATAGGCTCCGAACAGTAAAAACATAAATATGAATGTGGATGATACTCCTATGGGCAGACCCATTATACCTTCCGTGGTGAAAAATATGTGCTGTGCGAAGTTATTTAAGCTAACTCCCCTGTGAGCCAGCTTTCCGGGTATGTAAGGCCCTAAAAAAGCATACGCAATGAATAAGAGAGATATAACCACCATAGGCAGTCCTATTACTCTTCTTGCGGCTTCCAGCACCAATAAAACAGCCAGAAGACCTATTATCATATCTGTGCTTGTTATAAGTCCCATTCTGTAAACTATGTCCTTATAAAATACCACAACATACATGCACACAACAACAGCCACTGCGGCTGTAATTATATCCATTGGGTGAATTTTGTCCTTAGGCCATTTTTTACTTGCCGGGTATAGCAAAAATACTAAGGATAATCCGAAGGCCAGATGGATAGATCTTAATATCATGGGCTCCATACCTAAAAATATTGCCGTATATAATTGAAAAGCAGAAAAACAGAAAAGTATAATTGAAATGATTATATTCGCTTTCCCCGACAGGTTTCTGAAATCTGAACCCTTATCATATTTACGAAGAATTTCATCAACTTTCTCCTGACTTATTTCTTCTTCTATATCCTGAATAATATCAATATCATTGTTATCGTTGTTTTTTTTATCAGTCACATTACTTCCTCCTTTACGATTACTGATTGTTGAACAGTCTACTTAAATACCTAATAATGGAAATATTTGATGCATATATTGTAATTGAACTATTTTTTACTTTTAATATATCCATGAGCTCATATTTCATATCGCCTATTCGGAGCCAATGCTCCGGTATAGGCGATATGATCATATTTATTTCCTTTAAAATATAATTTGTCTTAAGAATGAATTTGCCGTCTTCGATTTCGAAATCATTTCCGTCGGCTAAAAAGGGCAATCCTACACCGAAAGACTCATAGACCGTCTTTTCCAATACAATTTCATTGTTTTTATTTATGCGGAAAAACTCTTCCGCCGGGGTTTTCATAACCGAATGCATATACCCTAACGAAAACTGACGCTCCGGCAGATAAAATTCAATTTTTTGCCCTGTTGTATTGTTTTGCATTACAAGCAGTTTTCCTTTGCCGGCAGCTATACCAAACGTTAAAACAACGGCTGTTGCAATAATAAATAAAATGAAAATTTTAAATTCAATTCTTAATCTTTTCAAGCAAGTATCCTTTTTTTATTTTACTTTATGCCCTGCTCATTGAAATATTTCTGTGCACCAGGATGCACGGTTATTCCTATACCATCGAGAGCTGTATCCTTAGTTATATCTTTTCCGACTTTATGTGCTGCAGTAACTCTCTCGCTGTTTTCATAGATGGATTTAACCATGTTGTATGCCAGTTCATCATCTAACTTGCTTGTAACAGCAAGCATCGCTCTCACTGACAGTGATTGTACATCAGCAGTCTGACCCTTGTATGTTCCTGCAGGTATTACAAACTCTGTGTAGAACGGGTAATCTGTCATCAGTGACTTTGCAACATCACCGTCTATCGGAACTACAAACACCTCATTTTGTGTTGAGAGGTCCACAATTGCGGCTGTCGGAACTCCGGCTACAAGGAATGCAGCGTCAAGTTGCTTATCCTTAAGACCTGTGGATGCTTCGGCAAATGATAAAAACTTAGGATCTATATCCTTTTCAAAGTCCAGCTTCGCAGCTGCTATAATCTGTCTTGCATTGGCTTCAACACCGCTTCCTATAGCTCCTACAGCTACTCTTTTTCCCTTAAGGTCAGCTACAGATTTTATGTTTTTGTCTGTTGTTACCAGCTGCAGAGGCTCGCTATATAAAGTACATAAACCTCTTATTTCCGGAAATGCATTTCCGTCGAATAAAACTGTTCCTGTCTCTGCATAGGATGCAATGTCATTTTGGATTATTACAACTTCTACATTGCCTTCCTTCAGCAAGTTAACATTTGCTACAGAAGCACCGGTGCTTGTTGCTGTTGCGTTGATACCCGGTATGTCTTTATTCCATATTTCAGCGAATGCGCCTCCGAGAGGGAAATATGTACCTGCGGTACCGCCTGTTCCTATGTTAATAAATGTTTGTTGTCCCGGAGTTGACGGTTTTTCTCCTGTTCCCGAATCAGCCGGCTTCTCACTGCACCCAGTTAATCCTGCAACTAAAAAAATTACTAATAATAGGCTTAATAAAATTGATACTTTTTTTCGCATTTTAATACCCTCCATATTTTTAAAGGCTTGACCTTTAATTTATTATATAGTTAAAGTATCAGAAAAATACAAAAATAATCATAAAAACATTTTCCCGGCATCAGCTGTTTATCAGCAAGCCGTCAATAAATTTTTTAATATTTATTTTTCCGCCGAACTTACTCTTGCCTCTTATGAAATCCATTTGTGCCTTAACATCCTCAAAACTGAAGAGGCTATTGGCATACATTATAAAAATATCATTCATATAATCCTCTATTCCCAGATGGGCTATGTTTGTAAGACCCTTGGAAACTGCGCGCCGGATTCTCTGCTCCATATTTTTCGAATTGGGACTCAGCTTGTTGCACAGATCTTTTACGTTCAGGTCAGACATGTTTTTATCATTTACAATCAGATAGTTGCATATTTCCAATATTTCCTTTTCGCCTTTCTCCCCGGACATACCCAATTTGTTCAATATAAGCTGTATCCTTTTAATTTTGTTTTCAGAGGGCTGATTTATTGTGTCAGTTGTATTTTCCTTGTGTATTAAATTTTGAATATTGTCAACTATTCTTTTGTAATTGATTTTTTCCTTCACATTCTTAATTACGCTTATTACTTCAATTACATTGATGGGCTTGTTGATGAAAAAATCCACACCCTCCGTATATGCCTTGCTCACCATATTTGGTGATGATACCTGAGATATCATTATAAAAGCAGGTCTGTTTTTTTTATTATTGAATTCCTTAACAACAGATATTCCGTCAATACCCGGCATCAACAAATCAACCAAGACAATATCCGGCTCAAGGACGGTGATTTCAGCAAGCCCCGCATTTCCGTCCAGTGCATTTCCGCACACTGTGCCCAGATCATTGTCCTCTATTATGTTCTCAAGCATTTTCACAACCGTGATGTCATCGTCAATAATGTATATTCTCATCATACGCCTCCATATTGGCAATAGGTATTTTAATTGTGAATTCAGTTCCTGCATCAACTTCAGACGCTACATGTATAGTACCTTTAAAATGATTTACAACTAATGCTTTTACATGATACAGCCCTATCCCTCTGTTGACATCTCCAGTATTGTAGTCAAACTTTGTGGAGAAGCCGGGATTGTATATATATTTCATATTTTGCGGAGCTATGCCCTTTCCGCTGTCCGAGATGGTGAAAATATGATACTTCTTATCTGATTTGTAGTATATTTTGATAAAATTATTTTTCCTTCCGCCATCCATAGATTCAATTGCATTGTTCACAATGTTTTTCAATATGGACATTAGCTGGAAATGGTTCATGGTATAAAAATTGGACTTATATTTAAAATCAAGATATATGTCATTTCTGTCAATTTCATTTAATCTGTAAGTGCTCTCCCTGAGTATGTGGAAAATATCCCTAATGCTCATTTCTGACAGCTTGAATTCCTTGCTCAATGTGCTTTCTATACCTTTTATCACATGGATGTAATCCTTCTTGATATCATGTATGTCCTTTGTAATATTCAATGACAGATTTCTGATATCCTCATCCTGATTTGAATGAAGAAGCTTTTCATACATAATGTAGGAGTTGCTCATTATGTGCTCTATATCCTCGGAATTTTTCTTCATGAAATATATTTCACTCTTCAAATCCGCAATTAGCAAAATCAAATTCTGATACCTTACCTCATGCTCCTCCTTTGTAAGCAGCACCTTGTAGTTTCTTATAATTATCAGTACCGTCATTGCTATGAAGGTTCTTGTAACAGCTACAAGAAACAAAGTATATACATCCGTTGAATTAACTCCCCTGCTCAATATATTCGTTCTCAAAAATATCTCAATAATATTTGATAAAAAATCGCATCCAAATACCAGCAACGACATTTTAAACAACGAGTTATTAGGTATCAGTCTTTTTAAGCTGAATATTATGCCATAAATGACATAGAAAAAGGAAGCGGGAAATACGGTGTAAACAGTCTGTCCAAAGTCCACGCCGCCCATTAAAAGCACACAACTCCTGACTATGAACACTATTGTAGCTGTAAGCAACGATGTGTGAACACTGCTTATATCATCATATATAATAAGAAAAACCGGCAAAATTATAACTGCCGTCGATATTCTGAAGCCATCAATAATAAAATTCAGGTAAAACTGTGAAGATGCCGTAATAGCAAGTGCAAAAATCAACATCCTTTGTTTTTTTCTCATTTAATCCTCTTCCATCCATGGATGACGTTTTTTATTATTATATCGTAAAGGTAAACGTTTTACAAATACTTATTCTATATTTAGGCACAAAAAATGCCCTGCTTCATCCTTAAGGATGTGAAACAGGGCGTTTATTCTTCTAATGGGCATTGCCCGTTCTTAAATTTTCATCTATAATTTCGTTATCCAGCGGAGATTCGCAAGCTGCCTGATTTTTAAATTCTGTTACAGCCTTCCTTACTCTGTTGAATGAAGCCAGTGTTCCCGGACCTGCAATACATCCTCCGGAGCACGCCATTCCTTCAAGAAGGTATCCGTTCTTTTTCCCTGCCTTGGCAACCCTCATGAGTTTTACACATTCATGCAGGGTGGATACTCCCTCCACATTGATTTCCTTTGATGGTTCCATTACCAGAGCAGTTCTTTTCACGGCCTCTGCAACACCTCCGGCTATGGCATAGCCTCGTCCCAGCGAGGATGCATCCTGTATTTCCTTGGACACCTCAATTTCCGATAGCTCTATTCCCTTGGCAACAAACATACCCATGAGTTCCTCAAATGTTATTACAAAGTGCACATAATCCTTGACATCTTCTCTCAATGCCTCTATTTTCTTTGAAATGCAGGGCCCGATAAATGTTATCCTCGCATCGGGGTCCTTTTTCTTTATATATTTTGCAGTTTCCACCATGGGTGAAGCAGAATCTGATATGTAGTCGTATTGGTCGGGAAATAATTTTTGTACCATTATAGTCCATGAATTGCAGCAGCTGGTTCCCATATACGGTATTTCTCCGGGTACTCTTTCAAGAAACTCTTTTGCTTCTCTGAGTGTTGTAATATCCGCACCAAGGCTCACTTCCACAACATCCTCGAAGCCAAGCTGCTTTATTCCCTCAAATATCTGTACCGGAGAAGCCAATGGTCCAAACTGCCCCAAAAATGACGGAGCTATTATTGCATACATATGATTATTTGCTTTCAGCGCTTTAATAAGCTGGTATATCTGCGACTTGTCCGAAATGGCTCCGTATGGGCACTGAATTATACAATTACCGCAGGACACACATCTGTCCATGTTTATCTGAGCTCTTCCCAGGTAGTCGCTGTCTATTGCATTGACTCCGCATGCAGCAGCACATGGCCTGTCATACTGCACAATAGCTTTGTATGGACATGTTTCCTTGCATCTTCCGCATTTTATGCATTTATCCTGATCGATTATCGCCCTGCTCTTGCCTATTGAAACGGCATTCGTAGGACATACATTTGTACATGGATGAGCGAGGCACTTCCTGCAGTTGTCGGTTACAAACAATGCCTTTGTGGGACATGCCTCACAGGCAAAGGTAATGACGTTTATAAGGGGCTCCACTAATTGAGCTTTATCCACATCCATTTCAGATATGCCGTCGGTTACACGGTGGTACTCTGTGGGCCTTCTGGCATTCAATCCCATCGTGAGCCTCAGTCGCTCATCTACTATAGCCCGCTCTCTGAACACACTGTCTCTGTATGTGGCAACCTCCCCCGGTAAAATTTCAAATGAAGATTTCTCCAATTCACTTAAATCCGCACCATCATAGGCCATCTTTGCAACCTTTGTAAATACCTGTCTCCTTATGCGTATGAGATCAACATAACTTTCCTTCATGATTACCTCCAGGCTCCTTCTGTCACTTTCTTATCTTGTTTACAATTTTCTCCATTACAGTCTGACTTGTGGCATTATACATAGGCTCACCGTCGATAACAACCACCGGTGCCACATTTGCATCTGTCTCCTTGCAATATCCCAAGCATTTGATTGCTTCTATTTCCAGCTCTTCATCATTATAACTTTCTGAATCCTCACTTATAATATCCTTTAAGTCATCCAATTGGTCTAAAATACTCATTGAACCCAGCAGCGCACAGCTCGAACCCACACAGACCTTTACCTTCATCATACTCCTCCTCATTTTCAGTCATTTATTTACATTATATAATATCGTAGTTCACATTTCCATAAAAAAATCAATAACATGAATATTATTGTCCTCTTTTTCACAATAAGATATCTGCAGCTTATGATAAAACATTGGAATATACAGAAAGTTTGACTAATATATGCTTGTCATGCTTTACCAATTAATGTTAACACTTATTAGTATATTTCATAAAATATACTAATATAAGTACTGTTGGACGGTATATGTAACAGATTATATAAATTGAAATAAAAATAGCAAGGAGTAGAAAGATGAATAATACAGAAGGGTTACACCGTTATATCTCAAATAGTATACGAATGCTATGGATGCAGCATAGCGAATGGACCAGAATGGCCTTTACTTCCATTATTTTTAAAAATCCAGATGAAAAGGAAGTATTACAAAGACTTCTTAGAAATCCTGTGGATTTCGCCTATTTCTTAAGCAACTTTGTAGGGTGGCAAACTGCATTTTCCTTCGGAGACCTGCTGACTGAGCACTTAAACCTTGCAACTGCTCTTGTGCGAGCCACAATGTCCAATAACACCGAAGAAGCTGAAAAAATAAATAAACAGTTATATGAAAACGCCAATAGAATATCCGCTCTACTATCCTCAGCAAAGCCATGCTGCAATTATGATGAATGGAAAACCATGCTTTACAGGCATCTGGACTTGGCTAAAAAAATGGCCTCTGAAATGATTAACGGTGACTATGAAGAGAGCATACGCACTTATGATAACTTTGAAGCAGAAGCTATGTTAATGGCAGATATGATGACAGAATGCCTGCTCTATTGCAGTACGGTCAGATGAAATATCCATATATCCCTCATTCAAAAGGCATCTCCTACCCCCCATATCGGGGTATAGAGATGCCAGCAATACCTCTGCATTTCATTATGAACAGTATCATTTACTCCATTACTTTAACAAATTTTATTTTCGGCTGATTTTCCGGTTTAACTGTGCCGTTTGAGTCTTCTACCTTTATATCCGCACAGATTTTATCAACTACCTCCATGCCTTCAGTTACATATCCAAAGGCAGCATATTGACTGTCTAAAAACACACTGTCTTCATGAACAATGAAAAACTGAGAGCTTGCGCTGTCAAGATTTAAAGACCGTGCCATGGATATGGCTCCCCTTGTGTGAGACAATTTATTATCTACTCCGTTATCTGCAAATTCTCCTTTAATTTTAACATCAGAGCCGCCGGTTCCATTTCCCAATGGATCTCCACCTTGAATCATAAATCCCGAAATAATTCTGTGGAATGTCAAGCCGTCGTAAAAGCCTTCCTTGGCTAATTTTATAAAGTTATTAACTGTAATTGGAGCATTTGTTTCATCCAACTCAACATAGATGGAACCGTAGTTTTCCACCTCAATCACTACCTTGTGGCTGCCTTTAAAGGCCTCTTTATCTGCTTCCTTTTCATTCTCATTATTCTCATTATTTTTGTTACTTTCATTATTTTTGCCATCAACACTGCATCCATACAATGCAAGCATTGAGATACTGACTATCAATAAAAGCATAAATTTTTTTATCATTTACTTCTCCTTCATTATCTATCCATTTTGGTTATTTAAAATACGGGCAGTCCGATTTCAGGCATTCTCTGTTCTTGGATTTAAAGATACATACAGGTCTGTGTCCTTCATAATCATATAGCCTTACACCCAAATTTTCTTCTGTAAGCTTTGCTGCTTCTCTGATGGAAGTGAATAAGTTCCTTTTACAACACCTGGGGCCGCCTGTCTTCGAAAGCTCTATTAAGGCTGTGCCCGTCATCAGATTAGCCAGTCCCCAATTTTCCTTTGTTAAAGGAGTGGCTTCTGTTATTACGCTTATATAAATACCGGTACCTACAGCTGCCCCACAATTGCCGTAAAACCCACATATTCCTCCCTTTACATCCCTTGCTCTCGTCTTAGCAATCTCAAGCTTTTTTATTTTAGACTGTCTATCCCCTTTAATATTATAATACGATGTCAGAAGCACTGCAGGGGCAAGGAAATGATGCTCGGGGCCATGCATATTTATTTTGTTGCTTTTCATGAGCTCTATTGCCATTTCAATAGGATTGGTTTTATCAGTCTCCCTGCAGTATTTATCTATTAATTCATATCCATCAAGGGAATGACAAGCATCACATATATAGTGTCCTTCTTTACATCTCACATTAGACTGAAACTCTCCATGACAATACATACACTCCACCTTGCTGTAATCTTCAGAATATTCCAATACATTTCCACAAATCATGCAATCGTATGTATGTTTTATATTATTTTCCATCTTGCCCTCCCTTAGGTATTGATTTAGTCACTATTTTCTGATGAACTCTCGGCCTTCGTTTACTTAATTATTATGCACTGCAACAATCTCACCGTAAAACATCACATGATAATCATTGTCTTTATAACTTAAATTATGCAATTCTTCGTCAATGAGCTCAGAATCTATTGTCTGTTTGTACATTATTCTGCATTCGTAATTAAGGCATCCTTTAATGTAAGGTACATCAATAATCTTCCCTTTTTCCGTTACAAAACCGCACTTTTCGATTTTGTTCACATCCCTGCCGGAATTTGAACCGCATATTTTTACAGCCTCTTTTAATTCATCGTTTACCGGCATGCTTACTACAAATGCTTCGGAATTTCTAAGCAGTTCATATGAATATCTTGAATGACGCACTGCCACTACAATAGAAGGTTTTCTCCACATATAACCCATGTAACCCCATCCAATCTGCATGGCATTAACCTTGTCATCACTTTTAGTAATTAATAGCGCATTGCCTTTTCTTAAATTGTTTATAAAATCAGTAGAACCTTCAAAAAAATTAAATTCCATTATAGCCTCCTATTTTTAATTTTCCTTATATATTATATTATAGCCTGTTATAAAATTTATCAACTGATAATTAAAAAGGGCTCCGAAACGGTGCCCTATAAATCTGTCATATTAAATAATTCATCAGAATATTCTCTTCATACTTACAGCCTCTTCAAAATACTCCTTAGGATATTCAATCGTAACAACTGCCGTATGATCGTTGACCTTTGGGTTTTGTACCTTAACGACCCTGGCATTGCACACAGATTTTCCGTGCCTGTCAACGGCTTCAACAATATCTCCTGCATTGGGAAGCGGATAGTATTCGTACGGAAACGAAAGCAAAGCATTTGTATCACTGTAAGTATAGTCCTTTATATAAATTGCCAGTCCGGGGCACGCCGCAATGCACATGCCGCAGGCAATACATTTTTCAAAATCAATTTCAGGTAAATTTGTAATTGATTCTCCTATTGTGATTGCTCCCTTCGGGCATGAAGCCTCACAGGGGTTGCAGGGTATCTCTTCAATACATTCAATTATAACAACGGGTCCTTTGCAAAGCTGGTCACGAGACGGAAACGCAGGGGATTTATGCAATTCCTCAAGTGTAGGAGCACCCGTGGTTTTCAATGAATATTCCATTTAATCACCTCTTTTCCCTTCTGCAGCATTGAATCCTTGGCATCCCGGCGCTTCTGTCCGAAATAACCACTTCTCAGCACATTCAGGTTTTCCCAGATTTCCATGGAACGCGCAACTGCTTCATCCTCTGTAATATAACCGAGTTCAGCTGCAACGTTTATTCCGGCAAGTCTTCCTTCCTCCATGGCTGTACTTGCTTCTTCTATTCCTGAAATATCACCTGCAATGAATATATCAGCCTGAGTTGAATGCATTTTATCATCATGAACCGGAATATGACCGCCCATTGCAGGAACAAAATTGAATTTACATCCCGCAAGCCATGCCAGCTCCGTAAGGGGTGTCAACCCGGTGGCAAGGCATACAGTATCTGCTTCCAAAATACGTTCTGTTCCGGGTATCTGTTTAAAGCCTGAATCAAGTTCAACAATCTCGACTGCCTCAACATGCTCAGTTCCGAAAGCGCGCTTTATGGTATGCGAAACGTAGAACGGCACTCCAGCTCGAGACACCTTTGCAGTATGCACACCGTAGCCGCCTAATTTAGGTGCCGCCTCCAGGATTGCGGCGACTTCCGCACCTGCCTGCAAAAGCTGGTACGCAACAATTACTCCCACATTGCCTGAGCCCAGCATAACAACCTTCCTGCCTGGCAAAACCCTGTTTACATTAATCATTGTCTGTGCCGCCCCTGCTCCCATTACGCCGGGAAGGTCCCAGCCCGGAAATGCCACGGCATTTTCTGTTGCACCGGTTGCAAGGATTATCTTTTTCGCCTTTACTATTTCGCTTTTGTTTCTGTTGAGTACAACCCAGAGATTATGACCGTCCTCTATGCCGCACACTTCTCCGTTGAGCCATGTGTTTATGCCGAGATTTTCACTTTCCCGCAGCAGCTCGGTACCTATATTCATACCGCGAATTCCGGCCTTATGGGCTCTTGACCCGAAAAATTTGTGTATCTGCTTGAAAAGCTGACCGCCGGGACGCGCATTTTCATCTATGAGCAAGACATCCACACCTGCCCGTCGTGCTTCAATAGCCGCCGAAAGACCGGCGGG
>DDNC01000021.1:0-81318 GCA_002340985.1 Firmicutes bacterium UBA2530 | reverse complement strand
CAATTTCCCGTGCCCTGCTGCGTTTTGATTTTCATTCCTTCTCTGACCTCAGTAACACAGGTTCGCACATTAGGTACACCATCAACCGTCATGATGCAATCTGTGCAGCGACCTATAGCGCAGTATATTCCCCGTGGCTTGTGTTTATGAGCTGTGTATCGATTTATAAATATGCCGTTTGCAATCAAAGCGGCTGCAATCATCTCTCCTTCACGTACCAGGACAGGCTTGTCGTCCACAAATATCTGAACCTCTCTCGATGGCTTCTCTTCTTCCAAGATAGGATGATTTGATACTCTGTTCATTATTTTACCTCCGAGATAAGCCCCAGCTCAGCCATGGCATCCTTCAATGCACTGAGCACATCTTCAGAAGGTGCCGCAAGAGGCAGACGTGTAATGCCCACATCTATTCCGAGAAGATTAAGCGCTGCCTTAACAGGAATAGGATTTGCCGTCATAAACAATTTTTCAGATATATCAACAAGCTTCAGGTGCATTTTTGCAGCTTCGTTTACATTTCCGTCCAGGTAACTGCTANNAACAACACCATATCCTCCGACAGCCAGTGTCGGCAATATCTGAGCATCCTCCCCCGTGTATACCAGAAATCCTTCCGCGGCATCACGCACTACGGCAGCTAGCTGCGTAAGATTTCCTGATGCCTCTTTCAATGCTGCAATATTCGGAATTTTAGAGAGTGCAGCAGAGGTTTCAGCCGTCATATTGGCACCGGTACGTCCCGGCACGTTATAAAGCATAATAGGCAGCTTAGTTGCCTGCGCAACGGCCGCAAAATGTGCGTACAATGATTCCTGGTTAGGCTTGTTGTAATAAGGCACAACCGCAAGCAGCCCATCCACGCCTAATTTCTCCGCTTCTGAAGCGTTTTCTATGGTAGTGGCGGTAGAATTTGTTCCTATTCCTGCTATTATAGGTACATCTACCGCTTGCTTTACACATAAAAGTAACTTTTTCTTTTCCTCAGATGTAACAGTCGGAGATTCTCCTGTGGTACCGTTTATTACAAGCGCCGTACTGCCTTTTGCAACTAAATGCCTTGCAAGCTCTGCGGCTCTGTCATAATTTATTTCTCCGTCAGGATACATAGGAGTTACCATAGCTGTGATTATTCTTCCCCAATTAGTCATTTATTGTTCCTCCTTCAAATTTTTTTCATACTCCATGATTAAATCGGATTTTACCGGACGTACCGGCTGCCGATAGCTGGATGTCTGCATTTCACCAAGCGAAGTATTGGTTTTTTCAGACAATATACGTTCCACAAGCCTTCTGCATGTTCGCCCCTGGCATAACCCCATGCCCGCCCTTGTAAATCGCTTTAATTCATTCATTGTTACAGCGCCGTCTGCAATAGCAGCTTCGATTTCCTCTCGTGAAACCTCTTCACAGCGGCATATTAATTCATCGCACATTTTCATTACCTCAAATTCTATAAATTATCCCTGCAAATTCAGCAATATTGAACATAACCACAAATGCAGCTATGTTCAATATTTTTTATATAGTTGTTTATAAATAGACTAATATGCCTTTAGCACAGGATTTACATTTCCTTGACTTACATATTTTGGATTAGGTGTAACATTCTTCGTAAGCAAGGATATCACAACTATGGAAACTGCCGAAGCACACAGCGCAATTAATATGGCATTCGGCCCCAAGGCACTCAGCTGCGAAAGCACGGCACCTACAACAATACCTACACGTGACCCCCAAGGAGTTACCTTGCTGTTTTTCTTACCCATAGTAGGTCCTACACCTGTTTCTTCTTTCCACAGAAGCCCGATTACCAGCAATGGCACCAGCCCTGCGCCTGCCATTGAATAGGCTTTGGAGAACAGGCTCATTATTGAGCCTGCATATATACCACCTAATGCTGCAAGCACGCCTATGCAAACTGTCAAAATTCTGGTAATCTTTATCATCTGCTTGTCATTTAAATCTGTCTTGAATGTTCTCACTAAGTCATTTGAAATAAGTATTGCAGCTGAATTAAGATTAGAGTCGGCTGAAGACATGCCAGCTGCCAATACCAGTACAAACAGCATAACTGTAACTATTAGCGGAACTTCATTCAGCATGAACCATGACATCGCCTGATTCTGAGTTAAATCCTGGTTTATGGTAAGAATAATCAATCCTACTATTGCAGTACAAATGGTCATAATAATGGCAACCGAACCGCCGTAGAGCATTGACCGTCTTGCCGTTTTTGGACCCTTTGCCGCGAAACAAGGCTGCCAGTAGATTTGAGCAACAAGAATTCCCACACAGCCTGTAACAAATTTAGTTATTAAGCTGACTATATCGGTGCCTGCAAAAGTGAACATCTCTGCCTTACCTACCTCCGCAAGTCGTGCGCCCAATACAGCAAAGCTGAAATCTATTTTTGAAAACGCAACTATGTAGAATAAGGAGCCGAAAACAATGCATATCAGTCCTTGAACGAAGTCCATCCACACCAGTGACAACATTCCGCCCATGGTTGTATAAAATACGAACATAGCAGTAAAGAACAATATTACCGGAGTAGGGTTTATACCGGTAAATACACCGAAAAGCTCTCCGAACGCTTTACCCTGGCCGCCTATCCATGCTATCATAATGCATGATGCCAGCAATCCGCAAAGTGCGCGTGTTATCTTATCACGTGTGATTAAATCGTCAATCATTTCCGGGAAGGTATTATAGGTCATTTTTCCTGCCATACCTGCAAAGGTAAGGGCAAATATTATTTTAGACCCCTGTTCCCCTACAATAAATACAAGCCAGGGCAGACCGTTTACATACGCACTTCCCGCATGCCCCATAAAGTTTCCTACTCCCATAATATTTGCAAAATGAGAAAAGAAAAGCAAATAAAACGGCAATGTGCCTCCGCCAATTGCATAATTGGAAAAACTAAGTTCTGCCGTGCTTTTTTGCTTCACAGCAATAAAAAAGTAAAGAACAAACAAACCAATAGTTAACGTCCAGATAATTATTCCTGCAGTATTCATACTTCATCTCCTTTTATTTTTTTATAACAGGCGATTAATAATCGCTCTATTTTCCTAATTTTGCTTAGCCTTCTACCACAGAAGCCGAAAATCTTCTAAGGTTTAGTTCTTCGAATCTCTTATGTTCTCCGGCGCCGCATATCATTTCTGCTACCGTTTTCCCGGTAATCGGCGAAAGAGCCACTCCGTCCCCTTCATGCCCTGCGGCTATAAATAAGCCCGGAAATCCGTCAACAGCACCTATAATAGGGCTCCCGTCTTTTGTACCTGGTCTGAAGCCTGCCATTGTACGGATTATGTTTACATTATCAATAATCGGGAAATACCCGCGTGCTTGTTCCAAAATCCTTGAAAGCGCTTTAAAGTTTGTCGTCTTGTCAAAGCCTGCATTTTCACGTGTGCTGCCTATGAGGTAGTTACCTTCTCCCGCACGGGTGAAAGAAAACCCCAATCCGATTTTTTTGTCATAATCGCTTCTGTCAGACAGGATTGACGGGTCATGCTTTGATGCAATATAAGCCGCAGTCCAGCAATTTGTTTCTCCGATAGGTGCAATCTGTTCCGTAACTGCAAGCTGGCCTTTTATGGGTACAATAGGAATATTGAGGCCGAGCAGTCCACCAACCTGCGCTGACCACGCTCCTGCTGCAATAACAATATTGTCGCATTCAATTTCCACATCATTTTGCCCTTTAACCTTCCAGTGGTCTCCCTGCTGAGCAATTTCCAGAACAGGTGTGTTTCTGAATACATCCATCCCCATTTTAAGCCCGTTGTGTAAAAGCGCACGCATAAGCATCAGTGGATTTACCTGAGAATCTGATTTACTGTATGTTGAAGCAATCATGTAACGTGCCACATGAGGCTGCTTTTTAAAAAGGGTATTTCTATCAACGATTTCTACATCAAGCCCGCAGGAAACCTGCTTCCTGACAAAATCCTCCATAACCCTGAGTTGTATGTCATCCTCTATGATTATCATGCCTCCATGTGAATAAAAGCCTATGTCCGCACCTAATTCATCAGATAGCCCGCGGTAAATTTCCAGACTTTCCATAGCCAATGTCAGTGCAATGCCCGGTTTCTTCGACTGTAGAAGTATCATATCATCACAAGAGCTTGAAGCGCCGCCTCCGACTTCCGCCTTTTCTAAAATAGCGACAGATTTACCGGCCTTGAGAAGATAGTAAGCTGTAGCAAGCCCCATTACACCTCCGCCTATTACACAAACATCCTTTTTTAAATTCATTATACTTCCTCCATATCCTCTGCCCCTGCACCGGGCAGTTCTTCGCTAAACATTAACAGCAACATTTCCAAACAGCTTATGATATAAATCCTCTGCCAGCATTTCAATCTGCCTTGATTCCACAAATACGTGAGCGCATAATTTATCGAGGAAGCACATTGCATTAACCGGCAAATCACCTATAGCGTTTTTTATTTCCTCTTCGCTGTACCCGCTGAACACCACACTCATAAGCGAATATTCACTGCCTGGCGACGTACGTACCGCCCGTTCCTCTTCATCCCGGACTACAATCAGGTTATCCGACTGCTCAGGTTTAAACAAATCGCACTCGCGTATAATGGCAATTCCAACAGGACCCGAACGCATAACCGAATTTTTCACCAACTTTGTACCCATACTGTCATCAAAGTTAGAACGTACAAATACGTCAAAATTATATTTTAGTGCTTCCGCAATGGCACGTGGATGGATAACACTTGCTCCCCAGCAGGCAAAAGCATACATATGATGCATATCCACATGCTTCATAAACTTTGCTTCCGGAACAACTCTTGGGTCTATAACAGCAATTCCCGGTACGTCAGTAAATATATGAACTGCTTCCGCATTCATAAATCCACCTATTACCACTGCCGATGTGTCACTTCCTCCGCGACCCAGCGTTGTAACTTCATTGCGAACGCTTACTCCCTGGAAGCCCGTTACTACTACTACCTTGCCTTCATAAAGCTCTGTTTTTATACGTTTGGTATCCATGTCAAATATATCAGCACCGCCAAAGATACCATTGGTGACTATGCCAGCCTGGCCCGAAGTTATTGCTACCGCATTAATCCCATGCTGGACAAGACAGTCTGCAAATACGCACGCAGAGATTACTTCGCCGCAGCTCATCAACAGGTCTAAGGTATCTGATTTACTTTTTGTGTTCAAGAGAGATATGAGAGTGTCCGTAGCATATGGTTCTCCTTTGCGGCCCATGGCCGAAACCACGGCAACTACACTCTTCCCTGCCTCCTGCAAAGAAGCTATATGAGATATGGCATGCCTTCGTCCCTCTTCAGTCGCAACAGATGTTCCACCGAATTTTACAACAACTATATTCATATAAGCCACCCTTAGCTACACCAGATTCATTTCAACCATTTTTTCGGCAATCTGCACAGCATTTAACGCTGCTCCCTTGAGCAGGTTATCCGCAACAACCCACAGGTTCAATCCGTTTTCCACGGATTTATCCAAACGAATCCTGCCCACAAATACATCATATTTATCCTTGCAATTAATAGCCATGGGATATAATTTCTGCCCCAGATCATCTACGACTGTGATTCCTTCGGATGTTCTCAATACCTCTCTGACCTCGGCAATATTGATTGGCTTTTCAGTTTCAATATTGATAGATTCGCTGTGGCCACGGAATACGGCAATACGTACTGCGGTAGGAGAAACCTTTATTGTCGGGTCCAAAATTTTATGTGTTTCATTAATCATTTTCATTTCTTCTTTTGAGTAACCGTTTTCCATGAAAGTATCAATATGCGGAATAGCATTGAAAAGAATTTGATGAGGGTATACCTCATAGGTAATTTCTTCACCTCTTGCATATTGAGATGCCTGGTTTTCCAGCTCATTAATTGCCTTTTGCCCGCTGCCTGAAACCGCCTGATATGTAGATACAACAATGCGCTTGATAGTATACAAATCATGAATAGGCTTCAACGCTACAAGCATTTGAATTGTTGTACAATTTGGATTTGCTATAATCCCGTTATTGCCGCGCAGAGCCTCCGGATTAACCTCCGGCACTACCAGAGGAACATTTTCATCCATGCGCCATGTACTGGAATTGTCTATAACCCTGCATCCTTCTGATACTGCAATCGGAGCAAGTTCACGGCTTGCATCCTCTCCCGCTGAAAACAAGGCAATATCAACATCCTTGAAGGCACCTGCCCTTGCCTCCTTAATCGCTAACGTTTTCCCGTTAAATAAAATTTCCTTTGATACATTCGTCAAAACATCCAAGGGTATTAACTCCTTTACAGGAAACGAACGTTTTTCAAGCGTCCTGAGCATCTCTTGCCCTACTGCTCCCATTGCTCCAACAACAGCAACATTATATTTTTTCATCTTACTCCTCCTGTTTAACTATTTGCATTACACCTGCATTCTTTAGCAATGGCAGATATTTTATCGACCTACTCATCATGTGATGAGTTGTTAAAAGCATTATAATACACCTCTTTAATAATTGTCAACATATATTATTGTTGAGTTTTATATTTTTTTCTGCGGCTGTATTTTCCAATTTTTTGACAACTAAAAAAGGAGAAATTTGAAATCCCATTTAAATTTCCCCTTCGTGCTTTTTAACTCAGATAAAATTTGATATTAAGGATGCATTTCCCCATTGCTGAATTTGTTCCAATAAGTCAAAACATCCTCCGTCAGATTATCCATATGCTCAGCCATCAATCTTTCCGCTTCATTTTCGTCCCTGTTTTTAATCGCATTATATATATTCATATGAGCCTTCGAATAAGGTGACTTGATCCGGCTTCTCATATACTCAAAAAGTGTTGACTGCTGTTTAAAAGTAGCTATTATATTATACATTGATTCCAATATTGCATTTCCGGATGCGCTTGCTATGGTACGGTGAAATTCCAAATCTTCCTCGGCTATGCTTTCACCGTTTTTCAATTTTTCATTCTGTCTGTCAATAATTTCTTTAAGCTTCATTATATCGTCTTCTGAAATCATTCTCGCAGCTAATTTACATGTTTCCTTTTCAATAGCCTTCCTTGCCTGAATTACCATCAAGAAATTCTCAAGTATTTCAGTAGAAATAATTTCATCTATTTTTTCCTGATGAAAATTGATTATATCTATAGTTTCCGCCTTTTTTATCGCCAATACACCCTCGGGGGTTATTATCCTGCCTTCATTCTTATATTTCTCCAAATAATCACTGTTTTCCAGCTTGGATAATATCCTTCCCACCGTTGCAATACTCACATCTATTTTTTTTTCATTCAGTTTATTTCCAATAGCCCAGGTACCGATAGGCTTGTTTGACTCTTTAACAATTTTCAATATTTCTATTTCTATATAATCGAGGATTTGCCTCATGCTATCTCTCCATACAATATATTTTTCTTCCCATATTATCTCATATATACTTAAATTGTACAATAGTTAATACCGAATAATTATAACGGAGGAAAGACGGTTTAAAAAATCAGTACCCTCCTATAAGAGTACTGATTTTTTCATTGAACTATTTTCGGAAAGTCTCTTTTTATTTTGCTAAAGCAGCACTTTTTCCTGCTATTCTTCCAAATACAGCAATGTCTGCCAATGCATTTCCGCCAAGTCTGTTGCTTCCGTGAATTCCGCCTGTTACTTCACCTGCTGCATAAAGGCCTTTGATTAATTGTCCGTCAGCACCTACAGCCTGCGCAAATTCGTTTATTTCCACCCCACCCATTGTATGGTGAACCGTAGGTACACGTGCTCCCGCATAGTATGGTGCTGTATCAATCTTATCGGCAAACAATGTCCTGCCAAACTCGTCAGCAACAGTTCCGTCCACTGCTTTGTTGAATGTATCAACAGCACTTACAAGGTTTGCAGGGTCAACACCTATCTGAGCTGCCAATTCTTCAAGAGTTTCGCCCTTGAACGCTCTTCCTGCCGCAACTAAATCATCAATAGTTTCATTGAAATTGTTTTTAGTATCACCGGAAGGGTATGAATGCTGGTCAACTATAACCCACATGTAAGCGTCTTTTTGGTCCATAAGAGCCTTAGTCATGACGTCTCTTCTTGCTCCTTCGTCAACAAATCTGTTTCCTTCCTTATTAACGAATATACGGTTTTGAACTCCTTGCTCAATATTTCCGCTTAGGCTTCCCGTTTTAGGATCTCCCATGGGAAGAAGCTGTATATATTCCATTCCAACAAGTGAGGCATTAATTTCCTGAGCCATTACAATACCGTCGCCCGTAGCTCCCGTATGGTTTGTAGTCAGAGCTGACTTGAGTGAAGGCCATGATTTGTTGTATTGCTCGCGCATTTCTACATTAGCTCCAAAGCCTCCGGTTGCAAGAACAACCCCATTTTTTGCATGAAGTACAACCTTTGCGCCATTCCTTTCGGCGTTGACACCCTTGACAGCTCCATCCTCTATGATAAAGCTGTCAGCTTTAGTATCAAGCATTATTTCAATGTCGCTTTTGTTTTCTTCAATATAGCTCATGTATGTTTCAATATACCCTGTTCCCAGCGGTTTGACTGGCTTATGTGATCTGTTCCAAAGTGCGCCGAGAACTGTAAAAACTTCATTCTTGAACTCCATTCCGAGACCTTCAAGCCATTTGATAGCAGGAAGAGTATTTTCCGCAAATGTGTCTATTAGGGCAGGTTCTGCCACTTTATCTCCTCCATTGTATGTTTGCAGCTTATGGAGTGTAGGAGAATCAAATAATGTTGTTTTTCCTGAGGCTAAATATTCATCCCATTCCTTCTTAAGTGTATTCTGCCATTCTTTAACCATCGGATCCGTTTGTTCTTCCGCCAATATTCCTTCCACAGTCTTCTTTTCAAGTTCTGTCATCTGCAAAGTCGATTGTCTGTCAGGGTCTGCGGAATTGTATGCCGAACCCGAAATAATTGTATTTCCTCCAACCTGAGGCTGTTTTTCTATAACAATAACAGATGCTCCGTTTTGATGAGCAGACACCGCTGCTGCAAGACCTGCTCCACCGGCTCCTATTATTATTACATCTGCTGTTTTCTCAATATCCTCTGCTTTTTCATTGCTTCCTGCAATTTCTTTGCTCTTCAAAGCTGCAATATCTGCTCCGGCTTTTTCCAATGCCGCTTCTACAGCTGCCATTATACCTTTGCTTGAATATGTCGCTCCTGAAACCATAGGGACATTAAGCGACGTGTTTTCTTTAATTTCCAGCACTATTTTTTCAACCGCCTTATCACCTAGACCTGCTGTTTCAGTATGCACTACAGCTATATCGGTTATTTCTGTTTCAGTAACCGTAACTGTTGCTTTAATTGTTCCATGGAAGCCTTCAGCTTCTCCTTCATATGTTCCTGCTGTGAAAATCGCATTATCTTTCGATTCTCCTGCAGGTTTTTCACCGGTGTTTGAACCGCATGCAGCCAAGCTTAAAATCATAGCCAACGCTAAAATAAAACTAATTACTTTTTTCGACTTCATTCTCTCCTCCAAATTTTACTTTTTAATGAGTGTATTCATTGAATGCATTCATTATATTTGATTGTTTGTTAAATATCAAGCATTATTTTTTAAAAATTTTATATTTATTTACTTTCAAAGTACCATTTAATTATGTATAATAAAATTTAACAGTAAACTAAGAGTATTAATTCGGAGGATATGCAGAGGTGAAGAGTAGAGCTTTACAGGCACAAAGAACAAAGGAAAAAATTTATGAAACAAGTATTAATCTTTTTAAAAGCAAAGGCTTTGACAATGTAACCATACAGGATATTGCAAAATCCGCAAATATATCCGTGGGACTATTTTATAATTATTATAAATCTAAAAATGATATCTTGTATCAGCGATTTTTAATTGCAGATGAGATTTTCAATAAGTTTATTAAAAACGGAATTAAAGGCGACACAATTAAGGAAAAAATTAAGAATTACATGCTTTTTTACATAGACTTCGTCATGGACCATCCTTATGATTTTATAAAAATATTATATAACAACAATAATACCTTGTTTATTAAGGAAGGAAGAGCTATGCAGACTCTTCTGGACCCTATTATTGAGGAAGGTTTTAAAAATGAAGAGTTAACCGTAGATATGAAAGTTGATGAAGTCAACGAATACCTTTATCAGGCTATGAGGGGGCTGATATTTCACTGGTGTCTGCATAACGGCGATTTTGATTTACACCAGAGAGCAGAAAAATACCTGGACCTGTTAATCAGGCCCTTGTAATTTTTTATCTGTGCCGATGATTGTTGTCTTTATGCCTTACACTCATCTTTCAATGCTTTAAGCTCGCTATGACCGCTTTCCCATTTATGGCCGGTGTACCGAGCCATAAAGAAAAATGTCCTGATAACCCAATCTATAACCATTGCAACCCATACGCCGAACATTCCAAACCCGGCATACTTGGATAATAAAAGCCCGAAACCTATTCTCATGGTCCACATGGAGCATACTCCCACAATCATTGTATATCGGGCATCATTAGATGCTCTCAAAGTATTCGGAAGGGTAAATGACAACGGCCATATAAAGCATGCGCATATGCTGTGAAATATTATAACCTTGCTTGCCATAGCTGCGGTTTCTTTTGATAAGTTAAATATTTTCACTATAGCCGGTGTGGCAAATACTATTCCCACATTCAATACAATCATTGAAATATATGCATACATTAATAATTTCTTTGTATAATACCTTACCTGCTGATAATCACCCGCACCTACACACTGGCTGACTACGGTTATCAACCCCAGTCCTATTGCAGCTCCCGGAAGTATACCGAATGCAGAAACTGTATTGCCTATTGCATTTGCCGTTATGGAAGCCGTTCCGAATCCTGCCACTACACTCAGCAGCAGAATCTTCCCCAGCTGAAACATACTGTTTTCAACGCCGTTTGGAATACCTATACTCAATATATTTTTAACCATGTCTTTATTGTACTTGTATCTGAACGGGCGGCTGATGCGTATTATAAGTTCTTGATTTCTTAGCAAGGAAATAATTATGACGGCAGCCACCGCTCTTGAAACAAGCGTCGGAATGGCCACTCCCGCAACTCCCATGCGGAATCCGTATACCAGCAATGCATTTCCCGCTACATTTATTCCGTTCATTATAAGTGAAGTCATCATTGTTACCCTTGAATTACCCATAGACCTGAAAAGCGCAGCACCACAGTTATAAATAGCAATAAAAGGAATGCTGGCGAACACTATGAGCATGTATGTGTTGGAATAGGATGCAACATCCGGTTCAATACCACCAAACAGCACATTTAATATGAATCCTCTCCCAAAATACATAATTGTCATCACAACCAATGATATCAACGTCACAAATACAATCAGCTGTTCCCCGGCTTCACATGCTTTATCACTGCGACTCTTTCCTATATATTGACCTGCCACAACCGCTCCCCCTGTAGCCAGAGCCGCGAAAATATTTATTAAAAGTATATTTATAGAGTCAACGAGAGATACTGCTGAAACCGCACTTTCTCCTACGCTTGCAACCATCAGTGAATCGGCCATTCCTACAGCCACAGCAAGAAGCTGTTCAACCATAAGCGGAAATAACAGCCGCAGCAAATTCTTATCCGTAAATAAATAATCTTTATTTGATATCTTTTCCATTTTCATACCTGCCTTTACTTCAATAGCCCTTAAAACATAAAAAAATCCCTCTTCAAACATTCAGAATGGATTTATCGATTTCATTATACTATTTTCAAATCACTTTCTATTTTGTTTCAATTTATTTAATCTTATTATAATCCCGTTTGCTTTTACAAGTCAACCGCATTTTGAAGGATAACGTAACGAATTTCATTAAAATAAACACCGCGCTGCATTTTTACGGATTTATCAGAAAATACATATCTTAATTGCATTCAAACAAAAGAGCCATTAGCCTGAAAATATGTAGTATGCCTGCTGCCCAATGGTATTACTCAATCAAATCTAACCTTTCTTCAATTTAATGCTCAATTCTTCCTGAGCGGCTGCTGTTATAATTGTCTGCCCAATATTATTAATAAACTTTCCAAGTATAAATTGCTCTTTTATATCAAGGTCATCTATTAATAAAATACCTATCACCGAAGACAGAAGTGTATATTGCTTCGGCGGTAATGAAATAATGTGTGATACTATTGTTCTATATGTATTATAGGTAATATTGTCCGCCTTGTCACAACAATCGGCATCTTCAGCGCTTAATTTTTTTATTATATCATCAAAGTTCATACCTTTGCTTTCCATAAACAACATCCCTTTTTAATATGCTAAATTAATATATGTTAAAAACTGACTAAAGTGAAGAATTTAATAGGATTACTTCATCTAATGCGACCACCTGACGACAGCCCATAATTTTTATAAGCGCATAATAATCTACCCATAAGAATATTCAGACCTCCACACAAAAATTCTAATCTTGAATTTTCAGATCATATATGTTATATTATGATTGTTAGTTATTTAACTAACGGACATTATACTTTATACAAAATTTAAGAGGTAGGTATTATATGATTGCGCTATTAAAACTATCACCGGTATTCCTGATGGCCGGATTAATGATAGCAAGTAACTTAGGAACATTGGGCCTTGATATCTTGCAGATTGCACCGATATCTGTTGTTTATGCAGCCATTATTGCTGCTGTTACTGAAAAAATCAAGTTTAGTGATTTAGTTGATTCTGCAGTAAACAATGTAAAAGAAATGCAATTGGTATTTTTTATTTTAATGTTAGCTTATGCCATGGCAGAAGCATTTATGGCAACAGGTGTAGGCGCCGCTATAATTAATTTGGCATTAGGACTTGGACTGACTGCAAAAACAGTTGCAGTTACTTCTTTTATAGTAGCCTCCATTCTATCCATTGCTACAGGCACTTCATGGGGTACATTTGCGGCCTGTGCACCGATTTTTTTATGGTTGAACCATATTGTTGCAGGAAACCCCGTTATAACGATTTGCGCCATAGCAGGTGGAGCTTGCTTCGGAGATAACATTGGTTTAATTTCTGATACTACTGTTGTAAGCTCCGGTATACAAGGCGTACAGGTAGTAGACAGAATCAGGAGTCAAGGACCATGGTCTCTTATTTGCTTGATGCTTGCTGCTGTTTGCTTTTTATTAATCAGTCTTGGCTTGCCTGGAGAAGTGGGCAATGCCGCTGATGCAATCAATCAAATTCCAAATGAAGTTTATGAAGCTTTATCTGCAGAAAGACCATCTGCAGTTGAATTGTTAAATCAAGTAAAAACAGGAGTACCCATGTTTATGGTTATTCCTTTGATATTAGTATTGATTACCGCAATTAAAGGCGTACCAACCCTGGCATGTCTGGGAGTAGGATTGATATCCTCATTAATATTTGGTCTGTTTGCAGGAACGATTACATCTGTTAATCAATTTCTGGATTACGTAATGACAGGCTTTGCAGACGCAGGCTCCTGGGTTATTGTCATGATGATGTGGGTAGGTGCCTTTGGGGGCATTATGTCTAAAATGCATGCCTTTAAGCCACTATCAGATTTTATTGCCAGAACTTCAAAAAATGTAAGACAATTAATGTTTGCAAACGGAGTTCTGTCTTTAATAGGAAATGCCGCCTTAGCGGATGAAATGGCTCAAATAGTTACAATAGGTCCTATAATCAAAGATTTAACCGATGAAAATGTTGAAGCAAGCGAAGAGGATATGTATAAGCTGAAACTGAGAAATGCTACATTTTCGGATGCCTTAGGCGTTTTCGGCTCTCAGCTCATCCCGTGGCATGTTTACATCGGATTTTATGTAGGAATAGCAAATGCAGTCTATCCATTGCATACTTTCGCTCCTTTTGATCTTATAAAATACAATTTCATGGCTATAATAGCTGTTGTTTCAATCCTACTGCTGACACTTACAGGTTTGGACAGATTCATACCATTATTCGGTTTACCTTCAGAATCAAATATGCGTCTGAAGAAAACGCCAAAAAATGAAATTTCAGCATAGCGAAATATAGAAAATTAAGTTAAATTTGTAATATAGGTAAAATATAGATAAAGTATAATGTTGCAAACAAAAAAACCTCAAGTGAGGTTTTTTTGTTACATATTTGCTTTGAAATAAAAATAGTTATAAAATTTTTAACTAAACTTTCTATTAATCTTAGAATGAGATTATAGTATAAGTTTTGTATTATAATCTACAATATAAAACACACATGTACATAGAACAGATAAACTATCTTCCAGTTTCATTTTTAACAATTGATTCTGTAAGATTTCATTTGAATCCGGCAACTCTGTATCCATATAGCTAAATGAGCGTTGAACTCCGCACAGTTTCCATGATTTATATATATTTTGACGTATTACTATATCGCACTCTGTTTTATTTACAGCAAATTTAGAATAATCATGATTCCTATTTTCATAATTAACACGTTTTTTATACGTCTTTTTTTTAAGCTCGTCCATTAATACTCTATACGAATCATAATCTTCATCCGGAATACTTTTCATATGATAAAACGCTTCAACCATTGGATAGTTTATATATAATTTTCCCATATCAGAAGATTCCACAAAGAAATTCATCATTTTTGATATCTTATCCATGGAAAATTGAGAGTCATGAGGATCAAAATCAAAAATTAGTAAAATATCAGAATAATACGCATCAAATATCTCTTTTTTTGTCGGATCATTTTCATGCTCCTTCATAAGTTGCAAAATATCAATATTTTCCGGGTCAACTTCTTTAAACATTTCATTGTACAAAGAATATATATTTGTATTATAGGAAACAATCATATGCTTTTCATCAATTCCATATACATTCAACAAATGCTCCATCAATCTAACATCTGTTTTTGCGCCTTCAACGATAACAAGAATTTTGGCCTTTTCCTCATTCATTAAATTCACCGCTCATATAAAGTTTTTCTAAATTGTGTCCTTCACGAAGCTCACGATTAGTTGAATTCGCAAAAGAAGTCAACTTATTTTTTGTAAGTATAAAATAACAATCCGGTCGCATAATGCGATTCGATAAAAGATTCGTATTATGCGAAGTAAGAATAATTTGTGTTCTTGGCATCTTTTCAAGCATAGCCACTATGCTCTCTGACAACTCATAATGGTAAAAGGCATCAAATTCATCAATGAACATCATAGAAACATCTGTAGCAGTTTTAATCCAATAAAAAAAGTTATATAATGCTCTTGTACCACTTGAAGCTACCTTAAAAAATGGTAATGGTGTCTTTCCGTTAAAATATAACCGCTTTACTCCATCACTATCCATAATTGCTTTCAATTCTTCATCAATACCGGAAGCGTGTAAGAAGTCTTCAAATTCAAGAAGATTTCCTCCCTCAAATATAAAATCAAAATAATCACTACTTTTATTTTTATATCCGATATATCTATTTTCATTCAAACTCCTAAACCAAAGCATATTTGAAACAAAGTACATTAATTTCCTGAGAGGGTGCTCATCATCAAGAATAGTATTATTAATAACATATTTTAAAATGGAGTCTGTATCTTTAAACGCCCAATTAAGCGAAGGAGCTATCTCATCGATGCCTTCTGTACTTCCTTTTTTTGTTTTGAAATCATATTCAAACAGTACTTTGTCATTTAGCAGTAGTCTTTCATATATTAATAACTGCTTGTCATTCTTTTTGTAATTATAATCAATTATTTGATTCTTAAATTTAAAAACATAATGAAATTCAGCAAAGCTTTTTTGACTTTCAGAATTAAGATAATAGTCGTAAACACCCGAGGTGACATTTTTATTTGTCAAATGCGAGACAATATCAAAAATTGCTAATCCAAAGTTAGATTTACCTGTAGAATTTTTCCCATAAACAATTATTTTACTTATCAATCCATCTGTAATACAGTCCGCGTTAAACCTATAATCCCTTACATCAGAAAAATCCAAAGTAATTTTATCCATAAAATTCTTAAATCCTGCAACTTCAAAAAGTTTAATCATAATCTTCACCTCTTTAAGTGTATTATAAATAGTTTACACATAAAAAGTCAACATAATCCGTAAAAAAATTACGGGCTATGTTGACTAAGTTTCGACAAATTTTCTTGTTTTATCATCAATATATACGTTTTTTATTATATAACATTCCAATGGCAGCGGTGACGGTGCTGAATATAATGCCGATAACCAATGAATCAACATAATTGTTTACAAATAACTCCCAGAATAAAAATGAAATAAATCCTAAAAAGCTCGATAAAACAGAAAAAGATTTTTCTATCCTTCCTTTAAAGAACAAAGCACCAATCATAGGAACAAGCAATACCGTTGCCCTCAGTCCCATGGACATAAATCCCCATGATAATATTGTGGATTTATTATTTCCCAGCGTCAATATTGCCGATACTATTAATGATATAAGTATTACTGATCTTGTTACAATCAATTCTTCCTTATCGCTTGCATTTTTATTAATATACTTCTTATATATATCATTAGTAATAATAGTGCCAAACCCAAGCGCCATACCGGAACCGGTTCCTACCAATGCCAGCAGCAATGTTGCCAATATAACTCCCCCAAGCAACGGAGGCACATTATTTATTATAAATAAAGGAAATGCCTGGCTTGATTCTATTGAAGGAAAATTAATCTTCATATACATTCCTATTAATATACCGCCAATACCGATGGGAGGTATCAAAAAAGAACTGACTAATGCGCCTTTTCTGGCTGCTTCATCACTTTTGCCGGACAATATCGCCTGCACGTATGTTTGTGTGGACAGTACGCCCAATATTACCGAAAATCCCGCTCCTGCATCAACTCCGATTCCCCTGGAAAATATATTGAAGTATTGACTGTGTTCAAGTGAACTATAAAATTCATTAAATCCTCCTACTAATTTAAGCGCCGCAACCGAGCAAAAAAATACAGAAATATATATGAGAATAAGCTTTATTGATCCTAAAATTCCTGTACTCAGCACACCTCCGAAAATTACGTAGCAGCTCATTATTACAATGCTGACTACCGCACCCTCAATATTGCTTAATCCAAACATAGAGGTTAATAAGGCATTTGCTGCCAGTATTTGTGCCACAATATTTAATAATATTCCAAATGAAGCCAATACGGATGTAATAATACCTGATTTCGGTCCATACTCCAATGTTATCATCTGCTGAATCGTATTGCAGCCGCTTCTTCTCATAGGTTTTGTAAAAAGCAGTCCAAGAATCAGACATCCCAATCCTGCTCCTATGGTAAACCACCATGCAGATAACCCAAATGTATATGCGAGCTGAGCTGTACCTATGGTTGACGACCCTCCGACCAAGGTTCCGATTATCGTACCGGCTACCAACATAGAACCGGCACTATGCCCTCCCGATAAAAAATCAGAAGTGCTTTTTACTTTTTTTCCTGAATACAGACCGATGAACATTATTATAATCAGTGTCGTAAACGCCCCTATTAAATGGGGCAATGTAAGAATTTTCATATACTCTCCCTGCATGCGTATGATGCATTTTATATTATAATCAGCTATATTTATATACTATCTAATTTTAATTCTTTTCCTTTAGCATCTTCATATTTAACTACCTGTTCTCATGTTCTTTACTCTTCACATTCATGAGCAATACCCATTTTATTAGCCTCGTGGTTCTACAGTTTCTCCAATCTGACTTTCTGGGGTATTATATCATATTAGTTTTATATACGCATTAGAAAATTTAACGTTTGCCACGTAATTTAAGCCCTTATAATATTTCATTAAATACACGAAAACAAGCATAAGTACGTGAGAATATAAATTTATTACCTGTGCAACCAACAAATTTCGTAATTTCTGCTACATAGTATATATAAGGATGTAACAAAGCTTGTACTGCTGCATAGTATATTATTGTTGTAAATAGAATATGGGAAAAATCCTTGCTGAAATGACCGTGTATTCATCCAGGATGACCTTTCGCCGGCGCAAAAGAGGATTAAAACGTAAGTTTCAGTTCAAATTTCAACAAAATATGTTTTTATCAAATTTTTTTCAATTGTAGGGTGGATATGTTATGGTGACATTAAAAATAGGTATTTATTTAACTGGAGCAAAAAAACGCAGAGAGGCGATAAAAATGATATCCGGGTATATTGATGAGCTGGGAATTAAGTCGGAAATCAGTCAGATAAAGGATTACTCTTCTGCACTTAAATACATCCTAAATCCATATATTCCGTATAATATAATGATAATATGTATGAACGATGAGGCAAAAATTGTTGTGGAAAGGTATTTTTTTCATCTGAAAAATCAACGAACATTGGCAGTAAAAGATGTAAAATATCCACTGAGTAAGGAAATCATAGATGATGCCCTCGAAATCTTAATGGGAGACACTATCTCGTCCGGCTGCCCAAAGGGAAAATTTACTATAGTAACCAAGAAAACAGCGTTAAATGTTGACCATGAAAATATAGAGTACTTTTTTAGAGAAAACAAAAAGACAGTAGTATGCTTAAGCGACGGAAGCTGCAAGATACTTAATGAGAGCCTGCTCTCAATTAAGAAAAAACTTCCCGAAGAATACTTTATCCACATGCCAAAGGGCTGCGTAATAAATTTGTACAATATTAAATGTTCTGACCGCTCAACACATACCTTTACAACCAAATGCGGCAGAAAAATTTCAGTTTCTAAAAACTTATTTAAAAAAATGAATAATAAATTTCTTAAAATTGTTTTTAATTTATAACGGTTGTAAATAGAATATAGGGAAAATCCTTGCTGAAATGACCGTGTATTCATCCAGGATGACCTTTCGCCGACGCATAAAGGGATAAAAACATGAATTTGGATTGAAATTTCAACAAAATAAGTTTTTGCAAATTTTTTTTCAATTATAACGTCGAGATTCTGATAGCAGGGTACCTCTATTTAGTTAGAACTCTTACAAAGCAAATGAAAAAGTCTATTATTATGTATCGGCCACAATTGTAGATCAGAAAACTCAAGAGCGAGAGTTGCAGCCTCTAAAGCATAATAGACTTTCTGCTTGAATAATTTTTATCCACTTATCCGTAGCCTCATGACTTTTATAAAGACTCACGGTTCGTATGATGGTTCCATCGGAAGTAAGAAGTACATATTCCATGATCTGACCTTTGAAGGAGCTGTCCAGCACCTCCACTTCCTCACCATCCTCATGGAAATAAACATCCTCCAGCCGGCAGAAGTGATTATTCTTCTCATCATAGTTTACATGCCACCCATTCAGAAATAACAATATAGGCCTTGAGGAAAATCTGAAATCAGTAAAGGGTTTGACAGGCATAGAGGTGCTAAATGGGAGCACGTCCAAAGCTGCAAATAAGATGGCCTTCGAGTACCGCACAGAACTCCAACTAATGCCTATAGGAGCCAGCGATGCACATGTTTTGGAGCAAGTAGGCAAATATGCTACATGGCTGCCGAATATGGTTACAACCTTAATGATTTTGTTGCGGAAATTGCAAATTTTTCTATTGACTAATATTTTCCTGTTTACAAATTATGAACATTCTTGTATAATAAATTCGTAGAAGCATAAATTAATATTGTGCTAAACAGAAAGGTGCCTATTTATAGGTGCTGTATCTGTTAGGTACGTTAAGTTTAAAATGGGTTTCCTGTACGGTGTTTGTTTACAAATGCTTGAGTCAGGAAGCTCTTTTACTTTCCCCATTTTAGGTAATCATATATCATAATTAGCCTTCTAACATGAGTCCTCACCTGCGAGTTTACATTCTGCAATATATTTACATCTTCTTCAAATAGTTCTTTTAATATTGCTTCAAGTTCCTCAACATTAATTTGGTTTTCTTCTAAATGTGAAATTAGCCTAGTAGCTCTTTCTAACGATCCCTTCTCCTGATTCCAAATCTGTTTTACTGATGCATAGTTGCCTAAACAATTCCTGCTTCTTTTAATTGTTGCAGAAATTATAGTATCAAAATCTTGTTTTCTCGCTAATTCTTTACATTCTGGAAATTCTTTAGTTGCTTCCACTAAATATTTATTAACCGGGAGCCTGCCCGAGTTTTGTTTTAAAACCTTTGGATATGCATACTCAAGCAGCTCATCTGCAGAGAAGTCTAAATCATCTATTATAATATTGCGATACCATTCATTACTATCAATCCCGCTTAAACCTTTAAGGCCTAAATCAGATATTTTTCCTATGGCCAAGACCAACTCTTCATCTGATACCCTGTTGTCATCTAAAGCTGCAACTCTCAAACCGGCGGTTGGAATATTAGTAATCGTATAATCATATAACTCCTGCTTAAAACGTCTCAATATTTTTACCGGAAGTTTTGCCTTCTTATTTTCCATAGCACGATACAGAGGCATAAAATCTCCAAGCATTATTTTTCTCATTCCTAATGGCTTGCTATCAATCATGATTGTATAAGGGCTAACTTCTGTGCCAATCATATCTTTTTTATATTCAACGAATACAAACCTATCTTCTAGCATCTTAACTTGTCCTTCATCCAGGCAATTTACAATAGATCTGATAATATTTTGTACGTTTGTATCACTTATTGAGTACCCAATAAAAATAATCGGATACTCCATAAAAATAGTCATCAATTTTGCAGCAAGATAAGCACTATTGTAATCAAATTTTACATAATCAGATTCATTTATTACAATACTATTCGGCTCCTCAATAGACCCATGTATCTTATAAATTTCAGCAATACCCTGAATAGAAGAAAATATAAGTTGAATCTGTCCAACATATTTAGTAAATCCAGCAAAGTGTTCTTCTAAAAAAGAATCATAATTTGTAGTTATTACTCCCGATATGCTCTTTTCTGAAATTTGCATAAGCTTCTCAATTTCAAGCTTATATTCATTATTAAGGATTGAATTACGTTTTATATATGCCGCAACTTCAGCTTTAAACGGTGATAATCCATCATTCTTTATCTCCTCCAATATTTTCTCATCAACAGTTCTAATATTGGCATCCACAAACCATTTTTCATCAAAATCTCGTTGAATCAACTCTGCTATTTTTGGCATAATACCGGCTTTGCATTCTAAAGTCTTTGCTTTATTCTCATAAGCACTAAAAATAAACCTATCATCCTCAATTATTTTTGCAAAATGCTCCAATAAACTCTTCCAATCCGGCAGGTTTAAATATCTTCGTGTCATTCCAGATCCCATAAACAAAAATGGTGTTGTACTAAATCTATTGATTACGTCCTCGATTGTCATTTAAAATTCACCCTCTTTATATTAGATATTTTGATTAAGCGTATATCATCACTAGGTTCATAGCTTAAAAGTCCTGCATTATTATCTATTATCTGATTATTTTTTCTGCATAATAACGTGACTTTTTCAACTATAGACCTAATTGCTTCGGTAGAAGTAACCTTGAATAGAGTCTAACTGCTTAATTTACTTATGTATCACTGTTGCCACATCATACTCAATACCCAGGCAAGATACTGAGCTTCCTGATAACTTTTATAAGAAAGACTTCATAAAGATAGTGCATTTAATAATATTCTGGCTCATATAGTTTTATATATTCTCTAGCAGCATATTGATCTGTCATACTAGCAATATGATCACTTATTAGCCTTATGAAGTCAGAATCATTTTGTAATGATTTAATATTGTCCTCAATATACAATCTATCAAATTCAAATCCATTTTTTTCAAAGTATCTCTGCAGGATGTAGTCTGGTAATTGCTGCGGTCTAATATAATAAGCCTGAAACATCCTAGTAATGAGATACTCCGCTTTAGAATCTGCTTGAGATACTTTTTGAGATGCAATTACTAATCTTGTAATCAATGTTGATAACTCTTCATGTAATTTAGATACTTCTTTAGAAAACTTAATAAACTTCTCTTTATACACATCATCCTTATTATTAAAGCCAGGCACTTCCTTTATATAAGCTAACGAATTATTTGACGTTTCACATACATCATTAATTAAAAATCCAACCATATATTTAATTAATGAATTCCTTATGTCAACCGGCTCAATATTACTGCTTAATTCCATCTTCATTTGAATACACATTTCGGATATTAAGCCATTCTTTTTAATATCATCAATTTTTATGATACCAGCCCTTATTCCATCTTCTAAATCATGTGTGCATTGCGCTATCTCATCGACTATAGCAACAACTTGACCTTCAAGCGTAAATGATGGAGATAGAATATTTATATTAGATAAATCAATCGTTGAATACTTAATATCTTGTTTGCTTATAGTATTTTTATCTTTTTCACGCACTCTGATTTTCATACTAGTATGTTTAATCATACCTTCCCTTACAGCTAATGATAAATTTAACCCTTTATATTCATTTGTTCTTTTCTCAAGATTATCTACTAAATGTAACGTCTGAAAATTATGCTTAAACCCACCAATATTAGCCGTTCCTATTGGAGTTTGTCCAGTTACAATTAAATGTAATGTTCTCTCTCCAATATGTCCAAACGGTGTATGTCCTAAATCATGACCTAATGCTATAGCCTCTACTAGCTCATCATTCAAGCCAAGAAACTTACCTATTGATCTAGCGATTTGACTTACTTCTAGTGTATGTGTCAGTCTATTTCTATAATGGTCGCCCACATTTGCATTGAACACTTGTGTTTTGTGCATTAACCGTCTAAATGCTCTTGAATGAACAATTCTATCCCTGTCGCGTTGATAAGGAAGTCTAACTTCAAATTTATTATCATTTTCCTGAACATTTCTTTGGGATAAAAATATAGAATCACTTTTAGCCGCATATTTGCTTAATGATAATCTTTCTCTTTCCAACAACTCATTCTTATACATCATCTTCCTCCATATATGGTAATAATATATTTTAATGTTCTAATGTAAAAAACATATTTAGAGAAACTTGCCGTTCATAGCAACTATTGCATAATTGACAATGTCTACCACTAAGAGCATTACATGAGAATGTCTTATTAAGTGGAACTCTTAAATCTATTGCTTGTTTGATGACTTCTTCTCTCTTTTTTTCAGTAAAAGGTGCAATGATGTGCATTGGTATTAATGATTTTTCTAGACAATCTTTAAAAGAATTTAAGAAATCCATAGAAGTATCTCTATATGAGTCTCCTACCAATCCAATAGCTAAATTGTCTGCATTTATTTTATATGCATAATTTGAAGCTAACGTTAACAGTATGAGATTTCTGTTTGGAAAAAATTCCTTATCATACCATTCCTCATTTGAAGTTAAATCATCAGGGTATTGTCCTGTTAATGCTCCTTTTCCTATCTTAGATAATTGAGAGACATCTATACTATATAAATCCTTCATTTTGAAATCATTTAGAATATTAACAGAATGTTGATATTCACTATTATATGTGACTTGTCCATAATTAATAATTAATGGAAAAACCTCATATTTTTCTTTAATTAACCAATACAACAATACCGTTGAATCTATTCCACCTGAAAGCAATAAAACAACCCTATTATTTTGATACATATTTATATACCTCTTCGATAAGTTCTTCAATTGAGTTACATATAGCATTGCAACCAACTTGAATCATATTATTTAATTTATCATCCGAAGTCTTTAGCCCTATTATAGGTATATTATTACTATAAGCATACCCTATTTCAAAGCTTGTTCCTGAATCATTATGATCTAATAAGGCTATCACTACATCTGACTGTTTCAGTAACTTTAAGTCCATATTAAATATATCTTTTTTTTCATTTACACTAGAATTCAAACCGATAATTCCATTTTCTCTTGATGGAGACAATACAGATAGACCTATAGCTTCAAGTCGTTTGTGTATAAGGTTAACCCAATACAGTTCTTGTCTTGAAAAAAATGGACCCGCCAAATATATAGTAATATTTTTTAATGAGCTACACCGCATAGACTCTCTTTTATATAAGTATTTTTCAACAGCCCTTTTACTAGGCATTTGTTCTGTATCCATGCTTTCAATGAAAGAAGCAGCCATGCAAGAGGCATATTTCACACTATATTCCATATTACCAGTTTCAATAAAAATAGTTGCCAATGCACCTCCAAAAACATCTCCCGAGCCCAATGTACATACTGCATTACTCCTATACGCAGGAATTATAGATAATTCTTTATCACTTTCAGCCAATATACAACCCTTTATTCCTCTTTTAACAATAACATATTTGATTCCATATCCTAAAAGTTTTTTTATTCCTTCATTTGTATCACTTAAATCTGACAATATTGATAATTCTTCTTCATTAACTAACAATACATCAACATACTCTAGTACCTCTCTAGCGTCTGCAATTGACTCTTGATTTGGCTTGGGATCCAAGAATACCATCTTGTTATCACTCTTAGCTTTTATGCACATATCCTTTGGTATAGAATGGTTAATCGGAAAAATTAGAATAGCATCATATTCTTCAGGCAACGTAGGTGAATATTCATGATTAAACTTTTTTGAAACCACCGGTATACTAGTTTTTTTTTGATAATTCTCAAATCCAGTTACAAGATAGTTAGAGATATTGTATTCTTCATCATTTTTTGCATGCTTAAATGATACCCCCATTCCGTTCCAAACAGATTTATAATAATCATCAATTTCAGCTCCGATTATAGTTAACAATTCTACATTTCCACCCGATTTAGCAGAACTCAATGCAGCATATAATCCAGCTCCGCCAATTCTATAACTTAAAGCTTCATCTTGGCTTATTAACCAATCTAATGCTACTTCACCATAAATAACAATATTCATATTAATTAACCCCCACATAATCTAAGTATCCGCTTCTTCCTAAAATCCAAAGCAAATAATCCATTTCTCCTAACGGAACATTTATTGCATCACAAATGTCTCTTAATTTCTCTTCTAAGTGAATATAACCCTTTTCAGTTATTACCTCTGGGACATCTATTCCTATTCTCGAAATAAATCTTAAAATATGTATATCGAGGACTGCATAATTATAATTGTAACCAGTATTTCTTAAAAACCAACTTGCTGACTTCATACCAATACCAGGGCAAGAGCAAAGCACCTTCCTCACATTTATTTCATTGTCATTAAGTAACATATTTAAATCCCATCTGCATTCTTTTAATAGCCAATTGCCTGCAGATGCTATTAATGCTGGTTTGCTTTCTATAAACCTATATTTCCGAAATTCATTATTATTAGTCTTAGGCTCAAATTGTTTTTTTGAGAATTCTTTTTGAATAAAATAAACTGTTTCTTTAAACATATTTTCGGTATATAGCGCCCTATTAATGTAGCCCTGATTTTTCATTACCTTGAGACCTGATTTATTTAATTCATAGCTTATTCCAAATCCACCTAGTATTACAAAAAAAAATTCATCAATGAGAGCTTCATTGTCTGTAATCTTTACATATTCGTTAACCTCTTTTGATGTTCCATATAAGTTCCATAATCCCCGAAATATTTCAACTATATCACCTTTATACATCTAATATTCACCACTAACCTTAATATAAATTCTTGGATCAAACGCTTCACCTTCAACATGAACAATTCTGCCGTAATATTTCCATCCCTTTTCAATACATTTAATTAACATACTATATGTGGGTGGTACCAATCCGACTAACATTTCGTCCTTTATTGTGACAACTTCAAGTCTTGGTAGATTACCTTTCACTAATCTTATTTTTACTTCATCATCTGATTTAATAATATTATAGTCTATATCAACATCACTTGCATACAATAATGTAAATTCCAATGTTCCTCCGCATCCATCAAATATACCCCCTCTACCTCCACTACTATAGCTTCTTGATCCTCCCATTTTTACTACCTCCTAATGTAAGATTCATAAATAATTATTCTCTAAATACATATTTAAGTTAGATATTTTTGAAAAGTATAAGCAAAGTGTGCCTATTACCTTCTACATCTTATTCATGGATATTTCTGACTTCTTTATCCAAGGTATCTTATCATATCTCAGAAAATGCATTATGAATTAAACTTGTAAAAGCACTACTCATTTACAAGTATTATACAATATTTTCCTCAATCTTACAATTATAGTTTTGTAATTCTCTTATATAAGCAAGAAATAATACATATTTATTTTTTATTTCTTGCTTATATATTCTTTTTGCTGAGAGACATCGATCATTTCTTGGGTGCTTCAACTGTCGATAAATATAACGATTATACTCTTAATCACGTATTAACAAAGCTGCCAAGATTCGAAATAATGGCAGCCTGTAAGTGATACTGTAATAGTGTACCACTATGACACTGAATGTCAGTGAAAAAACTTACCACCTAACATATAAAATCCTTTAAAATGTAAATATACATTTGAAGGAGGATGAAAGGTGTGATCATAGAAGTGGACATTTACACCCTTAACGATATTTCCCTGCAAGGGCTGCTTTGTTCGTTTCGTTTCTCCCCAAATAAAAAAAGGGATAACCTGTTAAGATTATTCCCTTTTAATTGACATTTTCACTTTCTGCTTCGTACAAACCGAACCATTCCGCCTGAAGCTAATACTTGTTTTTCTCTCTCGGTAGCATTGCATTTCAGAGGAATCTCTTGTTTTGTATTAACATTCTTGGCTATGATAATTTCATTTGTTAACAATCTTTCTTTTATATTTTCCAATACAAAATCATCAAATTTTTCTATTACTTCATAATCATCCTGGTTAACCAGTTCCAGCGGAATAATTCCCGAATTAATCAAATTGGCTTTATGTATTCTGGCAAAGCTTTTAGCTATTACCGCCTTAATACCAAGATAAACAGGCGCAAGTGCGGCATGTTCTCTCGAAGATCCTTGGCCGTAATTAATTCCTCCAAGTATAAATCCTCCTCCATGCTCCATGGCATTCTTAGGAAAATCCACATCACATCTCACTAAGCAATATTGGGCCAGATAAGGTATGTTTGAACGGTTTGCCAATGCCGCAGCACCTCCCGGCACTATATGATCAGTTGTTATATTATCTCCTACCTTTATCAATATCTTGCCTTTTAAATTTTCTTCCAAGGCATTATGCATCGGAAAAGGTTTAATGTTTTTCCCCTTGATAACCTCAACATCTTTGCTTTCCGATGGAGGAACTAAAATCATATTATCATTTATTGCGAACTTGTCAGGCATATCAAATTTACTGAAATCTATATTTTCCAATCCTGTCAGGTATCCTGCCAATGCTGATGCCACTGCTGTTTCAGGGCTTACCAGATATACTTGCGCATCTTCAGTACCGCTTCTTTTTTCAAAATTTCGATTAAATGTTCTTAAAGAAACTCCACCGCTTCTTGGTGCCTGTCCCATACCTATACACGGTCCGCAAGCAGATTCCAGAATTCTCGCGCCGGATGAAATAATGCTTGACAGCGCTCCGTTTTTTGCAAGCATATTGAGCACCTGTTTAGACCCCGGCGATATTACAAGAGAAACATCTTTGTGAATAGTCTTGCCATTCAAAACATTAGCAACCAACATCATATCTGAATAAGAAGAATTTGTGCACGAGCCTATGCATACCTGGTCAACTTTAATTCCTCTCACTTCCGATACAGGCTTAACATTATCAGGACTATGAGGCAATGCAACCAGCGGTTCAAGTTCATCGAGATTTATTACGATTTTATCCGCATATACGGCATCTTCATCTGCAGCCAGCCACTTAAACTTCTCGCCTCTTCCCTGTGCTTCAAGAAATCTTTTCGTTTGTTCATCCGATGGAAATACTGACGATGTTGCCCCTAATTCCGCTCCCATATTTGATATTGTTGCACGTTCATAAACTGACAGATTCTTCAATCCTTCGCCTGTATATTCAATTACCTTCCCAACTCCGCCCTTTACGCTTAAAATACTTAGAACCTTTAAAATTATATCTTTTGAAGCACAGCCATCTTTAAGATTTCCAACCAGCTCAACCTGAATAACCGATGGCATTGTCAAGAAATATGAACCGGTTCCCATGGCTACTGCCACATCAAGTCCACCAGCTCCTATCGCAAGCATTCCTAATGCCCCGCTCGTTGGAGTATGAGAATCAGACCCCAAAAGCGTTCCGCCCGGCTCACCAAACCTCTCAAGATGGACTTGATGACATATACCGTTTCCTGGTTTTGAGTAATACAACCCATATTTTTCACAAAATGTTTTTAAGAAAATATGGTCATCCGCATTTTCAAATCCAGTTTGCAGTGTATTATGGTCAACATACAGAATTGACAAATCTGTCTTTACCTTATCCAGTCCCAATGCTTCAAACTGCAGACATGCCATAGTACCTAATGCATCTTGCAATAAAGTCTGATCGATTTTAATTTCAATAGTAGAACCAGCTTCCAGCCTACCTTCAATTAAATGTGATGCAATTATTTTTTCAACCAGTGTATATCCCATAGCTACTCCTCTATTCTGCATTTAAATAAATTCGCAGCCCTTTTTTATTAATGTATCATCGACCCATTGCTTATTAAGGGTGCCTTCTTCAATTTTTCTAAGTTTCTCGATTTCCATCTCATTGTGAGCGCTGGCCTTTTCATATAATTCCTGTGCATCATCAGGACGAATTACCACTACCCCATCTTTATCTCCAACTAATATGTCTCCGGGCAACACTACTTGTCCTCCTATGCAAATAGGGACATTGATTTCTCCGGGGCCATTTTTGTAGGGACCCTTAGGCTGAACTCCCTTTGCATAAACACTGAAATCCATGTCCATCAGAGCTTCCACATCTCTGATGCACCCATTAATAAGGAATCCGGCAATCCCTCTTTTAATTGCAGTTCTCATCATAATTTCTCCGCAGAGAGAATGATCCATACAACCTTCTCCGTCAACTGCTATTACATCTCCCGGTTTTGCCATTTCTATAGCCTTGTGGAACATGAGATTGTCACCTAACGGCGCTTTAACTGTAAGTGCAACTCCAAGCAAATTAGCATTGTTAAATCTTTTAATAGATTCGTCCATACAATAAATTCTACCCATGTTGTCACATATGTTTGCAACAGGAATATTTCTGAATTTTTCAACAAGTGCTATGCTCGGACGATTAATATTTGAAAATATACGAAATCCTATATTAGCCATAATTTTCTCCTCTTGTCTGATAAAATACGCCCTGTCATATATAATGACAGGGGCTTTAAATATTACGTTACTCTACTAACCCAATTTCCTTCAGCAATTTTTCAATCATTACGCATTGCTCATGATACATCTTATCAAATTCTGCTGAGTTTGCATAAACAGCAGGCTCTCCTAATGTAATTGCACGTTGTTTGAAATCTTCGCTTGTAATTATTTTTTCTAATGATTTATCAAGTATTTCTAACACTTCTTTTGGAGTGTCTTTAGGTGCAAAAACTCCACGTGTCGATGTAAGCGTTGCAGCATATCCCTGCTCAATGAACGTAGGGGAATCTGGCAATTCTTCAATTCGTTCAGGACTGGACACACCAATTATTTTCATTTCACCTGCTCTGACCTGTTCAATCAATGATGCGGGAAATCCTACAACAGCACTCACATGTCCTCCGAGAACAGCACTTACACCTTCAGTAGTACCTGCAAAAGGCACTTCCTTAACTCCGTTAATAACATCCATATTAAACAGCATGTTGGCACCAAGCACATGCAGTGTTGATCCTACACCTGGATGCGCCCAGGAAAACTCACCGGGATGTGCGTTTATCCACTCCACCATCTCCTTGGCATTATTATATGGCGCATCACCCTTAACAGCCAATACAGGTGCAACATTGCTTGCCAAAGCAACTCCAACAAAATCGTCTTCATCAAAATCAACAGAGTCCATATATAATGAAATAGGCAAGGACATTGTTGCATATAAGAGCGCGTAACCGTCAGGTTTAGATGTTGCTACAGATGTAGCCCCGATTGCTCCGCCAGCGCCAGGTTTACATGTTATTTGAATAGGCTGACCTAAAAATTCACTTGCCTGCGGAGTAAGCAGTTCTGCTGCTAAATGCGTTCCGCCGCCGGCTGAAAAACCTACCACCACTTCAACAGGCTTATTCGGAAAATCAATTTTTTGTTCACTTGCTTTTTCAGGTTCTGGTTTTGATTCTGGCGATGGTGCTTGTGCAGGCGCCGAACTGCATCCTGTCAGTATCATAATCAGTACCAGGATAAAAATAAATATTTGTTTAGCTTTCATAACATTCTCCCTTTGATATATAATTTATATTACTCTTTTAATTATGCTATTTCTTCTTCTCCTGAATCATTAATTACCACTACTTCTTTATTTTCCATCTTCTTGTTTCTTGTTACCATAAATGCTGCAAATATAAAGGCTGAAATTATTAAAACCAATGATATAGGTCGTGTAACAAATATATTCATGCTTCCGCCGGACAAAATCAAACTTTGCCTTAAGCTTGATTCCAGCTGATTGCCTATAACGAAAGCGATTACCATCGGAGGTATAGGAAACTTATTTTTGTTCATAATGAATCCGACAGCCCCAAATGCTATCATCATAATTGAATCAAACAGATTTGCTCTTACCGAATATGTACCTACAATACATATTATAAATATAAAAGGTAACAAAGTTGCTTTTCTGAGTTTAACAATGTTTGAAAATACAGGAATACCTAAAGACCCAACCAGCAGCAATCCAAACACTGAGAGAAGTAAAGCAATATAAATTGTATATACACTTCCGATGTCTTCTACAAAGAGAAGAGGACCGGGCTTAATACCGTGCGCTATTAAAGCACCTACCAAAATTGCCGTTACTACATCTCCGGGTATACCTAATGTAAGCATCGGAACCAAGGCTCCTCCGCAAACTGCGTTATTTGCAGCTTCCGGTGCTGCTATACCTTCAATAACACCCGTTCCAAATTTCTCCGGATTTTTTGATGTTCTTTGAGCTTCGGCATATGCGATAAAGCAAGCTGTACTTCCACCTATCCCCGGCAAAACCCCAATTAATGCACCCATTATGCCTGACTTGATTATATTTATCATTTGACCCAAATATTCAGCCAAGCTTAATTTATTATCACCTATGGATAACGCATCCGCCTTTTTATAAAGTTCTGTTCTTCCCTTAGAGAGCTGGCTCATTATTTCAGTTAATGCAAAAAGTCCTATAAAAACTGATAATGTTTCAATGCCATCACCTAAATTTATATTTCCAAATGTAAATCTTTTCGTTCCATAAATAGGGTCCATTCCAACTGTGGCTACAAGCAGTCCAAAACAAGCTGATACTAATCCTTTTATAAGCGATTTCCCGGATATACCGGCAATCAGTGCAAGGGAAAGCAACATAAGACCGAAGTATTCAGGTGGTCCGAACTTTAGTGTTACTGTAGACAGTGGCTTAGCCATTGCCAGCAGAATTATTGTTCCAATAACACCACCTGTACACGATGCATACAGAGCTGTATAAAGCGCCTTACCCGATTGACCTTTTAATGCCATTTGATAACCATCAAGTGTTGTTGCTGCCGAGCTGGCAGTTCCGGGTGTGTTTATCAATATAGCGGATATTGAGCCACCAAACATTGCTCCTTGATAAGCACCCATCAAAAGTGCAATAGCGACGGTTGTAGGTAGATACAGACTTATAGGCAGCAATAACGCTATTGTCATACTTGGGCTTATTCCGGGCAATCCACCTCCGATAATACCCATCAAAACACCTATAAGAAGCGCAACAATAACATTAATCGATAAAAAATCTTGTGCAATCTCCATAATTAATTCCATTTCTTCACCTCCACTCTCTTAGAATCCCAAAGGACCAATCGGGAAACGTATTTTGAAAACCTTTAAAAATATTAAATACACAGCGGTTACATAGACTATTGATAAAAATATACACCATACTATTTTTGAATGACCAAAATACATCAGCAAGAATATTAAAAACAAAATGCTGCTTATTACAAAGCCTGTGAAAGGCATAATAATTAGGTACACAACAGCGGATATCAAAAATATTATGTGTATCTTGTATTCTTTTAAATTCATTCTGTATTTTTTATCCTTTAGGACATCCAGCTTTAAGCTGCCGTCCTTGTAAAGGCTGTATGCACTTTGAACAAATAGCACCAACCCGCATATGCCAATTATTAGAACCATAAGCTTTGGAAAAAAATCCGGTCCCATATCTACATTAGCCTTTCTCTTAATCTGTGTCGGGATAATCCAAATATAAGTTAATAAAGACAATGCGACGATTACCAAACCCGATCTTAAATCGCTATACTTTCTTTCCATACTTCACCGCTTCCTTTCCATATTTTTATTAACACAAGGTTTCAGTTGGAATATACGCCAATCCATCCATTAAAACCCTTGCAGTGCGATCAACACTTACCTTAGAAATATTGCTGCCTTCGCTTGTTATTTCAATTTCCATCGGACCATACGGCTGCCCAATGGCTAAGAGAGCATTATTTTTTGCATCTTCGTTTAAAACATCCCAAATTATTGTTCCCGGTATTTTAGCAGCTGCCCCTGTACTGACTGCACCGCCAATCATGTAAGCCCGATGCATTTTTTGCATTGATCCCAGACGTGCCACCAAGTCAATTTCCTCAGCTTTAATTAATTTTCCTTCAGGATTAACATAATCCTTAGATTTAGTTATAAATCCCACTTTGGGAAACGCAGGGCTCTTTGAAGTGGCATCCTTTTTATCTTTTACAATTCCGGATAATTCTGCAGCCTCAGAACGCAATTCTTCCATCAATGCCAGCACATGTGGCATATTCTCAATTTCCGTGGGAAGCTCCGTACCATTCAATCCTAATTCCTCTGCCTTCAAATAAACCACCGGCGTTACAGCGTCTACAATTGAAATGGTAAATTTACCTTTAGGTCCCAGGTCTATAATATCCTTAGGATTTCCGGTTGGCAGCAGCTTTCCGGTAACACCTCCGGCAGGATCTAAAAAATCAACTTTAATCCTTGCCCCTGTTCCGGGAACACCCGGTATTGAAAATTCACCGGCCGTTTGTACATATCCGTCCTTTACCTGGACATTGACGTGTATTAGCTTGGATGTATTTGTGTTGAATACTCTCACCTTGGTTAATGGCTCTTTAGCCTTAACATAATTGTTGTTCACCGCAAACAGCCCAACTGCCGATGTCAAATTTCCGCAATTGCCCTGCCAGTCTATTTTTGCCTTGTCTACCGACACCTGCCCAAAAGTATAATCCACATCTGCATCTTCTCTTTCCGACGGACCAATTATACATATTTTACTTGTCAGGGAATTTGCTCCTCCTAATCCGTCAATCTGCCTTAAGTCAGGGCTGCCCAACAGCCTTAATATAATCTTGTCTCTTAATTCGCCTGCAGACGGCAGTTCGTTTTCGCTTAAAAACAACCCCTTGCTTGTACCACCTCTTATGATGGAACAGCTATATGTAACACAATTTCTGTCCATATTAATCCTCCCTTATCATTCAACAGGATATGTGCATAATTTAGAGTTCACAAAATCAACCTTGGAAAGCGGCATCCCTTTATGTACCCTGTCTATATTGCCTAACACTTTTTCTACCATGGGTCTTGTAAGATCTACAACCGTTCCTCCTATATGAGGTGTCATAATCAAGTTATCTATAGAATTCAATATTCCATCAGAAGGGTATGGCTCTTCTGAAAAACTGTCTAAAGCTGCTCCCATGATTAATTTTGACCTCAATGCCTCAGCAAGATAATTTTCATCAATTATTTCACCTCTTGAAGTGTTGATAATAATTGAAGTTGGTTTCATTTTTTTAAATGCTTCTTCATTAATTAAGTTCTTTGTGCCTTCTGTAAGCGGCAAATGAATGCTGATTATGTCACTTGTTTTCAACAACGTTTCAAAATCCACATAACTTATATTTAATTCATTCTCTTTTTCTTCATGCAGCCTGAAAATATCATAGTACTGAACATCCGCACCTAATGCGCTGACTTTTTTCGCAACCATTTTCCCTATTGCTCCCAGCCCTAATAGCCCAACTCTTTTTCCATCAATTGTGTATGAACTTGATGAATAAGTGCTTCTGTCCCATATTCCTTTCTTTGTATTTATGTTTAGAGGAATTAAATTTCTATAGGTGGCAAGCATTAGTAAAATAGCATGCTCCGCAACTGCACAGCTGTTGACTCCCGAAGCTACAGCTACGGGAATATTCATTGTTCCCGCCGCCTCTATATCCACCGTGTCAAATCCTGCACCCCATCGTTGTATAAGCTTTAATTTTGGATTTGATTCAATTAATTTACCATCAATCTTCAACGTTCTCAAAATTACAAACTCCAAATCTTCCAGTGCATTTAACTCTTCCTGACTTTTGGCAAACCTTATATTAAAATTTTCCGGGAGTTTGTCTTGAATTAATTCATATGCTTCTTCAGGATACAGCCCTGCTAATGTAATAGTATTCAATATAAATCTTGTCTCCTTTCTTGACTTATATCTATTAATAAGCAATTTGCATGCCAAAAATAAAAAAAACAGAAAACGTTATTATTCAGCGGTAGTTACTACTCACGATTAAAATAAAAAAAATAAGAGTATGTCAAAATGACGTACTCTTTCAAAATGACATGGTCAATTTGACATTGTCATTCCCATTTCCTTAAGTCTTCTCCACAAAGTTGATAAACTTATTCCCAATTTATCAGCTGCCGCTTGCCTGTTTCCTTTGCTATCTTCTAACGCTCTTTTTATCAATATTCTCTCCATGTCTTCCAATGTTGCATTTTCAAATATATTTTCAATCTTACATTCCTGTACATTTTGATTATTTCTGTTTAATCCCACTGCTTCTATGACACAGTCTTCATCAACTACCGTGAAATTTGAAATAACAAGTGCCCTCTCTATAATATTAGATAGCTGTCTTACATTTCCCTCCAACGGAATACTTTCAAGCACCTTAATTGCATCTGAAGTAACATGAACCTTCTTCAAACACATTCTGCTGCTGATTTCTTTTGCTATATGCTTTGCCAGTACAGGTATATCATCCTTTCGTTCTGAAAGAGCAGGCAATTTCAATTCAAGAACACTCAATCTATAAAATAGGTCTTCTCTGAATTTTTTATTGGATATTTCCTGCAGCAGGTCCCGATTTGTTGCAGTCAGAATTCGCACATCAACAGGTATGACCTTATCATCACCAATTCGTGTTATTTCCTTTTCCTGAATAACCCTCAAAAGTCTGGCTTGTACATCAAGTGAAGCTTCACTTATCTCATCCAGAAAAATTGTGCCCGTATGAGCGATTTCAAATATTCCGGCCTTCCCTTCACTATTGGCACCGCTGAAGGCACCTTTTACATATCCGAACAGTTCACTTTCCAAAAGGCTGGGCGGCAAAGCGGCACAATTTATCGCCACAAAAGGTTTTGAGGCACGCAGGCTTGCATTATGTATACTCTGTGCAAAAATTTCTTTTCCCGTTCCGGTACTTCCCTGTATCAAAATCGTGCTGTCAACCTTCGCATATTGAATAGCCTTTTTCTTGCAAAGCTTAATTGCAGAGCTCTCGCCAATAATATCATCAAATGTCTTTCGCGCTACATGACCCTTGTACATTTGTTTCTTTCTGATTTTAAAATCGAGATCCTTAATATGACTTGTTTCCTGCATCATTATTACAGCACCCCTTAATTCCTTCTCCACCACAATCGGCGAAGAATTCATTACTATTTCATAATCACCCAGCGTAATTAAGTCTCCTGTTACGTGTTCACCCGTCTCTATGGTTTGGATTATTTGAGAATCCTTGAACAATTCTCTAATCGCTTCTCCATATTGCCTTGTTCCTTTTATTTGCAAATATTTTAAGGCTATAGGATTTGCAGCAACAATATCCCAGTTTCTGTTTAATGCAAATATCCCATTTGAAGTGCTGCTTATAATTGATTGAATTAATTCTACCTTTTCTTCCTGTTCAATATGTATGCGCAGCTCATATTGGGCATTGATTATTGCCTCTTCAACAACCCTTTCGTCAGCCTCCACCAACACACAGTTGTACCCCTTTCTCTTAGCGGTTGAAACAACTAAGTTTCCTCCCACAAAGGTTTTAATTCCTATTTCGCTAAGGCTGTTAATATTATCTTCAATCTGACTTCCATCTGGCAGAATGACCACATGAACTTTTTCTCCCTCACCCTGCACAAACTCCACCGCACGTTTAGCCAATCTATAAGCATCTATAAAGCCAATGATTGCTACTTCATTCGTTATGCTCAAAGCCTTTCGCAAAGCATATGCAAAATGAAAAAAATCATACTTGATTTCAACCACCGGAACATCCAGATTAGTTCTCAAATAATTTGCCGTCATACCTCTGCTGATTATAACCTTAGCACCATTACTTACCTTTTCCTTCGCCAGCTGTACGGCATCCTCCGTCTGCATCTGGTAAATAGGAAAATATACTCCCAATCGTTCCTGCACAGCAACAAGCTTATCCTTAAGTCTGCTATTAGGTAAAATCGCTATAATTCTGTTTTCCATATGCTTACCTCTCTCCGTCACAATTCATTAGTACACAAACCTCAGCTTTAGCATATTTACATCATTCATTAAGGCATAAGTGCGCGAAAATAGAATTTAATCCATTATATATCCGTAATAATCCGCTGCTTATGCTATATAGTGTATATATAGATACTTGCGCCAGCGAAAAAAAAAAAAAAAATAATTATGCAAAAATGCTTTACACAACTTACGACATTCTCTGCTTTATCTTTTAAAAATACAGATAACCTTAGTTTAGGCGAAGATTTTTGATTGAAATATACATGTTTTTACCAAAAGGACTTGCGTTAAAAAAAATCGATTTTTATACGGTTTTTCGCATTAATATTTATACGGTAGATATGCGCACTGCTTACTATTTCTCTTTCAATCCACTCAACATTTCTACTATCCTATCTTCATACTTCAACAGTATTTCTGCTATTATCATTAATTGAATAGATATCTTCCTTTCATTTATGTTTTCATTGCAAAAGCTCATAAGGGTTTGTCCTATTCCTAATCCATCCTTAACCGGTAACATTAAATTGTTTTCAACAAGGCCTAACTCTAATTGTTTGATTCCGCTTTTTAGGTTATATGAATACTCATCTATAAAGCTAATTCCAAAAAAGTCCGGCTTTCCTCCACGTTCTAATAATCTTACATAACCAACAGCAATTGTTCTGATTTTATCTCTCTTATCTAAGCTATAATAATTTTCTTCACAAAATTCTCTTTCCATAGCATTAATGATAAGAGAATTAAAGTTATTACTGTATTTTAAATCACTATAATTAACGGAGCCGGAGCCGGAGGGAGCATACCGTCCAGCATTAGACCTCGAAAAAACACCTTGCTGTCCTATGACAATATAGTTATCTTTCGTTATGGCTAATGTGGAAGCACCAATATAATTTGCACATGAACTGAAATTCAAATCATACAAAATGCTATCATTATCAAATAACATACAGTCCCCTAAAAATGGAGGACTCAAAGAATAATTTGACTTAATTTGCTTATAGACTATTTCATTTGTACATTGACCATCAAAATATAGCACATTTTGAATGTTAATCGAATCACTATCCAAGTATAAATCACTTGCCATCCTGACCAATTCGCCGTTAAATATTAATTTGTCACTCATGAAATTACGTTTCAAAATACTAGGTACATATTGTTTAATTTCATCCGCTAATTGAAACTTATAGCTCAATTTATTTACTTTAATACCCGGACCACCATCTATCAATTTAACATTAACGGCATCGCTCATCACATACTTTTCTTCATTTGCACCGTTAAAAAAAGACTTAACACTATATCCATTAACTACTTGTTTTTCACTTAACTGCATTTTGTCTATTACTTTGTCTTTATAATAATTGTCCTGTATAATACTAAATTTATAAGAACAACACCTATAATTAACTATTGAAGAAACAGTAGCATATATTGCTGATATAAAAGTAAGAATAAATGGCCACAGCGTATTAATATCATAACTAATATTTTGCCATCCGCCCAAATATCCTTCATAAATAACCTTAGCCACTGATAATAATGCTATTCCTGCACTAATAAAATAGCCCTTATTTATACCAAATGTCATGATTGAGCTTTGGATTTGGCCATAGGTACGATGAAGTTTGATATTAACTTTTGTGCAGATGCTACTTTTTGTTGTATTCATAAGATATCCCTATATTTTAAAATCATTTATTTTTATGTTGCTTAAAGTATGCGTTTGCCTAACTATAATGTAATATTAATAAAAAACATAATTCGCCGTTTCTTACTTCACCCCATAATACCCCACATACCAATCCGTAAACTTCTGCAGCCCTTCTTCAATTGATGTTTCTGGCTTAAACCCTACCACATCCTGTAATAAATCAGTTGATGCATATGTAGCTGGTACATCTCCGGGTTTCATGGGTTCAAATATTTTTTCAAATATTACTTCCCTGCCTAATGATCTACTTAAACATTCTTCCAAAACTCCAATAAATATCATCAATTTTTCCGGTGAATTATTACCTATGTTGAATACTCGATGCGCAGCAGCCACAGAAAGTTCATCCTTCTTAACCGGTGGATTCCCCATCAATCTCACAATTCCTTCTACAATATCATCAATAAAAGTAAAATCCCTATAAAGATCATGTTCAAAATTGCCGTCGTTAAATATTCTAATGGGTTCACCTTTGAAATATTTATCTGTAAATCCGAAGTATGCCATATCCGGCCTGCCCATTGGCCCGTATACTGTAAAAAATCTTAACCCTGTGGCTGGGATATCATACAAATGGCTGTAAGTATGTGCCATTAATTCATTGGATTTTTTAGTAGCTGCATATAAAGACACTGGATGATCAACAAAATCCGTTTCTTCAAAAGGTACCTTTTTATTAGAACCATAAACAGAGCTTGAAGAAGCATAAATTAAGTGTTCCACCGGGTTATACCTGCAAGCTTCAAGAATATTATAAAAACCTATAATATTGCTTTGTATGTACACATCCGGATTATCAATAGAATACCTTACTCCCGCCTGAGCTGCTAAGTTTATAACTATATTAGGCTTGTATTCTTTAAAAACCTTTATCATCATATCCTTATTAGATATATCGCCTTTAATAAAAATAAACTTTTCAAATGGCTTTAGCATTTCTAATCGCACATATTTAAGATTCACATCATAATAATCATTTATATTATCAATACCAATAACTTTGCAACCATTTTCCAATAATTTTTTTGATAAAAAGGACCCGATAAAACCAGCAGCCCCTGTTATAAGACATATTTTACTTATATCCAAATCATTGTAATTCATCTATCTTTCTCCTGATTTTATTAATCTCTGCAATATATGTCCCTTGTATATACTTTATCCGCTACATCCTTAATATCATCAGATAGTCGATTTGACACTATAACATCCGATATGTCTTTAAATTCATTAAAATCCCTAATAACCCTTGAATTATAAAAATTATCCGTATTAAGAGCCGGTTCATACACAACAACCTCAATACCTTTAGCTTTAATACGCTTCATGACACCCTGAATTGCTGATTGTCTAAAATTATCCGAATCTGTTTTCATTGTTAACCTGTATATACCAACTATTTTAGGATTTCTTTTAATAATCATATCTGCAATATGATCTTTTCTTGTCCTGTTTGCATCCACAATGGCAGACATAATATTTTGAGGCACATCTGCATAATTAGCAAGCAGCTGTTTAGTATCCTTAGGTAGACAATAACCACCATACCCAAATGAAGGGTTATTGTAATGAGTTCCAATTCTTGGGTCAAGACAAACACCATCAATGATCTGCTTCGTATTTAATCCTCTCAATTCTGCATATGAATCTAATTCATTAAAATATGCCACTCTTAATGCAAGGTATGTATTGGCAAATAATTTTATAGCTTCAGCTTCTGTTGAGTTTGTAAAAAGTACAGGTACATCTTTTTTAATAGCTCCATTTAAAAGAAGATCCGCAAATACTTTCGCTCTTTCCGACTGTTCACCAACAACAATTCTTGATGGATAAAGATTATCAAAAAGGGCCTTTCCTTCCCTTAAAAACTCCGGTGAAAAAATTATATTATCAGTTTCAAACATTTCTTTAATTTTCACTGTATATCCTACAGGTACTGTAGATTTAATAACCATTACCGCATTAGGATTTATTGATAATACACTAGCTACAACCTCTTCCACAGTTCCTGTATCAAAATAGTTTTTATCTGGATCATAATTTGTAGGAGTTGATATTATTACATACTCAGCGTCTTTAAATGCCATATAATTATCTGTTGTTCCAGTTAAATTTAATTCCTTAGTTGCTAAATGTTCTTCTATTTCCTTGTCAATAATAGGTGATATCCCATTATTTATCATATCAATCCTTTCCTGAATAATATCCAATGCTATTACTTCATTATGTTGTGCTAAAAGTATAGCATTGGACAATCCTACATACCCTGATCCTGCTACTGTTATCTTCATTTTATTTTATCCACCTTGTTAAACCGAGTTATTTATTGTTTTATTTTAGTTATGAAATGTTACCACACTTTTCGCATAATCATTCATATTAACACCAACAATAGAAAGTTTACTACAAATAGAAACTTGACTGTCACCATGTTGTCCAACGACACTACACTTCACAACCTCTGTATTGATCAGCAAATACGCACACAAAACGTGATGTGTCTAAAATATTTCATGTAGCAAGCAACTCATCTATCCAGCAGTCATATCCATTCTAGTTTTATATATCATAATATCAATAGAATTACAATCCGAATAGCTCTCGGCATATAATATTGTTTCAGTCTTCCAGTTGCATCTCTAAACATATTATGATTCTCTCAATCATCTTTCGCATCAATATCTAGCAATAAACAAGCATACAACTAATCTAACCGCTTTACAATGCGTTTATATTTCTATTAATAATCATAATCTATCAAAATATGGTTTAAGTTTCTTTGATGCCAATTCGTATGAATTCTTGGTCAAACTACCTTTCATGCAAGGAACTCCTTCACTTGACACACCATCAATAAATGTAAATCCAAATTTTCGATTATAATTCAGAACACCAATATTATCTTTGTATACCCATGCTTTGACTATTGATAATTTTAAGTGGTAAAACGCAAAATCATATAAGAGAAGACCAGACTCAACGTTTTGAACCGGATTACCCAAGCAAGCAAAGCGTCCACTCTCAGCTTCACAATCTGTAAAATCGTATAATGAAATAGTTCCAAGTGGAGTTTGACTAACAGCATCTTCAATTATAAAATAGTAGTCCAATGTATCATTACGCTGCGAATTAATCCACTCTTTCTGCTGGGAAACAGTAATATTAAGTTTTGGCAAATACTTCGAGATTTTATCATCATTTCTTAAACGCAAAATAAAATCTGCATCGGCTATTTCAGCACACCGCAACGATATTGTTTTTCCGACTAATTTATTTCTAATAAACATTACATTCTCCTATTCATACTAAATATATACTCAGATATTTATGATTTATCATACCTTACGACTCATATGTCCACCATCTATGAAATATTTCTGTCCTGTAATCCAAGATGCCTTTTCTGACAGCAAAAACACAGCAAGGTTTGCAACGTCCTCTGCTTTTCCAAAACCCAAAGGATACTTAGCTTCTCTTTCTTCCAACTTATATTCATCTAAGGATTCTGAAAAACGTTTGAACATACCGGCATTAATATCACCTGGTACTATTGCATTAATCCTTATATTCTTCTCTGCTAATTCAGAAGCTGCCGATGCCAAATATCCCTCTATAGCACCTTTTGCCGCTGCATATGAAGCATTTCCTGACGCACCTTCATGTGCAGCAACAGATGAAAAAAGTACTATCGAACAATTATCTTGAGCAATTCCTTTTTTCGACAATTGTGAGCACATTAGAATTGCTGTATAAACATGGATTTCAAAAATCGATTTAATATCTTTCAGTTTTGTAAGATATAGTGGTACAAACTTACTGATTCCCGCACAGTGGACAAACCCACCCACAGGTCCAGATAAAGATACTATATGCTTCACCATTTTTACAACTTCTTCTTCTAAAGTCAAATCACACGCATATAAATGGCAAGCGTCGTTCATACCAAATAATTCTTCAAGTTTTTCTTGAGAAGTACCTATCGCCCATATAGTTGAACCGTTCGACAATAATTCGGTTGCAATGGCATAACCTATTCCACCACATGCACCAGTAATTATAATATTATTCATTCCTTCAATTCACCTCTACTTGGTTAAATAAGTCACCAATTGTTTTACATTGCAAAAAGTTATCAACAGAGACACGCGTTCCATACTCATCTTCCATCATACATATAAGCATGAATCCCATCATTGAATCAAAACTATCTGTGGCATCTCTAAAATATGTGTCTTGGCTTAGTTCCTTAGAATCAACCTCAAGTATTTCAGCTACTAGTTCAATAAATCTTTCCATTTTTGTTCCTCCTTCTCAAATATCGTATTTAAAAAATTTACTTAAATTTTAATTAGTTATATTTGTTATAATTATACAACTCGCATCTCTGCCTTCAAAAGTGCTGGAATCTCCGTTTCACCTAAATGCTTAATATATTTTTTTTCGCCATCGCATTCATTTACTAAATTATATCCTAATCGTTCCCATAAATCTCTGACAGGGACATTCTTTGCAGTTGGAATATAGCTTGAATAAATATTTTTTACTCCATTATCTCCCATGTATTTTTCGACAGTACTAATAATGGCATCTTCTATCTGCCTTCCCATGACTCTACAACTCATTAGAAAGTTTTCAACGTATGCATCGCTTCCATCTAAGTTGATCATTATAATTGAAACCAATCCATTATCACCGTATTTATCTGCTACATTAGCAACAAATACTTTATGATTAATATCAGCTATATATTGCTGTATCTCACTCATATTCATGCGAACTGTATTTGTATTAAATTGGTTCGTTTTATTAAGTAGTTGAACCGTTCTCTCTATGTTTGTGTTATCAACGGCACTCAATATTATCTGAATATTCAGCGACTTTAAGTAGTCATCAATTGATACATCTTCAGAAGCTAACTTTTGCATTTCTTTCTTTCTTGTGACTTCTTCCTGATACTGACGTGTTCTTGTTAAATCTTCCTCCGTTATCCTCCATTCAAAAAAATATTTGTTGTATGTTTCCATCAACACTTTTGGAAGCATCGATACATCTTTAGGAAAATCTATCACTGTTACTTCTGGAAGCTGCTGCCTTACAGCTTCACGCTCCACATTATTGTCATCAAGAAAAACAAACGAATCCAATCCAAGGTTCAGCTCTATTGCAATTTGCTTAATATTAGCAACTTTAGGTTCCCAGTTGCAATAAATAGCTGAAAAATCGTCCTCATGTAAATACATATGCTTATTGGTTCTGAATGCTTCTTGAACTTCTTCTATATTGTTCTTAGAAACAATCGCCAGAAGAATACCTGCATTCTTCATTTGTTTCATAACCTTCTGTCCATCACGATATATTGCACCGATATGTGATTCACCAACTTCTATGCCAAGAGGACCATCTTCTCCAACTACCCCACCCCAAAGCGTGTTGTCAAGATCAGTAATAAGTACCTTTTTCCGTTTGAGAATCATATACTCTATGAAAGAACTTACTTCTTTTTCTAACATTGAAGTAAACTTCATACTATATGGAATAGAACCCATGTACCACATTTTATCATCATACACAGAACCACTTGTTTGAATTAGTTCTCGGAGTTTAAATAGATGAACGTTCTTTTTCTCTTTCATTATTACATTTATTAGATTGTCCCAGTGCTGCTCAATAGGTGAATCAGTTTTGAAATAGTCGCCACTATTTATATATCGTTGCTTTATGTGTATATTTGAAATAGCAAAAGTTGCCTGAGGATAATTCTCTGCCAAACTCTTAATGAAAACAGTATATGAATATAACTCTTTCTTAACCTTATCCTCATCCTCAAGATTTTCAACTATGCCAAATCCGTCTAGTAAGAGAAAAATACACTGCGGATTGAATTCATTAAGGCGCTCATCCTTTGTCAATGCATACTTAATCCATTGACCATAACCCTCTGTAGAAAAAGTATCATATGTTTTTTCCAGTTGTTTCTTCAATATATCTAAATTTACATTTGACAGGATTGCAATTTTCATTTAATCACCTTCATAATAAATTTTTATTTAGTCTCTATATAGTAGTAAAAGTCCTCAAGCGTCTTTATATTGGGTACTTCATCAATTGGAATATCCACATCATATTGATCACTAATCTCTGCCACGAGCCTTAGCTGCATCAATGAATCCCATTCAGAAATTGAGTTGTAAGATGTCTTAAGAGATATTTCATCTGGAGACATACCAAAAATGTTTGCAACAAATGCTAAAAATTCTTGCATCTTTATTCTCCTTCATAATATTTAAATACTTGATATTTTGCTGCCTTATTGAGTTGAATTTTACCAACGCTTATAGACAACCCTCCGCCAAAACCTGAAATGAGCATTTCAGCATTGTCAGAATCACTATCAGCAAACCATTTACCTGCATTATGAGCTATTGTAAGAGGTACAGATGCGGATGCAGGGTTTCCATAAATATCACCGCTTTTCCACATTTTTTCTTTATCGATTTTTAATTTTTTTGTAAGCTGCTGAATCATATAAATATTTGCTTGATGCGGAACAAATGCATTTATATCCTCTTCACTAATTTCAATATTATCCATAAATTTTTTAATGAATCTACTTACATCAAGCGCAACAAATCTAAATACTTCATAACCATTCATATATATATCCGCATCTCTACGCTTGCTACCATCTTCATATTCCCTAGCAATCAGGTCATTCTGAGTCATAGGATATCTTGTTCCGCCAGCCTTAATATATAATACTTCTTTATTACTGCCATCACTATAAAATGAAAACTTCCATTCATTATTTTCTTGAGTTGGCACCAATAAAGTTGCAGTTCCAACATCACTCAAAACAGGCATTGTTGCTTTATCTTCTTTTGATACATAAGCTGTTTGCGTATCGCCATTAAGAAGCAAGAACTTCTTTCCAGTTGCTTTTACTAATGTAGAAGCAACATAAAGCCCATAGCCATATCCTGAACATGCCATATTTATGTCAAATGCAATACATTCATTGTCTATACCAAGACGTGTTTGTGCTGCCGCTGCATCACCTGGCATCAAATGTTCAGGGGTAAATGTCACGCAAATTACACCTCCAAGTTCAGCAGGAACAGTATTTGTAATTGCCAAAAGCCTTTTCGCTGCAGCCGTATTCAAATCAAGAGCTGTCGTGCCTTCATTTGCTACATATCTTGTTTCAATGCCAGTTGCTTTTATAAGTGTTTCAACATTTGGGCCATATAACGGTTCACACGCCTTTTCATTATCAAGCTTATTCTCAGGCAAGCATGCAACTACTCCGTCAATTTTTACACCTTTTATAGTCAATATATTCATCTAAACCTCCTTATTTAATGTTTTAACAAGTTCATCTAAAGTTGCACTGTCTTGGACATTAAATGTTCTTGCTTCCTTTAATGTACGATTCACAAAGTTAGTTAATGTTTTTCCCGGACCAACTTCTATAAATATGTCCACGCCTTCAGCCCACATATTCTCCAATGTCCTCTGCCATTGAACAGGTGAGAACACCTGTCTGTATAGTTCCTCTTTTATATCTGTATATACAATCTTCTCGCCTGTTGTATTTGCATATAACGGAATCTGAAAAGAATTAAATGATATATTTTCCATAGCATTCTTTAACACTTCGGCAGCTGGTTTGACTAATTCACAATGAAATGGTGCACTAACTCCTAATTTCATTGCTTTGACTTTATTTTCCCTAGCCTTTTTCACTAACAAATCGACTGCTTCCATATCACCCGAAACAACAATCTGTCCAATGCAGTTGTAATTTGCCGGAACGACATATCCATTAATCGATGAACATAACTCCTCCACAGCATCAGAAGTTAACCCCATAACCACAGCCATTCCGCCTTTGCCAACAGGAACTGATTCCTGCATAGCATCAGCACGAATCTGAACAAGTTCAAAAGCTTTTTTGATATCCAGTGCATCAACTGCCACCAAAGCTCCAAATTCACCAAGTGAAAAACCTGCTACAACATCCGGTTTCACCCCGGCATCTATAACGGCATAATAAGCAGCTAAGTCAGCTGCAAGCATACAAGGTTGTGTATTGTGCGTAAGATTCAATTCTTCTTGTGAACCAGAAAAAGTTAGATCTTGAATATCTCTTCCCAAAGCAATTTTAGCAACTTCATATACTTCTTGACTTTTATTACATTTCTCACATAGTTCCTTCATCATTCCCGGATATTGAGCGCCTTGTCCCGAAAATAAAAATGCCACTCTATCTCTATGATTCATATCATCTAAAACCACCTTTCAATATTCTTAGGTTTTTGCATTTCTACATAACGACTTTATGTGAAGTAATTATACTACCACTCAGCTACGTTTCAATTAAAATGCTACGTGTCTCACGCATCAGTGTATTTCAATCTCAGATACAATGCAACCGACTGTCCGTTTACTAAAGGAACTAAAACAATTACAAGAAATAATACATTTATGCTCAAATTAATATTTTGCACATAAACTTAATATATATTTGCCATATTCTGTATCTCGCTTTTTGTTTCCGAAATATTCAAGTTCTTCAAGACTTATCATTCCACGCCGCCAAGCTATTTCTTCAATGCAGTAAATATTCATACCACACGCTTTCTGTACCATACGAACAAAGTTTGATACATCAACAACATCATCTGGGTTATCAATTGATATTTCTACATACCCTCTATCAAGTACCTCGGTATATAACCTTTTATTTCTGCATCTGTTTAAATCAATTGAAAACTGGTCTTTATCAGTAGCACATATAATTTCATTCAGCCTATTTCTAGGACAAAATAGCATAGGAACTTCACAATAATCATACTGGGTATATACCTTCTCACTACTATCTAAAGCGACTATTTTCATATTATCATTAAAAGATATGGATGAAACCACTTCATCAGATGCAACATTGAGCTTTTTGGGCAGAGATAAGATGGTTAATCGCTCCTTATTCATAGCTTTTTGGAAAAATCTCGTTTGGTCAACACCATATATGAAGCTTCTTCCATACACAACCATTACATTGTTACAATTCATGTTGTTATTAAGGTGAGTTCGGACACTTTCCAATTCTGATCCGCAATAAAAAATGTTTATGCCAAGTTTATTGCCATTGCCAAACTCTGATAGCATAAAATTTAATTCTCTTTCGTTGCCCACAACAAATATAGCCTTTACTCCCACCAACAGAAAATAACTGAGTTGAAAGTAAACTAATGGTTTATCATATATTGTTGTATCTGCACCAATGCCATAAAAATTTTCCGGCAAGACCAAAAGCCCATTCCAATCCTTGTCATGATGTATGACATCTCCAGCGAGGAGACTGTCTATGTCAGTGTCAAGAAGAATAGCAAGCTTTCCAAAGTATGTTATGTCCGGGAGCCCCAGCCCCCTTTCCCATTTAGACACAGCTTTATCACTTATCCCGATACGGTCGGCGAGATTCTTTTGAGTGAATCCCGCTCTTTTTCGTAAATATGCTATAGCTTTCCCAACCTTTTTAACATCCAAAAGAATTCCACCTCCCTCAATATCACCGTTTTCTCTTATTTTACAAACTCATTCACACCATTAATAATACTCTGTATTTCTTCATCCGTCAGCCACATGTGTAAAGGCATTGTAATAAGATGCTGACTGATTTCATGAGCATATGGGCAGGTACCATTAGCATAAAGATACATGCTGTACTCAGTATTGTCACGGTAGTGGACACCGCAATTGATTCCCTTCTGAGACAGGTACTCTAACAATCCTTCTCGATCTGGAACTGCCAGTTCATACAGGTGGAATGAACACTCATCAGCATGATTAGCTGGGATAATCTTAATCTTTTTATTATCCTTAAAGTTCTTATTGTACATTTCAACTATCTGACGTCTCCTCGAGTTCTCTTCATCAAGATACTTCATCTGAACCAATGCAATTGATGCCATGATAGCATTCCCGTTGTACTTGTAACCTACATAGTCCACATCGTATTTCCAAGCATAAGTACCCTTGTTTGAACGAGCATATGTATCTTTGTTTATTCCGAGCCAAGCAAGTTGACGAGCCAGTTTATCAAAACGCTCTTCTTTAAAACAAATCATTCCACTATCACCGGACGGCAGATTTTTTACTGCCTGATAAGAATATATTGCAACATCAATTCCATCCCAAGTTCCGGGGCAAACACCATCCACCTTTGTGCCAGACATATGTGCAGCATCAAGAATGAGCTTCAGATTATATTTCTTACAGATTTCTATTATTTTGTCAAGTTGTCCAACACGTCCACCATAACCAACAAAGATAACTGCACGGGTTTTGTCGGTAATTTTTTTCTCTACATCATCAGGATCAAGACAGAGATATTCGTCAACATCAGCAAATGTGACATGCATATTTTCGTAAAGAACAGCATGGTTAGTTGAAACAAATGTAATCGGTGTAGAAATGATTTCGTCTCCATCATTCCAATCATCTTCCATTTTAAGAATCTTCACAGCAAGGTGAAGACCAACTGTGTTAGAATTTAAATAATATGCGTACTGGTGTCCAGTATATTTTTTCCATTCCTCTTCCAGCTCCACTGTCTTAAATCCCATCCCGGTCCATCCCTTTTCTAGGCACTCCTTTACGGCATCAAGACACTCATCAATATGAAACTTAGGTTTTAATACTTGAATAGACATTTATTTTCTCCTTTATACGATTGATTAATATTAAACTGTGTTACTTATTAGCATACATGCGCTCATAGTAGTCCCGATATTCACCGTCAATTATGGCCTCCCACCATTTCTTGTTATTGAGATACCAATCTATTGTCTTATTTATACCATCCTCGAATTTCGTCTCAGGAAGCCAACCAAGTTCATCATATATTTTCGTCGGGTCAATAGCATAGCGCATATCGTGACCTTTTCGATCTGTTACATAAGTTATTAAGCTTTCTGGTTTGCCAAGCTTATGGCAGATCAGCTTTACAATATCAATATTACGCATCTCATTATGCCCGCCAATGTTATAAACCTCACCAACCGTACCATTATGAATTATAAGATCGATAGCTTTGCAATGATCCTCCACATAGAGCCAGTCTCGAACATTATCGCCCTTGCCATAAACAGGAAGAGGCTTATCATAAAGTGCATTTGCAATCATAAGCGGAATCAGCTTCTCCGGAAAATGGTACGGACCATAGTTATTAGAGCAACGACTTATAGTAACAGGCAACCCAAATGTACGATTATATGCCTGAACCAAGAGGTCAGCACTTGCTTTTGAAGCACTGTATGGGCTGCTTGTATGAATAGGTGTTGCTTCTGTGAAAAACTGATCCGGTCTATCAAGTGGTAGGTCACCATATACTTCATCAGTGGATACTTGATGGTAACGCTGTACTCCATACTTTCGGCACGCATCCATCATGACCTGTGTACCTAGGATATTTGTATGAAGGAAAACTTCTGGTGTTTCGATAGAACGATCAACATGGCTCTCTGCAGCAAAATTGACTACTATGTCCGGATGTTCTTTTTCAAAGATTTCATACACAGCCTTTCTGTCGCAGATATTTGTCTTATAGAAAACAAAATTCGGACTCTCCATAGCTTCTGTTAACGTGGACATATTTCCTGCATATGTAAGGCAATCCACACATACAATCTTTGAGCCTGTATATTCTCCGAGCATATAGTAGATGAAGTTGGAACCTATGAAGCCAGCTCCTCCGGTAACAAGTATTATCATAGTAACCCTCCAGTTAAAAACTCTATCTTTGATTCAGCAAGTGTTGGATTCTTTAAATCCTTCTCGCTGAGAATTATTTCACCAACATCCGGCCAATCAATGGCAATGTCAGAATCATTATATATAAGTCCTCCTTCATCTTCCGAGTGATAAAAATCGTCACACTTGTAAGCAAACTCAGCATGATCGCTAACAACCATAAAACCATGCGCAAATCCACGGGGAATCATCAATTGTTTTCTATTATCTTCTGATAATAGCACACCAACCCATTGTCCATAAGTTTTACTGCCTTTACGCAAATCAACCGCAACGTCAAAGACCTCTCCTTTCAGAACACGTACGAGTTTTGCTTGCGGATGAGTTTTTTGAAAATGTAAGCCACGCAAGACACCTCTTCTTGAACTAGACTGGTTATCTTGGACAAAAGTATAATCTAACCCAGCAGCTTTAAAATCTTTTTCTTTATATGTTTCCATAAAGTATCCGCGATAGTCTCCGTAAACCTTTGTATCGATAATATAAACACCATTTATCTTTGTTTCTGTAAATGCGATATTACTCATAATCTTTGCTCCACTTCATTAGTATACAATTTTTCCTTCTGCAACATTCTTTAAATGCATGCCATATGGAGATTTCCCATAACGTTCTGCCGATTCAAGCAATTTTTCCTTATCAATCCACTTGTTTCTATAAGCAATTTCTTCTGGGGCAGAAATCTTCAGACCCTGACGTTTTTCAATCATTTGTACAAAATTAGATGCCTCTACCAGACTATCCATCGTCCCAGTATCAAGCCAGGCAAACCCGCGTCCAAGAACAATACCTTTTAGCATCCCATTCTGTAAATATAGGTCGTTAAGAGATGTGATCTCGAGTTCTCCACGAGCAGATGGCTTAACCTTCTTAGCATATTCTACAACACGATTATCATAGAAATATAAACCTGTAATACAGTAATTGCTTTTCGGATTCTTGGGTTTTTCCTCCACTGATAGAATCTTTTCTTTATCATCAAACTCCATTATCCCAAACCTCTCCGGATCATGCACATAGTAGCCAAAGATTGTCGCATATCCTTCCTTAGCATTTTTGACCGCCAAATTAAGTTTATCTACCAGTCCACCACCATAAAAAATATTGTCTCCAAGTACCATGGCACATAGATCATCACCAATAAAGTCCTCACCAATCAAGAAAGCCTGGGCAAGACCATCTGGAGAAAGTTGAACTTTATATGACAGTTTCACCCCATACTGACTACCATCTCCAAGAAGACGCTCAAAATTAGGTAAATCTTCCGGTGTCGAAATAATAAGTATATCCTTTATTCCAGCTAACATCAGCGTTGATAACGGATAATAAACCATCGGTTTATCATAAACCGGCAGTAATTGTTTTGATGTAACCATTGTAAGCGGATAGAGTCGAGTGCCCGCTCCACCAGCAAGTATAATTCCTTTCATATCAAATACCTCCCTTTTATAAATTGATTACATTCATTATATCTTTGATCCTATAATGATACTTATGTATATCGTTAAGAAGCTAGACACATTCTTTGTAATTGTATTGTGGACAAGATCATTTAACAAATGTTGCTTTGAAAAACTTACTGTGCATTCTCGCAGTCTATTTTCTTCATTAATTTCTTTTTGAATTAATTCGAGTTGCATACTTTCAATCATCAATTACAGCTTCTTTCGCTAAATATTGATTCTAAGAAGTTTGCAAATCGTTCAAATGAACCAATATCTATATCTGAATACAGTTCTTCATCAATATATTGCAACACAAAGTCCGTATTAATATCAAAATAATTATCAAAACATTGTATTATTTCTGGTTTGTAAAACCACTGCTTTACCACCCCAATGTTTGATGTGAGAAGTTTTTTATGATACTGAAGTGCCTCTAATGTTCTAATGGAATAATAATTATTGCTGTTCTGTAAAATTTCCAAAACACATCTTGTACTTTTTACACGATGTAGAACTTCATCATAGGAAATCCTCTGATTGTATTTTATCCTATCTGCATATCTTTGCTTATTCTCAGGAACATTGACAATGTGAAAGTCACATACAAGTCCCGCATCTGTCAGCTTCTCAAATACAGACAGTAATAATTCAAGTCTTCCCTTATCTGAGCCAACGAAAAATACATCACTCTTATACTCCGGGCATTCAGGCACGGGTATCAACTTGAATGTGTCGCAATTGCAATAAATAAAGTCGTTATCTTTAGCATCTTTTTCGTTAAAAGTAAAAATAACATCATAAAGGTCTCTTACACTTTTAAGCTTCTCAAAATTATATTCATCAACTGGATTAGAAAAAAAGAAAACAAACTTTGCATTTATATATTTGTTTCTCAGATAGGATAAATATTTGCGTGAATAAGTCATATGAAATGATTCATAACACACAAAATATATATCCTCATTTATATCAACTTCCTTTTCATTAAAACAGTATTTATACCATATGCTTTTTCCTGGCAGTTCATATTTTCTATTCAACGACCATGCATTATGAATTTCAAACAACCTTTTTATCCCTCTGCCTTTGATATGAGGAATTAATGCACCAGCATTTTGAGCTGCATAAGCAGTATATTTTCTGTATCCATCAACATTTACAAAAAACACATATTTAGACATTGCTTCTCCTTTTCCCTAACATTCTTTTAATATAGTCTATGGATAAAGCTAAATCTTTTCTGTCAAAAATCAACGACATAAACACAAGATATACGGTAGCAATGGATGCATAAACCATTCCATTGCAAATCCATGCTAATATCCCTTCTTGGGCCTGTATAAATTTGCTTGTAATAGCAGTTAAAGCAAACCCCATACATGAAACGCCAAATAATGTAAAGACCCTGTTTGAAGTCAAATGTGGCACCAATTTTTTTAATCTGAAATATTGATAAATAAAGTTAGTAAGGTAGAAAATGATTGGGCCTATTAGAACAAAAGAATAATTAAGTCTGCCAAACACAAATGACAGTGCAATAGACAATACTGCGCAAATTACTGGTTGTATCCACGTTTCTTTGAAAAATCCATAAGATGATACGATAATATTATATGGAATTCTGTAAGCTGACACTATTCCTTGAAAAGCAAGCAAGCAAGCAAGCATTGGATTTATGTAATTGATATCAGTTGCACCTTTTATATAAATCGAAACAAACGGCAACATCATATACAGCATACACATAAAGAGGAATGTGTTTAACATAACATATATGAACTGGAAAACAGAAAAAACTCTGAATGCATTTTTCTTATCTTCTGTCGCAGCAAGATTTCCAAAGCCAGGTGCGAAAGCGGAATATAAAGCTGTAGAGACCAAGCTCAGAGCTGAGCCAACTAAAGCATAAACAGAGTACACACTTGTTTCCTGAAGTCCATACATAAGCGACATCATAACCGTGATTGAAGAACCAACTATGCTATGTGAAACTTCATTTATAAATGAATATGTTCTTCCTGGTATCTTATCTACATCTCCTCCTGTATACTTTGGGATTAGCTTTCCGTATTTTTTCGTATATTCAATTTCCAAATACATAATTCTAATAACACAACCAATGAAAAGTGCTAAATATAAAAATAAAAAATGAATTTTAAAATATAATATCAAAAAAACTAATGTATAGTAAATAACTTGCTCTATAAGTGTTGCTATAGAAATGATGTACTTCTGTTGAAAAGCTGTAAATACAACTCTAAGCTTAGACGTAAAAAACAAATCTAAAAAACTTTTAAAACCCATTATAACAAATGCAATAAAGATAAAATTCCTATTAAGCTCACTTTCAATTAGTACTGATGTTACAGTCGCAACAACCAACATTACAACAGCAAAAATAACAGATATCTTTTTGAAAAACTTTTCCGATGACTCTATTCGTTTGCTTATATCTTGTATGTCATTATCCGCAATCGGCTTGAATAAAGAGTAAACAGAGGCGGTAGTTGCTCCTGATTGCAAAAGCAAAATAATATTAAGTATTTGAGTAATTGTAGAAGATAGACCGTTTACCTCTGACCCATAGGTTATTATAATATATCTAGGCGCTAAAAAGCCCAAGGCTATTACAATTAAATAGTAACTGAGATCCCAAATTGCATTGTTTATAAAGCTTTTACTACGACTCATATTACTCACTTCCTCATAATTAATTTGTTTCTAAAGCTAACAGATATACACTAAATTGATGAAATCAAGCCATATCTTAGTAGCTTATTATTAAGAAACTATAATAAGACATTTACTTTGAAAATATTTCCTATAGATATTGAATTTATTTTCATTATCAATGGTATCATCCATACCAGAATACTGACAATCTCCAGTATTTCAATTTTACCAACATACATAGCTCCTCGTGAAAGAAATCGCCTATTATTATAAGATTTCATTATTCCCGAAAATACCAATGCATTAACCATAGTTGGCATTATCAGTAATCTGTGAAAATTCAAGCTAAGATTATAAAGCGGCAAAAATAAAAAACATATAACATTGATATAATATGCAAACTCCGTAAAATTAACAAACTCCAAAGCAAAAGAATCTATATACCTAAAAACAAATTTACGTAAATACGATGAGACATATAACCCTACAAAATAAACTAAGTATAATGCCATAAAACCTAAATTTGTTCTTGTAGAAAAATATGCTTCTATCTTAAAACCTTGAGTTGGAAAAAGCTTAATTAACAGGCTTATAATAGTACTACTAAAAGGTAATCTATTGCCAAGTGATACCACAACAAAACAATACAGAATAATTACCGCTGCTATGATTTGAATTGCAAGTTTGCCTTTTCCATGCGCTGCACCTCGTCGCACACGTGAGCTTGATACCAACAAAAATAGAAGATTAGTTATCATCACAGTATGAAGCGATGATGCCGCCATCACTAACAGAATAAATTTAATTTTCCTATTTTTTGTGGCTAACTCTGTTATTGCGTATAATGAAATACTAAATGCTAAGGCAAATCGAATTGCAGTTGCAAATAACAAGAATGGGAAAACCATCATTATGGAAATTAATGGGTGAATGTTATTGGTTATTTGACGAACTGACAATATAAAAAATAACAATGATATTATAAAAATTACCATCAAACATAACCCATAGTTATTAATTCCTACAATTCGCAAAAAATCAGCGAGCCATTTAAACCCTTGCTCAGTAATATTAACACCTGCATTAGGGTTAGTTAAAAACAACCTGTATAGATATGCATCTCCATTTTCACCATTGTTGCCACAAAATACTAAACCAAAAAATATGATTGTAATGAATACAATAAATTTACTTTTCTTCTTAGTAAGAGCAAATATTATATTTATTAACCATATTAAGTAATATAAGCATTCTCCCACTCTTCATTCTCCTTGATACTAAATATATAACCCTTAAAACATTATTTAAATCATATAATACTATCAAAAATAGTATCTAAATTCTGATTAGCAAAATTGTTAATATAATAAGCAACACAACAATCATGCATATTTCTAAGTTCCTTATTTGATACACTAAGTATTGTTTTCACTGTCTTATCGATGTCCACCCTATCTATACTAATTCCGATATTATTATCATTAACAATGTCATAAGTATCTCCAACACCACTATTTATAAATGGCAACCCGACATTCATATATTCTATTGATTTGAGAGACATGGTAGATTTCACCCATTCGCGTGGAATATTTAGCCCAAAGTTACATTGACCAAATATATATTTTTTTATTTCATCATCAAACACAACTCCATGGCTAATGACTTGTATTCTGCTTGCCTCTAATTTTTGCACAAAATCATCATGATTCTTGCCTCCACCAATTATATGTAATGTAACTGGTCTTTTTTGAGCAACCTTACTTAATAGTTCAATCCCCAATTCAATATCGGTTATGTGATTGATATTTCCTAAATAGCATAAAGTAATCTTATTCTCAATATCAAAGGTGTATCTTGGCATACCTTCTATACTTATAGAAGGCATGAGGACCGTTATGGGAACTCCTTTATAATTTGTTAAAAAAGTATCCCTCAAAGCATTCGAAACACACACAAGCATATCTGCCTTTTCAATATATTTATCTCTAAAGTTGCGCCAAATATCAAATGGTAAAGACAACAATTTTCCATATTTTTTATACGGAAAACTCTCAGGCCACATATCATAACAGTCAAAAATTACTTTTACTCCTGTCTTATATTTATATTGCATTACCCTTTTAACCAGCATATTAGGAGGGAACATACAATATATGATATCAGGCTTTATTTCATTAAGTTTCTTATATACTTTATTTGCAAAAACATAATGTGACAGGAGTCTTGCAGCTGACACATTTTTCATATAAGCAGGTACATGCAGTTGTGTTGTGTTGACATTATATTTCGCTTGGTATCTCGCTTTGCTGAAATGTTGGAAGTCTGTGATAATATATCTTGTATCATATCCCTTGTCACACAAATATTCAGTTATGCTTTTCATTCGAGTTGCGTGATAATCAAAACAACTTATACATACAGCTTTCATTTTCTTCACCTTTCCGCATTTATTTTCACATACTCTTCAAACTGCTTAAATAAAGCGGTTCTACGTTCTTCAATTTTTTCATATTCATACTCACAAGCTTTATTAAAATTATGTTCAGCGAGAACAGACATATCATATCTATGTACGCCATCAATAATCTTCGATAGAATCTCAGTAATTTGCCTTACATTTCCATTATTGAATACAACATTACTGTCAATTAATTCAGGAATCCCGGCAGTCGTAGACCCTATTGCTGGACAACCTCTACTCATTGCCTCAACTAAAGACCTTGGCAAGCCCTCTTGTTTACTTGGTTGTGCATATATATCAATACTATCCAACCAGTGTAACACTTCGTCATGAGTTTTCTCTCCCCAAAAATAAACTGCATCTGAAACATTATATTTTTCTGCGATTTTCTTTAAATACGATTGATCACCGCCACCAACAAGTTCATATCTTGCTTTATACCCAAGTTTCTTTAGACTCGCTAAAGCTCTAATAATATATTCCTGGCCTTTATATTTAACATTTACTGCTGCTGTTGTACCGACTACTATGATATCCTGTTTCTTTCTGGATGCTATCCATTCCTTTCTCCTTTTGAGCACCTCTGAATCTATATTTTTTAAATATACATTCGAAGCGTATGTACTAATTCCTTTAGTCGGATACCTTCGTTGTAAGTATTTTTCAGTTACATATGCTACATAATTCGCATGCTTAATTATTTGAATCGATTTTAATTCCATTCTTAGCGCAACGAGTTTGCCAAGAAAGCTATGATGCCAAAACGTTTCCCAACTAAGTCCCCCACACTCACTTAGGTATGGTTTATTCATTTCACGACAAACCTCATATGCAACAGTTGCACATTCACCACCGCGTAGAAAAACTAAGTCAACATCTTTTAGTGTCTCACGCATTGCTTTCTTAAAAGGTCGTCTTTGAAAAATCATTCCTTTGGCGCTCATCATGTTAGGAGCTGCCAGTATTTTTACTTTATCTAATGTTATTGGTTCTTGATGTGCTTCTACATATGTTTTATTCAATGAATATACACGGGTTGCAACTATCAATTCGTCAGCAACGACCAGAAAACGTTGAAACATACTATCAGTAAGCGTTGTGCTACAATAAACTCCGTTAATGTCTTTATAAATAGGTAAATCATGGCAAAAAATCGCTTTCATTATAATCTCCCTTCAAAAATACAAGGTAATAATATCATCTTTCAAATCTCAATATTTTTAATACTCTCTGCTAGTTCAACCAACTGGTATGTATCCTTATAGTCACTCATGTTTTGATCATAAGTTAAATTTCCAAATACCTTGTTAACAAGACCAATATAAGGTCCTGCAAGATACAAGACCCAGTTGAAAGCCTTAGTCAAATAAATCTTCTTACCATGTACTTCAGATATCATTCTTACCACTTCGCTTGTATTACTATACTCTGAATTCTGTGGCCAAAAAATGCCGGATTCATTGTTGTCAATCATCAACTTCACAAACTGACACAGGTTTTCTATATAAATCATGGAGCGTGTATTATTTATCTTTGGGAACATCGGTAACATTTGTGACATTTTGGATAACTTTGGATAGTTTCCTTTACTGCCTTTGCCATAAATCATCGGTGGACGTAATATACACACCTTGAAATCATTGTCTTCCAGTGCCTGGATTCCAATCTCAGCCTGCAGCTTACTGTCTCCGTAGCAGTTAGCAGGAGCAGGAACGGTTTCACAAGTTATTATTTTCTTTTTACCTATCGGAGCACTATCGCCATAAACGATAGCAGAACTCATGAAGATGAATTGTTTAACTCCTTCAGCCTTAGCCTTCTCAGCCGTTGCAATAGTAAGATCCGTGTTTACAGAACGGTAAACTCTTTCTTTTTCAGTGCTAATCTTCCCAGTGTCAGAATGTGCTATTCCTGCGACATGATAAACAGTGTCATAACCAATAAATGACTTGGATTTCCAGCTGTCGCCAATCATGCTGATGGTGTTCACTTCATAGTCATCATTCTGCCGATTGAGCCAATTTTCAACACTTAATCCAATATAGCTATTTGCACCAGTAATTAATACTTTTTTCATGTTTCCAAGTCCTTTTTAATGATTTGTCGTTTTCTCTTCCTGCTTATGCATCTTACCCGTTCCGCCCTCTACCACACCTTTATGATACAGTACTGACTTCACTGTTCCCCAAAAGCACTTCCAATCGAATGCAAAGGATATGTTTCGTACGTATTCACCATCGAGTCTGGCTTTTACATCTATCTCAAGTTCATCTCGTCCATTTATCTGCGCCCATCCTGTAAGTCCAGGAGTGACAGCATTTGCGCTATTCTTAGCACGTTCTTCATATAAGTCGTCTTGATTCCACAGAGCTGGTCGGGGTCCGATTATAGACATTTGTCCTATAAATATGTTTAATATCTGCGGCAGCTCGTCCAATGAAGTCTTACGGAGAAACCTACCAACTCTTGTTATATAATGTTCAGGGTTTTCAAGCATATGAGTAGGTACATCGTGTGGAGTTGACATTTTCATTGTGCGAAACTTTATAATCATAAAAAAAAACTTCTGCCCATTCTTATCCTTGCCGATTCTTTTCTGTTTAAAAAATACGTATCCAGGATCATCAATTTTTATAGCTATAGCTATTATAACCCCTACCGGCATAAGGACAATAATTCCCAAACCTGACAATATCAAATCTAATAAACGCTTGAAGAAATGCTCATACATCTCCACTCACTCCAATTTTTCTTTATATTTTTTACCTTTAAAAAGTTCCATATTTAATTTATATATAATGACATGGACTACTCTTGCGTCCAAGTTATACTTGCATTAATAGTATTTTTCTGTACCATCCTATTTCCTTAAGCACACAATATACGATAGTTAAATCCCCTAAGATTTTATCAAAAAATACTTGTTTAGTATACTATGTGTTGTTGATATTTGTCAACTTGTGTCAAGTTATTGAAAATCCCTTTAAACCCCTCAATTGTGATATTAAATTTCTTATGCTGTAAATAATGTCCATCCTTATGCTGTTTCTGAATTTAAACCATTATATTCTTCTTCATTATCTTTAACATGCGCAGCCTGCTTGTTTTCTTCTGTATTCAATAATTCATTATCATTCAACGTCCTCTTATACGTCGGTACCAATTTTTCAATCAACACTATCATTCTCTCAACATCAAAATCACAAGCTGCACTTTCTAATTTCTTTATTAATTCAAACAATTCATTTTCATCAAATTTGGTAGGTTGTTCTATAAATATTTTATCTATATCAGTTTGTTTTTGATTTTCATTTTTAGTTATTAATAATTCTTCATATAATTTTTCACCTGGTCTTAGACCAGTGTATTCTATCTTTATATCTACTTCTGGTTCTAATCCTGAAAGTTTAATTAAATTGTATGCTAAGTCTTTAATTTTAACAGGTTCACCCATATCCAATACAAATATTTCTCCACCTTCTGCCATTGATGAGGCTCTAAGAACAAGTTGAACAGCTTCTGGTATAGTCATAAAGTATCTTGTTATTTCTTCATGAGTAACTGTTACCGGTCCCCCTGCTTTTATTTGCTCTCTAAATAGTGGAATAACTGAACCATTACTTCCAAGAACATTGCCAAAACGTACTGCCACAAAATCCGTTTCACTGTATCTGTTATATGACTGAATTATCATTTCAGCAATTCTTTTTGTTGCTCCCATTACATTAGTTGGATTAACTGCTTTGTCTGTAGAAATGAGAATAAATTTATTTACTTTATATTCATGTGCTACTTGAACAACATTATATGTTCCGATAACATTATTTTTAATTGCTTCTTCAGGATTCTTTTCCATCAAAGGAACATGTTTATGTGCAGCTGCATGAAATACTATGTCTATATTTTTAGATTTAAAAATTTGATCTAACTTGTTTCTATCCCTAACAGTCGCTATTTCAACTTCTATGTCCAAATCTTTGCCATGCATTCTTATTAGTTCCTGTTGGATATCATAAGCATTATTTTCGTATATATCTAATATTATTAACTTTTCAGGTGAATAAGTAGAAATTTGTCTGCAAAGTTCCGAGCCTATTGAGCCCCCCCCCCCTGTTACAAGTACAGTCTTACCTTGAACATAGCTTTTCGTCAATGAACAATCTAAGCTTATTGGTTCTCTTCCAAGTAAATCCTCGACCTGTACTTCTCTTATTTTATCCATTATTTCATTATCATTAATTAAAAGACTGTAAACTTCAGGTAAAATTTTCAATTTGCATTTAGTATCTGCACAAATATCTATTATACGTTTTTTATTTTCTTTATCTAAAGATGGTATAGAAATTATTATTTCTTCTACATCATATTTTTTCACCATCATAGGAATTTCATATGTTGAAGATGCAACCGCCACAGAGTTTATATTTCTGCCAATCTTAGATTTATCATCGTCTACTATACACCTAACCATATAATTGTTTGGGTTATTTCTGCTAATTTCATTTAATATTGCTACTGTGGCTTGTCCTGCGCCAACTATCATAATATTAGTATAATGACTTAACTTTTTTGAACCTTTATCGCCAATAATCAATACAGCTCTATACACTACCCTTATAGCCATTGTACAAAAACTTGTCACAAAAAATGCTACTATATATACGTAGTATCTTACAAAAATATTAAAGACTTTAGTTATTATCAAAAATATCAAATTTGCTATAACTGAAGCTTGTAGGCATTTGTATATGTCATGTATCCCTGCATATCTCCATATATTTTTATAGACACCCATTAAAATAAACGTAGCTATATATATGATAGTATATATATACCACGTGTCTACAAACCAATCAATTTTAGTTGGGTGTATGCCACTAATTATATGTGGTGATAAATATGAAATCACTGCAATAAAAGTGTCTATAAATATTAATATATACTTACGATATTTATTCAATAATTCGAAAACGTTGTTATATATATTTGACATATTTCCCCCATAAATAAATGTTAAGAAATTTCATTTTTTAATTTTATATTTATACTAATACCCAATCCTAATATAATCCATAATATTGGTGCTACACTTGTGACGCTGTCATTAAACATTCCTGCTGCTAAGTATCCAATAATACTAATTACACATGATGCTCCCATATATTTTTCTAATGAATCAAAATTAATTTTACTATATAATTTAAAACTGATAATAAGATACACACCAAATACTAATAATAATGACAAAAGGGACATTACCCCTGTATTAACAGCTGTTTGTAAATACACATTGTGTGGTTTATCTACTACCATATTAGCATCCATTCCTGCATTAAGTTTTGCAACAAAGTCATCTTGCGGAAATGTGATTGGATAATTGTCAGGACCTGCCCCCATTATTATGTAGCTTTTAATGAGTGGGATAGTACGACTCCAAATATATCCTCTACCAGACATAATACCTTCTAAGCCATCCATAGGTTCAAATCGTTCAGCCACTACAGAATCCACTATTCTCCCTCCTGATCCTAATATTTTTATTCCATCATCAGCAATATAAAAATCTACACCTGTCAAGCTCCAATAAGTTGCTCTTTCTACCGATACTCCAGGATAATTTTGAGGTATTATTATCCTGTAATCTTTATATTTAGGATCCTTAATAGAAATCTTATTTCCGTCTGTTATTATTTCCAATTCATTAAATACTTCATCTAAAAAATATAACTTTTCTCCATCAACCTTAAAATTGAGTGTTTCTCTATTTGTTTTTATAGAAAATGTATCTTTACCTAATGTAACATTCTCAATTACTACGCTATTTTTTTCTATATATTTTAAATTTTCTATTTGTTCCATAACATTAAATGTTTTTATTCTATCAAATATCCTTCCATCAGAAGCGCCATTTAATCCAAACAGCACAACTGCAAAAACACCCACCAACCCTATGAACCCCTTCCAATACTTCCTTATAACCTTCCTAAACAACCACAAAGCAAAAACACTTGCCACGGTAACTCCAAAATACCCAGCTCTTGAATTACAGCCAATCCAAACAAAAATCATCAATAGCACTGCTATTCCTGATATAACTTGCTGTTTTTTTGTATTTGCTCCTAATAAAAAAGCAACTGACAACGGCAACAATAATGTTGCAAAGCTGCCAACAAAGTTAGTATTAAACAGTGTTCCATATATAGTCTTAGGCCCGAAAGAGAATGATAAATTATCAACCTGCAAATAATTCGGAACAATTAAATCCTTACCAAGCTTGGTCTGAAAGAAATCAAACCCAAAATACTGTCCAACACCAATTACCCCCTCAACTATCATCAAAAACAGAAATGCATTAACAAACAAATTCACATCTCTTTCATTATTAACGAAATTAATAGTCAGGAATGTTAGTAATACATAACTCAACAGCACAAACATACCCTGGTACATATCTACAAATCCCCACAGGGCTGTCTGTGTATCTAATGCAAATATAGTCGATATTATTACAAAAAGCGCATAAATCCCCATTGGGATATAATATTGCTTCAAATCCTTCAGAGGCAGTTTCTTCTGCATGTAGAGTATTATATAGAAAACTAAGGCTATTGCCGTAAGAGCTACAACCCATTGTGCTTTCCAATAGCTGAAGAAATCCAAGTACTGTTGCTGGCCTGTCCAGTATAGAGCCTGAGTAGTTCCTGACAGGTCTACATATTTTGCGTATACTATCAGAGGCACAAAACCTGCTATCAGCAGAAGTGGTAAAAAGTAAAATGTTGACAGTCTTTTGTTTTCATAATCTATGGTAATAGTGTTTTTAGTTTTGTTTTTTTCATTATTAATTTTCACGTTGTTCTCCCGCAGTGATTATTGTTTTTATTTGTCGTATTACATTTTAACACCTTATAGCATATGTTGCAACGCTTTTTATGGATATAAATATTGTATATCTTGCAATATTTACTAATATCCCATATATTCCTTAAGCAGTTCCCTGTTTGCCGTCAAATCGGGTACAAGTACGGACATGTCGTATATTGTGTCTGGAGTGAATGTTCCGTCTGCGGGTATGCGGTAGGTACCTATATCCGAAACGTCCATTAGAACAACTCTTGTTACAAGACCGAGTATTTGTGTGTTTGTCAGGTTGGTTGTTATAAGCGGCATTATATCATTCGCCAAATCTATCAGGGTTTTTAAATTTGAAGCCTTGACTTCGTTGAATACTGATACCAGCACGTTTCTTTGGCGCTCTGTGCGTTCGTAGTCGTTGTTGCCTATATATCTGATTCTGGCGTATTCCAGTGCAATTTCACCGTTCAGCCGGTTTTTTCCTTCTGTCAGCTTCAGTCCGCTGACCTTGCTGAGGTAGTATGCCTCGTCTTTGTTTAATTCAATGTCTACTCCGCCTATTTTGTCTATTATTTTTTCGAAGCCGGAAAAGTCGACCTCAACACAGCCGTCTATGTTTACTAAAAAGTTATTTTCAACAGTTTTGTCTAGTAGGTCCATGCCTCCGAAGGCGTAGGCGGCATTGATTTTATTGTAACCGTAATCTGGTATATTAACATACATGTCCCTCATAAGGGATATCAGTTTTACGGAATTGTTCTTTTTGTTGACTGTTGCTATAATCATGGAGTCTGATCGTGAATTTTCTTCTTCTCCAGACCTTTTGTCCTGACCTATCAGAAGAATGTTTACTATATTTTTGTCTGTGAGAGGGTCCTCATTGTATTCCTCTGTGCTGCTGTACTGAATTTGCTCGTTTTCTGCAGTATCAAGCACTTCAGGTATAGAAGTGTCAGTTATGTTTTCCATATCAGACGGTTTCTTCTGACAGCTTATTATTAATATAATTGCAGCCGCTGCAATAGCAATGGTTAGTATTTTTGATTGCGGTAAAAAATTCTTCAGCTTGTGCATGTGTATACTTCTTTCTATTATTTTTTGTCATTATATTATTATATTATCGCACGGCTAATTATACAAATATTTTTTACAAATTAACAATAACTGTCAACACGGGAGTTGCGGTCTTGCTCACTAGTTCATAAGTTCCTTCCACTGATGAATAAATTTGAAAACAAAAAGTGTTATAACACAATTGGTAAGTTAATTGCAATGATAAATTCAACTTATGAGCATTCATCCCTCTTAATGACAAAAGCGCTTAAAATGATATAAGCGCTTAGGGTGACATTATACAATATGCGTGATATTAAATTCATCATCAATCAAAATCAAATCGGCGTCTTTGTCTGTTTCTATGCTTCCCTTATGTTTATCTATACCGATTGCTTTAGCAGGGTTTAAGGATGCCATTTTTACTGCTTCATGTATTGGAACATTTAAATATTTAACCATGTTGTAAACTGCTGTTTTAATATTTAAGGTAGAACCTGCCAAGTTTCCGTTATCTAAGCGAGCTGCACCATTCTTGACCGTAACCTTTTGGCCGCCTAACTCATAGATGTCGTCTTTTAAACCGGCAGCTCTCATTGCATCCGATACTAAAATAATCTTGTCCGACCCTTTCATTTTTAAAGCTATTTTTACGGCTGCATCGTGGAGATGTATCCTGTCATATATTAATTCGCAGTAAACTCTGTCGTCATTAAGCGAAGCTCCAATTATTCCGGGTTCCCGATGATTGAGCTCCCTCATACCGTTGTATAAGTGAGTTGCAACTGTTATACCGTTATTGATACCGTTCATGGCTTCATCATAGGTTGCATTGCTGTGTGCCATAGCTGCTGTTATATTGTTTTGTTTTAAAAATGATATTATCTTTGTACTACCATCTTTTTCAGGTGCTAATGATACCATTTTTAATTTATTGCCGGATATATTTATTACGTCCTTAACAAAATCTAAATACGGCTCTATAATATATTCCTCCGGTTGCGCACCCTTTTTATCAACTGAAAAGAATGGCCCTTCCAAGTGGATGCCTACTATTGAAGCTGAATTGTTTTTATTTTTATAATCAGCGATATTTTTCGCAGCCCTGAGCATATATTCATAGGACTGGGTAATAATCGTCCCTAAATAGGATGTGACACCGTTCTTCAAATGGTATTGTCCTATTTTATCTATTGCTTCTTCGGTAGCATCCATGAAGTCATATCCTGAGTTGCCGTGATTGTGAATATCAATAAAACCGGGAGATAAATATTGACCTTTACCGTCAATAGTTTTTTCTATAGATTTTACATTTATGGATTGTTCTGATTCTATTGCTTTAATTTTTCCATCGCTTATTATAACCCCATAGTTGTGCAGAACTTCATAGGGAGTTATTATTCTGATGTTTTTGATTAATGTAGTTGTTTTCATGACGTTCCCCGTTTATTTAAAATCATTTACTGCATTAACTGTGTTTTCAAGACATCTTATGATGCTGTCATGTTTGGATGTTGCATAACTCATAAATAAGACATCTATAATGTAAAGCTGTGACATGCGCGAAGATGTAGCGGAACTTCTAAATGGTGTTTCGATACTTGATGGAGTATAAAGATTATACTTTGTTATTTTACCTAATGACGTTTTCCCATATCTTGTAATTCCTATGGTATTTATACCTCTACTGTTTGCTATATCAATCAATTTTACTGTTTCTTTTGTTTCTCCTGATGAGGATATGCCTATTACCAAATCATTTTGTTTTAAATTTGCTATCATTGTTGCATTCAAATGAGTGTCTTCGATGGCGTGACAGTTTTTATTGATACGTATAAATTTTTGCTGTGCATCCTTTGCTGCTATAAATGATGCTCCCATTCCGTAAAAAATAATTGTATCGGCATCATCTATTAACTTAATGCTGTTTGCTAAAGTTTCTTCATTTAATAACTGCATTGTTTCATCTATGGATTTTACCGCATTATTTCTTAAGCTTTGTATTAATGATTTTATGGTGTCATTCTTTCTTATATCTGAATACGATGCATCATACAAGGAATTTAAGTCTCCCACAATACTCATTTTCAGTTCTTGATAACCGCTTAAATTAAGAGATTTACATAATCTGATAACGGCTGAACTGCTCGTTTCGCTGGCTTCTCCAAGTTCAGATGCAGTCATCGAAACAACCTTGTTGGGATATTTAAGTATATAATTTGCTGTTTTCATTTCTGATTCAGGTAAATCACTCAGTGCATTTTTTATCATGGTCAATCCGCCTGATTGTATGGACATGTAAACCTCCTCAGTAAATTGGTAAGTTAAGGGTCAGACCCCGATGTTTTTAAGTGCTTCTCTTATATAGCCTTTGTTTTCATCTAAAATTCTTTTTGCTGCGTCGATATTTAATTTTGAAATTATCATAAATATTGCTAATTTACAATTATAATTTGTTTCTTTCAGCACTTCTTCTGCTTCATATTCTGATATTCCTGTAGCTTCCATTACAATATTTTTACTTCTTTCATACAACTTATCATTGGAAGCTTTAACATCTACCATTAGATTTTCATATACTTTGCCATATTTTATCATTACTCCTGTCGATATCATATTAAGCACTAACTTTTGTGAAGTACCGGCTTTCATCCTGGTAGAACCTGTAACTGCTTCCGGACCCGTTACAGGGCATATTGAGATATCACAGGCTTTATCAAGGATAGAATCAGGATTATTGCTTATACCTATAGTGACTGCGCCTACACTCACGGCATAATCAATAGCTCCTAATACGTATGGGGTTCTGCCGCTTGCGGCTATGCCGATTAATACATCCTTACAATTAAAATCTATAGCTTTTAATTCATTTGCTCCAAGCTCTGAATCGTCCTCAGCGCCTTCTATGGATCTTACTATTGCTTTGTCGCCGCCTGCGATGAATGCCTGAACTAAATCAGGATCCGTACCATAGGTGGGAGGGCATTCGGAAGCATCTAATATTGCTATTCTGCCGCTGGTACCGGCACCTATATAAATTAACCTACCGCCGTTATGTAATTTTTCTACTATTATATCGACTGCTTTTGAAATATTTTCAATTTCTTTTTCTACTGCTAATGCTACCTTCTTATCTTCATTATTTATCATTTGAAGCATTTCTATAGTTGAAACACTATCTATATTTATTGTTGACTGATTTCTGTTTTCCGTTTGTAACGTTTTTATCTCTTTCATATTTGCCTCGTTTTTTGTTATAAATGGCACGCTGTTTGATGGGTACCATTTATGGTTTTTAGAATCGGTCTGTTTTCCTTGCATATTTCCNNATATTTCCATGGCCTTACTGCATCTTGCGTATAGCGGACATCCTTTTGGAGGATTAACAGGACTTGGAACGTCTCCTTGAAGTATTATCCTTTTCTTCTTTTGAAGCGGATCCTTTGAAGGCACTGCCGATAATAATGCCTGCGTATACGGATGCATAGGATTTTCAAATATTTCTTCCGTCTTTCCGGTTTCTACTATGCGTCCTAAGTACATAACCGCAACTGAGTTGCTTATATGTCTTACTACATTTAAATCATGGGATATAAATATATATGTTAATTTCAAATCTTTCTGCAGCTCAATCAGCAAATTTAATATTTGGGATTGTATTGATACATCAAGTGCTGATACAGGCTCATCCGCCACTACAAATTTTGGTTTGCTTATAATTGCTCTTGCTATGCTTATTCTCTGTCTTTGCCCGCCGCTGAACTGGTGCGGATATCTCTCAAGCTGTTCCTTAGACAATCCCACCTTTTCCATAACCCATAATACTTGTTCGTCTAATTCATTCTGAGTCATTGTAAAATGTGTTTTAAGCGGTTCTTCCAACAGCTTTTTTACTGTCATCCGAGGATTTAATGAGCTGTAAGGATTTTGAAAAATCAGCTGCATATCCTTTCTGCTCTTTCTCATTTCTTCCTTAGAAAGCTTTAGTATATCTCTATCGTTAAAAGTTACATTACCTGATGTTGGCTCAATTATTCTAAGTATGCTTCTGCCTGTTGTTGACTTTCCGCAGCCTGATTCACCCACAAGGGCGAATGTTTCTTGTTCATTTACTTTAAAACTTATATCATCCACTGCATGCACAAACTCTTTTGTTTGTTTAAAAACACCGGATTTAACAGGGAAGTATGTTTTCAAATTTTCAACATTCAACAATTCTTTACTCATTTTTCTCACCACTTTCACCGTATAGCCAGCATCTGCATTTATGTCCATTTTCTATTTCTATTAATTCAGGAGCTCTTTTTCTGCATATTTCCATTGCTTTATCGCATCTTTCTTCAAATCTGCACCCTACGGGGACATAGCCGCCCGCAGGAACCATGCCCGGGATAGTATAAAGATTTTTACTTTTATCCCCAAGAGATGTTACTGCTTTTAGTAGTCCTGTAGAATATGGATGTGCAGTGTTGTGAAATAAACTTACAACATCTGTCTCTTCCACTATTTGTCCGGCATAAAATACAGCTACCTTTTCGCATGTTTCGGCAATCACTCCCAAATCATGGGTAATCATTATAATTGATGTGTCATATGATTCTTTTAATTCATTCATTAAGTCCAATATCTGAGCTTGAATGGTCACGTCCAACGCTGTTGTAGGTTCATCTGCAATCAGTAGTTTCGGTTTGCATATTAATGCTATGGCTATCATAATACGCTGCAGCATGCCTCCTGACAGTTGGTGGGGATACTCCTTCAATATTTGTTCTGCTCTTGGTATGCCTACCTTTTTAAGCATGTTCAATGACATATCTCTCATTTGTGCTTTGTTTAAATCTGTATGAAATTTTAATGTTTCTATTATTTGCTGTTCTATAGTAAAGATAGGGTCCAATGCTGTCATTGGTTCTTGAAATATCATAGATATTTCTTTCCCTCTTAATTTTCTGATTTCATTATTCTTAAGCTTTAATAAATCTATGTTTTCAGTTTCCGGTTGGAATAATATCTTTCCATTGCTTGTTCTCAATGGATATGATAAGAGCTGCATAATTGAAAGTGCGGTTATGCTCTTGCCGCAGCCGGATTCTCCAACAATCCCGTAGCTTTGTTTTTTGCCTACATTAAAGCTTACATTGTCAACTAATTTCTTAGTGCTGTTCTTTGTAGTTAATTCAATATCAAGGTTTTTTATACTCAGTAAGTCACTCACGGCTAACCTCCTACAATTTAAGTTTTGGGTCAAGCACATCTCTTAAACTGTCCCCTAATATATTAAAGGACAATATGGTGCATATTATAAATATTGCAGGGAAAATTGTCAGCCACGGGGCTATTTCCATATACTTTCTGCTTTCATTCAACATTGAACCCCAAGAAGGATCCGGTGGCTGTATACCTAATCCCAAGAAGCTCAATGACGCTTCTGTCAAAATTGCACCTGACAATGCCAATGTAATTTGTACTGTGAACGGGGCTAAAATATTAGGTACTATATGTTTTAAAATTATATTGACAGATTTTAAACCTATGCTTTTTGCACTTGTTATATATTCCATAGATTTAACTGAAATTACAGATGCCCTGACAGTCCTGGTAAACACGGGCGTGTTGACAATTCCTATGGCAATCATAGTGTTTGACAAGCTTGGACCTAATGCTGACACTATAAATAATGCTAATAATATTGATGGGAAAGCAAACAAAATATCCATAAATCTCATTATTAAGCTGTCAACCCTTCCTTCAAAATAGCCTGCAATCACACCAAACAGAAGTCCAAAGCTTGCTGCTATACCAACCGATATAATTCCTACTTTAAGCGAAACTCTTGCGCCGAAAATAATACGGCTAAATACATCTCTGCCAAAATTATCTGTCCCGAAAATAAACTTGCCGTCAGGTGATGTTAATTTATTCTTTGTAAACATTTCAGTTATATCATAAGGCGCTATTTTATCGGCGAATAAACTCAGTAAAATAATTAATAATACTCCTATAAGTCCGAGCCTTCCTATTGGATCCTTAAATAATTCCTTAATAATATTGCCTATACCTTTTAAAATTCCGATGATTGTTTTCATTTTCTCACCTGCCTATTTGTAAGTTATACGAGGATCTACATATGTGTAGAGTATATCTACTATTAAGTTTACCATTACGTATATGAATGCAATAAACAATACACATCCTTGTACCACCGGATAGTCCCTCTGATTTATGGCAGTAAGTGTCATCAGCCCTAATCCCGGTATTGAAAAAATCTGCTCTGCAACCACTGCACCGCCTAACAAAGATCCTATTTGCATTCCAACTAAGGTAATAATGGGTATAAGACCGTTTCTCAAAGCATGCTTAAATATAACAACCTTTTCTGCTGCACCCTTTGCCCGTATAGTTTTAATAAAATCCTGTTTTAAAACTTCCAAAACTGACGAACGAGTCATCCTCATTACTGAACCTGACATGCTTGTACCTAAAATAACAGAAGGCAAAATCATAATTTGCATATTTATTGATGGATTTTCGAAAAAACCAATATATCCAACCGGTGAATAATACTGAAATACTAAAGATAAAAACAATATCAACAATGTTGCAGATGCAAAACCGGGTACTGATACTCCAAGCAATGCTATTACTCTTATAATTCCGTCAATAAATGAATTTCTTTTAAGTGCAGACAATATACCTAATGGTATACCAATTAAACATGATATAAAAGCTGCCATAAATGTTAACTGAGCTGTAATTTTAAAACGAGACATTATTTCAGGGAATATTTCTTTATCAGTTCTGAATGACCTGCCAAAATCACCCTTCAATACCTTGGAAATCCAATCCCAATACTGCTTATACAACGGCTGGTCCAATCCAAATTTCTTTTCTAACTGGACTCTCAACTCAGGATTTTCTTCTATACCTAACAAACCTGATATTACATCTCCTGGTATCAGCTGCATAATTAAAAATATACATAAGCTGATGCCTATTAAAACAGGAATAAGCGCTAACAACCTTCTTATTACATATGACCTCATTTCATCACTTCCTTAATAAATATGAAAAGGGAATAAAACCAGCTATATAGCTGTGCTTATTCTATTCCCTTCTATTAACAACCAATACTAATTCGCATTAAATAAATTCCCTTGGAGCGAATTAGTATATACTGTTTTCCTATGTTGCGGACAATCATTTAGTATAACAACTATTTTATTACTATATTTTCAAAATTTTCAGCATTAAATGTTGATGGTTCAAAACCTTCAATGTTAGCTCTTTGGAAAAAATATTCCATTGGCGATGCCATGAAAATGTTAGGGCTGTCATTTAATACAATTTTTTGAGCTTTTTTGTAAATTTCTTCTCTTTCTGCTTCATTAACCGTAACCTTTCCTTCATCACACAATGCATCTACTTCAGGGTTTGAATATCCCCAAACATTGGCTGAACCTTTTGTAGAGAAGAAAAAGGCTACTGCTCTGTTAGGGTCTGTACCTGCACCGTTTCTGCCTGCCATCATTTCATGAGTTCTGTTGCTCCAAGCATCAACATATTGTCCTGATTCAAGGTTTTCAATAGATGCTTTTATGCCTATTTGCTCTAATTGTTTTTGAAGTATTTCTCCTGTAGCCCTGACATCATCGTATAAACCAACCGCTATTTTAGTTTCAAATCCATCAGGATATCCTGCTTCAGCCATTAATTGTTTTGCTTTTTCTATATTTTGCTGATATAAATCTTCATTGGCATAGTTAATTGTCCATCTTCCCATTGCAGGAGTTACAAATCCTGTAACAGTCGCTTCCCCGTTATATACTAAATCAATAATTTCTTGTCTGTTAACTGCAAGGCTTATTGCTTGTCTTACTCTTACATCTTTAAATTTATCTAAGTCCAGATTAAATCCTAAAAAACTGTATTCATTTGACTGATATGGTTTTATAGCAACATCTTTATTTCCTTCAAGCAATGAAATACTTTGTGCGGGAAGCTTTATCAAATGCACGTTACCTGTACGAATTGCAGCTATTCTTGTTGATTCGTCAGTCATAACATAATATTCGATTCCATCTAATTTAGGCAATCCTTCTTCATAATAATCAGGATTTTTTTCTAATATAACTTTGTTGTCAGGAATCCATTCTATAAGCATAAATGGTCCCGTACCACATGCAACTTGCATTAGGTTTCCATTTTCCTCTACTACTTCCTTCGGTACTATGGCACCGTAGAGACTTGTTAAATTAGTTAAAAATGGAGCAAACGGTTCATTCAAAGTAAACTTTATTGTATAATTATCAACAATTTCCATATTGTCAATCATATTGTAATATGATTTCCCTATTGCAGCAACTTCAGGATCTAATACTCTTTCAAAGCTATATTTAACATCTTCTGCTACCATTTCTCTTCCGTTGTGGAACTTAACGCCTTTTTTTAATTTGAATATGTAAGTCAAATCATCAGGCTGCTCCCAAGACTCAGCAAGCTCAGGTATAAAATTCATGTCATCATCAACATCCACTAAGGTGTCATAAATTTGTCTGAATATTCTAATGGAAGCTGCCGCGGTAATCGTATGTGGGTCTAATCCTATAGGCTCAGATTCCGTAGCATATTTTAATATTTGTGCCGGTGCCGGCCCTTCTGAAGGAATCTTTTCTGATGGTCCTTCTGACTGCTGGGGCTGTTCTCCCTGTGTTGGCTGTTCCTTCCCTCCGCATGCTGTTAATGCAATAACCATTACCAACAGCAATGAAACAAGTAATAATATTTTTTTTGATTTCATTTTAATTCCTCTCTTTTTAAATAGTATTAAGAATACAATTATGTAATTCTTTTCTGAAACTAAATAAATCTTTTGCTTCGCCTTTAGTATGAAGTCTGTTTGTAAATGTAACCGCTGCAATATTCTTATCCTTGCAGATATAAACAGATGTTCCTGTAAAACCCGTATGGCCGCATCCTGATGGGAATGATTCGGATATTTGCCATCCTAATCCTCTTCCTTCTCTATGCTCCTTCATTGATGACTTAATAAGTTCATCGGTTGATGCCATGTAATAAAGGCACAAATCAGCATAAGCATTAACATCTGCAAATATACCAGCATGTCCGGATACTCCGTTAAAGAAGTAGTGAGCATTACCATCATTTACTTCTCCCACAAGTGCTTTGTCATGACTCCTCCAATTGTTAAATTCAATATTTCTATCCTTACACATTTTTTCTTCGATACCATTACCATAGGAGGTAGGGGCAATATTTGATTTGTTGTTAGGACAATAATATATATTTTTGATATTTAACCTTTGCTTTATATATTTTTCAAGGCTTTCTTCCAAGGATAGCCCGGTTACACTTTTTATAATTTCTGCTAACAACATAAAATTCAAATCACTGTAAAGAGTACCGCTAAATTTTTCATACTTGCCGATTGCTTTGTTCATAACCTCAAAAGCTGTTCCCTCCTCCGAATAAAAAGGATACCAGTCTATTAAACCTGAATTATGGGTCAGCAATTGTTCAACGGTAACATCATTCAGTCTTTCGTTCAATACTTCGAACTCGTTAATAATTGGCAAATAGCTGTTAATTTTACCGTTTAAGCTTATTTTACCATCATTGATAAGCATAAGTACTTCAGTTGAAGTAATAATTTTACTTAAAGATGCCACATCATATACTGTATCAACCTGGACATTGCCGAATGCTTTGTTATAATAAGTTTTTTCAGTGCTGAATATCTTGCAAACAGCTGACGGAAAATAATTTTCCCCCATATACTTGCTTATGATGCTATCAATCGTAGATTCCATTTCCTCTCCTCATTGGGACATCCTTGGGGACATTCCTTCAATGCTTACCCATATAGACTATCCCTCCATTGAAGGTGTGTCCCCATACCTCTCTAAATCAATTTACTCATATAAATATCATTTATATACTCTCCATTTACAAGAAGAGAATCTTTCTTTACACCTTCAACCTCAAATCCCATTTTTCTGTATAATGCATACGCGCCGGGATTGTTCTCCATTACAGTAAGCTCCAATCTGTGCTTATTATGCCTCTTTGCCCAAACTTCCAATTCTTTAAAAAGCATTGTTCCTATGCCTTTTCCTACATGGCTTTGCAATATGGCTATTCCAACAGTAACTATATGCTTTACCCTATTTTGGCTTTTGCCAAAGGCACCTAAATATCCTACTAATTCACCGCTCTCTTCTGCAACTATAATTGTAGAATCATCATTATTAATCATATTCTCAATTTCTTTTATCTGTTCTGAAAGAGAAATATTTCTCTCTTTAGGTTCGTATAATCTAAATATTGTTTCTTCATCAAGCTTGCTGTAAAGCTTCATATATTTTTCTGCATCATCTGACTTTATATGTCTTACTTTAATCATAAATCCTCCATCAATAATTATAAGCTTGGCAGTGACAGCTTTCCCATTATAACCTTTCTGTCTGAGCCGGTAGAATTCGATATATTGTTAGTTCTGCCCGAAAGGAACTCATTTCCAAGTATCGCAAATGCAATAGCTTCCTTTGCATCACCTGAAAAATTTAAACTGCTTACATCTTTGACCAAAACACCTGTATATTGAGATAATAAACTCATAATCATTTGGTTATGCGCGCCGCCACCGCTTACATAAATTTCGTCTATTTGGTATTTGTTTAATACAAACAACTGCAGCTGATGCTGAATTGATTTTGCGGTAAAAGCAGTTACAGTTGCCAAGATGTCAAATTTGTCTAATCCTCTGCCGGCTCCTTGCTTATATAATTCTTCTGAAAACTCTTTAGTATAATATTCTCTGCCGGTGCTTTTAGGAGGTTCTTTATATAGATATTTATCATTTAAAATCATTTCATTAAGCCACAGTTCGTCTACTTTTCCTTTTAATGCAAATTCACCTCCATCATCGTATGATTTCTCTCCGGATGTGATAATCTTCACTATTTCATCTATTAAAACATTTGCTGGTCCGGTATCAAATGCAAGAACATCATCTTCTCTGCCCGCTTTTTTTAAAACTGTTATATTTGCTATTCCACCTAAATTAAGTAAAATACGCCCTTTTTCTTTGCTTGAAAACAATATGAAGTCAACATATGGCACTAAGGGTGCCCCTTGACCTCCATATGCCATATCCGAAGGTCTGAAATCCCCTACGGTTATACAATTTGTTATCGCGGCTATATTTGCAAGTTCACCGATTTGAAATGTACTGTTCTCATCAGGCATATGATAAATCGTTTGCCCGTGTGAACTGATAAAATCAACTTCTTCAATGCCTATTCTTGCCTTATCACATACTGATAGAGCCGCCTGTCCCATCTTATTGCCTAAATATGTATTCATGTAACAAATTTCGTCAACCCTTGAAGTGTTTACATTGCACAAATTAAGAATTCTTTTCTTTTCTTCCTTTGTGTATTCCAATGTCAAGAAATCAATAACCTTTATTTTTGTATCAATATAATTACCTTCAATCTCTACCAAGCACGCATCAATCCCATCCATGGATGTGCCTGACATAAGTCCGATTGCTAATTTTTTGTTTTTATTCAGTATCATTTTATACCTCAATAATAAAAATATGACATTTTATTTCAATAATATGTTACATTATTTGAAATAAAATGTCAACGGAAAAAATGGGTATAAATCAAGATGACTTTTTTATAATTTACTTGCTGCTTCCTTATCTATAATAATAGTTACATCATCGTGCAATTGTAATATTGATGCAGGTACCTGCGGAGTTATTTTGCCATTAATTGCTTGAGCTATTGCTTCTGCCTTTGCCGCACCTGTTGCAATTAAAACAATTTTTTTAGTTGAAAAAATTGTTTTAATTCCCATTGTTATAGCTGTTGTCGGCACATCTTCTGTTTTATCGAAGAATCTTGCATTGGCTACTATTGTATTCTGACTTAATTTAACTTCATGTGTGTGTGGTTCAAAGTATTCGCCCACCTCATTGAAACCAATATGTCCATTGTTACCGATACCTAAAAACATTATGTCCATCGGTCCTTCTGTTTTTAATCTATTTTCATATCTTATTGACTCTTGCCTTATATCTTCAGCCATACCGTTTGGTATATTTATATTTTCAGGTTTTAAATTAACATGTGAATAAAGATTTTCATTCATAAAATAATAGTAGCTTTGATCGTTATTTCTGTCTAATCCCATATATTCATCCAAATTAAATGTTTTTACATTTTCAAATGAGATATTTCCCTTTTTATATTCATCCACAATAATTTTGTACATACCTATTGGTGAGCTGCCTGTCGGCAGGCCTAACACTGCATTGGGTTTATTTTTTACTATGTTTAATAAGTACTCCGATGCTGATTCGCTAACTTCCCGATAATTACTTTTAATAATTATTTCCATGAAATTTTCCTCTCTAGTAATGATTTAATTAGTTTGAGTATCCTCAGGATAACGTACATTCATCTTATAATATATATAAATATTGCATATCTTGCAACAATTATTAATGTTCTGTCTGCTGGTATGCGGTAGTTTCCTACCGAAACATCCATTTATCAACTCATTCCGTTGCATAAATTGGCAACTCTCCATGTCTGACCATACAAAAAATCCGGTCAGATTTTTCATCTGACCGTACTTTAATCTCATTTAATCAGTTCTTTCTTACAATGAATGTATACTTGGTATCAGTATAGTTTATACTTGATTTGTGAATCCGGTCTGAATGAGCCGTCTTCATACCTTTTCAGCTTATTGCCGTCGAACCACTATAATCCAAATATATTTACAGCTCCAAAGCTTAAAATCATTATGCATATGGAAGCAACAAGATTTCCGATTACAATTGTTGGAAAAGCGTATTTAAACCTCAGGTCAAGCAGTGAGGCGATGAGGCTTCCGGTCCATACACCCGTTCCCGGCAGAGGAATTGCAACAAAAATAAACAGTCCCCAATATCCATACTTCTTGACATTGCCGCTTTTGCTTAGGGATCTGTGGATGAGCTTATGTATGACTTTCTTGAAAGTCCTTGTTTCTTTTAAATAATTGAAAATGGGTCTTATTGTAAATAAAATTATCGGTACCGGAAGGATGCTTCCAAGAAAAGCAAGTATGGTCGCATGAATGGGCGACATTCCCAGGGCTATACCCACCGGTATTGCTCCCTTTACTTCCACTATGGGAAGTGCCGCAGTTAGCATTACTTTAAGTTCGTTCAGTAAAAGCATTTATGTCTCCGTTATAAGGTAGTTTTAAAGCGTATAAAAGCTATTTATAAATTTAACACATTATACTATAAAATTCAATCTGATTTTACATGCCGTAATTTTACCGACATGTTTAGCGTGATAAAAGTACTTATCAGCATAACGCACTGTTAATAAAATGATGTAATGATTTATTTCAATGATAAGCGTATTTCTGTTCATGCTTAATCGGGCCCAGAACATACTGTTCTAATTCTTCCGGCGGCAAAGGCATGCTGTAGTAGAAGCCCTGTATCATATCGCAGTCCACGGTCATTAGAATTTCAACCTGCTCGTGTATTTCTACGCCTTCTGCTACCACCTTCATTCCCATTCGATGGGCTGCCCTGATAATACAGTCAACCATTATGAGCTTTTCATCCTTCAGGATTTTGTCGATGAATACCTTGTCTATTTTCAGATAATCGAACTTGCCTGCAAAATTCATCAGGTTTTTCAGCGAATTGTGTCCCGTGCCGTAATCATCAAGAGATAGCTTTATGCCTAATTTTTTAAGCTTCATCAATTGCTCTGACATAATTTCCTCGTTATGAATTATGGATCTTTCAGTCAGTTCGAATTCTATGAGTCTGGTGTTAATATCATTTTCCTTGATGTAGTCAGTAACATACGAGATAAATTCAGCATCCGACAGGTCTAATGCCGAGAGGTTCATTGAGACGGGTATTTCAATTCCTTTTTCCTTCCAGAGCTTTATCTGTTCTGCAACGCTTGCAAAAAGCCATTTTGTTATTTCATTTATGAAGCCCGCATCCTCAGCCCTCTTGATAAGCTCTGCAATTGACATGTTGATGTGTCTTGAGTCGTTCCATCTGAGCAGCGCTTCAACAGATGATATCCTATTTTTACGCACATCAATTATGGGCTGGAACGCCAGTGTAAACATATCATTTTTTAAGGCATGGTAAAGAGATACAAGATCGCTGTAGTACCTTTCATGCTCTTTCTCGATTATATCATTGTAAATTCCTATGGTACTGTGCAGCCTTGAGGTTTGCTCCAATGCCTTGTCCAGCATCAGCGTCAATTTGTACGCTTCAGTTCCGTGATTGGGATAATTTACTATTCCGCACTTAATGACAGTGGAAATCGGGAGATTTTCTATGTACATTGGACTTTTTGATATTGAAATAAATCCCTTTGTAAGGTTATTTGCTCTGTCAATATCCACACCGGGAAGCAACACAGCAATCTTATTGTCTGAAATTGTATACACCGTTCCCATGTAAAAAAACTCTTCAGCCATTTCAAGAAGTCTTATATATGACTTCATGCTTGTTTCAAAATCCACATATCTTTTAATCATATCCATATTTTCAAACCTGAAAAGTATGGTCGAAATACTTCCGTATGTCCCTGCACTGATTGAATCTGTCCAGTCTATATTAAATTTGTTTGAATTGAAATATCCTGTTGCCACATCCTCGTAGGCTCTTTTTTTCTCCAAATCGTCCATCTTCTTAACATGCTCATACAGCTTGCCTACAACCAGCACTATGAAAACAGACGTCAATATTCGCAGCATCCATATGGCGGTTGGCTGCATTTCACCTGTTGCGGCGGCTGGCATAAACGGTCCGACAGCAAGCCCTGAAAATATCGCCGCTATAATTCCACCTTTGATGCCATATACAAACACCGCAATAAAAATCGGCACATATAAAAGCTGCACCGTAGAGCTTGTACCCCCGGTAAAATAAACTATGGCCGTAATAAATACCATCAGCGAAACAATTACCGTAAACCATAAAATATGATAGTGTTTATTCTCCATAGCTCTTAAAAATTCCCAAAGCTTTTTATTCATAAGTGCTCCTTGTGCTATAATGTTCTGACTTCATCTCCCAATTACCAGTTTAAACCACAAAAACCTTACTATTAAAAAACAAAGCTAACCGCTATGCCATACGCAAGTACATCATAGCTGTCGTTTCATTATAATCTTATTACCCACAAATTACACCTTTAAACAAAAATTTATTGACAATCCGCAGCATGGGATATAAATTTGAAGTATAACTATTATGAGGTGTGTTATGAATCCTATGAGAAGAAAAGACCGCGAAATGAGCATTGATTTCGCATACGATGTAATTGACAAGTCGCAGTTCGGAACTTTTGCAACAACCGACAAAGACGGAAATCCATACTGCATCCCCGTATCAGCTGTGAGAAAAGATGATACCATCTATTTCCACTGCGCAAAAATCGGAACAAAAATCGATAATATAAAAAACAACTCTAATGTTTGCATGTCCTTTGTGGGCGACATTCACGTTCCCGTTGAATTTAACACCAACTCCCACAGCGAAGGAAGCGGAAGAGTTTCTGACACAAGATTTACAACCGAGTACGAATCTGCTGTTGTTTTCGGAACAGCGTCCGAGGTAGAGGATGATGATGAAAAGCTGCTTGCTCTCAGACTCATAAGCCTGAAATACACCCCCGATGATATGCCGTATTTTGATGCGTATGTAAGTTCGAGCATTAAGATAACCAATGTGGTAAAGGTAACTATAGAACATATCACGGGAAAGAGAAAAAAATTTGATAAAAGCGGAATTGAGATGAAATTCGGCAGAATGGAATAATACATAAAATAAAAATCCGGGAATACCGGATTTTTATTTATCGCAAAATATTAAATATTATCGTAATTCATGTTTAAAGATAAAACTTGGGGGTATATAAATAATACAACTTAAGTTAACTGAAACATACAGAAACACAAAATCTATAAGTAATTTGAAAAAGATACACTGCCATAGTATTGAAAATAGGAGCATATATTAGGCTCAACCCGCAGGATAGCATCGGCAAATGAAAAAATAGACTTGTATGAATCGTTAAACAGTTGAATAGGGATTAGAAAGGGGTGATTCCAACAGGCTTCGAAATAGAAAACCCAAATAAATAGCACCCGATTTTCGAATTGAAAAGAAAATTGGGTGCTGTTTATTTCTGTTTATTTCAATGTCATGATATTTTATGCTTAATTGTAGCTATGTTGTAGCAGTTATCAGCAGTGACTTTTTTGATTTCGTTGATTTCCTTTACAAGCCTTTCTTCCGACTCAGAAACAATTCTCTGTACATGTTCTGCAATGAGGAGATTATTGTCAGCAATTATATTATTGAATTCTTCTATCAGATTATCAACTTTTGCGTCTAAGCCACTAATTTTTGTATCCTGTTCATCAAACCGCTTACTAAACTTTGCGTCCAAACCACCAACTTTGATACCCTGCTCGTCAAATCGTTTATTAAATTTTGCATCTTGTTCGTCAAATCGTTTATCAAATTTTGCATCTTGTTCATCAAATCGTTTATTAAATTTT
>DDNC01000013.1:195248-204578 GCA_002340985.1 Firmicutes bacterium UBA2530 | reverse complement strand
TGAGTGCGTGATTCTGATGCAACGCTTGGAAGTCTGACAAATAGAGGGGATGAAGCACCTTAAATAAAAATATATTTTGACGCGAAATAATGATATGACTTTCGCGTTTTTTCTTTTTTGATATAATGAAAAAAACTGGATTATACTCCCTGTGCGTAAAGAGAATAAAAAGATTAGAGTTGCTGCTTATTGTCGTGTCACTTATTATTGAGTTCTCCAAAGCTATAGAGGATAGAAATTAGGCGATGAGACTATAAACTAGCTTAGAGGTATTCCAAGAAGCATTGAATATACTTGCAGGATTATAAAAAAAATTTGTTTTTATTGACACAATAAGATATAACAGCTATAATCATATACAGACTATAGTCTGAGACTGTGGTCTGTATATTTGCACTTACAGTATAAGCGACCGGCACCAAATTTAAAATTTGGGTCGTCTGGTTAATTTAGGGAGGAAGAACTTGAATAAAAAAACTATTCGTGGTAATGAAACGAAGAAAAGGATTGTAGATTGTGCAAGAAGACTGTTTGTTGAGAAAGGATACAACAATGTTACGGTAGATGAAATTATAATTGAAGCAAATTCATCAAAAGGAGGTTTTTATACTCACTTTAAAACAAAGGAAGATTTGATTTACAATATGGTTCCCATGGTTGATGAAGCATACAGTAATTTTTCTGAGATAAATAAAAATTATGAAAATAGTGTAGAAAAAATTTGTGCATTGATTCATTTCGTTTTTTCCATCATGGAACATGAAATAGGACTTGAATTTATGTCTGTAATTTATTCAACTCAGATTAAAGATTTAAACACCGTCAGATTTCTCACATCACCTGAAAGGGAATACTATAATCGTCTGAAATTTTTAATTGATGAGGCAAAGGAAAATAAAGAGATATGCAGTGATTTATCAACCGAAGAAATTGTAATGATTCTTACCACTTGTATCAGAGGTGTAATATACGACTGGTGTCTGCAAAAGGGTTCATTTCAGCTTGCTGACTATGGCATGAAGCTGGCAGGCATGATGCTGAATCAAATACAATCACGGTAGACAAGCTTTAAGAAAGGGGCATTAATTATGAAACACCATGCTAAGGAAGCAAAGCAAATTATAAGTATTATATTGGCTATGTGTATTGTTTTTAATTCATATCCGGGTCTTGCCTATACTGATATTGACAATTCGTATAACAATTTACAACTGTCAGCTCATGAGGCAGCTTTTCAATCCTTGACAGAACAGCTTAACAATAAAGGTATAGGTGTATATTCAATTATGGATGAGGATATCGTTATCTCGCCTTCGGGATATGATTTCGGAGCACGTGTATCTTATGAAATTAATGAACCGATAAACGTTGATTCTGACCATGATATAACAGCCGTAATTACATTCAGGTTAAATTCGCCGAATGACAGAGAAGTATCCTTTGATTATAAGGTGTATCCGGGAAGTGATTTATATACACATTATAAGGATGTTGTAAACGGAAAAATAACATTTGAAGCAGGAGAAACCGAAAAAAGTATAGATGTTACAATTTCCAAAATTAACAATAATTATGACCCTGATAATCCGAGGATTTCAGAACGTGGAGAGCTTTGGACAGGAGACAGAGTGTTTTATATCAGCTGCTATGATATCAGCAATGCTTTGTTTGAAAACAATAAAGAAGTGATAAATATTCCCGTAAGGATTGAAAATGAACTTGATCTTAAGGATATATATGAGAGGGCGGCTGCCGTTTTTATGGCGGATATGTCGGCAGTAGAAAATGCCGAAAGATTTCCGGATACTCCGGGCAAATATATTAACAAAAGCGAGGTTGTAAATATAGCGACGGCAGTAGCCATAACGGCAGATGTCAGAAAAATGATAGATACAGGCACATTTTCTCATCTGAACTTGCCCATAGGATATTTTTTAAACAAATCGGGGGCATCGGGAGAAGTTAGTCTACAGATAGTAAAAAACTATGCTTCTTTACCAAGCAATGTGACCGATATAAGCACCTCCGTAGATGCGGCAGACGAGGAAGGTAAAGTAGATTTTAGATTTAATGATGTTTCATTGAGTGAGTTATATATGGGTCGTTATTATGAAGCAAATGGTGCCGTCAAATCCTTAGGCATCGGATTAGACTATTCTATGATAAATGGCGATGTATATACCTTATTTCATGATGAACATGGAAATTATGTTCAAAATCAGATGAATTTTGAGGATAAAATCAATCCCTATCCTGTAGAAATTAATGTACCTCACGGTGAATATCACTTAGGGGAGAGTATACCTGTTACGGTTACCTTTAATGAAGCTGTTCTGACAGACAACATAAGCATAAAGGCAAATAATACCTTATTGTATCCTGTTGAAAGAGACGGAACAATTTCGGAAGATGTGAGCTTTTTGTATGAGGTTGATGTCAATTTTGATGATTTAATTGATATACAAGAGGTAACAGGCGCTGTTGATTTGTCGGGAAAAGAACAGGCTGATATGTCATACAGCAGACAGATTACAAATGCCGAACTTAAACCACGCAGCATAGAAAAACTTCTGTCTTATTGTGCCGCCGCAGAAATAAATGTGAATCAGGGCAAGAGTATGAATGCCGAGGTTGAGATAAACATATCCATCAAAGCAAATAAAGAGCTTTCTTACTATCTGGCATCACATAAAGAGGATGGCCGCATAAAGACTGTCAAAGCAAGGGCAATAGACGAGACCGGAACTGCGGTTGATGTTAATCTTTATGCAAATGACGAACTTTTTATTACAGAGCTCAGAGGTGAATTTATTGCACCTGCAAGTTCGCTGATATCCGATACAAATTACGTATGCGAAATATATTTTGATGAAAATGAAACCGATAATTTTAAATTAATTTATCCATTGTCAAAGCAATACACCCTGCCCCGGATTATATATATTAATGATGAATCGGATTTGGAAATTTCATATGAAAACTGGCCCGCAGAAAACAAAGTATCTTCAAGTAGTGTTGATTTAATTTCATTGGGATACAACGTTAAAAACAATGCAACCTGGCAGAAGCCGGAGGATTTTGCGTGGACATCAAGCGACCATACTGTAGCAGCAATAACAACCTCAGGAGCAATTTCATTAACGGGAAAGCCGGGAAGCGTATATTTTTCCTTAACTGCTTTAAATTCAGGACAACCTGACGAAAGGTTTACCGTGCACAGCAATACCCTTCAGGTAATTGATACTGATGAGATGTTTTTAAATGTCAGCGGGTGGTCAAAAAATGCCGAGATAATTAAGGGAAATGATGCTAAAATTTATTACTCCACAAATATTCCCGCTGTTAACAGAACAGACACTGCATTCTATTATAATTTATATGAAGCGGAATATGAAGGCGATGAAATTACAAAGGGTGAATTAGTATTAAGTGATACAAAGGTTTTCTCTGAGGAAACTCAGGAATTGTATTATGCGGTTGATAAGCAATACTTAAACAATATATCTGAAAGAGGAAAATATAGTTACATACTTGAAATATCCGCAAGAGATATAAAAACCGGCATGCTTTTTACGGCATCGGCATTTATACGTGTAAAGAGTCTGCCTGCAAAAGCGGTGTTGGGAAAACCTGAGAGCTTTTATATAACTGATGAAGCTGACAGCTTTATTGTGAAATTCGATGTTGATAACTATAACCCTGATACTGAGGTTATGCTGACTGTAACCAGGAATGCCGAAACTATAATTACCAAAAACAGCATTTCCGACAGAGATAAGGACATTGCGGTTAATATAGAAGACGTACCAATTTNNCCAATTTTAAGTTTGTATGATACATATGCGGTATCTCTTCAGGCTAAAAATATATATGATGAAGCTTATTCATATGATTCATATATTATATATGTATATAATTCTGAAGCATTTAAGATAAGTGTTAACGGTGTCAATAAGGATAGCCATACAATGAGCTTATATGAAGTTCTTGATGCCATGACAAGTGAAGAAATATTAAATCTTAACAGAAACATTGCTTTGACAGATAATATAAATATTAATACTAAATACAAGTGGAGCAACTTATTTGATAAAACAACATGGTCAGTGGGTGATGACAATATATTGTCACTTAAGTACAAGGATGGCGGATTGTTGGATAGTGTAAATGACAGCATAGTTTTGCCGGGTACACAGTTGTTACTTGAGGGCTTATCTCCCGGACAGTCATATTTAACAATGACACATAATTTAACCGGTATGGAAGAAAAAACAGAAGTAACTGTAGAAAATTTAAGAGATAAGCTGTTTATATTTCAGGTATTTCCTGCTCAAAAAAGTAAGATTAGCTATATAAGTGGTGAAAATAAATATAAATTTGTTGAAACTGATGAAAAAGGAAAAATTGCTATATTTGAAAGAACCGGTATAAAAGGCGATATTAGCNNTTATACCTGAGAATAGTGCAATATATGACACTTTTCTGCTTGCTAATAATGAGCTTAAATTAATGCAAGAAGTTTCAAGTAATAATCTGTACCCTCAAAACAACATTCATTTCAAAAAATCTGATTATGAAACATCATTCCATGTACGACTTATTGATGCTAAAGGCAGATTGCTTATTTATGAAGATACAGTAATAATTAAGGGAGGAGTGTACAGAAATGGAGTATATTGTCCGGGGGCAACTATTAACGGAAAAAGCGGCAAAGAAGAACAAATAGTAGAACTTTCCGGTTATGAATATGTATTGAAGTTTGATCACAATGAATTTGTGAATGATAAATATCAGGAACCAATTACCTCTAATGATAAAATTGAATATGTTTTTGAAGTAAGCATACCGGATAATACCTATTATTCTAAATTTGTAAAGGTGGATAATGAAACTATTCAATTATATAGAAAAAACCCTCACCCTAAAATCTCTGCTGTTCCTGCCGGAGGAGTATTTTTAGAAAGCAAGAGTAATTCGAAAATAGAAAATAACATCAGCATAGCTTCCCAAAAGCTTATAATAGCTGAAAATGAAACAAAGCTACCTGACAATATAATTATTGAGGATATTTCAAAATCAGCATATATAAATACATACTTGACGTTTAAGGGCGATGTTCAAAGTAAATATACTGTTAAATTCTTGGATAAAAAAACCAATGTACTTATTGATTCATTTAGTACAGAGGTAGAGAAATATGAATTTTCTGACAGCGTATTTATTAACAATTTCTTTGATGTGAGGCAGTATGTCTCTGATTTGCAGTTTGGTGAAGTAAGAGGCTTAAATTTGCAAATTGTTGTTGAAAGTGAAGATGGTCTTGAGATTATAAATCTTCCGTCTAATTACAATGTAAGCCGGATAAATGGTGTTAGAAATTTAAGCTCTTTGGAAACTGGATCACTTAATAAAATCGGACAGGACTTTAAAAACTCTATTAATGGACCGTCTATGATAAACTCCGGCAGCTATGATGATTATATACAAACAGCTCTTAGCTATTTAAGCGGATTTAAAGTAGATTCTCAAAAGCTCCGCCTGGAAATTACTCCTACTGATAACCCTCTTGTATTTAAAGGAGTTATAATGATGGGAGTAGGTCAGATGACTATATCTATGAAATCCGGTGTATATAGCAGGGATAAAAATGCATCACACTTATATGACTACATGCCGGATTATGAAATATATCAAAGTGATTTCATATATAATAGCAGCAGATATATGAATTATTACATGGCTGGATATGGATCTAATAAAAAATTATACGGTGGCGGAGCATATTTTGATTGTGAAATATTATATGATATTGATTCAGAAGAGTGGAAAATTGTTGTATTGAAGTCATTTATACATGTGGGAGGGGGCTACCATTACCAAAAAATATATAATACGTGGATAGGACCTGTTCCGGTGACAGCTGAATTTTTAGCAGGAGGAACAGGACAGCTGAATTTAAAGACAGTAACAGAAGGAAAGGATAAGAGTAGTAGCTCTATAACAGAGTTCTCGCCATACGTTTATTTACGGGGATTCGGTGGTGTTGGACGTGATTATAAGGTTGTGAGCTTTAAGGCAGGGGTTTACGGAAAAGCATCAATTGATCAACAATATTTGTGGCTTAAAAGTCCAAAGAAAAACAGTAACGGTCAAAGAATAAAGTTAGCGGGGGAAACAGGAATTGAATACAAGATAAAACTTGTAATAATAAATGTTGGTGGCACATATAAAATAGGATCAGGAAGTAAGACGTGGACATTCAATGACTACAATAACATAAAAAAACAATATGATTCTATAAAATATAATTTAGTATTGGACAAACATATGACAGGCAGCGAAGGTTTTAATAAACATGCCACTTTTGAAGACAGATCATATTTAGCTAATGAAAGATATTGGAATTTTAGTATGCCAAGGAGATTGACGTCAGGAGGTATAAGCATTATTCAGTCCAATGCATATCCTTATTCCAATCCTGTATTAAGTACTGATGGAGAAATGATGGTATATGTATCAGATATGAACAGCTATGACATAAAGGATACTTCAGTTTGTTTTTCTCTGAAATCAGGTGGTGCATTTTTAGAGGGTGCCGAAATAGATACTTCTGACTATGCTGATACAGATGTGGTTGTTGACGGCACATCATCTGACGCTGCAGTTGCATGGACAAGGGTTATAACAGATATGGAGCTTATAGAAGGAAGTGAAGCAACAGCAGAAGACATTCAAAACATGCTTTCAAGCACTGAAATTATGGCCGGTATTTATAATGGCTCCGAATTTGTTACAATACGCCTCACTGACAATTCCATGGCGGATATGTCTCCTGTAGTTGCAACAAACGGAGAAAAAACAATAGTTGCATGGAGAAGCTTCTATGCCGGGGATATTGACAGACCTTTGAGCTTTGACGGCAGAGACAATATAATGTACCGGGTATATAACGGCAGTGCATGGAGTGAAGAAAAATGTCTGTATGACGGAAGTATAGATAGTATAAACACTTTTAATGCAAGAATGCTTTCTGATGGTACTTCTGCCATAACTTATGAAGTGACAATGGGTGACACAGATAATACTGAAATATACTGCGCAATAATTGATGATGAGGGTAATATATTAAAAAATATAAGATTAAGTAACAATGAGGACAGAGATGAAAATCCGCAAATAACATCTGTAGTATTCCCTGATGATGAGGAACGCTTTGTTATAGGTTATTCAGTCAGGGGAGAAGGAACCGGAGAAGAAACTGCAGGGAACAGCGCAATAAGAGTTACAGCAGTTGATGGAAATGGAAATATTTACAATGATTTTGAAACTGAAATTGATACGACCTACAGTAATTTCAAGTTTACAAAGGGTTCAGAGAGCATAGAGAATTTATCCATAGTATGGGTTCAACCGGAATTTGATTCGGAGGATAATTACAGCCATTTATTATGGGGAAGAAAATTTTTCTTAAATGATGAAAGCTATATGATTTCTCCTGAAATCAAGTTGTTAAAACTTGACGATAATAATTTGATAGATCATTATGATGCATATGTTAATAATGCCGGAAAAATTGGCTTCATGCTTCAGACAACTGATTACAATGCAGAAGAGGAGAACAGCAATATAATTTATGGACAGACAGAATACAAAAATAATATATCAATTGAAGAAATTTATTATAATCGTAATGAAATTATTCCCGGAAATAAAATGCCTCTTATGTTCCGAATTTACAATAGCGGAATAGAGCCAATTAATAGTTTAAATATTAATTTCGGAGGAATAGTTCATGAATTTGGAGCCGGAGATTACATCATGCCCGGACAGTACAAGGATATCAATATATTTTACCTGGTTCCTGAAACAATTACGGATGCTGCATATTCAGTTACAGGGCAATATCCTTCATCTTTGGATATTGCCTCAGGGAACATTAAATTAAATGTTCCTGATATAGGCATATACGGTATTGATGTTGTCAAGGAAGCTCAAAGAGAGAGAATGTTCAGTGTAATGCTTCATAATGGTACTTTTTCAAAGCTGACAGAAGGAAAGCATACAGTAAAGCTTTATGCATATGATAGCCCTGACTCTGAAGCAGAGCCCATTGCAACAGAAACAATAAGTGATGCAGCTTCGCTGAATATGATTAATAACGGTATGTTCATCAAGAATGTATTGTTAGACGAAGAGGCATTGCACGGTATACTTAATGAAGAAGGAGAGATACCTGACGACGGCGAGTGGATATTTTTCAAGGCAGATATAGAAGAAGACGGTGAAGAAATTGAAGATGCTGATATGTCAAATAACTGGGACTATGTTAAAATAAGAGGGCTTATCGGCAAGAATATGGAGAGGGTTTCGATTGCGAGCAGGATGAAATCCCAATCAGGACATTCATCGGTGCAGGTTGAGCTTACTAATAATTCCATGAATGAAATATCCGGCGGAACTATTGCGGTAAGTCTGAAGAATAAAGACGGCAATATAATTGAAACGAAGCGTTTCGGAGGCAAGACCTCACTAATTGTAGGCGGAGAAGAAAACTTCAGCACCACATTTGACTTTGACATTGAGGGATCTTCGTTCGATGCTGTGTATATAGCTGAAAATCCTGATAACAGCAAGGACAAATCAGGACGTGACAGTACAAAGAAGGATTATATCAATCCGTTTAAGGACGTAATTGAATCTGACTGGTTCTATGATGCTGTTAAATTTGTGCTTGAAAACGGACTTATGATCGGAACAGGTACGGATACATTCGGACCCGAATTGCTTGTCACGCGGGGTATGCTTGTTACGATACTTCACAGACTGGAAAATAATCCGACAGCGGCAAACAACAATTTCACCGATGTTGAGCCGGATGATTTTTACTATGATGCAGTAAACTGGGCTCAACAAAATGGCATTGTATTGGGTGTAGATGAAACAAAATTCGATCCTGATAAAAGCATAACACGGGAGCAGTTTGCAACAATTCTTTACAGATACTATCTATATAAAAACAATGGTGCGGTAGGTATAGAAGCAGATTTGTCTGAGTTTAAGGATAATGATTTAATATCATCATATGCGCTTTCTGCATTACAGTGGGCAGTCGGAGAAGGACTTATCAAAGGAAGAGAAGAGAACATTCTTGCACCGAAGGGCAATACGACCAGAGCCGAAACAGCCGTAATATTGCAGAGATTTATAGGAAGAAACAGATAATAAGTCAGAGGGGACGGTTCTCATTGAACGATTAATGATATTATTGAAAATATATACTGCCACCAAGGGAATAGTGGGCTTAATAGCCATCAGAATTGCAGCAACAAG
>DDNC01000013.1:179871-195200 GCA_002340985.1 Firmicutes bacterium UBA2530 | reverse complement strand
GAAGTGAAATTTAAGGATAGAGAATACTCAATGAACTTAGTATTTTACTATCTTTTTTATTATATTTATGGTAGAATAATGTAAAAAAGTGTATAATATAGGAAAATTATATAAATACTTTAGAAGATATGGAAATGAAATTGCTTGGTGAAGAAAAAGAAAGTAAGATCACATTATAGCAATAATGGGAATATGCTACCTGCTTAGGCAGGATATGTTTTGTTACTAGAAGGAGCCAAATTCATGAGTAAATATAATTTCTATTATGATGAATCTGAGCATAGCCGGAAAATCAACCACAAAACCATTACTGCGGAGAATTACTTCGACAGCTTTATTGCGGTTGTCGTTGGCTGGCTCTCCAACAATCAGGCAGGCTTGTATGAAAGATACGCAGCGTTTGAGTCTAAGTATCAGCACAGGAAGTCAAACGGCGAACTAAAAAGCACTACTATTAAGCAAAGCCAACTAAAAAGTGGTTTTGCCTCCTTGAACGCTGACAACCTCTCCTTGTTAGAGGACTTCTTGACGCTGTTCGATGAAAGAATCCTTGTCTACTATGCTGTCACAAGCAAAATCGAATACATCATTCATCAGCTTTTTGAGTACTATGAAAACAGCCTTTTCGTGGATATGGATGCGATGAAATATTCCATCACGAAGGCAATTGTCTTGTATCAGCCAAGCAAAATTATGGCGGGCATGTATAATAATACAGGTGAACTTATTGGCTTATTGAAAGATTTCTTTACAGCCCAAATCGAAAAAGATAAGGCAAACGAAACGTTGAAGCAAAAGGAAATCGAGCAATTCAGTCAAATTCTCTTGCTCTTGGACGACGTGTCCACGATTAAAACAATTGACTGGAATTATGATATTGCTTTCGTGGGATTTAGAAAATTCAAGGATGAAAAAGGAATTCATGATTATTCGATTACCATAGACCATGAAGGCGAAAATAGCAACACGGTAAAAGCCGCTGAACGAGTGGGCTTACGCTCAGTTTTCGAGGCAGACTCATTGACTTCCTGCGGAATTCGTATGGCTGATATGTTGGCAGGCATCATTTCAAAATTGCTTAAGGCACTACATAACACACTGGAATATGCTTCGTCTGAAGAACTGATAAACAAGAAGATTCTCGATAAGAGCTGGTTCGTCGTCAATGAGAGACAGCTTGCCCTTTACAAGAAATTGCACCGAGTGGTCATTGAATTGAACAAGGCATGGTATAAGTCGTTTGTCGGAACATACTCGGATGATTTGATTGTGCTCATTGCTCTCTTAGGTTTCATGAATCATTTTAAATCGGTGGAAGATATAAAAAAAGACCTTGATATGCAAGGTGAGTATTTCAACGCTTATTCTTGTGAACATCTTGCTGAGCATTTTGAACAGATGAAAAACGGCAGGCAAATACCGACATTGCCAATTGATGCTGTTACAGATAATGACATATCTAATGGTTTTGTAATAAATCGTCGAGGTGTGAAGGTATACTTTGATATTGACAGACAACCTTTGCTTGAAATAAAAAACGGACACCAAACCTTCGATGTATTATCAGTAGGCTTAAGTAGAGAAATGATTCCAGTAGTTACGATTGTAGAAGAAGACGAAGTAAAATGCTATCGAATTCCAAGAGAGTTATCTGAATGGGCGATGACTCTTGTTGGTTTAGCAAATATGGGCGAGAACGTGTTCCCTTCGAAAGTTGTGTTTTCCAGAACCACTGCTGGGTATTTTGCAAATATCTTGTAACGATTGAATGTTAGCTTTGATTTGTTACCAGTAAAGCAACAGCTAAACATATATCAAAGTGCTATTGAAAGAGTATTGTGTTTATTGTTATATTTGACAAGAGCAATTCTTTGTTAGTGATAAGTTTAGCAATAATGGGAAGATATTTTTAGCATGTAAGAGTAATAACGAGGCAAACATTTAATAGCATATCAATCCTATTATGTGACAATAAACTATCGAAATATAACGTTTCGAAATGGTAATTTAGGAGGGCAATATATGCCTAGAACAGCAGAAAATAGAGTACCTTCACTTTATGTGAATCCGTTTATAGTCGATGGTAATAGTGCCACGCAGCTTGTTGAACCTAGTGGGATCGTTGCGTTTGAAAGCACTGGGGAAAGCAACTATGTTAGATTTAACAGTAAAAGACGCTACCGTTTACTTAATCGTAATGAAAGCAAGCTTCCTCAAAAGCCTTTTATTAGGGCTAACTATTTGACTGATCCAGCTTTTCAGATAAATAATTGCGAGTGGCTCAATCAACCCGAGCTGATATCTGCATCTGATGTACTAAATTCGCTATTAGATCAATTTTCATATAAACAAGAAAATGCAACAGACAAAGGGCTTAGATTGCCACAAATTGGTGCGTTGCATGCAGTATCGGCCAACTGGACACTTTCAGTTAAAGAGCCTGTAACAATTGTTATGCCGACAGGGACCGGAAAAACCGAAACAATGGTGTCAATATTCGCTGCACACCGTATACCAAGATTATTAGTAATTGTTCCATCTGATGCCTTACGCACTCAAATTGCCAGAAAATTTGAGTCTTATGGAGTTTTACAAGAATTTGGAGTCATTGGTTTGTCGGCTATGAAACCGGTTGTGGGAAAGGTGGAACATGGTTTTAAGACGAAAGACGGTGCGAAGGCATTTGCAAAAGTATGTAATGTAGTCATTGCAACGGTATCAGCTTTGAACGAAAGCGAGTCTACAATACGCGCCGCTTTTCTGGAACAATTTACTCATCTTTTTGTAGATGAGGCGCACCATATTGCGGCAGCTACTTGGAAAGAGATGAGAGATAGTTTCATTGGTAAGCCAGTTGTCCAGTTTACCGCAACGCCATTTCGTGAAGACGGTCAACGTTTGGGCGGGAAAATAATATATTCTTTTCCACTCAAAGATGCACAAGAGCTTGGAGTGTTTTCCAAAATAAACTATATCTCAGTAGTCGATTTTAATGATATAGATCGTGCAATAGCAATAACTGCAATTGGGAAACTAAGAGAAGATCTATCAAATAATTATGATCACGTACTGATGGCGCGCGTTAAAACAAAAAAGCGAGCGGATGAACTTTTACCATTATATGAAGAGTTAGCGCCAGAACTTAAACCGATAGTTCTATACAGTGGTCTCAAGCCTAGAACGAGCAGACAAAGGTTGAGTCAGTTACTAAACCTGGAGAGCAAAATCGTGGTATGTGTCGATATGTTAGGCGAAGGGTTTGATTTGCCGGCGTTAAAAATTGCCGCAATTCACGATCCGCATAGGAGCCTTGGTGTAACACTACAGTTTATAGGTCGGTTTGCGCGCGTGGGCGGCATGCGGTTAGGCGACGCGACCGCAGTAGTCGGTCGTGGTCATCGTAATGTAGATGTTAGGCTTCGTGAGTTGTATGCAGAAGACTCAGACTGGAATAAGGTTATTCGCAATATATCAGCTGATGCTATTGAAGAACAACAAGAGATGAGTGAGTTTGAACAAGCTTTTTCCAACTTACCAGATGACATCTCGATTGTTAACTTATCACCTAAAATGAGCACCGTTGCTTATAAAACACAGACAATTTCATGGTGTCCAGAACGAATAGAAAGCTTATATAAGGATAGACTCATCAACCAGCCTGCAATTAATCACGCTGAACATGTAGCATGGTTCATTACTAAAGACGTGGAAGCGATCAGTTGGGGAGATGTTAAGAGTATCGCGCAGATCAGTTATAATCTATTTATCGCATACTGGGACTCAACGCATCACATGCTTTACATCAACGCATCCAATAATGAAGGCGTTTTCAAGGAGTTAGCAGAGGCTATATGTGGGGAATCCGTAGAGTTATACAAAGGCGGAAGCGTTTATAAAACAATGGCATCTTTGAATCGACGAATCGCAACCAATGTTGGTCTTCTTGATACCAGAAACAGGGATAGTAAATTCGAATTACGAGTGGGTGCAGATGTAATTGAGGCCCTAGATGAAGAAGCTCGTCGAAACAAGTCACAAACAAATATATTTGCCCATGGTCTAGATAGCGAAAGCGGAGAAAGGTTGAGTGTTGGCGCATCGCTAAAAGGACGCATATGGAGTCACAAAGCAGCAATTAACATTAAGCAATGGATGACGTGGGCAGAATCGATAGGTGCAAAGCTTAATGATCCAAGCATCGATCCGGCTGCAGTGATGGATGGTTTTATTGTCCCGAAACCATTACAGACTAGGCCTGAAAAATTTGTTGTGCTTGGTCTTGAGTGGCCTACAGAATCGTGGCTCAATGTTGGTGAGAGCATTCAGATTCAAATAGGAGATTCCACAGCATCGTTTAATGACATCGATCTCACGGTAACAGATAATAATGACAGTGGGCCAATCCCCTTTACCGTATCAATGCCCGATGGTGCCGAAGCAAAATATCAACTTACGATGAACCGTGGCAAGATGCTCTTTTCTACTGCCGGTAATGGAGATACAGCCTTTTATGTACGGCCAAGATCGACAGTGCCGTTTGTTAATTTCTTGAATGAGTACGGCCTTCGGGTTTTGCTAAATAAGGAAGCCCTAATCGAACCAGAAATGGTTTTGATAATACCAAAAGAAAACGCCCCAGCTTATCGCAAGGAACTACTTAATGCTATCGATTGGAGCGGCATCGACTTGAGTGTTGAATCTCAAGGTAGGGAACGAAATCCCATAAGTATTCAAGCCAGAGTAATTGAATATATAAAAACGTTGGATAACTGGGATATAATTATCGATGACGATGGCGCAGGTGAAGTAGCCGATATTGTAGCGTTAAAAATTGAAGGTAGTAACCTCGTTGCGAATCTTGTACATTGCAAATACTCTACAGGTCAACCCGGCGCAAGAATTAAGGATTTATATGAAGTCTGCGGACAGGCGCAAAAATCAATTAGGCGTAGATTGAATCAGGAAGCGATGATAGAAAAGCTTATACACCGTGAAAAAAATCGCCGACGCAAACACGGCTATAGCGGTATTATAGTCGGGAATGAGTCGAAACTCATGGACATTGCTGATAAATCGCGATTACTTAGGCCAAAGTTCACAATAATTATAGCGCAGCCAGGAGTTTCGAAATCCTTAGCGTCTAATGAGCAGCTTGAGCTTATCGCCAGTACAGAGAAGTATATAAAGGATTCGGGCGGCAAGACGCCGCTGGTAGTGATAACGAGTGAATAGACAGAGGTCTACTGTATCCATGATCTCAGCGAAAGATTTACCGTATTCCACAAACATGTAGATGAGAATACTGGTAAACCGGAATGATGTCTGAACCTGACAAAATAAACAACGCGGCAAATTCTTATTTATTGAGCTTCGCAGTTTGTTTAATCGGTGGACGATCCTGTTGTAGCAAAATGCATAACTTTGCCAATGGCAGGACTTATCAATTATGAAATATTCATTTAAACAGTACAAAGTTGTCAAATACTGAGGAGACTAATCATGAAATCGCAATTATACTTATACAAGGGGCTACGAAAGAAATACATAAAAGATTTAACGCAAATAAAAGAACTGTTTTTTGAAAAAATAGAGCCTGTTTTTGCTGACGCAGAAAAGGAAGCTAGAGACTATCAGAATCACTTATGGGACAATGTAATGCATCAACCTTGTGACGAAAATAATATAATAGATCCTTCTGACTATGTCGAAACAGTACAAGAAGCTGCTTTTGAAAAATATAAGATTCTTTCTTTGATGCAGTATCGAAATATTAGTATGTGGATTAGTTGTCTCTGTCAAGTATGGGAACAGCAACTATTCGATTTTGTGTATCGCGAAGCCCAAAGTGAAGGTATTAAGTATGAAGAGAGGGATTTAAAGAAAGGGTTTAACTTTTCAAAAGAAGTATTTGAATGGCATCAGCAATCACTCGAAAAATTAACTTGTTGGCCCAAGATTAAAGAATTACGAGCTCTTGTCAACGTCATTAAACACTCTGAAGGTGATTCGGAACAGAAACTTAGAAAAATGAGGCCAGATTATTTTGAACACGATACTGGAATTGGAAAATATGATTTACTGTATTTGTATCATTCGTCTTTATTAGAAGCTACGTTGCAAATAGAAAATAAAGATTTCATCGATTATTATAATGCACTTGTTACATTCTGGAATGAACTACCTGAATGGATGTATACAAAAGAAGATTTATAAACAAGCGGTGGTATGGGGTTTATGGAATTATGAAAATAGTCGTTATTTAGTATTCTCCGAACTTCCTATAATGTTTAGAATATGGCAAGCTTTGCGCTTGCCATAAGACTAATTAAACATTAAAGCAAGTGGATTGGAATTCACAGCAGATTGCAATAATGAATCATCAACATGGGTATAGATTCTGTTGTGGCAATACTTTCATGACCAAGAATTTGTTGTAGAGAACGAATATCAACATGTCCATATTTGTACATTAAAGTTGCAGATGTATGTCGTAATTTATGGGTAGAAATATTTTCTGGATATAAAAAGCGCATTTGTTGGCACATCCATGGTGTTGTGAATTCGAAGCCAAGTAGCTAAAGACTTTTGTGTTGCAGGTGTCAAAAATATTTTACGCTCTTTATTGCCTTTACCAATTACTGAAAGAATATTTGTATTAACTTGGTTAATATTTAGATTAGCAAGTTCAGACAAACGAAGAGCACAGTTTAGAAAAATAGTAATAATACAGTTGTCACGAGGATTAGATTTACATTCTATAAGTAAACGAACAGATTCTTCGAGTGTTAAATATTTTGGAATTCGCTTAGGAAGTTTAGGGGTTTCAAGTTCTTCCGCTATATTGCTATCTAGCAAATGAGCTTTTGAATTTAGATATTTCCAAAATTGTCTTATGGACACTATTTTTCTAGCCCTGGTTCCTGCGGAAGAATTTAAATTGGTTTGGCAATAAGAGATAAAAGAATACATGTCATTGATAGAAATTGATTTAATAAATGTTATGTCAATGTAACTAAAATCAAAGTTAACTTGTGGTATTCTTCGTTTCTCACTTATAAATTTAAAAAAGTAGAGTAAATCAATTCTGTATTCAAGAATAGTATTATTACTTCGACCTTTAATAATAGTTAAATAATTTAGATATTGTTCTAAAATAGGACAAGTTTTATTAGATTGCATATTAATGAAACTCCTATTATTGAAATTGTTACCAATAATTGAATATTTAATTATGAGAAGCTTAAATTTTGTATAATAGCAATTAGGCGAAGTTTAGTTACGTTCCGAACCGATATAGCTTGTATAAAACTATATCGTACAATTCTAATTAGTATAAGGGGTATAATTATGGCACGAATGAATGAAGGCAAAGAAACTTGGCATAGATTATTAGAATGGGATAGAGGGCAAGCGCCAGCCGAGCGACTTGCTGCAATTTTATTACATAATGATGGCTTCCAAAACATTGACCCCTCACATCCATTAGGGGGGAAAGACGGTAAGAAAGATATTGTCTTCTTTGAAAAAGATAGCAAATGGATTGCCGGAGTGTATTTCCCGCGAGGCCAACAATCTTTCAAAGACATTAAAGATAAGTTTATAGACGACTTCTCTGGAGTTACTGCAAATCAAGCATCAGGATTTGTATTCATTACAAATCAAGAGTTGAGATTAGCTGAACGCCAAGAATTGTGTGATGTCGATGCAACCATTAATATTGTCATTTATCATTTAGAACGCATTGCAACTATGCTTAATACGCCGGTGAATTATGGCGTTCGGCTTGAATTTCTTGATATTGAAATGACGAAAGAAGAGCAGCTATCATTTTTTGCGGGAATAAGTGCTTTACCTATTGCTCAAAAGAAATCTGAACTTTCTTTGAGGGGGATATTAGAGAATAAACCAGCTTCTGATGCACACTCATATACGAGAAAATGGACAGATTCAGAGTTCATGAAAAACAAAGAGCAAAAAATCAATGAAATATATGAACAAGTAGCAGCAATAGTAATTCCTGAAAAATGTGTTCCTGAACTCTTAGAAGTGCAAGAACCAGAGAAAACAGATAAAGATGCTGCTCTGTTGAAATATGTATCGGACAAAGAAATCACATCACTCAAAGAAAGTATGAAAAAAATAAGGCTATCTGGAATGTTTACTGTCAAATATGCTGAAATAAAGCCTGAAGTACAAAAAAAAATCATTGACTACTGTGAAAAGCAAGGACTTCCAATATCTGATGATTTCTTTCTACTAGGGAATCTCAAAATAAATGTTTCAACAATGCGGTTACCCTTTGGCAATTCTAAACCATCACTTGATGGTACTGATGAAGAACAAATGAAGTATAATTTGATTATGGATTTGTATTTGGAGATTGACGAGTATAATGAATATTATGATTATTTCTCTGCTCTACAAAAGAAATATTATGTACAATGCGTAATAAGTAATACAGGAACTTCATTTGATGAAGATATTGATGTAAAATTAATATTTCCTAAAGGATGCATATGCCATGCAAAAGACCTGCCGATTCCCGGCTATTCATTCATAAAAATGTTTAATGAAAACTCGTTGGAAGAAACACTTTTTATGATAGAAGCTCTTGTAGACATTGATGGATTCTCAAATTATCCGCCAACTTTGACCTACCATATGCCAGACATAGATATTTTGATGCAAGGTAAATCAGCATCAGAAGAATATGCGGAATATAAGGAAACATATAATGATGCGATAGAACGATTATTTTGCTACACCACATTTTCTTATGAACAACACGATATTCTTTCGTTTAACATACAATACCTAAAACAAAATACAAGCATGGGATTGCCTACAGTTCTCGTATACAATGAGTTACCACAGGAGATAGAGTTTGAGATACGTTCCAAGCATCTTCCTAATATTGTTAAAAACTCTATCAAAGTAATAGATTACAACTAAGAACAAGAACATAAAATAACATGCAACATAACGAAGGGAGGGGTACAGCGGCGTTATCACGCTTACTTGGTTAAATATTATAGCGTCTTAGTTACCCATTATGTTTATAACACGTAACTCAAAAGTTCCAATTTACAAAGAGAAATGATAAGCAAAAGATAGAGAATTTCTGCTGAAAAAACTGCTAAGACTAAAACCTTCAGCACGCTGAGGGTTTTAGCCTTAGCAGCTTTTATCTTTACTAAATTAAACATCGAAAAATAAGAGTTGTCATGGTATAATCAGTACAAATATTCTATTAAAAAAAGGGTTGAGCGCCGAAATTATTGAAAATATACCCTGACGCCAAGGGAGTAATAGGTTCAACAGTCATCAGAATTGCAGCAACGGGACATATAGAGGTTGTAGTCCTGTTGCAACACCAAGGACATTAATAATTTAAAATAAATAATAAACCATGAGCGTAAGGGCAATTTGCTTTTACGCTATTTTTCTTTGAAAAAATAATGAGGAGTATATTGTTATAATGTATTAGACTATTTTGAGAATATGATGAAGAAGGAATAATTCAAACCATGTTTCATGTCAAAAAAATCATGTTTCATGAAGTGGAGAGTTTTTTTAGTGGGAATTATTATACAATGTGAACAAGGGAGAACATTTCCCAATCGACTATGCTTTAGGAGGGATAATACAGTGAAAAAAATAATTAAAAGAGTGTTGTTAATTCTGCTTATAGCGATGAACTTGTCTATAACGGCAGTGTTTGCAGACACTGCAATACCAAGCAAAACAGATTTTATGATGGATGGTAAGCCCGTTTCAGTTACGGCCGTGTACTCTATAAACGATACTAATTACTTGCAACTACGCGCAATTGCAGCAATGCTAAACGGTACATCCGCACAGTTCGATGTGGGGTGGGACGGTCAATATGCAGTTATTGAGACAGGAAAGCCTTATAGCGGAACGATTACCAAGACTAAGACCCAAAATACCACAAATGTTAGGATTAGCAATACAAAATTTATGTTAAATGGAAAAGCATTTACATTTTCAGATGCAAGGCTAATTGATGGTGATACAAATTACATCCAGTTGCGTGAGTTCGCACAGAAGCTTTCTGGTACTGCATCACAGTTTAATGTATACTGGGACAGCACAGCAAGCAAGGCAGTCATTCAGCCCGGTGTAGCTTATACCGGAAATGCACCTCAAGGGAGTGTAACAGCAAAAGGTGGGAAAACAAAGACAATAAACCTTGATGGACTGCTTACACTCGAAATATCTAACAGTCATGCATACGCACGCGTTCTTGGCTATGACCCGGCAGGAGCAAATATAATTCATTTTATAATAGTTTCAGAAGGAGCAGATATAAAATTAACAAAATATGTTCCTCCATATGATACAGCTTATTGGCAACAAACTGAATATATGGTAGCGCCATACAATAATATATATTTTGAAAGTGGGGCATTATGGCCAGTTGTATCATATGCAAGTGAGTATGATGATCGTGAAATAGCAAAAATAGGGCAAGGCGAATCATTTAAAGCAGTAAATGGTACAGAATATACATTTAGTACATCTACCGATGATGATGCTATTAAGTCTAAGTATGGAAATGTAGGTGCTAGCTTCTACGTAGTAAGAATATTTACAGTACCAGCTGACGTAGCTGCTAAGATAGGTGGACCAAAACCAGAAAATTACAGCCCAAAGACTACTATACAAGAATACAGTATACCTAGTGGGGCAGGCTCTTCACCTGTAACATACATTTCAAACCCTGATATTCCATTAATATCTAAGGATGGTTGGTATGAGCTTTTATATGATCATGTGAATAATGTGTTAAGTATAGAAATAGATGCCCAAGGAAATGCAGAACTTAGAAATGGANNTGGAAATAAATTTTACGCAGAAAATAAAGGAAATAATCAAATCACCTTAAAAACAGAAGATGGAAAATATTTAGGGATAGAAGGTACGCCTGCTAAAGGGGTAAGGGCGAGAGCATTAAAGGACCCATATCTTTGGAACGTATATTTTGAAAATAATGGCGGATTCTTTGATAACAACAGGTATAGCTTACGACCATCCAATAACACAGGGTTTGTACTATCAGCTTCAGGGGTTGTAAATGATGGGACACCTCTTTTATTATCACCTCAATCAAGCACAGACGCACCAAAAAATGCTGAATTTACGTTTTTTCCTACTGATGGGCCAAAATTAAAGCCAAAGAATGATAAGTTGGAAGACAGTGGCACTTACTTTATAAAGTCTGCAAAGAATCCAGACTTTGTAATGGATGTGACTGGTTCAAGCAAGGAAGATGGTGCAAAGATACTTATCTATAAGAACAACAATAATAGTAATCAAAAATTTAAGATTACCAAAGTGAAGGATAACCAATATACTATTCAGAGTGTTCATGCCGACAAATGGTTAATAAGCGGCGGAACAAAGGGTGCAGCGCTCACACAATCAGGCTCCGTAACCGACAATAGTGAAATAACATTTACGATAACAGAACAGGCTGATGGGACATATAGAATCATGGACAGTAAAGGATTTTATTTAGGCATATCGGGTGGGAAAATAGCAAATGGTACTAAAATCATACTGTGGACAGAGGCATCAGATGCAAGCCAGACATATATGCTTGAAAAAATCGAATAAAAGAGGATGATTTCATTATCACAAGGAATCTTCCAGATAGTGATTTTATTATGGCACGGCCCACATCTCTATGGGAAAATTTTAAGAAGAATATAAATTGTAATGAACATAACCTTCAAATGAGTATTTGAGTATTTTGATGTTTATAATTTTGATACAAAAAGTATTAGAATGCGTTAGCAAATATCAAGATAATTATATACACCTCCACCGAGGGGGTAATAATAAACCATGAGTGTAAGAGCGATTTGCTTTTGCGCTCTTTTTCTTTGAAAAAATTATGAGGAGTATATTGTTATGAAGAAAATTATATTTATTTCTGCCAATAACCCTTTGAGAAATGCTGGAAAATTAAAGGTTGCCGCATATTCAGAGTCAGTACAGAGCGGGAAACCCGGAAAGTAGCATTGATACTCAAATCAAATATTATACTGGTTTGATTCAGGCGAATTCTGAATGGGATTTTGCAGGTGTATTTTATGATTGAGAAGATGGTACAGTGGAATTCAGCAATAGCAAATATAATGGCAAATATCTTCTGAGAAACCTGCTAGTATGTAATTGTTGTGGCACTTCATATAGAAGAAGAACTGAAAGGAGAAAGGTTGTTTGGAGGTATGGAACAAGGATTGAAAAAGGAGGGAGATCCTGTGATAATTTACCTACTTTGGATGAAGAGTGGATTCGAGAGACATTGATTAAGGAAATTTGTCAGAATGGAGTTTATGATGAAAGAATAATAAGGAATGAAGTTGACTAAAATTCAGGTTTTTAATACATTTCTTTTAATATTAAAAAATGATGGTTCTCGGGATAAAAAGATATTTTTTGATAGACTGATACTATTGCATTGTAGTAAAAATTGAAATGGTATATAATTATCGTGTATAGGTAGAGAGGATGAGTTGCGAACTAAAGCTGATAGATTCCTTTCTGTTTGCACTAGATAAAAGAAATATACAGTTCTTGCTACTATAACAAGGGTTCAAATGGATTGTGCAATGAGGTCATTTGCCACTACGATGGTTAGTGATAGTGGATATTTTTGTAAGGCTATTCTTATAGATAATTTAAGAATAAATACGCTGGCAGATACCAGTAACCATAGACTGACAGACAAGCATCTTTGTGAGGCGTTAGGAACTTATTGATATAGCTTTTAATCGAGAATGAAACATTACATGCTGAAATTATTGAAAATATACCCTGACACCAAGCGGGTATTAGGTGTGATGGTCATCATTATTGCACACTCAAGGCATGTGGAGACTTGCGTGTTGCTACAACTAAAAACTATATAGATTTTTAATTTTAGGGACTTCTTCAACTATTTTGTTTTTACAAAGGTCAACAAAGACAAGAAATGCAATAAAAGATACTAAGTACTGTAAGATATTGACCAAGGGAGATCAGCTAATGAAGTTAAACTTAAAGAATAAAAATTTTTCTTTAATAAATGAAATACTTTTTAAAGTATTTTATATCTCTATAGGCATTGTTTCTATATTAGCTTTCATTTCTTATATAAGTGTCTATGAAAGCGAGAAGAATAAAAGGCTAGAAGAACTAAGTTCTTATGTTTCAGAAAGAGTTCGGGTAGATAGCGAGATTTTTAAACTGGCTGAAGACAATTCAAAGGTTTTTGAAAAGGAATTTATGAAGCTTTATAATTCTGGTATAAAAGTGTCAAAAGATGAATTTTGGTCCTATTATTTTGTTGATAGCCAAGGTGCTACAAGAATGAAGAAGGAATATTTTGATGGTATTTATACGAAAGATGGCAATTATATTTATGGTATGTCTAGTTTTATAGGCAATAATCAAAAGGTAGATGATGCTGATTTCCAAAGAAGACTTGTACTGTCTATTAAAGTACTATCTAAGTTAGGTCCTGCATGGACCAATCGTTTCCCTAATGTGAGTGTTGCCTTTCCAGAAAATGCAAGTGTTCTTTTCTATCCGGGAGAACCTTGGGGCCTGAATGCAAAAGCAGATCTTCGCATGAATGAGCTTGGGGTTATAAAGTCTGTAAATAAAAAAGATAATCCAGAGAGAAAATCTGTTTGGTCTGGACTTTATTATGATGAAACAGCACAAAAGTGGACAATAAGCTATATGCATCCTGTTGATTTTGAAGGAAGGCATCTTATAACTCCAGGAAATGATGTATATTTATCTGACTTAGTAGAGCGTTTAACTGAGAGGAGCGCTAATGGTACTTATAATTTTATTATGAGGAAAGATGGATATTTGATAGCCCATCCGAATAATCCTGACGATGGTAAAAAATTGATAGGGGAACTATCCATAGATAAAATAAATATTCCTTTAGTAAAAGAAGCCTATGGATTGATTCAGAAAAATGTAGGACAAGATTATAATAAAGTGAAAATTATTGAAGGCAAAGCTTATGACAGCTATTTTGCAGTAGGTGACATGAAAGAGCCAAACTGGTATTTAATAAGAGTTTTGCCTATGGAGAATATTAGAAAAATCGCTCATTTAGCTGCTATAAAAGTTTTTATTGAGGGTATGGCTATTCTTTTTACCATTCTTTTTATAGTTTATTATGTTATGAAATACCAAGGTGAAAGGCATTTAATGAAGTTGCGACAGGCTGCTGAAGCTGTTGGTAGAGGAGAATACGATAAGGTGGCTGAAGGCGAAATTGAGCTCCCTATAGAACTAAAAAACGAAATTGGGCTACTATCTAGAAGCTTTTATGACATGTCCATAAATATAAAGAATTTTAAAGAAAATCTTGAAGGTATTGTGGAAGAGCGAACGAAAGCATTAGAAAAGGCGAACAATGACCTAATGAAATTAAGCTTGCTAGATGGTCTTACAGGTATTCATAATAGAAGAGCCTTTGATAAAAGTATTAATGACGTTTTTTTAGAAGCTAAAATGAAATTAGGAACCTTTTCGGTTATGATGATAGATATTGATTTCTTTAAAAGCTACAATGATAGGTATGGACATACGGATGGTGATGAAATTATTAAAAAGGTTGCAAATACTTTCAAGGATAATATAAGAAAAGAGGATCGTGTTTTCAGATATGGAGGAGAAGAGTTTATAGTAATTTTTAATAATTTAGAGATTGATATGGCAAAAAAAGTAGGAGACGAAATTATAAAAGCTGTACAAAATCTCAATATACCTCATGAAGAAAGTCCTTATGAAGTTATAACTGTTAGTGCAGGAATTACAGAGTATAACAATACCTTTAATGGTCCAGAAGAAATAATAAAAGTTGCGGATAAAAAGCTCTATATGGCTAAAGAGAAAGGGCGCAATTGCTTAGAGATTTAATGGTTGTGTAGTAGCAAAATCTTTTGTACCTATATCCTTTATTATTGCTATCAAGAGAGGTACATGATTGAATTATAAATTGGTGAAGAAGGCTTTTCAATATTATTTGTGAAATTGGTATTTTTCCGGAGATCATGGTTTCTTTTGGGATATGCCGGAATAATGGGTGACTATATTGAGGCGGATTTTGAATAGGGTTGATTAATATACTTCCGCCAAGAGGGGACCAGATGACAAAAAAGGAATTAGAAGCATATGCTGCTTTGGTTTTAAATCGAAAGGTTTTACAAGGCCAGTTTAATTTTTGCCATGTAGTATAAAACTTCCGTCCCATCGCACGTGGAGTACGTGATTCTGATGCAGAATTGTGGTAT